>CAZOVZ010000001.1:0-183612 GCA_964583755.1 uncultured Candidatus Cloacimonadota bacterium
AATACTCTCCTTGTTTTACAATGACTTAGCAGAAAATATGCGAAACTCCGGCTATGACCATTACGCTATCATTACGGGACCATTACGGGTGAAACCCGTAATGGTCCCGTAATGGTCCCGCAATGGTCATGGGGGAGAAGAGGTTATGAAACTGCGTGTTTCAGGCTGGGAATAGGGTGGGATAAGGAAATCGTAACTTCCTGGGCAAAAAAAGCCGGAGGCTGGCTCCGGCTCGAACAATGTGGCTGAACGGTAGGTCAGTTGAGGATCATTTTGGAGGATTTCTTACCTGATTTGTTGCATTCGGTGATGATCTCGATCTCGTCGCCTTTTTTCAGGAGCGGGATGCGGTAGCTGAATTCCCCGCCTTCCAGGCTGTCCTGGGCGTTGGCGGTCTGGGAAATGATGGTGATGCCGTTGAGCTTCACCAGCACGGTGTTGATGTAGTGGTTGAACTGATCCTTGACCTGATGGTCGAAGCTAAAGCTCAAGGTTTTGGTTTCGGCTTCATACTTGGCTTTTATAGCGCCGGCGGGATGCGCGAAGGCGAGGGTTCCGGCCAGCAGCAGGACGATGATCAACAGATAGGTTTTCATATTTTACTCCTTTTCAACAGGGGTTTAGAAACATTATACCCGGTTTCGGCCGTGAAGCCAGTTTCGGGCGTTTTGAAAAACAGGTCATTTCTTTTTCTTGAGACCGGCGGCGTGGCCAAACATGGCGTCCATGGTAGTGAAGCGGTCGAAGAGGTCGATGGCGGCCTGGAGCTGTTTATCCATGCCTAGGGTGATCTTGTAGGCGGCTTGGTCACCCTGGACCTTGCGCACCAATTCGCTTTGCAGGGAGGTGCGGATGAAGGTGTTGGCGCTGTCCAGGTCGGCGCTGGTATAGTCGATGTTCAGGGTTTTAACGTAATCCAGGAACCCGTACATGATTTCGTCCGTGATGCGGACGTCTTTGCCGACGTTGTTGTGTCCGACCATGTAATCCACGGAGTAGTTGAAAAAGGCGTTGTTGCGGCGCAGTTCGACGCCAAAACGCGTGAGCAGGTCGGGGTCGATCTCGATGTCGGGGGTGATTCCGCCGCCGCCGTGGACTTCACGTTTATTGACGGTGTAATAGATGTCGGCTGCGTTCTTTTCGGATTCCGCCTGGCGGTCGCTTTCGCTGACTTCCTGGCCCTTGAGCAGTTTGTCGTTGCTGAGTTTGTGGATGCAGCGGCCAGATTTGATGTAGTAATAGGCGTTGGTGATCTTGATGCCGTTGCCGTTGGCGAGGGGGAAGAGCTGCTGGACGCTGCCTTTGCCAAAGGTGGTTTTGCCCAGGACGAGGCCTTTGTCCCAATCCTGCAGCGAGCCGGAGAATATCTCCGAGGCGCTGGCGGAGGCTTCGTTGACCAGCACCACTATGGGGTAGTTGCGGGCCTTGGTGTTGTAGCGGGTCATATACTGGCGGTTGCTGTTGGGGGTGCGCCCCTTGGTTTCCACAACCAGTTTGCCGGGTCCGACGAATTCGTTGACCGTATCCACCGCCTGGTCGAGCAGGCCGCCGGGATTCCAGCGCAGGTCGATGATCAGGCCGCGGACGCTTTCCGCTTCGAGGCTGCTGAGGGCGGCGCGCAGTTC
Source organism: uncultured Candidatus Cloacimonadota bacterium (assembly GCA_964583755.1). Lineage (GTDB taxonomy): Bacteria > Cloacimonadota > Cloacimonadia > Cloacimonadales > Cloacimonadaceae > Syntrophosphaera. Next base: position 1,626 of record CAZOVZ010000001.1, read on the forward strand.
CTGGGCGGTGTTTTCGCTGAATTGGCTGAGGCGGATGTAACCCACGCCGTTGTCCAGCTTGAAGAAATAGGGCACGCTCTTGATTTTGATGGTCTCGCGCGTGATCCGGAATTCCAGGGGTTCGGCGACACCGGGGCGGCTGATGGTGATCAAGACCTGGGTGCCGACATCGCCGCGCATGTTTTTGATGGCTTCGTCGGTGCTGAAACCCACCACGTTGAGGTCGTCGACCTTGATGATCCTGTCGCCGGCGGTGATGCCCATCTTGTAGGCGGGAGTTCCCTCGATGGGGGAGATCACGGTGATGTAGTCGCCGATCTTGTCGATCTGGATGCCCAATCCGCCAAAGGCGCCTTTGGTGGAGGTTGTGAAGTCGCTGTATTCGTCTTTGGTGAAATAGTTGGTGTGGGGGTCGGTGGAATCCAGCATGCCCACGATCGCGGCCTTGATCAGGTCTTCATCGCTGAGGTCGGTGACATAGTTTTGCTTCAGTTTGTTGAGGACGTCGCTAAACAGCCCCAGTTGGGAATAGAGGTCGCTGCCCGCGGTTCTGTTTTGGGCGAAGGCGGCGGTGGCCCCAAACAGCATCAGGGCCGTAAGCGCCCAGACTGCGGCGATGGTGATCAGGGCGGTTTTTTGTTGTTTGTTGTTCAATTTCGGTCTCCTATTTGGGCTAAAACATGTTCGGTGATCTGATGCTGCAGTTCCGGAATGGCCAGCGTCGCGTCCAAAACGCGGAAACGCTCCGGCTGGCTGGCGGCGAGCTGGAGATATTCGGCGCGGACGAGTTCGTGAAAAGCTTTGTCTTCCTGCTCGAGGCGGTCGAGCTGGCGGTCGTCGATGCGTTTGAACCCCTCATCCACCGGCAGGTCCAGCAAAAAAGTGAGATCGGGCGCCCGGCCGAAGGTGGCGAAGGCGGTGAGCAGGCGGATGAAGTCCATGCTCTGGCTGCGCGCGGCGCCCTGGTAGGCGAAGGTGGAATCGTAGTAGCGGTCGCAGAGCACGACCTTGCCGGCGTCCAACGCGGGGAGTATCCATTGGCCGGTGTGTTGGGCGCGGCTGGCATTGTAGAGCAGCAGCTCGGTTTCGGGCAGCATCTCGGCGTGGAGGGGGTCCAGCAGGATGTCGCGGACGCGTTCCGCGATGGGCGGGCCGCCGGGTTCGCGGGTGAGCAGGCAGGGCAGACCCTGCACCTCCAGCCACTGGGCTAACAGCTTCATCTGGGTGGTCTTGCCGCTGCCTTCGATGCCTTCAAAAGTGATAAACAGTCCTTTCATCAAATGCCTCAAATGATCGTGTCGATCAGGTATTGCCGGTCGTCGCGCTCGGGGTTGTCGATCAGGAAATGCGCGCCGCGGCTTTCCTTGCGCATCAGCGCGCTGCGGATCACGGCGATGGCGATGATCGCCAGGTTGCGGGTTTCCACGACTTCCTTGCGGACGGCGTTGTGCTGGTAGAAGTTGTTCACTTCGTTGTAGATGTTTTCGATGCGGGAAAGGGCGTATTTGAGCAGGCGCCGGGAACGGCGGATGCCCACGTAGCCGTCCATGATGGTGCCGATGATCTCGCGGTTGTGGGAAATCACCACCCACTCGTTTTCATTGAATTCCTCGCGCTGTATCCAATCCGGGATTTTGGGAAAGGAGACATCCTCCCGGTTGGAGGGATGGTTGCCAGCGTGATGGGCGATCACGAGGGCTTCCAGCAGGGAGTTGGAGGCCAGGCGGTTGGCTCCGTGCAAGCCGGTGCAGGCCACTTCGCCGGCGGCGAAGAGGTTGTGGATGTCGGTAACGCCGTCGATGGTGGAAAGCACTCCTCCGCAGAAATAATGCGCCGCCGGAGCCACGGGGATGGGGTCTTTGGTAAAGTCTATCCCATGCTCCCGAAGACGTTTGTCGATATAGGGAAAATGCTTGCGCAGCTTGTCGTGGGGGATGCCGGTGGCGTCCAGATAGCAATACTTCTCGCCGCGTTTCTTCAGTTCGGCGTCGATGGCGCGGGAGACGATGTCGCGCGGGGCAAGGTTGGCTTTGGGATGGTACTGCTCCATGAAGGCGGAGCCGTCGGTGAGGCGCAGGATGGCGCCTTCGCCGCGCACGGCCTCGCTGATCAGGAAGGTTTCGCCGCCAGGGCTCCAAAAGGCGGTGGGATGAAACTGCACGAATTCCATGTTCGCCAGCCTGCCTCCGGCCAGGCGGGCCATCGCCATGCCGTCGCCGGTGGAGACGTCCGGATTTGTGTTGTGGGCATAGATGCGGGCCGCGCCGCCGGTCGCCAGCATGGTCTTGCGGGCGCGGAAGATCTCCACGGCGTTGGTGCTGATGTCCATCACATAGGCGCCCCAGCAGGAAATTCCGGGGATGAAACCGTCGTCCTGGACGATATGGTGCTGGGTGATCAGGTCGATGGCGATGTTGTTTTCAAAGATGTCGATGCGGTTGTTTTCCCGGCAACGCTCGATCAGGGCTTCCATGATCTGGTGGCCGGTGGAATCCGCGGCGTAGGCCACCCGGCGATGGGTGTGGCCGCCTTCCATGGTGAGGGAGAGGTTTTCCAGGCGGTTGTCGTAGTTTTCGTTGCGGAGGGTGAAATCCGTGCCGAGGTCGATCAGGTATTGGATCAGCTTGGGGCCTTCGGTGATGATCTGGCTGATCACCTGTTTTTTGCCCAGTTCGGCGCCGGCGATGAAGGTGTCTTCGCAATGGCCTTCAAAGGAATCGGCGGCGTCGAGGACGGCGGCGATCCCGCCCTGGGCGTAGTCGGTGTTGCAATCCGTAAGGCCGCGTTTGGTGACCACGGCCACCTTTCCCAGCTTGGAAACCTGGAGCGCGTAAACCAGGCCGGCGATACCGCTGCCCAGCACTAAAAAGTCATAATCTCTCAAAGTTGTTCCCCGGGGATCGTTTTAACCATGATGATGGCGTCCTCATCCGGTTGGGAGTAGTAGGCCTGGCGACGTCCGCGGGCCGCGAATCCGAACTTGCGGTAGAGGTTTTGGGCGGCCAGGTTGGAGGCACGCACGTCCAGAAAATACCTACTGAAACCGCGTTCGATGAGCCCTTGCAGCGTGTCGCGAAGCAGCTCTTCGGCAAAGCCCCGGCGCCGGCAGTCTGGGTCAATCGCCAGGTTGATGACCACGCTTTCGTCGATCACGTTATGAAACATGATGTAGCCGGCCAGGCGGCCGTCTTCGCAGATGACGAAGGATTCCGTGAAGGGCATTTCCTTGAATGCTTCCGCGGGCCAGGGACAGCTGAAGGAGCTGTTTTCGATCCGGATCACGTCATCCAGGTCGCCTTGCCGCAGGGGGCGGATCGTTCTCATCGGGAGGCCGGGCGGCCCTACATCTTCTCCGGGGCGCTGATGCCCATCAGGTCGAGGCAGATGGCGAGAGTGGTCTTGACGGAATCGATCAGCATCAGGCGGGCGCGGGAAAGGTCCTTGTTTTTGTCGCTGACCACCTGGTATTTGTTGTAAAAACGGTGAAACAGCCCGCACAGCTCTTCGGTGTAGGTGGCCAGGCGATGCGGTTCGCGGTGGATGGCGATCAGTTCCAGCAGTTCGGGCAGGTCGGTCATCTTTTTGATCAGTTCCAGTTCTTCCGGTTTGACGAGCTTTTCGCAAAACTCTTCCTTGTAGGAGCGGGGCATGATCTTGTCTTTTTTGGCTTTCTTGATGATGCTGCAGATGCGGGCATGGGCGTACTGGCAGTAGTAGACGGGGTTTTCGTTGTTTTGCTTCAGGGCCAGCTCGAGGTCGAAATTGAGGTGGGCGTTGGCTTTGCGGGCGATGAAGAAATACCGGGCCGCGTCTTTGCCGACCACGCTGACGAGGTCGTCCATGGTCACGATCTTGCCGGCGCGCTTGCTCATCTTGACGCGTTCGCCGCTTTCAAAGAGGTTGACCTGCTGCAGGAAGATGATTTCCAGCATGGCGTCGTCAAACTTCAGGGCCTGGAAGGCGGCCTTGAGGCGGGGCACGTAGCCATGATGGTCCGGCCCAAAAACGTCGATCAGCTTGGTGTAGCCGCGTTGGATCTTGGTGAGGTGATAGGCGAGGTCGGGCACGAAATAGGTGATCGAGCCGTCGCTTTTCATCAGCACGCGGTCCTTGTCGTCGCCGAACTTGGTGGAGGAAAACCAGATCGCGTCTTCCTTTTCGTAGGTGCAATCGGCTTCCGTGAGGTAACTGAGCACCTCTTCCACCACCCCTTCCATGCGCAGGGTCTTTTCGGAGACCCAGCCCTCGAAGGTGACGTCAAACTTTTCCAGGCTCAGGCGCTGCATCTCCAAAAGTTCGTTGAGGGCGAATTCCTTGAGGTGTTCGTTGCGTTCTTTTTCCGGCATCATGAACACCCTCACGCCTTCGGCGGCGTTGAGTTTGTGGGCCAGGTGCTTCACGTATTCGCCGTGGTAGGCTTCGTAGGGAAATTCGCCGATGTTTTCGCCGTGGATCTCGCGCAGTCGCAGTTCCAGGCTTTCCGCCAGGATGTCCACCTGATTGCCGGCGTCATTGATGTAAAACTCTCTGGCAGGCTGAAAGCCCACCTTTTTCATCACCCGGTAGAGGGTGTCGCCAAAAGCCGCGGCGCGAGCGCTGACTATGTTCAGCGGACCGGTGGGATTGGCGCTGACGAATTCCAGAAGCACTTTTTCGTCCTGGCCGAAATCGGAAGTGCCGAATTCGGTTCCCGACTGCTGGATCTCCCACAGCATTGCCTGGTAGGGGACTTGGGAGAGATGGAAGTTGATGAAGCCGGGGCCGGCGATCTCGATCTTTTTATAGTACTTGTTTTTCTTGAGTTCCTTGAGCAGCTTCTCCGCCAGTGCTTTGGGGGCGGATTTGTTTTCCTTGGCCAGGACCATCGCGGCGTTGGTGCTGTAGTCGCCGTGTTCGGCCACATTGGGGATCTCCACCGTGAACTCGCGGGAGTGGGCCAGGCCAAGCTTGTCCAGCGCCTGTTCTATGTGTTCGTGCAGGATGTGTTTGATCATGACTGGCCCTCTTGGTTGGCGCTGTGGGCCAGTTGGTCAAAGAGCTGGTCGATCTTGTAAAACTCGCGGCGTTCCGGCAGGAAGATGTGGACGATGATGTCGCCCAGATCCACCAGCACCCATTGTCCAAATTCCAGGCCGGCTTTGCCCAACACGCTGAGCTTGTTTTCTTTGGCCAGGTCCAGCAGATGGTTGGCGATGGCCTTGTTGTGCAGGTCGGCATTGCCTTCGCAGACCACGATCCGGTCCGCGTAGTTGCTTACTTTCTCCACGTCATAGACGCGGATGTTCTCAGCTTTCTTGTCGGTCAGCCATCCCAGGATGGCTTCCAGCTTGATATTGTCGGCCAATATCTCCTCCCTCGAAACTTGGGGTTTATCCATATACACCGTGAAACTGTATTTACTCTTTGATAAATTCTTCAAAATCGGCCCCCAGGATGAGCAAAAACGGGGCCTCGTAGTCTGGGTCCAGGGCCATCGTGTAGCGCTGGATCCCGGTCATTTTCTGCAACCGCCGCAGGTCTTGGTCGTCGCCGTTCTTCACGACGATGATGGATTTATTGTAGATCGGCATCGGGGTGCTGGTCAAGCGCACCACCTCGATGTTGCGGTCCTTGATGTGTTCGCTGTAATCCGCCGCCAGCTTTTCGATTCCGCAGCCATTGCTAACGACCACCTTGAGGGCGGGCAGGCTGGCTTCGCTTTCGGCTTTGCCTTTGACGGGGGAAAACCACCCCAGAAAATAGGCGGCAGCCAGCAAGGCGAGCAGGGCAACGGCGATCAGCGGCAGCAGCCACCGGCGCTTTGAGCGCAAACTTATTTGATCCCCGTTTACTGTCAAACCCATTGCGCTACTCCTTGCCCCGCAGCAGATTGGCAAAGCCCTGGCGGAGCCTGGCCAGGCTGGTTTCAAAGGCTTCGGGGATCACCCTCTGCCCGCCGACCGCGCTCATGAAGTTGCAATCCCCGATCCAGCGCGGCACCAGGTGCACATGCAGGTGCTCATCGATCCCCGCTCCGGCCGCTTTGCCGAGGTTGAGGCCGAGGTTGATCCCTTCGCAGCGGTAAACCTCTTTCAGCACCAGTTCGCTGAGCTGTGTGAGTTTTCCCAGTTCGGCCAACACCTCAGCCGGCAGATCGGCCAGCGCGCTGAGGTGCAGATAGGGCACCAGCATGATGTGGCCGTTGTTGTAGGGATAGCGGTTGAGCATCACATAGCAGTGTTCGCCGCGGTGGACGATCAGGTTTTGATCGTCGGCGGAGCCGTCCCGATGGCGGCAAAGCACGCAGTCGCCTGGTTTTTCGCCCTGAATGTAAGCCATCCGCCAGGGGGAGTAGAGAAATTCCTTAGTCATATTCGATTTCTTCGATCACCCGCTCGCCGAAGGAGATGATATGCCCTTCGGGGATGTGGGCGTTGACGAGGATGTTGTGCCCCTCGAGGAGGCTGTCTTCACAGAGGCAGCTGTCGCAGACCAGGCAGTTGGGGCCCAGATGCGATCCCGCACGGATGATGCTGCGCCCTTTCAGAACGCAGTTCTGGCCAATCTCCACGTCGGGTTCGATCTCCACGTCGTCGTCGATGTAGACCGTATTCGGATTGTGGATCACCACGCCGCTATTCAGCCAATTGCGGCGGATTTCCGCCACGAACTGGTCTTCCAGTTCCGCCAGCTGTTCCTGCGAGTTTACCCCCGCGACTTCGGTGAGGTTGTCCAACACCACGGAGGATATCCTTTCCCCCTGTTGGTAGAGGACCGCGACAGCGTCGGTGAGATAATACTCGTTTTGCTGGTTGAGATTGGATATCTGTTTCAAGGCTGCGAACATTTTGGGGGCGCTGAAGCAGTAGATGCCGGTGTTCCATTCTTTGATGGCGCGCTGGGCCTCGGTCGCGTCTTTGAATTCGACGATGCCTGTCAGCTGGCCGGCTTCGTCCCGCAGTATCCTGCCGTATTTTCCAGGGTCGTCCAGAAACGCCGTCAGGACAGTGCAGGCGGCTCCGCTGGAACGATGTTCGGCGACCATTCCGGCCAGGGTTTCGGCCTTCAGCAGGGGCACGTCGCCGCAGAGGATCAACACGTCCTGATCGTAGCCCTGGAAAGCCGGCTCCGCCATCATCACGGCGTGTCCGGTGCCAAGCTGCTCGGTTTGTTCCACAAACTCCAGCCGCTCGTCTTCCTCGAGGCAGCCGATCACGCTTTCCTTTTGATAGCCAACCACCACGCACAGCTTGGCGCAGTCGAGTTTGACGGCGCTGTTCACCACTCTCTGGACCATCGGTTTACCCGCGATGGGGAAGGTCACTTTGGCCCGGGCGGATTTCATCCGGGTTCCTTTTCCGGCGGCAAGGATAATGGCCGTGAGGCTTGTCATGTCGTTTTCCTTTCCACGCTCCAGATCCTGGATCAGCGTGGCGATGTCTTTGTGTAAAACTGGATGTAACTTGTGGGGAACGAGCTCGGCCAGGGGGTGCAGCGCGAACAGGCGTTTGTGCAGCTCCGGATGCGGCAGGACGAGGCTTTCGGACTGGATGACCTCATCTTCGTAGAGCAAAATGTCGATGTCGATGGTCCGGGGGCCCCACTTCTCGCTGCGGGTCCGGCCCAGACCGGTTTCGATCTGAAGCGCGGCCTCCAACAGCCCGGCGGGGGAGAGCCCGGTCTCGATCTCGGCCACCTGATTCCAAAAGTCCGGTTGGTCGGTTTTACCACAGGGAGCTGTCTTGTGCAGCGCGGACAGCCGCAGGACGCTGATCTCCGGATGCGCCGCCAGGGCCTGGATGGCTGCCTGTATTTGAGCTTCCGGGTCGCCCAGATTGGCGCCCAGACAGAGATAGCTTGTCATTGGCGGGACCGGCTCAGTTCCACTTCCACCGACCGCAGGCTGCCGCGGATCGGCACGGAAGGCTTTTGGATGGTGATCGTGACCGATTGCAGCAGGGGGTAATCCCTCAGCAGATTGTCCGCCAGGGTATTGGCACAATCTTCGAGCAGCAGGAACTGGTGGGTTTCCATGAGCTCTTTGATGTCGGCATAGACCTTGGTATAATCGACCGTATCTTCCAGTTTCTGGATGCTTTGGTCGGTAGCGGGATCTGTCCGCAGTTGTGCAGTGACCACAAAGCGCTGGCCCAGGCTGCGTTCTTCATCGTGCAGGCCGTGAAACCCGTAAAACACCATCTCGTTCATGCGTATGATCATATTTTCCTGCCTATGCCTACCTGCAGCTTGCCGCCGATCTTCTTGTCCAGTGCCCGGATCAGGATAAAACTCAGGGCGGTGGCGGCGAAGGCCACGCCTATCGAGGGCAGTTCCACCAGGTATCTGTTGGCGACAATATAACCGAGGAACAGGAAAATCAAAGGCACGGCAAAGATCAGGACCGCCGAAAGCACCCGGCTGCCGGGAGCGATGTCCAGCTGGACGCGGTCGCCGATTTTGAGGTCGAGATCGGTGGTCAGATGAAACACCGCGGGCGTGTTTTTGGCGAAACACATGCCCCGCGCGGAGCAGTGCTGGCAGCCTCCGCCGCGCACCAGTTCCACTTCCACCTTGCCGCCGCTGACGGCGACGACGGTGCCCACGTCTTCAAAAACTGTATCTTCCATCATTCTCCCTCTTCTTCTTCCTGCCTGGCCGCAGCCAGGTAGATCCGGCGCATCAGGGCCGTGCTGGAAAGGCCCGCTATAAAATCCAGGCTCAGTACCTTGCCGCCACTGGCGAGCACGAGGTTTGAGCCCACAATGTCTTCCGGACGCCAGTCTCCGCCTTTGACCAAGATGTCCGGCCGGATGGCGTCGATCAGTTCGTAGGGCGTGTCTTCGGAAAAGATGGCCACATAATCCACGCTGCGCAATCCGGCGATGACCCTGGCGCGGTCGCCCTCCCGGTTCACAGGGCGCAGAGGCCCTTTCAACCGGCTCACGCTGGCATCGCTGTTGAGGCCTACGATCAGGACGTCGCCAAGCTGGCGGGCTTGTTCCAGATACGCCACATGGCCGGCATGCAGGATGTCGAAACAACCGTTGGTGAAGACAATCTTCTTGCCCTGCAGCCGCAGAGCAGCCGCCGTTTGGGCGATTTGTTCCCGGGAAAGTATCCTATCTGTGTCCAGCATAGCTTTGCAGGATATCGGAGGTGGTGACGCTGGCCGTGCCTTTGATGCCGCAGACGACTCCCGCGGCGTGATTGGCGATCTCCGCGGCCAGGCGGATCCCGCTGCCGCAGGCGTAGGCCAGGGCCAGGGCCGCGATGGCGGTGTCGCCGGCGCCGGAAACGTCATAGACCTCTTTGGCGTAGGTGGGCAGGTGGACGGGCTCGGCCTCGCCACCGAAGACATAGAGCCCCAGGCTGCCGCGGGTAACCACCAGATTGGCGATTTCCTGGTCTGCGCGAAGTTTCCGCGCCGCGTTCAGAAAGTCTGTTTCGGATTCGAAAACCACGCCGAGGTTGCTTTGCATCTCCGCCAGGTTCGGTTTGAAAATATCGACGCCGCGATAGCTGAAAAAGCGTTTCTGTTTGGGATCGACAGCCACCGGAATTCCGTTTTCTTTGGCCAGGGCGAGGGCGGAGGCGATCACAGCGTCCGTCAGCAGCCCCTTGTTGTAGTCTTCGATCAGCAGCAAGTCGCAATGGGTCAGCCTTTCAGCCAGCAGGCGGATGATTTGTTGTTCCAGTTCGCCAGCGATGTCGGCCTTGCTCTCCACGTCCAGCCTCACGATCTGTTGGCTGGCGGAGCCGATCCGGGTTTTCACCGTGGTGGGGCGTTCCGGGGCAGTGATGAGTCCGTCCGGGGAGATGCCCCGCGCGGCCAGAAGTTTGGTCAGTTCGCCGCCCTGGCTGTCACTGCCGATGAGGCCGCAGAGGGTGACCTCCGCGCCCAGGGTGCGGATGTTGAGCGCCACGTTCGCCGCGCCGCCCAGCCGCCATTCTTCCTGTTGAGCTTCCAAAACTGGCACCGGGGCTTCCTGGGAAATGCGTTCCACCCTGCCCCAGACATAGTGGTCCAGCATCACGTCGCCGAGCACGAGCAGCTTTTTGCCGGGGAATTTTTTCAGTACGTCGCCGATCATTTTCCCTCCAGGGGATAGCGGCCGTCGAAACAGGCGTAGCAATATTCGTCGGGCTGGCTCAGGCAGCTTCTCAGCTGGGGGATGTCGAGGTGTTTGAGGCTGTCCACGCCGGTCCGTGCGCGGATCTGTTCCAGGTCAAAGCGGTTGGCGGCCAGTTTGTTGCGGTCCGGAGTATCGATCCCGTAGTAGCAGGAATGGCGCACCTGGGGCGAGCCGATGCGCAGATGGATCTCTTTCGCGCCGGCGGAACGGATCATCTTCACGATCATCGGGATCGTGGTCCCGCGAACGATGGAGTCGTCGACCAAGACCACCCGCTTGCCCTCGAAAAAGTTTGGCAGGGCGTTAAATTTTTGGTGCACGCTTTCATCGCGCACGGTCTGTTCCGGCTTGATGAAAGTGCGGCCGATGTAGTGATTGCGGATCAAACCGAGGGAAAAGGGGACGCCGCTGGCATTGGCATAGCCGAGGGCGATGAAGTTCGAGGAGTCCGGAACGGGGACCACGCAGTCGGCCTCCAGACCTTTGTCTGCCTGGGCCAGCGCCGCGCCGATCTTTTCCCGCACGGCAAAGACGTTTTCGCCGAAGTGATAGCTGTCCGGCCGGGAAAAATAGATATGTTCAAAACTGCAATAACTGTTATGGCAACGTTCGCGGTAGGCCGCGGGATCGTTTTCCACCACCGTGATGCCGTCCGCGTCCACCTTGATGATTCCCGCCGGCGGCATTTCCTGCCGCTCTTTCACGGCCAGGATGTCCAAAGCGCAGCTTTCCGAGGCTACGACCACCGCTCCGTCAGCGGTTCGGCCCCAGACCATGGGGCGGATGCAGAGGGGATCGCGAAACAGGTAGAGTTCGTCGGGGGTGCAAAACACGCAGGAATAGGCGCCCTTGACTTCCGTCATCAGCAATCGGATCGCGTCCGTGGCCGATTTTCCCAGCCAGATTTGCCAGGCCAGGTATTTGACCAGCAGTTCGCCGTCGTTATCGCTGTTGAAATAGACTTTTTCCGCTTCCAGCTTGGCGCGGATGGCAGAGTAGTTGACAATGTCGCCGTTGCTGGCCAGGGCGTAGCGCGGGCCGAAGAGGCTGTCCACCAGATGGGGCTGGGAGTTGAAGCCAGTGGCGCTGCCTTTGGTGGGATAGCGCACGTGGCCGATGGCGATGTTGCCCGGCAGGACCGCCAAAGCTTCGTCGGTAAACACTTCCTTGACCAGGCCCATGCTTTTGCGCAGGCGGATCACCTTGCCGTCGCTCACCGCCATGCCGCAGCTTTCCTGGCCGCGATGCTGCTCAGCGAACATGCCCAGGGCCGCCAGGCGGGCCGCTTCGGGGCTACCGATGACGCCGATGATCCCGCACATGCCTCAGCTCCTCTTTTTGAAGCTCAGTTTGGCTTCTTTGCCTTCAAGCAGGCGCAGGATGTTGGCGTGGTGCTTGTAGATGATCAGCGCCGCCACGATCAACGTAAACCAGGGGAAAACTGGCATCTGGAGCACTTTCCAGTCCCAGAGGAACTTGATCAGGATCAGAAAGATCACCGAGAGGATCGAACTGAGCGACACGTAGCGGGTGATGGCCGCCACAGCCACGAAAAAGGCCAGGGTCAGCAACAGCGGAACTGGCGCCAGGTAGAGGAAGGCGCCGGCGGCCGTGGCTACTCCCTTGCCGCCCCGAAAGCGCAGAAACACGCTGTACATGTGTCCCAAAATCACCGCCAGGGCTGGCAGGGTCAGGATGAACGGATCGATCTTCTGCAGAGCGGGATTGGTCGAGATCAGCCTTTGGGCCAGCCAGTTGGCCAGCCAGGCCACCACGAAACCTTTCAGGATATCGAGCGCGAGCACCGCGATCGCGGTGGACAGGCCGTACTGCCTCAGGGCATTGGTGGCCCCGATGTTGCCACTGCCGCCGGTCCGGATGTCCGAGCGGTGAAACAGCTTACCGGCCAGATAACCAAAGGGTATGCTGCCAATCAGACAGGCAGCGGCGCAGATCAAAAACCACAGCAGAGGAAAACTGGTCATGTCAGCTCGCTTTCTTTTCGTCCCTTGAAGATCAGTTTGATCGCCACGCCCTCAAAGGAAAACATCTCGCGGATCTGGTTGTGCAAAAAGCGGCGGTAGTTTTCGCTGATCAAAGCGGGCTGGTTGCAAAAAAACACAAAGGTCGGCGGTTTGATCGCCGCCTGCGTCATGTAGTAAATTCTCACGTGTTTGCCGGTGGTGTGGGTGGGAGGACGGCGCTCCACCACCTTTTCGATGAACTGGTTGAGTTCGCTGGTGCCGATCCGTTTCTGGCTTTCCTCTTCGATAGCAGCCACCTGTTCCATGATGCGGTTGATCCGCTGGCTGGTCTTGGCGGAAATGAATTGCACCGGGGCAAACTGGAGGAAAGGCATCTGGCGGTGCAGTTCGGCGATGAATTTGCCGGTGGTGCCGGTCTCTTTTTCCACCAGGTCCCATTTGTTGAAGACCACCAGGATCTCCTTCATCTTGCGCTTGGCATAGGAAGCGATCTTCACGTCCTGGGCTGAGATATCTTCGTCCGCCGCCAGCACCAGCACCACCACGTCCGAGCGGTCCACCGCTTCGATTGTGCGCATCACGCTGTAATACTCGATGCCGTAGTTGACCTTGGTCTTGCGGCGCAGGCCGGCGGTGTCCACCAAGATGTAGTCCTTGCCGTGAAAGCGGATCACGCTGTCGATGGAGTCGCGCGTGGTGCCGGGGATGTCTGTCACGATTTGCTTTTCGGAGCCGATGAGGAGGTTAACGATGGAGGATTTGCCCACGTTGGGCTTACCCACCACGGCAATCCGCGTAAGGGCGTCGGGCTTGACGGCGTCGACTTCCTGGGTCTCGGGGATCAGGGAGAGCAGTTCGTCCAGAAAGTTGCCGGTGTTGCGGCCCTGGCTGGCTGAGATGGCAAAAGGGTCGCCCAGGCCAAGCTGCAGAAAGTCGTAGAGTTCCCATTCGAATTTTTCATTGTCCGCCTTGTTTGCCACCAGCATCACCTTGTCCCGGTGAGGGTAGAGGATCTTGGCGATCTCGCGGTCGATGTCGGTGGTGCCGGTCTGGGCGTCCACCATGAACAGGATGAGGTCGGATTCGTCGATGGCCAAAAGCGCCTGATGGCGGATCAGCTTGTCCATCGCCTCATTGCTGTCGAACACGATGCCGCCGGTGTCCACCAGCTTGAACACCTTGCCGTTCCACTCCACGTCTTCATACTTGCGGTCGCGGGTGATCCCGCTTTCCGGGTCCACGATCGCCATGCGACTGCGGCACAACCGGTTGAATAACGTGGACTTGCCCACGTTCGGACGTCCCACGATGGAGACTATGCTTTTCCTCATTGCTTCCTTTCTTTGCCCTGTGGCATTTGGCGCAAGTCTTTTTTATGCCAGTATTTTGTCAATGCCAACTTGGCTGCCGGAAACGTTCGGCTTTAGGACTGCCGGCTACTCACGTCAGCGCCGGATCCTTCCAGGCCGGAAGAGGCTATCCGGGGCTACAAACCCGGCTTTTTCGTCCAATCCCTGCGAACCACTAATCGTTGGCTCATTAGCTAAAAAACTCCAATTTCATAACCTACTGTCCCCCATTACCATTGCGGGACCATTACGGGACCATTACGGGTTTCACCCGTAATGGTCCCGTAATGATAGCGTAATGGTCATAGGAGCCAAAGGGGGCGAGAATTTGTTAGTTTATTAGTGATTCGTTAAGGATTAAAGGGGAGGTTCGGCTGTTTGCGGCGGTAGCCAAGTGGGAATTCTGGGTTGGAAGGGATAAAGCATGGGGCCAGGTGGAGATTTCCGTGATGACAGCAGGTTTGGGAACGCTTTCGACAAGTAAAAGAAATGTATCGTAAGCTGGTTTGATGGCAAATTAGCCGCACTCTCGACGCGAAAAAAAAGGCTCCCCAGCGGGGAGCCTGTTGTGCCTTGATAAATGCTGGCTTACTTGACTACGACGAATTCGATCCGGCGGTTTTCCGCGCGGCCTTCTTCGGTGTCATTGGAGGCGACGGGGCGGGTCTCGCCAAAGCCTTTGGTGGAGAGGCGGGAATCATTGATGCCGTTTTCGACGAGGAACTTCTTCACGGATTCGGCGCGCTTCACGGAAAGGTCATAATTGTACTGGGTATTGCCGGTATTGTCCGTATGGCCTTGCACGTCGAGTTTGGCCTTGGGATAGGCTTTCATGGCGGCCACGACGTCTCTGAGCACGTTCTTGGCTTCCGGGGTCAGGTTGGCGCTGTCAAACTCAAACTGCACGCCGCTGAGTTGGAAGTCTTTTTTCATGCTGACCTTGTCGCGCAGGATCTTGCGGGGGCGGTAGCCGGCGGCGGATTTGTCGCTCTGGCCAAAGGTGTAGCCGAGGCTGAGGTAGGGCATCAGGTAGCTGTCGCCGAGGTTGTCGTCGTCAAAACCGTCGATTTTATCGTCCCAAGCGTAGTCATACTGGACGCCGAGGTCGAGGTTGACGTTCCACTTGGTCAGGAAAGAGATGCCGAGGCCGGCGCTGGGGGCGACCAGGGCAAGCTTGCTTTCTTCGTAATCCGCTTTGGTGGCAGGGCTGTCAAAATCGGCTTCCGTGCTGTAGTGGGCAAGGCCCAGGCCGAGATTGGCGAAGGGGGCGATGCGGCGCAGGATGCCGCCGTCAAAGTTGATGACGCCTTTTTCGACGGGACGGTACTTGAGCTGGATGTCGCCGCCGATGAGGGTGGCTTCGTAGGTGCCGGTCACGTTGTCGTCGCCATCGATCTCGGCGCGCTCACCGGAAAGCTTGGTGTAATAGGGATAGAGGCCGAGGCTGATGTTGTCTTTGAGCCAGGCTTCGTAGGAAAGGCCGAACATGGGGTTGAGATCCAGTTCTTCGTTCATGTCCGTGAAAGGCAGGCTGACGCCGCCGCGGAGGGAAACTGTGTGCTGCATTGAGAACAGGCTGGCGGAAAAGACCGTCAAGACCAACGCGATCAAGGCTATGCGGGTGTATTTTGTCATTTGATTTACCTCTTTATTAGATTTCTGAGACGCAATGATTTTCCGGAGGCGGATTACGTCAAGCGATATCCTCAATCGGCGCCAGAGAAGCTGTCTAGCAGACTGCCAGTCAAGAGTATAGGGCAATTGGGAAGACTTCCTTGGGCAGGAGAGCGGGAATCCGTGGGGGCAAGGCCAGTCGGAGCCAGCCAGTTCTTTTCAATTGACAAGAATGCAACCCTGTGATTTTCTTGCAAAAAAATGTGTTTAGGGATTGAATGCGTTAAATGAAGCTGTTTGAAACCCATGCCCATCTAGACCTGCCGGATTTTGAGGCGGACCGTGAAACTCTGATCCAGAAATGCTTTGACGGTGGGGTCGAATACATCGTCAACATCGGTTTCAACAAGGAAACCTCGCAGAGTTCGCTGGAACTCGCGAAGAAGCATCTCCACATCTTTTCGACCGTGGGCTATCATCCCCACGACGCGGTGGATTTCGATGCCGAACTGGTCAAGCGCCTGGCCCGGGAAAAAAAGGTGGTGGCCATCGGCGAGATCGGGCTGGATTTTTTCCGTAACCTCTCGCCCTACCCCGTGCAGCGTGAGGTTTTTGCCAACCAGGCCATGCTGGCGGTGGATTATGACCTGCCGATCGTGGTCCACAACCGGGAGGCGCATCAGGAGTGCTACAAGATCCTGAAGAGCGTAAACGCCAAAAACGTGGTCTTCCACTGCTTTTCCGGGGACATCATCTTCGCGCAGCAGGTGCTGGACGAAGGCTGGCTGATCTCCTTCACCGGCACGGTCACCTACCCCAATTCCAATCTGGCGGACGTGATCCGGATGATGCCGTCCGACCAGTTCATGATCGAAACGGACTGTCCCTATCTGCCGCCACATCCCTACCGGGGAGAGCGCAACAGCCCGCTGCATCTGCATTTGGTGGCGGAAAAGCTGGCCGAACTGCGCGAGACGACGCCTGTGGAAATAGCCGGGCAATCCTTTGCCAATGCCCACAAGTTTTTCCGCATACCCCCGGATCCGGTCAAAGCCGCGCATCACAAGGCGAATCACAAAGGCAAGGACCAACGGGCCAAAGACAAGAAAAAAGAAAAGAGTAAAACCAAATGAAAATATACCTGATCCTGTTACTGAGCGCCGCGATACTGCCCCTGGCAGCGGGAAACTCGATCTTTTCCTACGACGGCTTTCCCGTCCAGTTCTACGGAAAAGACATCTACAGCCTGGGCATGGGCGATACCGGAGCCAGCGACATCTTTCGCAACAACACCGGCTACGCCAACCCGGCCCTGCACAACCTCAGCAACCGCAGCCTGTTTTCCACCGGCATCCTGTTGGGCTACAACCAATACCGATCGCGGGATGCCGGCGGCGGTGAATCCAGCTATCTGGACAACTCGCTGGATTTCCCTTATTTCAGCATCAGCATCCCGGTGAAACAACACCGCCTGGGCTTCCAGTTCAATTCCTACGCTTCGGGCGTGGTCGCCAACCAGAGGCAAGTCGGGGACATCCTGGAAAAACAATCCATGGACCGCTACCTGCACCGCGTGGACCTGATCTACAGCTATGGCTGGAAAGGGTTTCAGGCCGGCGTGAGCGGCAACTACTACTTTGGCCACGACGTTCGCGAGTTTTCCCAGGATTCCGGAAACGGGCTGTTCAATACCAACGAAGAACTGTCACGCACCTACAGCAATCCGGGCGTGACGGTGGGAGTCCTGAAGTACTTCGACAAACTTTCCCTGGGCGCGCATTTCAGCCTGGGCAGCAAGTTGTCCGGCAGCGAAAAGCGGGTTTCCATCCACGAGGAAGAAACCCTGGGCGACTACGACTATGAACTGCCGGACAGGCTGGCAGTCAGCGCCACCGCGATGCTGCGGCCGGAGCTCAAACTGGCCGCTGACGCTCACTACGAACTGTGGGACAAGATCGCTCCGGATACCTATGAGGATGCCTGGAAAGCCTCGTTGGGGCTGGCCTATGAGCCGAACCCCGGCAAGGACAAGGTGCTTCTGCGGCTGCCGCTGAGAGGCGGCCTGTCCTACCGCCATTTGCCTTTCCAATCTGGCGGCGCCGGGATCGACGAGTTGGGCCTGAGCCTGGGGATGAGCGTAGTCCTCAAAGGCAACGTGAACCGGATCGACCTGGGCCTGCAATGGCTGAAGCGGGGAGATCTGGACAGCAATGGACTCACCGACACTTCCTACCTCCTGATGCTGGGCTTTTCCGGCTTCGACATCATCAGCAAGGCCCCCAACCGCACGGCCCCGCGCGACATTCCGGTGAAGGATGACGTGGAATCATGGTAGAAGCGCAACTGGGTGGCGAGCCCAACCGATTACTGAGGGAGATCGTTTCCAAGCGGGGACTGATAGAATCCGACCTGGGCGCGGGGATCGAAACCCTGCCCGACGAAAGCCTGCTGGCCAACATCGATCAAGTGGCGGAGCGGATCCGGGCGGCGATGTTTGCCAACGAGCCGATCGTGATCTTTGGCCACGACGATCCCGACGGCATCACCAGCACCTACATCCTGTATCAGTTCTTTGATTCCTGCGGCTACCAGAAGCACAACTACTTCATTCCCAACCGCAACATAGAGCCCCACGGGGTTCAGCAGAGATTTGTGGATTTCGTCCGCGAAGGTGGTTACAGCCTCGTGATCACGGTGGACAACGGCATTGCCAGCCAGGAAGGCGTGGACAAGCTAAACCAGCTCGGCTGCGACGTGCTGATCACGGATCACCATCTGATCCAGCCGGAACAGCTGCCCCGGGCTTACGCGATCGTCAATCCCCAGTTGCCGGACTGCCTCTACCCCTTCAAAGCGCTCTCCGGGGTTGGCGTGGCGCTGATGCTGATCCGCTATCTGGGCAGGCTGTTGGAGCACCCGGTGCCACCCTCTTCATATTTCTGGACGGCGGTGGGCTCGATCGCGGACAAGGTGCCGATGACCGGCCTGAACCGCATCCTCGTCCGCCACGTGTTTAGGAATTGGGACGAAATGCGGGATCCCAGCGTGGAGTTTCTGCTACGCAACAACAACCGGATCAGCAGCGATACCGACATCTTCAATTTCATCCAAAACACCGCCCGCTTCATCGCCAACGGCAGGGAGGAAAACGGGCAGCACACCGCGATGCGCTTCCTGCTGCAGATGGGCAAAGTCAAGGCTGAGCTGTTTTTGGACATGGAAGCCCAAAAACAGCAGTGGGATCGAGATCTCAACCGCATTTTCAGCTTTTTGGACAGCATCACGGCGGGTTTCGAAGGCCACGGATTCGTCTATTTCGACGACGAGGGCGTGGTCCCCTACAGCCTTTTGGGCACAGCCGCCACCTACATCCTGAACAAACTTGGCCTGCCGACCATCATGCTCAAACTCCACAACGGCAACATAGTATGCGAGGGCCGTTGCGGCGAGGGCTTCAACATGGTCGATGCCTTCCGCAACTGCAAGGCGCACTTGAAGCAGTTCGGCGGCCATGTCAAAGCGGCGGGTTTTACCCTTGAACCTGGCAACTACGACGCGTTTTTGGAGTGCTACAGCGAATACCTGGCTTCTCACGACCCCGGCGAAAAGCCAACGGAGATCAGTGCCGAGGCCAGTGCCCAGTTGTCTGAACTGACTTCCCTGGCCTGGCGGGGGCTTGAACTGTTGTTACCCTTCGGCCAGCAAAACCCGGAACCAACGTTTGAGCTTAAAGGCGTCAGCCTGGAAGACCTGCAAAGGCAATTCTCGCTCGAACACAGCGGCGTGAGCGTGCCCGCGGGCAAGGCGGGAACTGCCGTGGTGGCCTGGAAAGGACCGCAAACGATGCGGATCCTGGCTTTCACAGAGGAGCCCCGCAGGGGTTAGGCGCTTGCGAGGCCAGCGATGATCCTGCTCAAAGAGACGCTGCGTAAAAGCATCCACATCAGCTCGCTGCTGATCCCGATGGCCTACCGCTACGTACTTGGTTTTGACCACCGCAAACAGATGTTCTGGCTCCTGCTGGCGGCCTTTGTGGTCAGCCTGGTGGTGGAGTTTTACCGTTTTTGGCAAAAGGACTTCCGCAAAACCTTTTTCAAGGTGTTTGGCATGGTGCTGCGCAAGCACGAACTCAGGGATTTCACCGGCGCCACCTATCTCCTGTTTTCAGGCATGCTCTGCGTGGCCTTCTTCGAACCAAACATCGCCTTTCTGGGGATGTCCTTTCTGGCCCTGGGCGACACCTTTGCCGCGATGGTGGGCATCAACTGGGGCAAACGCAAGTTCCGGGGCTGCAACAAGTCCCTGGAAGGAAGCCTGGCCTGCTTTACGGCCTGTTTCATATTTGGCTTGTTTTACGCCAGCCACCCCCTGATCGCCTTCACCGGCGCAGTGGCGGCCGCGCTTTCGGAGCTTTCCAAACTGCCAGTGGACGACAATGTGGAAATGCCGCTGGTTTCCGCGTTGGTCATGACCCTCACCAAAGTATTGATCTAGGAGGGACTTTGCTGCTTTCATTCGTGATCCCGGTGCTCAACGAACAGGACTCCTTGCGGCAGCTGATCGCCGAAATCATTGCCAATTGCCCGCCCCACGGCTATGAACTGATCTTCATCGACGACGGTAGCCGGGACCAAAGCTTCCCGATCCTGCAGGAGCTTGCCGCCAACGATCCCAACATCCGCATCATCAAGTTCCGGCGCAATTTCGGCAAGGCCGCAGCCCTGCAGCGGGGCTTCGATCTGGCGAAGGGAGAGGTGGTGTTTACGCTGGACGCGGACCTGCAGGACAACCCGCGCGAGATACCCGCCTTCCTGGCCAAGCTGGACGAAGGCTGGGACCTGGTGACCGGCTGGAAACGCAAGCGCCACGATCCCTGGCACAAAACCATCCCTTCCAAGCTGTTCAACTTTGTGACCGCCCGGGCTTTCCGGCTCAAACTGAGGGACTACAACTGCGGGTTCAAGGCCTACCGCCGCGAGGTGGTGAAGGAGCTCGAGCTCTACGGCGAAATGCACCGCTACATCCCAGCCCTCGCCAACGCCCTGGGCTATCGAATCACGGAGATCCCGGTGGAACACCGCCGGCGCGAGTATGGTCGCTCCAAATACGGGATGGAACGCTATCTGCGGGGCTTCTTTGATCTGCTGACGGTGAAAATGGTGACCCAGTACATCAAAAGCCCGCTCTACCTGTTTGGCCGCGTCGGCCTGCTTTCCACCCTGCTCGGGACGTTAATCACCGCCTATCTGGCGATCCTGAAAGTCTTTTACGGACAGCCCCTGTCCAACCGCCCCCTGCTGTTTTTGGGCATCACGTTCATCCTGGGCGGGCTCCAGTTCGTTTCCCTGGGCCTGATCTCAGAGCTGATCATCAACCGCGTCACGCCGGTGCGCCGGCTGCCGGTTTCGATCGAAACCACCGTAAACATCGAGGCAGGGGTAAGCGAGGAACCGTGAACCCGGCGGAAAAGCTGTTCCTGGAGCGGTATATCGGCAATCCCGGGCGCAATCTGCTGCGTTTCAGTTTTGTGTTCATGGTGCTGGGGATAGTGCTTTCCGTGGGGATACTGACCGCCGCCCTGAACCTGTTCGAAGGCTACGAAAGGTCGCTCAAATCCGCCCTGCTGGATTCTTTTCCGCACATCAGCATCAAAGCCGATTACGAGGACTATCTGGATGCGGATATGGTCTCGCGGGATCTGACCATTTTGTCCAGCCAGCCGGAAGTAGCTTCCGCGACCGGTGTGCTCAGTTCCAGCCTGATGTCGCACAACGGCAGCCGGGCCCTGGGCAGCCTGATCACTGCCTATGACTGGCCTGCCGGCGCCTCACCCAGCTATGCCAAATACGTGAAACAAGGCGCTGCCAAACCATCGCCGGGTGAAGCCGTGATAGGCAGATATCTGGCCAGGGAACTGGGCTTGAGCTTGGGCGACACCCTGCGCGTGACCTATCCCCGCATGGACCTGATCACGCCTCTGGGCCTCTTTCCGGCAGACCACGCTTTCCGCGTTGCGGGCCTCTACAGCTCCGGCTACTACGAGTACGATCGCTCCCTGGTGATCTGCCACATCGACGATGCCCGCCGCGTTCTCTCCCTGCCCCAAAGCTACAGCGCCATCGAGGTCAAGCTTGACAGCCGTTACATCGATTCCGCGGACCGGCTGGCGGTGAAGTTCGACCGGTTGATAAGCCCGGACCTGAGCGCGTTTCCGGTGGTGAATACCGGCCTGTTGGACATCGTGAAGATGCAAAAATGGCTGATCTTCATCATCTTCAGCTTTCTGGTCCTGATCGCCGGCATCAATGTGATCAGCGCCGTCAGCACCCTGATCTACGACCGCAAGAACGAGATCGCCGTGATGAAAACCCTCGGCGCCAGTGCCAGGATCATCAAGCACATCCTCAACTATCAAATGGCCACCGTCTGCCTGGCCTCGATCGTGCTGGGCCAGCTGTTTGGCCTGCTGCTGTCCTGGCTGGCCGTAAAACAGAATTTCTACAGCCTCAAGGGCGATGTGTATTTCATCGACAAACTAACCCTGTATGTGTCTCCGCTCAACCAACTGGTGATCTTTCTGGTGGCGGCGGCCCTGGTGATCCTCTGCATCCGGTTCCCCCTGCGCAGGATCGACAGGATGCAAATCATCGAGCTGCTACGCAATCCCTGAGGAGTGAATTCATGATCTGCGTCGCCGGAATCAACCTTCATAAATCGTTTGCCGACAAAGGGCAGACCATTGAAGTG
This sequence comes from uncultured Candidatus Cloacimonadota bacterium, assembly GCA_964583755.1. Lineage (GTDB taxonomy): Bacteria > Cloacimonadota > Cloacimonadia > Cloacimonadales > Cloacimonadaceae > Syntrophosphaera. Next base: position 23,433 of record CAZOVZ010000001.1, read on the forward strand.
CTCAAGGATGCCAATCTGGAAGTGAAGATGGGAGACCTGGTCTGCATCACGGGCAAGTCCGGCTGCGGAAAAAGCACGCTGTTGCATATCCTTGGCCTGTTGGATGATCCCGATTCTGGCCAGGTGCGCATATTGGACGCCGAAGTGTCCTCCCGCCTGCCCCAGGCCCATCTGATCCGCAACCGGGACATCGGTTTCGTGTTTCAATTCCACTACCTGGTGGAAGACCTCAACGCCCGGGAAAATGCCGCCCTGCCGATGCTGATCGCCGGGCGGAAAAAGGTCGAAGCCTATGCCCGGGCGGAAGAACTGCTGGACCTGCTGAGGATCGGCGAGCGGGCCGGCCACTATCCCAGCCAGCTAAGCGGGGGGGAGCAGCAACGCCTGGCGCTGGCCCGGGCCCTGATCAACCAGCCCAAGATCATTCTGGCGGACGAACCCACGGGCAACCTCGACCCCCAGCACAGCCAGGAGGTGTGGGCGCTGTTTCACAAGCTCAACCGCGATCTGGGCCAGACCTTCGTGATAGTGACGCATGACCGCGAACTGGCCGCTCAGAGCGATCAAATCTACGAACTCAAAGAAGGCAAACTGACCTGAAGCCATGAAACGCCCGCGCAAATTCCTCGCTTTCATCCTGGTCCTATTGCTCATCAACACCCTGTTTTTCCTGGCGTGGTATACGCTGGATCTGCAGGACGTGGTGAAAGGGATCGTGGAACGCGAAGCGGGCAAAGCGCTGAAAGGCAAGTTTCAGATCGGCGGATTCCATATCAGCGACCAGCAGGTCTACGCCACCAAAATCAGTTTCCGGGCTCAGGACGGATCCCTGAATTTCGATGTCAACAGCGCCCGGGTCCGCTTCAATCTGCTCAGGTTCATCTTTTCCGGTTTCAAGATCCGCAACATCCTGAACCAGACAGAGATCTATCAGGCGGACTTGCGTTTCGCCTACACCAAAACTCCCGAGCCGCCCAAACCGAAAAAGAAGTTTGAACTACCGGACCTTACCCCCTGGTTCAATGACCTGCGGATCACGGATTCCAAAGTGCGCGCCGATGTGAATCTGCCCCTGAAACTAACCGAAATCGGCGATCTGGAGCTGGCGGAAAGCCTATCCGGGGTAAACCTCAGGGTAGTCAACTCGACTGGTAAATCCAAGCTGAGCCTTTCCGCAAACACTCATTCCAAGGGGATCCTGAGCGCCAATGCCGTTCTGGAGAAAGGCCGCCTGGTTTCTGGCCACGCCGAACTGAGCAACTACACCCCGCTAAAGGTCAGCCATCCCCAGATCCAGGATGCCAGCACCGAGATGAACCTGGTTTTAGACGCCTCCCAACCGGTCAAGGGTTCCCGCCTCAAACTGGAAGGAAAGGCGATCCTGTGGGACACCCGAGCTTTGCTGCTTTCCCAATACCCGGTGCGAATCCCCTATCTTTCGGTGAGTTCGGACGGGGACAAGCTGGTCGCCGACATTTCCCAAAGCAGCGTCGGCAGCAGCTCGATCGCCGGCAATATTGCCCTCAGCGGCCTGCAGCGTAGGCTGAACATCGAACCCTCGAATCTGGCCATGCAGCTTGACCTGGGTATGCTGGGGCCTGAGTTTTCCGGCCTGGTAGATGTCACTCTGGACGCCTCGGGCAGCCCGAAAGAACCGGTAGCCAACCTCATCCTCGCTTCGCCCCTTCTCTCTTTTAGCGGGCAGACCGTGACCGATGTCGCCCTGGAGGGCAACTATGCCGACGAAGAATTTGCCTTCATTCTGCAAAGCGCGGTCTGGCAAAACACCTCAGTGCGCCTGGCCGGAGCGTTCGACACCAAATATCGCAAGCTGTTGGCCACACTGGAAACCGAACCCGTAAGCAACGCTTTTTCAGAGCTGAAACTCCGTTCCGACCTGGAACTGGAAGTGACCCTCTACGAGAAATTGCCGGAAGTGAAAGCGCTGATAACTGATCTCAGCGTTGCCCGGGAAAAGATCAGTTTCGAGGGTGTCAGCGGCTATCTGAATCTGTTTCCCGCCACCCAGGGCAAGGTTGGCAATTACTATGTTGACCTTGAACTAACCGATTCCGCTGGCACCCAAATCAGCCTGGCCGGCGACCTGTTGGACCGGGTCCTGGTTTTGGACGCCAACCTCGCCCCGCTTGCCCTGGCGGATTTCTATCCCCAAGAGTTCGTAAACCGGCTCACTCCCGTCCTGGGCGGCCAGATCAAAGCCTATATGAACGGCGACAGGATAGTGGCCAGCAGCGATCTGGGCCTGAAACTGAACAGCGGGCTGAATGTGGACGCGGACCTGGATCTGGCCGGCACCTATGATCTGGTTAAGGGTCAGGGGTTCGCCTCGCTGAAGACCAGGGACGCCAGCCTCAACGGGCAGGACATCGCCCTGGACCTGGTGGCCGCCATCGACCGCAGCGATCTGACGCTGCACTCCCTCCAGCTTAACGACCAGATCTTTCTGAGCGGCAGGGTCGACTTGGCTGATCTGCCGCAGGAACTGGCTTTTGACCTCGCGATCCTGGGTCTTGACAGCGATAGTGTCACGCGCTACTATCCGGAACTGCAGATCCCCGAGTTTACCCGGCTAAACCTGGCCTCCTCTTACAATCTGGATTCCACCCGCCGGATCAGGGCGGACCTCTCTGTGGGCCAGGTCGACCTGCCCGGCCTGCGGCCATTGGTGGGCACGCTGAGCCTGGATGGCTATCCGGAAGATGTCGCCATCACTGCCAGCGTCAACAATCCCTACCGCCAGCTACTGGACCTGAGCGGCCGGGGCTCGATCGGGCAGACCGTGGACATGGCAGCCCAGCTGCGGCTATCCGACCTCGCGGTGTCCGATGTGGTGGTCTCGCCTCCGGCCGAGGGAAAGGTTTCCGGGGTTGTCGGCCTCGCGATCGCGGATTTGGCCGGCAACAACCGCCAGATCAGCTTTGACACCGATCTCAGTTCGCCTCTGATCTCAATTCCCGGCATGACCGACCTGGAAAACATTGTGGTCCGGATCACTCAAACTCCCCAGTTGCTGACGGTGGACACCCTTTCCGTCAGCGCTTCGCAGTATGCCAGCGTTGCCTGTTCGGGCGCGCTGGATTACAATCTGCTCACCCAGAGCTTTTATGAGGGCAGCCACTCCCTGCAGGCGGATGTGGAAGGTTACTTCTTCGAATGGCTGGACACCACAGTGGATTACATCACGGCGGCGGAGGGGCAATCCAGCCTGCAGTTCAGCGTGCGCACCCAGGACGACCAGTTTTTCGTCGAATCCGGAAACCTCAGGCTGGAAAAGGGGATGATCGCCCTCAAGGATCAGCCTGAGCAGATCCGAAACATCGACATCAGCGCCGTGTTCAACGCCAACCGGCTGGAACTTACCAACGCCACCTGCAGCATGGGCAAGGGAAAGCTGATCATCGAAAACGATTTTGAGGATGACCCCGGCTCCCATTTCGGCATTGGCTTTCTGGACCTCGGCACCTTCCGCCTCAAGATCGACGAACCCGGGATCCGGGTCAATATCCCCATGTTCACCGAGCCCCGCTCCTCCAGCAACGTGGTCCTTCGGGGCCAAAACTCTCCCTGGGCCACGGTCAAAGGGCCTTTCGACGACATGGACATCAAGGCGGAAGCCCTGGTCTACGACGCCGAAGCCGTGTATCCGCCCAACACGGACAACCTGCTCAACCTGATCTACAGCTTCGGCTCTGTGTTTGGCAAGGACGAAACCCCCACCGCGCCGCCGCCCCTGCCTTTCAAGCTGGACGCGATGATCCGTTTCAGGGACAACATCCGTTACACCACCTACCCCGCCAATCTGAGCATCCAGCCCGACGGCTATCTGCGCATAGTCTACGACGGCCAGGCTTGGAAAGCAGCCGAGGCCAGCTTCTATTCCGAGCAGGGAACCATCGATTTCTTTGGCACCGTGTTCCAGGCCGATGAGCTGTCCATCAACATCATGGAATCCCAGGACCTGCTGGACATCAGCGGGACGTTTTTCCGCAGGGCCGAAGACGGAACCGTCGTGACCCTGAACATCACCACCGATCCGGACAACACGAAACCGATCTTCAGCCGCATCTCCATCTCATTGCAGAGCGATAATCCGGCCGACCTTACGATCCAAAACATCCTTTCCCGCCTCAGCTACAAATCGACCGCAGGAAAACTGGCGGACGGTTCCGAACAGAACGTCCTGCGCGATGAAGCGCTGAACCTGATCTCCGACAATTTGAACACTTCGCTGATCGCGCCTGTCCTGATGCCTTTGGAAAACTTCGTGCGCCGCGCGCTCAAGCTCGATGACGTCAGCATCAACGCCGGTTTCATCCAAAACCTGTTCACCGAATACACCAGCGACCCCAATCAACTGGCCGGTTATACGGGCATGAACCAGTTCATGGGCGATGTCGCCCGCTTCAGTTCTTCAATTTTGCTGAACAATCTCTCCGTGTCCGCCAGCAAATACCTGGGCCGTAAACTCTATCTGGATTACAAGGTCACCCTTCAGGAAGCCACGGACCTCGAAAACCAGACTCGCATCAACGTTTCCCACGACACTTCCCTGCGCCTCTTTCTGCCGGAGCAATTCCGCGTCACCTACACCCTAAAATACGAGCACGCCAACGACAAGTTTACCCATGAAGTCATGCTTTTGAGGTCCTTCCGCTTCTGGGGACCCTAACAAATGCTTTGACAAAAATCACCCACCCAGAAAACCTGAAAAAAAAGAATTGTACCCTGGAGGTTCAAATGCCCGATGTACCGGATAAAAAGAAAACTCAAACCGACAACGTTGTGAATGCCGCGCCGGCCGCTCATGCCAGCGATACGGGCCTGGAATTGCCCCGCCGGATGGGATTGGTGGAGATGATCCTGCTTTTGCTGCTGGCTGGGATCGTGTTCATTTTCTTCTTTGGCCTTCGCCAGATGAAGATCGAAAAAGCCGAACTGGCCAAGACGCAGGCTACCTTCGAGCAGATCCTGCCGACTTTCGCCAAAATCACCAAGGCCGCTAAGGACTACCAGGCTAATGACGAGTTTGGCGCCTATCCGATCGACATCAGCGAGCTCTTTCAATCCTCCGAGGTCGACACCAAGGAATTCAAATTCAGCTTTGGCGAGGACGGCACCATCACCGCCACCTCCACTCCAGAGTTTGGCAGGGAAGGGATCAAGGTAAACTACAACATCGGCGGAGCGAGCTACTCCATCGACGATCCCACCCCGGACAATCGCCCCACCGTTTTGGATGCCTGGCTCCCGGAAGAATAAGCTTAACCGGGTCATTATAAACCCCGCCGCTCCGCGGGGTTTTTTGTTTGGTCTCAACTTGAACTGGAACACAGTTGACGCGGATCTTAATAATTGTTGGGGACGCAACATTGCTTGCCGCAGATTTCAGCCCAATGTGCTACTTCCCTCCGCCCCTCTGTCCCTCTGTTTTGATCGATCTTTCATCTTTTCCCTCCTTTCGCCTATAAGCTTAGCAACTCCAGCGAGGAACCCATGAAATACCTGATCTGCCTTAGTCTGTTAGTCTCCGGCGGAATGCTCGCAGGAGCCTGGGACTGGGCCCACACCATCGGCGGCAGCCAGCTTGAACGCGGCTGGGACGTCGCCTGCGATCTGGAGTCCAATATCTTCGTGGCCGGCGAGTTTTCCGACACCCTGCAAATCAACGGCCAATCCTATCCAGCCCTGGGCTTGATCGACAGTTTTGTGGCCAAATACAGCCCCGAGGGTGAGCTGATTTGGGCGCGGACCTTCGGCTCGCCGGATGAAGACTGCGCCCTGGGCGTGGACGCCGATGCCGCCGGCAATTGCTATGTCGCCGGGTATTTCTCCGACATCTTTCACTGCCAGGGCCAAAGCAGGATATCCAACGGGCTCTGGGACGGCTATGTGCTCAAACTCGATCCCCAGGGAAACCTGGTCTGGCTGCAAAGTTTTGGCGGGGCATGGAACGACATGGGCCACGGCCTGGCTGTCAACGCCTCCGGGCAGGTTTATGTGGCTGGATGGTTTGCCGGCAGCATCAAGTTTTCCCCCTCCGCCACCATCACCAGCGCCGGCGGCAGCGATGTCTATGTGGCCGCCTGGGATTCCGCCGGCAATTTTCGCTGGGCCAAAAGAGCCGGCTCCGCGGGTGTGGATTACGGCTACAAGGTTGCCTGCGACAACTCCGGAGCAGCCTATGTGACAGGCGTGGCGCCCGTCGGCGCGGAATTTGGCCCCTTCACGTTGCCGACCCCGGGCATGTATGCCGCCAAATACGCGGCGGATGGGACAGAACTGTGGCTGGCGCCCAGCGACAACGCCATGGTGATCAGCATTTCCGTGCAGCCCGACGCTGGCCCCAGCCAGAAAGGAATGGTCTGCGGCCGCGTGGTCGGCGCGGGCTCCATCGGTCCCTATCCCTTCAATTCGATCGATGGAACGGACGACTTCTATTGGGCCCGGTTCGACGCGGAAACGGGTCTTTGGGATTACGCCGGTTTCCACGGCGGAGCGCTGTCCGACAAGGGCCGCGATTGCGATTACGAGGCCTACCCAGCCTTCGTGGGGACCTTTGAGGGCGACGCGGATTTTTATGCCCAAACCTATGGCAGTAACGGCGAAAGCGACCTGATCATGGGCTGGGGCCCTGCCGCCAATCCCCAACTTACCGTAACCGGCGGCGCCAACAGCGAGGTGCCTTTCGCGGTCAAGATCCTGCCCAACGGCAAGCTGGCCGTCAGCGGCTGGCATTTCGGACTCTGCCAGATCGGCGGCCATGTGATCGACAGCGGCGATGTCAGCAACCAAAACGCCTTCGTGGCCTGCTTCGATCCCGCCACCCCGGTTTCCGACCCAGTGGCAGGCGTTCCGGCGCTACTCTGCTCTCCCAATCCCTTCAGGGAAGGCGTATCCGTCTCTGGCTGCAAATCCGGCGAAACAGTCCGGGTTTACAACCTCAAGGGGCAGTTGGTCCGCAGTTTGGAGGTCGACCCTGCCGGCAACTGCCGCTGGGATGGGCTCACGCTTCAGGGTCAAAGCGCTGGCAGCGGTGTCTACTACCTCAAATCCGGAGCAGCGGTCGGCAAAGTCCTCCGGCTGAAGTAGCCATTTTGTCAGGGTGCAAAGCCCACGGCATTACCGAGACTTAACCTCTTCCGGCAGAGCCAGATAGCTTCTTTGATCGGCGACTAAGCCCGGAAGCCGGATATATAACGCTTAAATCGCTATGAACTCCGCCGTGACCGTGTAACCTTGCCGGGCAATCTCCTCCAGGCTTTTAACCGCGTTGACGTAGGTTTCCAACTGGCTCTGCTCGCGGGTGGAACCGCTTTTGTAGTCCAGGATCAGGGCTTTTCTGTTGGCGGTATCCAGCATCAGGCGGTCGATGCGCAATTCCCGGCCGTTCCACCAGAGAGTGAATTCTGTGAACACCTTGTCGTAATGGGGGTCAAAGAGCTGCGGGTACTTGCTTAGCCGGGTTTTGGCGTTGTTTATGAGGTCCAGAATCTCCGGCTGTGAAAGTATCGATCCGTAGGCGGCCAGGGTTTGGCGGGCGGCCTGGACGTGCTCCTCCTCGCGGTCGCGCTTCAAGAAACTGAGGTAGTAATGGATCAGGTTGCCTTTCAGGTTGTAGCGGTCTTCGAGCCAGGCCTTCTTCCAGTTTTGCTGATGATCGTCGGGATTGGGCTCGCAGCCGGCGAAGGGATCGGTAGCCAGCGGAGGCAAGGCGGCGGCGAGGTTATCCGCGGTGATCCCCTCCTGCTTGAGCTTGTCTTCGTCTTTCCTGTCTGCCGTGGCCAGGCCTGTGGTGTAGACATATCTGCCGTCTGCGGGTTCCACACCCTTTTCCTTGAAAAAGGCAAGGGCGGCGTCGCAGACCAGGGTTGGCAACTGGCCGATTTCCCCGGGTTTAACCGCGATATGATCCTCCCAGGTTTTGCTGCCCCGGTAGGCAAAGCAGACATGGAGCTCAGTTTTGGCCCGGGTGAAAGCAACATAGAGGGTGTTCAACTCTTCCATCAACTCGCGGATGGCTTCGGTTTCGACCAGGTTGCTGTAATCCGAGAATTTCAACAGGTCAGGATAGTGGAAGGTCAGCGCGAAATCTTTCAGGGATTGGAAATCCGCCCCGGCGTATTCCGCAAGGCACTTCAGGCTGCCGTAATCGTTGCCGGATTGGCCGCTGAGGTTGTAGAACACAAACACTTTATCGAACTGCAACCCCTTGGATTTGTGGATGGTGAGCAGTTGTACGCGGCCCTTGCCTTCCACGGAGACCTGTTTCATGAATTCCTGCTGGCGGTTGTCTTCCAGCCAATCCAAAAAGGCGGGGATGGATTTGTCCCTTTCAGCCCTGTCCAGCTCAAAATTCGCGATCAGATCCAGGAAAGCCTGCAGGTTGCGGGCGTCGCGTTCGCCGGTATCGCGTTCCGTCAGGCAGAGGTCCAGCAAGCGGCGGCAGGCTTGGGAAGGGGTGTACAGGCCAGCCCCGGCCTGGCGGTAAAGGCTATCCGCGAGGGGGCAAAAAGCCAGGTCTGGCACTCCTTGCGGATCGGCGGCGAGGGCGTCGGCCACTGCTTTGAAGGGTGCAGCCAGCAGCAGGATGAGGTCGGAACGCAGCACCTGCAGGAAATCAAGCGGATCGCGGAAGGCCAGCCAGCGCAGCCAGGCGATCAGGGGCGAGATCAAAGGATGGTCTGGCAACAGGCTGGAAGGTTGATAAATGCTGGTGATGCCGCAGGCGTCCATGATCTGTTGCAACTCGTCCAATTCCTTGCCTTTGCGGCCAAGCACGGCGATCTCGCCAGCTTTCCCTGGCTCGCTTAGTTGTCTATCGTATTCCTTCCATACGGGCAGAAGCGACTTCTTCACAAAGTCCTGATAAACCTGCCGCAGGCTGTTGTCCGGATCAGTGTAACTGTAGGCCGCGGTCTTGAACTCGAGGACGGTCACCGGATATTCTTCGGGCTTGACGCCATCCAGCGAACTGCTGATCGGTTCGTATTTCCAGCCCTTGTCCTCTCCCTCGGTGAGGACCCCGAGGGTGGGATGGCCGAACACTGAATTGACGAATTCCACCATGGCCGGGCTGCTCCGATAGGATACCTTGAGGTTTTCCGGCTTCACGCCGGCAAGGTTGGGAAAGATCGCCCCCAGGTTTTGGAGCAGCTTGCGTTCGCCGCCCCGCCAGCTGAAGATGGACTGCTTGTCATCGCCCACCACGATCACCCCGCCGAAGTCCTTGGTGCCCTGGCCGGCCGTCACTTCCTCGATGATCGGCTTCAGGATGGCGAATTGCATCAGCGAGGTATCCTGAAACTCATCGATCAGGATAAAGCGGCTGCGGTGGGAAAGGAACTGGTAAAACTCGGTCGCCACGTTTTCCCGGGAGAGGTCAAAACGGGGAGGATCGTCGCTGAACAAGGCTTCCAGGGTGAACCAGGAAACATCGTCGTAGGTCATGTTTTTGTAGAGGTAGATCAGCTTGTCGTATTCCGCCAGCACCGCCTCCCAGACCTCGATGATCTCTTCCTGCTCCACCAGCAGCAGGCTGTGGACGAGGTAATTGGCGAGGGTCCGGCGCAGGCCCTCCTGGCAGGTAATAAGTGCAGCTTTGGCCTCGGCCTGTTCTTTCTTTTTGAACTTATTGCCGTCGAGGAGGCTCTTTTTTTGCAGGATGCCAAACAGTTGATAAGCTCCCTCCGGCTGTGAGCAGAGCCCGGTGAGGCGGTCCAGCAAGCCGTGAAAATCCTCCGGAAAGGGTGCCAGCAGTTTGCGAAACTCCGTGATGAACAGGGTTTCCGGGACCGCTTGGGGCAAGGCCGCCATCAGCAGATTCAGGAATTCAGCCAGGGCGGCATCGAACTCTTCTTTGCGGCAGGCTGTTTCCGCCGGGCTCTGATGCTTGCGCTGATAGCGCAACTGGCCGGGGTCGATGGCCTCGGAGTGTTTGTCCTTGCAGATCTGGTAGTAGAGCCAGCGTTCCTTGATCATGGAAACGATGAGGTTGCGGTATTCATCCAGGGAGGGGCGGACTTTGCGGCGCAGCAGACTATTCAACTTGGCTTCAAACTCTTCGCCCATCATGTGCTTTAGCAGATAGGGCAGCCGCTTTTCCACGGCCGCGAGGTCGATGTCGAATTTATCGATACTGCGCAGGGGACGCACGATGTTGCGGAAGATGCCGTTGATATAGGCGTCGATGGTCATCACCTGCAACTGGCGACGGTCGGAGGAGATCGTCCGCAGCGCGCTTTCCAGCTTTTTCCCCCAGTCCTTGTCCGGGTCGCGGCCTTGGTTCAATTGCTTGAGGCTGTCCAGTATGGCCTGTTTATCCTTGCTTTTGTCTGGATCCGTGGAGCAGAGTAGCTTCAGGTGTGTTTCGATGCGTTCGCGGATTTCCGCCGTGGCTTTACGGGTGAAGGTCAGCACCAGAATGTTGTCCAATTGGAATCCTTCCACTTCCGGGTTTTGGTAGTAGTTCAGCACTATGTTCAGGTATTCCATGGACAGCTTGTAGGTCTTGCCGGTACCGGCGCTGGCGGTATATATCTTGTTTTGGAACGGGTTCATTTGTCGCCTCCGGGTTGAACGCGGTAGAGGTCGGCCCGTGTGATTTGGGCCAGTTCGGCGCGGTCGGCGGCCGACCGGCCAAGGGTGAAGCCTGTTTCCAGGCAGGCGGTGAAGGCCGCACTGACCTTGCCAAGCAGCTTGTCCCGCGCTTCCGGGGTGGGGGATTTACCGTCCCGGCGCTGGTCAAAGATAAGCCAGAACAACGAACTGAGCGGCTTCCCGTCGTAATCCGGATCCAGCAGGTAATAGAGCCACTCGTAAAAGATGAGTTGGTCATCGTCGAACGAGCCGGTCTTGAAATCCACGATGAAGTCGCGTCCGGGCGTCTCAATGCGCAGGTCGGCCCTGCCATTCAGCAGCAGCCTGTATATCTGGCCAGACTGCTCCAGTGTTACCAACTCCCGGGCGAGGGCGGAGCTGTCCGCATACTCCTCCTCCGGGATCAGGCGGAAGCTGTCGCCCGCCAGCATCGGCCTCAGGAAATTGGCATAGAACTTTTGGATCGAGCCCACCACGCTATCGGAGATTATCCCCTGCAGAAAGCGCTGATTGTAGTTTTGCGGCAGTTTGTAAAGGTAGAGCGAAAGCGGGTCCGTGAGCAGGCTTTGAAGCGTGGCGGAAAGCTCTTCCCCGGCGTCGAAAATCCGCTCCAGCCCTGCCAGATCTTGCTGTTCGGCTTCCAGCTTGCGCAAGACGCGGGCGAGGAAATCGTGCATGATGGTGCCAAACAGCTTGCGGGTGACGGTCTCCTGGGGCCGCAGTTCCGTTTCCCTCAGCCTGCGCAGGTATTCCAGATACCACACAAAGCTGTTGCGCGTGAGCCAGGACAGGCTGGAAAAGGACGCCTTCACGGCGCGGTCCGCTCCGAAATCCCGCCCGGGATCGGGAGGCAGCGCAAAAAAGCTGTCCTGATCTACCTTTTCCACCCAGCAGAAGGTGGAGTCCAGCAAACCGGGCAGGGTGGGGAGCATTTTGCCGTAGGCGACGTTTCGGCCCTTGAAATAGGTCGAGTTGAGGGGAGCCGCCTGATTGTTGAAGAAGACATCTTCCTTCAAACCACGCCGGCTTGCTTCATGCTGCAGTTCGGTCACGAAACTGCCCGGTTCGATGTCTTTCTCCTGGTTGCGATAGGTGTAGATCACCGTCTCGCGTGAGTTCAGGATCAGCCGGAAAAAGTAGTAGCGTTCGCGTTCGCGGAGTTCGGAATAGCTCTTCAGGCCGAGCCTGGCGCGCTGCGCTTCGTTGAACAGCCAGGCCGGGCTGGGATTGCTGGGGATTTCGCCCTCGATGGCGTGGAAGAATACCACCCTGCCGTAGCTCAGATTGCGCAGGTCCAGCAGGTTGCTGATCTCCCAAGCGGGCTCGGCGCTGCCGGTCCGGGCAAAACGGAGGCGGGCGCTGGCCAGGGATTCCAAAAACAAGCGCAGGACACTGGCTGCCAGTTCCACGCCCTCTCTCCCGAAAAGGCCTTGCCAGGAAGCCACCGCGCCCAGGCTCTCCAGGCTGGCAAAATTGGCCAGCCGTTCGTAAAACTGTTCCAGGATATTGCTATAGGCAAGCTCGTCCGCGCCGCAGATGGCCTGGATCCGCAGGCCGCCCTCGGCGTCGATCAGGTCCACCAACCCCTGGGGGCCGCGAACTTCGGCGAGGTGGCCAAGCAGCGCGAAATGCTGCTGCAGCAGGCTGCGCAGGAACGGAAAGTCGCCATGGCGGGGAAAGCGGGACAGCAAGTCCAGACGGGTATCCACATAGAGGATGTCCCGGTCCAGCAGGAAGCGGAGTTCGGAGCGCAGGGCCTGGCGTTCCTCCACTTGCCACGCGGGTTGGTAGTAGCGCAGGAAAACCTCGTTGGAACAGGCGTCCAGCACCATCCTGAGGGGCAGAAACCGTCCCTCCAGGGTGACGCCGAGGGCTTCAAGATGTTTGTGCAGGGTTTGCAGAAACCAGTAGAGGCCGCTGTTGACCAGACTGACGGAACTGCCAATCTGGAATCTGGCGGGATCGAACCACTCGCGGTAGGGCGCTTGGGCGAAGCGGGCATCCACGATCACCGACCCTTCCGGTACGGGCTGAAGCGAGTGGTTGGCCAGAAAATGCAGCACTGTCTGTTCCGCGTTTTCGCATTCCACCACCTCGATCTGGGCCGTCCGGACATCGTCCTGTTCCAGTTTGTCCAGCCTCAGCGTGGGGACGGGCAGGCGGATGGCATCGATCTCAGTGCAGGTCGCCTGGGAGATGACCACCAACTCGCTGCCGGCATCTTCCAAAATCTGCAGCAGAGCCTTTTCCAGCTTGCTGTAGTAGTATTGGTTCACAAACACGAAGCGGCTGCCGCCATAGGGATTGCGAACGCTTTCCGGGCGCACGTAAAAGATCGGGTCGGTGAGTCCCTGGCTGCCGAGCAGATCGCGGTAGCGGGCGTGCACCGCCAAAATCTTGTCCAGATACTCATCCTGCCAGCTCATCAGGTTCAGATCCACCCTGCCGGAGGGATCGCGCAGTTCGCCAATCTCGATCAGCTCATCGCAAAGCTCCTCGCAGAGCTGGAAAAAGTGGTTACCCCAGTCAACGGTATCGAAATAGCTGTTGATGTGAAAGTAATCCCGGTCCGCCTCGTTCAGGGCCTGATAGAGGCAGAGCAGGCGGGCGTCGTCTCGCACAACCGTTCCTGGCGGGAGCAGCAGGTTTTGCTTCAGCTCTTCCATGGAGAAAAATTCACAATCTTCCAGGTGCCAGTTTGCCAACCATCTCTGGCGCGCTTTGGCGGCCGAGATCTTGGTGGGAAAGACAAAGATGCAGGGGTCCGCGACTTCCCGCAACGCTGTTTCGATCAGATCCCCGGAATAGGGCACGCATATTGTTCTACGCAAAATTCGCTCCTCTAAAAAGGTTGAATGCTTGGTTGCGGGCGAGCTGCACGCCGCTTTGGCGCTGGCCAATGCCTTTGCCGGTGGGTGATGCTGCCATGTCCGCGCTCCTCAGATTTCCGATAATGGGAGGTTTATCCAGAGGGTAAATCTGTCAAGCAGGATTATGGGGCCAGGCCGGGTGACCGGCTATGACCTCTTGCCAAACCGGGGGCATACTCGCCCAATACACTCCCAACAACATTGGGGCTGTCTTGGGCGAATCCAGCGTGGGCAAACGGTCTGGCAATGGGTTTGGGGATGTGACCGACAGCATCAGAAGGGCATTACCTCGTCGACGCGATTTGCGCTTTGTAAGCCGCCGGGTGGACGCGGCAAAAAGCAATTGACAGAAAGGCTGCCGCGGGGCCAGTGAATTTGATAAAGACAACGCGGCGGCTGGTGCGGCCGCTCTGAGGAAATGAATTGAAACAGAGGATTTTGATGCTGGCTTGCGGCATCGCTGTCATGACGCTGTTGATCGCCTGTAGTAAGGCCGCAGAACAAAACCCGGGAAACAGGATTGTGGTGCTATCGCCGGAAGTGGCGGAGATCGTCGCGGCTTTGGGCGCGGAGGGGCAGATCGTAGGCCTGACCAGGGAATGCGACTATCCTCCCAGCCTGGCCGACATCCCCAAAGTGGGCAACTTTGGCGCTGTGGACAAAGAAGCGATATTGGGCCTGAAGCCCGATCTGATCTTCAGTTCGGCGTTGGAGCAGGAAGCTCTGGCGGCAGAACTGGCGAAGCTGGGATTGAAAGTGGAGCAGGTCTATCCAAAATCGGTGTCGGAAATAGCGGCCGCGGTAATGCGTGTGGGCGAACTGATTGGTAGGGAAGCGGCGGCGAGAGCGCTGGCGGACAGCCTCAGCGCCGGAGTGGACGAGATACTGGCCCAGACGGCGGGAAAGGCGCGGCCGAAAGTTTATCTGGAGATCTACCGCGACCCGCTGATGAGCGTTGCGGACGCTTCCTACGTGGGCGACTTGATCGAAACGGCGGGGGGCGACAACGTTTTCGACACCCTTGAGCGCGATTACTGCCGGATCGACCCGGAGGACGTGATCGCCGCCAGGCCGGACATCATGATCTGTTACTCGCAGGACAGCCTGGAAAACATTCTGGCCCGCAAAGGCTGGCAGGACATCCCGGCGATCAGAAACGGCAGGGTCCACTTTGAAAAAGACATAGACCCGGATTGGCTGCAGCGGGCCACGCCAAGAGCGCTGATGGGCATGCGCCGGTTGCAGGAACTGCTCGCCGGCCAGGTTTCGCCGTGAGCAAAAAGCATATCTTTCCCCTGCTGCTGGCCCTGACCTGGGCCGGAGTGGCCGCCGCCTATCTCTACAGCGGCGGGGCGGACGGCAACATCATCATCAATGTGCGGCTGCCAAGACTGGTCTTGACGCTGTTCACCGGCATGGCCCTGGCGGGGATCGGTTCGGTCTATCAGCTCATGCTGGCCAATCCGCTGGCGGAGCCTTACATTTTGGGAATTTCCTCCGGTTCGGCCTTTGGTTCCATACTCTTCGGAGTGCTGGGGCTTACGTTGTTGATGCCAGTGGGAGGGTTTCTGGGCGCAGGGATCACCCTGGCCGTGGTCTGGGTTCTGGCGCGGCGCCAGGGCAGTTTTGACCGCAGCCGCCTGCTGATCGCGGGAGTGGTGGCGGGAATGTTTTTCTCGGCGGGAATATCGCTGATCATGTATCTGTTTCAAAAGGACACGATGATCATCCTGGGCACCCTGATGGGAAATCTGGGGCACGTCTTCACGGTGGGGGAGTGGAGGTTTTTTCTGGTTTTGGCAGCGGTTTCCGCGTTAATTTTGGCCTGGCTCTACTTCAAATCCAACGCCCTGGACATAATGAGCGGGGGGGATTTCTACGCGGGCAGCGTGGGGATCGACGTTCCGCGCCTGCGCAAGCGTGTTTTCGCCGCGACCTCCGTGCTGATCGGTATCACGGTCGCCTACGCCGGCATCATAGGCTTTGTGGGGCTGATCATCCCGCATATCGTCAGGTTCTTTGTGCCCTCCGGCCAGAAAAGGGTATATCTCTACTCACTGCTCACCGGTGGAGTCTTCCTGCTGGCCTGCGATCTGATCGCCAAAAACATCGCCGTGATCGAGCTTCCCGTGGGAGTGGTGACCGCGGCTTTGGGCTGTCCCTTTTTCATGTGGCTGCTGCTGCGGAAGTGATTGTTTCCTCCACAAAAAAAGGGGTGGCCGGATGGTCACCCCTTTGTCGTATCAATTCAATAGTACGTTATTTGAGCAGCATCATTTTGCGGCTTTCGCTTTGGCCGTCGGTGGTCAGGCGATAGAAATAGAGGCCGCTGGCGACGGGATTGCCGAAGCTGTCTGTGCCGTTCCAGACAAAGCTCTGCCTGCCAAACTCCAGGACGCCGTCGGCGAGGGTCTTGACCAACTGTCCCTTGGTGTTGTAGACGGACAGGTTGGCAGCCGCGGAGCGGGGCAGGTCGAAGCTGATGGTGGTCTCGGGGTTGAAGGGGTTGGGGAAGTTTTGACGCAGTATCTTCGGAGCCGGTGCCAGCACGGGATCGTCGGAGGCGAGCTGCGGGAAGACGATCTGCAGTTCCATGAACATCGTTTCGCCGCCATCAGCGGTGGGATGGTAGGCCGGCGCGTTCACGTTGGAACCCCAAGTGTAATCATTGTAGAACATCAGGCCGATCTTACCGACGTTGCTCTCGCCCTGGACGCCGGTGAAAATCACCGAGTCGGCGGGATAGACGTACATCGGTTTGAGGCCAGCCATCTGGGGAGTTTCCACATTGTTGAGGTTGATCGGTTCGCTCCAGTATCCGCCGCTGTTGGGCGAGATCGAAATCAGGATTTCCGGGGTGTTGGCAAAGGCGGAATAATCGGTATCGGAGTAGTAGTTGTACATGCGGGCGCGTTCGGAATCCTGCCAGACGCAGACCATCATGCCCTGGTCGTTGGGCTGGGAGACGCGGACGCCGTTGTAGTGGAACATCATGGCATCGGTGTGGGCGGCGCTGTCCCAATGGGGGAAGGGCCAGCCGGTGATGATGTTGGGATAGTAGCCATTGGTGGCGTCTCCGCTCCAGCCGTCTTCGACGCCCCAGGGAGCTTCGACGTCCCAGGGGGTGAAGGTGGCGTTGAAGGTGTCTTCGGCAGGTTTTTGCGGATAGACGTCTCGGATGGTGTAGGTGTGGCTGTTGACGTTGAACACGTATTCCTTCACAAACTGCAGGGCGGGGTAGTAATAGCCGTTGTAAGAGTTGAGGGCCCAGACGCCGGGGACGTGGATATTGCCGTCGGAATCGATGATCACGTTGTAGTGCCCGTTGTTGGACTGGGCAAAGTAGATCGAACCGTCTCCGTAGGGGATGTCGCCGTTGTCGGGATCTGTGTAGTAGCCGGTAGTGTCAGTGGGCGCGGTGTTGGGATTCCAGGTGGGGATGTTGCCGTCGCCGTTGAAATAGGTCCAGGTTCCCTGTCCGTAGTTGGGGCAGATCCAGACATCGAGGTCGGGTTCGGATATGCCGTTGGATTCGGCGTCCCAGGTGTTGTGATGGCCTGCAAAATAGAGGTTGCCTGCGTTGTCGGCGGTGATGGTCCCGGAAGGACGCCTGGACGTGGTGGTGTCTGCGTTCCAGGTATCCTGGTCGGGGATGGTAACGTGATTCCAGACCATGGGTACGCCATTCTCGATATCCGTGCCATTGAAGTCCGCATAGGCGATGTAGGCGTTTTCGACCGGAATCGCGTTGGAGTGGGTCACATAGTTGCGCATGGCTACGTAGACGCGGCGTTTGTTGGCAACGGGTGAGGGCCCGATGACCATGGTGGGCCAGATGAATTCGTTGTCGGTGGTGGTAATGCCGCCGGGGGTTACGATCGTGGTGGGGGCGTCGGCTGCCAGGCTGATGTCGTTGAACAGCCCGGCGATGCCGGCGATGAAGGCGTCGGAGGTGAACTCCACTTCATTGTTGGCATCGGCGTCGGCGTTGGAATGCCAGGTGTAGAGGGGTTTTCCGTCGACGGGGTCCACCGCCAGGGTGCCGAAACCTTCGTGGTTTTGCACGCTGGTGATCTCGTTGTTGTTCACGATGTTACCGTTGACATCGATGTAGGTGTAGAACTGGCGGCGCGTGGATGTCGCCTGGCGCCGGCCGTGATAGGTCATGAAATAACCGCCGCCGGCAGATTGAGGGATCACGCGCAGGGGCATGCCGTTGTAGGCTCCGATCATGTAGTCGTAGTAGTTGATGATGATCGAGGTCGGCAGTTTGGTGAAGGTGTAGGACGGCGGATTGCGTAAGGCTTGCCGGGGCAGACCTGGCTGCGAATCCAGAGTCGGCTGCAGCGGCCCGGCGGGTAGGATATCGGCGAAAACAAAAGCCGGTATCAAAGCCAGGACTAGTGAGAACAATAGGAAACGTTTCATTTTTCTCTCCATATCTTTGGGTTCTTGTTATACATCGCGCCAGTTTTGTACAGCGCGGTTCAGACATTCCTTCTCTGAGTCGGTTGTATCCGTTTGGGACAACTCATTCTGGGTTAGTATCTTATGAGACCAATGCAAGACTTGAGCCAGTAAAACGGATACCCAAAATTTATGATACTCGGGAGGGGGTAATTGTCAAGCTGAAATTGAAGAAACTTGATTTTGTCTTTCCAAAGTTGAGCCTTGGGCGGCAACATCGTCACTGATCTGGCTGGAGGATAAGCAAGGCAAGCTGGCAACCCTATCCGGTGTGAGCAAATGAAAAGCCCGGACCTGAGTCCGGGCTTTATTTGCTTTAGCGTTATTGCTTATTTGACCAACATCATCTTGCGGGTTTCGGTGCCATTACCGGTGGTAAGGCGATAGAAATACAGTCCGCTGGTGACGGGGGCATTGTTGGAATCGGTGCCATTCCAGACGATGTTCTGGCGTCCGAAGCCCACGTTGCCGTTGACCAGAGTCTTGACCAGCTGGCCTTTCACGTTGTAGACGGAAAGGTTGGCATTGCCGGATTGCGGCATGTCGAAGCTGATGGTGGTCTCGGGGTTGAAGGGGTTCGGATAGTTTTGCAGCAGCATGTTGGTGACCTGGGGCACGGCGGGGTCTTCGTTGGCCACACCGGCAAAGGGGAAGTTGATCTGCAGTTCCATGAACATCACGTCGCCGCCGTCCGCAGTGGGATGGTAGGCTGGGCTGATGGCGTTGGAACCCCAGGTGTAGTCGTTGTAGAACATGATGCCGACTTTACCGACTTTCTCCTGGTTGCTGTTGGTGTTCACATAGATCACCTTGTCCGCGGGATAGACCCACATGGGCTTGATGCCTGAGAGTTGTGAGGTTTCCACGTTGTTCAGGACTATCGGTTCGCTCCAGAGGGCGCCATTGTTGGGAGACACGGAGATGTAGATCTCGGGGGTGTTGGCATAGGCGGAGTAATCCGTATCGGAATAGTAGTTGTACCAACGGGCGCGCTGGGAGTTTTGCCAGAGGGCGACCATCATGTCTTGATCGTTGGATTCGGAGATCTTGGTGTTGTTGTAGTGGAAGAGCATGGCGTCGGTGTGAGCGGATTCATCCCAGTGCGGGAAAGGCCAGTCGCTGGCGATCACGGGATAGTAGCCGCTGGTGGCGTCGCCGGCGAATTGATCCACAACACCCCAGGGAGCTTCCATGTCCCAGGGGCAGAAGGTGGAGTTGAAAGTGTCGGTGGGATCCTGCTGAGGATAGACGTCGCGGATTTCGTAGCTGTCGTTGGCGGGATCGAAGACAAATTCTTTCATGAACTGCATGGCAGGGTAGTAATAACCGTTGTAGGCGTTGAGGGCCCAGGTCGCCAGGACGTGGACTTTGCCGTCGCTGTCCACCACGGCGTTGATGTGGGAGGAGTTGGCAATGCCGAAATAGAGCTCGCCATTGTCGCCGTAGGGGATGTCACCCTGGTCCGGATCGCCGAAATAACCTGTGGAGTCGGCAGCGGAGGTCGGGGGATTCCACATGTCGAGGTTGCTGAATTCGCTCACGCGTGACCAGGTTCCCTGACCGTAATTGGCGCATTTGAAGACGTCCATGTCGGCTTCGTTGATGCTGTTGCTGTCGATGTCCTGGGCAAAGTGGTAACCTGCATAGTAGAGGTTGCCGGCGTCGTCGGCAGCGATGGCGTGGAAGGGACGGCGCCATTCGACCTGGTCGACGTTCCAGGAATCCATTTCCGGGATGGTGACGTGGTTCCAGGTGAGCGGAACGCCATTCTCGATGTCGTCGCCGTTGAAATCAGCGAAAGCGATGTAGGGGTTTTCGGAGGGACCGGCGTTGTGGGTGATGGAGTTGCGGCTGACCAGGTAAACCCTTCTTTTGCCGGCTACGGGCGAGGGCCCGATCTGCGCGGTCGGCCAGATGAACTCGTTGTCCGAAGTGGGGCTGCCGGCGGGAGGGGTGATCGAGGTGGGGCTGTCCGCCGTGACCTGAAGGTCGTTGAAGAGGCCCGCGATACCGGCAATGAAGGCGTCCGAAGTGAACTGGACTTCCAGGGTGGCATCGGTGTCGGCATTGGCGTGCCAGGCGTACATCGGCTTTCCGGAGACGGGATCGATTGCGAGGGTGGAGTAACCTTCGTGGTTCTGCACGCTGGTGATCTCGTTGTTGTTTATGACGTTACCGGCCGGATCGATGTAGGCGTAGAAGGCGCGGCGGGTTGAAGTGGCCTGGCGGCGTCCGTGGTAGGTCATGAAATAACCACCACCGGCTGCCTGGGGGATCACCCGCAGGGGCAGGCCGTTGTAGCTGCCGATCATGTAATCGTAGTAGTTCACGATCAGGGAAGTCGGCAGTTTGGTGAAGGTATAGGAAGGCGCGGTGCGGGTCGGGGGAAGTTGAATCCCCTGCGGCGTCGCCAGCGGTTTCCTGGTTTCGGTGTACTGCATTTCCTGCGCGAAAGCGAAGGTCAGCAGCAGGCCGAGGGTTAGTGCGACCAATAAGAGTTTTTTCATTATTTCCTCCATAATGTTTTATTAGGTCTCTTAGTATTTTATCTTCAGTGAGAGGCGGTGCGCGCTCTTCAGGAAGCTCTCTTTGAGCAGGCCCATGTCGGTATAGGCGTAATCGACGTTGACGATGGCATAGCGGGTGGGCACCTGATAACCGACACCGGCGCTGAAGCCGTTGGTGTCGTAGTTGATCTGGTAGCCGCCGCGCAGGGCGAGGTTGCCTAATTTGTATTCCATGCCGAGGTTCCAAGTCTCCATGCGGTCGATCACGTTGTCCAACTGAAGCGATGCGATCAGATGGGTGAGGTCGGTGCGCATGATGTCACCGGAGATTCCCAGCGAGAAACACATGGGTATCTTGGATTCTATCTCGGGGCCGTCTTCGTCGGGAATGCCGTCACCGTCGTTGTCGAAGAGGTCAAAAGGATCCTCGTCGTTGCTGCCGTCTTCGTCGTCATCGACCTGATAGCTGATGTCCGGTCCGAAATTGCGCAGGGCCATCCCGATCTTGACGTTTCTCCAGCCGGTGTTGTACATGGAGCCGAGGTCGATGGAATAGCTATTCACGGAGAACTCATAAAGGTTTTCCCGCAGGTACTTGACGCCCACGCCGGCAGTGAACTTGCGGGTGAACTGCTGCGCGTAATCCACGCCGATGGCGATGCTGCTGTTGGTAAACTGCTCGCCGGTGGGGCCGAAGGTCTCTTCATCGATGAAGTCGATATCATCCATGTGCAGCACGGAGCCGTAGACCGCGGCCGTGGAAACGCCGTTGGTAAACGAAGCCGCGCCAAACTCGTGGTAGATGTTGGCAGGCCAGTTGGTATGGGAGAAGAATACTTCATTTTTGTAGGCGGGGGCCAGGCCGGCGGGATTCCAGTATACGGAGGAAATGTCGTCTGTGACCGCTGTGTAAGCCTCGCCCATGCCGATGGCCCGGGCGTCCACACCAAATTTGAGGAATTGGAGGGCTGCTGTGCCGGTCTTTCCGAAGGGCTTGGCGCCGCTTACAGCCGGAATGAGCACCAGGATGAGGGCGATCAGGGTGATGGTTGTCTTTTTCACAGTTCCTCCTCTATTTGATAATGACGAACTTGCCAACTTTGATCTTGCTGTTGGCTTTGTTTTCCACGGAGAACAGATAGACTCCGGGCGCGATGATCTGGTTGTTTTTGGAGAGCAGGTCCCAATCGTGCATGCCGTCCGGGGCCAGGCCAACTTCGGCGGCCTGCGACACAGTGGTGATATCCACCATGTAGGAGCCTTCGTGGTCGATCTCGTCAACCAGGTCTCCGGCCAGGGTGTAGATCCGGATCTTGCAGCGTTCAGGCAGGTTTACGAACCACAGTCTGCGGCTCTTGTCGCCCTTTTCGTCTTTGTCGCGGCGACCGTCGAATTTGCTGCGGCCGATGTAAGGATTTGGGACCACGTAGATGTTGTCCATGTTGGTCTGGGCCTTGGAGCCGGGGAAGAAGACCTTCATGTTGGCATCCGCGTCGCGTCCAGTTTCCAGGAAGTTCAAGTCGTTGGAAGGAATGCCGCGGTCATAAGCAGTGACAGCGACATAGTATTCTATCCCTTTCTGAGGTGATTGGATCGTGCCCTTGTAGTAGCGCCGGGCGAGGCGTTCCAGCCTGAGATCGGCGATCGCGGTAGCGGGATCATCGGCGTTAAGCGCGATCTGGCCACCGTGGCCTTCCAGGGGGATCAGTTTGTCGTCGACCAGTTCGTCGTAGATCTCGTCCCGTAGGCCCGGATACTTGTAGAGCCTGGACTGGAGCCGTTTCATCGTATCCCTGTCCAGGGGATATAGGGCAGCAATGTCCGCGGCTGCGTTCTGGGCATCCGTCTGAACCACGTTGGGATTGTAGAGCGGGTAGCCGTAAAACCATCCGGCGGGGTTGGCATTGTAGGCGTAGTAGTCTTCCGACAACACCGTGAAGTCGCCGTATTCAGCGGTATTGGGCCAATCGTTAAGGTTGGGAAGGCCTTTTTCGACTCCCAGGTAACCGCCAAAATTGTAGTAGTAGTTTGAACCGAAGTTTACCGAGTAGTCGGTATAGTCCTGGGCGGTTTCTTTTTTATCCCAGCGCTCCATCATGGTCCAATCTTCCTGTGAACCGCTGCCGCTCCTGCCCCAGAGAGTGTATCCCTGGAAGTCGTGGCGGAGGCGGTGCGCGGTGTAAGGATTTACAAGGGCGTTGGGATTGAAATCAAGGGTATCGGTCAGCGCCGGTACCTGGAACGCGGGAGGATACCCGCTCCAGTCGACGGCGTTGGGATCGCTGTCCAGGCCGGGCAGCGGAGCTGGAGGGTATTGCCAGCCCATCACGGCGCTACTCACTGTCTTGGTGTCGTAAGAGAATTCGCTGCGGTTGTCCCAATATACGTCGATGGCGTTTCCGTTATCTGTAAGTTCCGCGAAAACCTTGGGAATTTCGGGGGGTTCCGGAGGGTCGTAGTGGGGGAAGGTATCCGGCAGGACGACGTTGACAAGGGTTTGGGCCTGTCCGTAGATTTCTTTGGCCCAGCGGGCGGACTTTTTCAGGTCTTCCTGGTCGTCGCCGGGGAAGACTGCCACCACGATCTTCATGGTGCGGCCGGGGGCGAGATTCCAGGATTCCTCGGTGGCAGCGGTGTAGCCTTTCATGTCGCCGTAGAACGAAAACAGGAAGCGGGTGTCATTGTCATCGACCTGCTCGTATTCAGTCACAGAAGGATCTTCCGGCCTCAGAGGAGTGTATTTGTCCTCGGCGGGGTTTCTGCCGGTCAGCAGCCAGTACTTTTCGTTGGCTGTCCGGGCTGGCGCGTAATCGAGGTCAGTCTGGTCCGAGTCGTCGGGACCGTCGCCCACTTTCCAATACCAGCAGTGAAACTGCAAATCTTCCGGATCTGGCGTGCAGACACGGGCCCCCACCTTGCCGGTGGTCAGGCCACCGTCGCCGTCGGCGTCGTAGGTGTAGGCAAATTCGTAACCGGTTCCTTTCACGTAGCCGGATTTATCGTCTGCGGCCTTTTCCGAGCCCATGCTCTGAGGTCCGCAGTCGCAGTCCATGTAGATACCCATGGCGCAGTCAAACAGTGTGTCTTGCTCGCTCATGTTGGTGATGTTGAATTCCACATAGACCAGGTTTTTGATATAGTCATAGCTCCATTGGTAGGACATCTGGCGAACGCGCACGCCCAGAGGAATGTGCTCGCTGTTGCCGCGGGAACCGCCGAGGTCGCGCTGTCCCAATGTCCCAAAGGGGCAGTAGTCGTAGTAGAAAGAGACGAAATCCTGCTCGGAGACGGGAGCGCCGTCTTCGTCGTAGACGCCGTCGCCGTCATCGTCATACTGGTTCGAGAAATCATAGGTGGGATGGGATTCATCGGCAAGGTCCATGAATCCCAGCGGAAACCAGATCTCGGGGTTAGTGCCGGTGGTGATCACATTGTAGTTGAAAGGACGGGTCTGGGCTATGTAGAGTCCGCCAAACTGGCTGAACACAGCTGGCAGTTCGTTTGCCTGCCTGAGCTTGAAGGTGTAGCCAACGAAGTCTTCGTCGATAATGCCGTCGCCATCGTCATCCTCTGCACGTTTTTGCGAACGTGTACTGGAGGTGGCGATGTTGTCCAGATCGTCGTAGAGCCCGTAAAAATCAACAACCATGGGGTCTGTGCTTGTCGCTATCAGGGGGTTGTAGGCCGGCAGGAACTCATACAGGTCCGCGTCACCGTCAAATCCCACAGTCACCAGGGTGTCCAGCACCGGTTTCATCCAGGGCTGCCACTCGTCGGAACCGAAGGGGACCGTGCCGGTACTGTCGGCGCTGGGATTGAGAGCACGCCAGTAAAGCCGGCGGCCGGCGTCATCGCGGCGGTATTTCTTGGCTCCAAACCAGAGCGCGCCCTGGTACAGGTAGTCGATACCGCTGCCGCCGGGGTATTCCAGGGAGGGATAGGCGGGTACCCCGTCATCTCCCGAGCCAAAGAAACCGTAGTTACTGACGCGAAGCCAGATATTACCTACGTTGTGCCATTTGGAAAGGTCCAGCGTTTTGGCCCCGTCCGGCTTGGCTGCCATGGCCGCGTGGGCGAAACCAACAGCCAAAGCCGCGACCAGCAGGCAAAACACATATTTATTAAACTTCATGCAATTCTCCCAGGTTCTCTAATTAATTTTGAACTCAACGGGTATGATAACCCGCGTATCAACAGGATTTCCACTGCTTTTACCAGGCTGGAAGCGCAAGGGGCGCACGGCGTTGATGGCCGCTTCATCGAGGCCGCCGGGGCCTGGCTGGACCGATTTGATGACCTTGATGTTGCCGGTGGTGCCGTCTTTGTAGACATCGACCTCCAGCATCACAGTGCCTTGCACTCGGGCCCGCCGGGCGAAATCAGGATATTCCGGTTTGATGGCGCCGATCGGCACGGGGGAATCGTCCCAGGGTACAAAGTCAAAGGGCTTTTCGCTGTCACCGGAATTCTGCAACGACGACGAGGTTGTGGATTGCAGGTCGCCAAACTGCTGGAGGGCCAGAGCCCTCTGCTGTTTCAGCTCTGGGGATTCCTCGGTAGCCAGTTCTTCGCTGATCATGGGTATGTCGATGCTGACCTCGCTTTCCTTGGGAGCTTCTTCCTTTTCACGGGTGTCCGTAGGCGCGTCAATCATTTCTGCGGCGAAGGTCTGGACTTCCTTTTTGTTGGTTTCTATCCTCGGCATCACCAAAATCCCAAACAGCACGATCGCGGCGGCCAGGGCCACCGCCTTGCTGAACTGGGCATTGGCGACGTCTTTCCAATCAAATGTCTTTGCTGTCATGTTCCGCCTCACTTCCTTTGAGTTTCAAAGACAACGTTTCTCGTGTCCGCGTCCTGAAGGCGCATCATGACGTCACGCACCACCTGATAGCGGGTATCCTTGTCGGTCCGAAAGCAGACCTGCATGTTGGGTATCTCGGTATTCTTGGCCTGCATCGCGTCGATAATCGAGTTGTCTTCCACGGAACGGGGAAAGTCGTCGATCAGGATCTCTTCCTTTTGAGTGATGTAGATGGTTGAGGTTTCGTTACGCGAGACTCTGTCGATGTTGGTGGCGGTGGGGAACCTGTCTCTGTTCACCCAAAACACACGTTCCTGCACAAACACAGTGGTCACCATGAAAAACAGGAGGAGCAAGAAGGATATATCGCCGGTGGAGGTGGTTGGGATCACCGCTTCCTGGCGACTTTTTTTCTTTATCTTAGCCATCTGTAGCTCCTAAATTTGGGTGGAAATGGAGATTTGTGACCGGTCGCGGTAGGGTACCAGATGGTCGACCAAGCGCACCATGTCGCTGTACTTGGCTTCCGAGTCCGTTTTTACCAGAAACAGCATTTTCAGAGCCCTTTCAACCGGGTCCGAACTGCTGCTGCTCAGCTTTTCCCGCCATTCGACCTTATCCCGGATCAACTTGTCGAGTTCGGCGTCGGAGTAGATCCGTGGCTCATCGGTGTTGACCTTGATCATGCCGGATTCGGTGATCTCTAACCTGGTCATTTCGCGTTCGGTGAGTTTGATCTGGGTCTGCGGAACTTCCTGATCAGCCATCGACGCCTTATTGAGCATCACCTTCACGCCTTCTTTCACGTCAAACTTGGTGGTCGACATGAAGAAGACGATCAGCAGGAAAGAGATGTCACCGGTAGATGTGGTCGGTATCGCCACAGACATTCTCTTTTTCTTGGGGATCTTCATCTTTTCCCCCTATCAGGACTCGATCATGGTTTCGATGACCTTCTCGGAAGCACGTTGCATATCGATGACCAAGGCGTCGACCTGGGTCGTGAAAATGTTATAGAGCAGCTGGATCGGGATAGCCACAGCCAAGCCGGCTTCGGTGGTGATCAAGGCGATCTTGATACCGGAGGCAACGATCGTGGCGTCGACTGAACGCGCTTTGGCGATGGCATCGAAGGCCGTGACCATGCCGTCCACTGTTCCGAAGAATCCCAACATGGGTGCCAGAGAAATGGCCGTGCTGATTTCGACGAATCCTTTTTCCAGATACGACATTTCGATCATAGCGGCGTTTTCCATGGATTTCTCCACAGCATCCACGCCCCTGTCACCTTTCAAAAGACCTTCGTAAACTATGGAAGCGACTGGACCGCGGGTTTTTTTGGCGATCTCGGCAGCCTCTTTGTATTTTTTTTGTTTGATCAGAGGAGTGACTTTGTTCAGGAATTCGTTGAGATTAATCTTGGCATACATCAGGGCGATGAATTTCCAGATCACGTAGGCCAGGCCATAGATCGCGACCAGGAGTATGGGCCACATCACCCAGCCACCGTTGGTGAAGAAATTCACCAGCCAGCGTCCGAACAGGAATTCTGCAATACTCTTGCTTCCGGCAGCCGCTTCTGCGGTTTCCGGGGCTTGCGCGTAAGATAAACTGATCAGCAGCATCGTCATCATTACTGTCAGCACCAGGACTTTCGAGAATATCTTTCTCATGTTGTATTCCTCCAGGGATATTATTTAAAAGTTGAATGAAACGCCCAGGGTCACGCCACGGTAGTTGTTCGTGAAGCCGGGGTTTCTGATTGCTTTAGAATAGACATAGCTGACTTCCGGATAGGTGAACGGCGGGTTGATATTGGATTCGGTCAGGTCCGCGCCATCATCGTAGGGCGATCCGGTTTTGGGGTAGACGGTCAGTATGTTTCTGTTCTTGAAGAGGTTTTCCACGTCCAGGAACAGCTTGATGTTCATCTTGTTGGAGAGAGTGATGCCCTTGGTCAGGCGCAGATTGGTCTCCTGCGTGTAGTCCTTGCGCACGCTGTTGGTATCCAGGAAACTGGTTCCCACCAAGGATTGCGGGGTGTAGGGGGCTCCGGAGGCCATGGTCCAGTTGACGTTGGCGCTGAAATCATCCAGGGGCAGGATGAAATCGGTGAACGGGACGAAAAATTCCTCATTGCGCCCGATCCTGAAGGTGTAGTTCACACTCACGTTGTGGCGGACATCCCAATCCAGAGGAAACTCGCGCAGGTTGGTGGCTTCGTCCTGGATCACGGTGCTGGAGTTGTTTCCCTGGGCCCAGGCGAGGGAATAGGCGATGGACCAAGAATTGAAATTGGACATCAGTTTTTCCAGTTGGACGTCGATGCCGCGGGCAGAGCCGTAGTCTTCAGAGATGAACTTGTACCAGTTGATCACCGCGTCGCCTTCTTTCACCGTGCTCACATAGTTGTAGAGGTTTTTGTAGTAAGCGGTCATGTCCAGCACGTAATCGTCGGACAGCTGGTGGGAGAGGCCGACCTCGTAGGTTACCGTGATCTGAGGTTCGAGTTTGGGGTTGCCCACGGTGATTCCAGAGTTGAGGTTGGCATCGGTGGAATCTTTGCTGGTGAAAATGTACTGCATCTGGGGCAGCTGGTTTTGATAGTTGTAGGCAAAGCGCAGCACGTCGCGCTCCGTGATGGGATGCGAAACGCCCAGGCGGGGCGAGATCATCATCTGCATGCGGTCGCTCTTGTCGAATTCTACTTCCCGGAATTTGCCGCTGTCTTCCAAAACTTTATATTTGGAACCCAGATACCAGAGGTCCATGCGCAAGCCGGCGTTAACGATCATGCCTTCCCATTCCATCTTGTCCTGCAGGTAATAGGCAAATTGCAGGGGGCTGGCTTCGTAGCCGTCGCGCCTTCCAGAGGCCTCTTTCGCTGCCCTGAAATAGTCTTCCGGTTTATATATGGGGATCATGTCCCCTTCATCGGTAACATAGAGTTGGTACAACTCCGGGATTACATCACCGGGAGTGCTGTAGGCCAGCAGAGAATCGTTCCAGACGCGGTCGAGGCTCTCTTCGAAGCGGACGTCGTCGATGTCCAGAAAATTCTGCAACTGGTTTTTCTTGATATGATGCCGGATAACCTCGAACCCTGTTTTGGCCAGGTGGGTATCGTTGACCTGCCATTCAAAGTCCGCCCTTCCGTTGATTTGGGAAGAGGTGTCATCAACGAAGCTGCCGTAGATGGTTCCGGGCGGCAAAAATCCGGGAATTCCGCGTGCGTCTTCGACGTTGGGTATGCGGTAGACCCAGCTCGAACCGGCGGGATAATACTGGCCGGACAGGCCGTAGATGCCGTCGTTGTCGTTGTCGACAGTGGCATAGCTGTAGTCGCCCATCAGCACGTGGTCGATGTAATTGCGGTACGTGTAACTTTGGCTGGCCTCAGACCAGAGGGAGTCGGCATAGCCGGGTTTCAGATTCAACGCCGTAATGTAATTGGCGCGGTCGATCCCCCGGGGGCCGGATTCGCTATCCTTTTGGTAATAGCTGGCCTTGACTTTCAGGTTCATGGCGGAATTGAAGACGTGGTCGTAAGTACCTATGTACTGCCGTTGGTTGGTCTCGTCATAGGCATAGTGCTGCAAAGCGTAACGCCAGTTGTAGGCGAAGGGGATGTTCACGGATCTGTCGCCGCGCGCCGCAAGGGTGACCCGCTGGGTGGGGCTGATGACATATTTGGTCTTCAGGTTCACGTTGTAGGCGTTGTAATTGCGGTTGGCCGGTATGTCTATCCCCAGGATGCTGTTCCTGCCTTCATAGGGATCGTAGTAGGGCTTTCCTTCCTGGACCTGGCCGTCCACGACGGGCAGATACTGGTCGCTGAAATCCATCAGCTGCAGGGTGTCCCGTTCGCCGTCGGAGTTGATGAAGTAATAGGTATAATCCTTGACGGGATTTGCCACGTAATAGTCTTTCAGCCGTCCGTCCAGCCATTCGCCGCCGCCATTGACGTAAAACGTGAGGCGTTCGCGCAGGTCGTCCGAACCCAGGGGCCAGACCGGTCCGCCAAAGGCGAATTTGACTACATCGGAATTTCTGCCCTCGGATAGGACATGGTCGGTATTGTACTCGACCTTGCCGGAATAGAAGGAGTCGCCGTCCTTGGTCACGATGTTGATCACGCCGGACTGGGCGTTGCCGTACTCGGCCGGGAAGCCGCCGGTCATCACCTTCATGTCGCTGATCGCATCGGTGTCCACCTGAAGGGCGCTGCCGCCATCGACAGGATCGGAAACTGACATGCCGTCGACTGTGAAGTTGATCTCGTTGGCCCGGCCACCGCGGATATGCAGTTCGCCGCCGATGTTCGTCACGCCCGCCTGGAGCGACACGATGCCGGCAACGTCACTGACCGCGACTTCGCTCATGCGGTCCATTTCGATTTGGCGGGATGAGCCGACCCGGTCTTTTTCCACCTTGTCTTCCTGCGCTGTAACCACGACCGTGGCCAGTTTGACGCCGGCTTTGTTCATGACGGGGGAAAGGTTGGTGGTCTGGTCTACGTTGATGCGGACGTCGCTGTAGGTGTAATTGTCATAACCGATCAGTGAGAACCTTACGGTGTAAGTTCCGGGAGGTATGTTGATGATGATCGCGGTGCCCTTGGCGTTTGTTTGTCCGCCGGTGATGCGCTGATTGCCTTGCATCACCACCACGTTGACAAACTCAATGGCTTTTCCTTGATTATCTCTGACTCTCACCGCGAGCCGGCCTGTTGTGGCAGCATTCAAAAGCGAGACGCTGCAGATTAGCATTACGAGCAGGATCAATGCTGTTTTTCGCATCGATAACCTCCCTTCAATTCTAGCATTATTTTATAAAGTCATACCTTTATGGAAGATATAGCTCACTCCAGGCGAGACTACTTCGTAGGTTGCGAATATCTGACTTCCCCAAAATCGTCAAGGATTTTTTCTTGCCGGCCCATTTCCACATTTATGGGCAAGCCCAATTCGGACAGGATAAACTTGCCTTTACTAATGAATAAATGCAACTTTTCCGTCTCCAGACATGGTTTCGTTTATTTCGCCGATCACAATGGATCCTGGCTCCGCGAGCAATGCCGGGCCGAGTTCCGGATCGGCCACGGCGATCATGCCGATGCCCAGGTTGAAGGCCTGGCGCATCACTTCCGCTTCCAGCGCGCCCGAGGCCTGCAGCCAGCGGAACAAAGGTGGATACTCGGAGTCGGAGTAGCTTATGTACGCCGTGAGACCTTCCGGTATTATGCGTTTCAGGTTTCCAGGTATGCCGCTGCCGGTAATATGCGCCAAGCCGTGCAGACGCGGATCCTTCAAAAACGGGCGAAGTTGGTCAAGATAGCTTCTGTGAACGCTTAGCAACAGATCGCCGACAGTCGCGTTCAGTGCTCCAACCAAGCTGTCCACCGTCAGTCCGAGATGTTCAAAGATGATCTTGCGGGCCAGCGAGTAACCGTTGGTATGCAGTCCGGAACTGGGGAAACCGATCACTATGTCACCGCTGCGGATCCTGTTGCCAGGCAGCAGGTCGCCTTTGTCCACCACGCCTATGATCGTGCCAACCAGGTCAAAATCCGGCTCGCGGTAGATGCCGGGCATTTCCGCCATCTCGCCTCCGATCAGCGCGCAGGCATTTTCCCGGCAGGCTTTGACCATCCCGGAAATGATGCTGTGGACCTGTTCCGGATGCAGTTTTTCCAGTCCGATGTAATCCAGGAAAAAGAGTGGGACGGCACCCTGGACCAGAATGTCGTTGACGCAGTGGTTCACCAGGTCCTGCCCGACAGTATCGTATCTTTGGGCCAGGATGGCCACCCGCAGTTTGGTGCCGACGCCGTCAGTACTGGAAACCAGGATCGGATCCTGCCAGGCATCTTTGTCAAATCGGTAGAGTCCGCCAAAACTGCCCAGGTCGCTCAATACGTTACCGTTGTAGCTATGCTTGACCAGTTCGCGGATGGAATCCACGGCTGCCTCTCCGGCGTGGACGTCCACCCCGGCGGAAACGTAGTCAATTATGTTGTCGTTCATCGTTATCTACTGTGTCTCAGGCATATAAATCAGGTCCAGCCGTGTAACTGACGGACCATAGTATCGATCTGGCTTGTATCGAGTCCAGTCAGTCCTGCCACGCTGAACTCCGCCACGTTGAGGGCGGCCATCACAGTGCCGGTTCGCACGGCTCCGCGGATCGATTCCCGGTTGAGTTCTGTCTGGCCTGCCAAATAGCTCATGAAACCGCCGGCAAAGCTGTCGCCCGCTCCGGTTGGGTCTTTTACCTGGATCACCGGATAGGCGGGTGAAAAGAACAGGTCGTCCGCCAGGACGGTCACGCTGCCGTATTCGCCCCGCTTGACGACAACGGCTTGTACGCCCAAGTTGAGGATATCCCTGGCTGCGGTAAAAATGTCCTTTTGCCCGGTAAACAGGCGGATCTCATCTTCATTCATGAAAGCCAGGTCTACTTTTTTCAATACTTCCGTGAGCTGATCCGGGCAGAGATCGATCCAGTAATTCATGGTATCGCAAGCCACCCAGCGGTAGCTTTCGATCTGCTGCAGAACCTGCAGTTGCAGGGCGGGATGGATGTTGGCCAGCAGCAGGCTGTCGCAGCATTTGCAGCTTCGGGGCAGTTGGGGCGAAAAATCCGCGAAGACGTTTAGTTCCGTACTCAGGGTATCGGCCTGGTTCATGTTCTGATATCTGCCGCTCCAGCGGAACGTTTTTCCGGGCTTGGTTTCCAGGCCATCCAATCCCACCCCGTGCGATATCAGCAGTTTCCTGCTTTCGGCTGGAAAGTCCTCTCCAACCACACCGACCAACTGCACCGGTCCGAAATAGGAGGCGCTCAAAGATGCGTGACTCGCCGAACCGCCCAGGGCTTCGGTTACTCTACCCAAAGGAGTTTCGATCGTATCCAGCCCGATCGAGCCGACCACGACCAGGCTCATTGGGCTCTGGTACCCGGCAGCGGGTCTATGGTAACGGCGGTGCTGTCGATCACTTCCGCGGCGGGGCGGTTTGGAACGCGGCTGGCGTTGTCCAGGCGTTTCATCAGTACTATCAGCGCCACCAGCATGATCAGCATGATCAGCAACTTTTTCCAGTTGTAGCCGCTCTTGCGGCGCTCGGTCCAGCGCTCTTTGGATTTATCTTCGAAATTACTCACCGCCAAACTCCCTAGGGACGAATCTCATCCAGGAACGCGGCAAAACGGCTGACTCCCTTGCGCAGGTTGTCCATGCTGTTGGCGTAGGAAAAGCGGACATGAGTGCCGATCCCGAAAGAGGCTCCGGATACCAGCGCAACGTGGTGTTGATCCAGCAATTGTTCGCAGAATTGGTCCGAATCCTTGATCCCGGCTTTGTTGTTGGCCAGATACCAACCGATGTTGGGCATGATGTAAAAAGCGCCCTGGGGCTTGAAACAGCTGACTTGAGGTAGTTTGTTCAGCTCTTCGTAGAGGAAATTGCGCCGCAGTTCAAATTGTTGGCGCATCGCTTCTATGGAGTCATCCTCGTCATTGAGGGCTGTCACGCAGGCCTTTTGGGTGATGGAATTAACGCAGGATGTAGCGTGCTCCTGCACCCTGCCGGCGGCTGCGATGATGTGGGCGGGGCCGGCGGCGTAACCAAGGCGCCAGCCGGTCATCGCGTAAGCTTTGGAGACACCGTTGATCACGACCGTGTTCTCTTTCATCTCCAGGCTCACCGAAGCGATGGATATGTGCTTCAGTCCGTCATAGACCAGACGTTCGTAGATCTCGTCCGAAAGGACCAATAGGTTATGTTGCAGGCAGACCTCGGCCAGCGCTTCAAGTTCGGGCTTGCTGTAGACCGCGCCGGTGGGATTGCTGGGTGAATTGAGGATCAGCACTTTGGCCGCGGGGTTTTCTTTGATCGACTGCCGTAGTGTGGCGGGGTCGAGTTTAAAACTGTTTTCCTCGCGGGTGGGCACAAATACCGGTTCCGCGTCGGCAAGCATGGCCTGGTAGGGATAGCTGACCCAGTAGGGTGAAGGCATCAGCACCTGGTCGTGGGAATCGCAGACCGCCGTAAGGATGTTGACGATCGATGCTTTGGCTCCCGGTGAGACCAGTATCTGCTTGGGCTCGTACTCCAGGTCATTGTCCCGCTTGAATTTCGCGCAGATGGCCTGCTTCAGGTCCGGGATGCCTGCGTTGGCGGTGTAGCGCGTAAAGTTGGCGTCGATCGCCTTGTGCGCGGCTTGTTTGATGTAATCCGGGGTGTTGAAGTCTGGTTCTCCCACGCCAAAATTGACCACATCGATACCGGCGGCGGTCATTTCCTTCGCCTTGGTGGATATTGTCAGGGTGGGCGAGGGTTTGATCAGGATTGTGCGGTTTGACAGCTTGATGGCCATGATAACCTCTATGTGTTTTATTTTTTCATTAGCAGTACGAGGGCGCAAGTGTTTACGATATCATGCACCGAGCAGCCGCGCGAAAGGTCGCAGACCGGATGGGCCAGTCCCTGGATGATGGGTCCGATAGCCTCGGCTTTGGCAAATCTTTGCACCAGTTTATAACCGATATTGCCGGATTGCAGGTCCGGGAAAATCAGGGTGTTGGCGTCGCCGGCCACTTTGCTTTTCGGGGCCTTGATTTTGGCTATCTTAGGAACTATCGCGGTGTCCAGTTGCATTTCACCGTCGTAGAGAAAATCCACTCCCCGTTCGCCGATTATCTTTTTGGCTTCCTGAACTTTGGCGACCAGCTCGTGGTCAGCGCTGCCCATCGTGGAAAACGAGAGCAGGGCAACCCTGGGTTCGTCGCCCAGGATGGATCTGCGGGTCTGAGCGGTGCTGATTGCGATGTCTGCCAGCTGGGATGCGTCGGGGTTTGGAACCACGGCGCAATCCGCAAAGACATAGACCCGGTCCTGGTTCATGTAATCCGGCACGACCATGATGAAGCAACTGGAGACGGTTTTCAGGCCAGGCGTCACGCCAACCACCTGAAGGGCGGCGCGCAGGACGTCAGCGGTCGTGTTGTGGGCTCCCGCCACCATGCCGTCGGCAAGGCCAAATTTCACCAGCAGCGTGCCGAAGTACAACTCGTTGGCGACAGTTTCCCTGGCCTGCTCAAGGCTTACCCCTTTTTCCTTCCTTTTGTCATGGTAGTATGCCGCAAACTTTTCCCGGTCCGGATGCTTGGCTGGATCCAGGATGGTGGCGCGGCTGAGGTCCAGATCCAGTTCCTTGCCCTTGGCCAATACTGTGTCCGGCTTGCCAACCAGAATCACCTCCGCCATGCGTTCGGATAAAATGATATCGGCTGCCTGCAGGGTCCGGATCTCGTGGCTCTCGGGCAATACGACGCGTCCGCCCTTGCGGGCTGCTTTTGTTTTAAGGTCTTCCAAAATGTTCATTGTCTATTCTCCGGGGATTCATTTTCTATCACGATGCGCGAAATGTCTGCCACGCGCAGAAACTCATGCTTTACTTCGTTCAGCAGGCTGTGCCGGTTGGAGCGCAAAACCCGATCTTCGCAATTGACCAGGACTTCATCGAAAAACCGGTCGATCTGCCGGCCAAACTCCACCAATAAAGCTATAGTGCCCGTGTAATCCGAGCTTCCAAGCTTTAGGTCGATCTCACCCCGCAGGATTTGCAAGGCTGTAAAAAGTTGTTTTTCCGCATCATCCGACAGGAGCGTCTCTGAAACCAGGCTAAATTCTTGTTCGCCGGCGATGATGTTGGATGCCCGTTTGAACCCGATCACCAACCGGAGGAAATCTTCCCGCGAGCGAAACTCCTGCAGCGCGGCAGCGCGCCGTTTGAGGTCCGGCAGGCTGGCCAGATTGAGGTGCGCGACACTGTCGATCACGTCGTAGGCAGTGTTTGCCTGCGTGAGCAGCCAATTGACGCGTTGAGCGAAAAAGGCCTTGATGGTTTCTTCTGCTTCAGGTGTGGTCCTGGCGCTCTGTTGCACCAGCTTAAGGCAAAATGCTATCAGCTGGTTGAAATCGATTTCCCATCCGCGCTCGCTAACGATCTGCACCACCCCATTGGCGGCCCGACGCAGGGCAAAGGGGTCGGCTGACCCCGTGGGGACCAGTCCGACCGCGATGATCCCGCACACGCTGTCGAGTTTGTCGGCAACTGCCACGATCGCTCCGGAAATTGTTTGGGGCAGGCCGTCGTTATTGCCGCGGGGCATGTAATGCTCATAGATGCCTTCCGCGACTTCTTCCGGTTCGCCGCTGGCCAGGGCGTATTGTTTGCCTATGTAGCCCTGCAGTTTGGTAAATTCTTTCTCGCCCAGCATGTTGGTCACCAGATCGGCTTTGCAGAGGAGGGCGGTGCGCCCGGCCAGTTCAGCCTGCCCCTGGCCCAGCTTCAACAGGCGGCAGAGGTGGTCCGTGATGGACTGTATCCTTTGAACGCGTTCTGCCATCGTGCCCAGTTTGGATTGAAACACCACGTCGGCGAGGCGAGGCAGGTAACTTTCCAGGGGAACCTTGGTATCTTCGTTGAAATACCACATGGCGTCGGCCAGGCGGGCGGCGACCACTTTTTCATTTCCCTTGCGGATCAGGTCGGAATGGCGGGAATCGCCGTTGGACACGAACACAAAGTTGTCGCTCAACGCGCCATCGGACCCAGCTACGGAAAAGTATTTCTGGTTTTGGCTGATCGTGGAGGTGATGATCTTCGCCGGCAAGGCCAGATAGCCAGCGTCAAACTTTGCCGCCACCGCCTCCGGATACTCCACCAGGTCTGTTACGGTATCAACCAGCCGCGGATCCGGGACCACCGTCTGGCCGGGATCAAGTGAAACAGCGCCAAGCTGGTTGGTCAACAATGCACGGCGTTCGTCGCGATCTGCGATCACGGCGTTTCGCCGCAAAATTTCCAGATACTGGCCGGGCGAGGGGATGTCCAGGCTGCGGCCAAGCCCCAGCCAGCGGTTTCCCCAGCTCTGCCGGGAGCTGGACACACCGGCGATTTCGAGTGGCAATACATCTTCTCCCCACAGCGCGCAGAGCCAGCGAATGGGCCGCGAAAAGCGCAGGCGGGATTGGTTCCAGACCATGTTTTTGGGAAATGGGATCTGAGGGATCGCCAGTTCGGCCCATCCTTTAAGGATGTCGGCCGCGTTTCTGCCGGGGCGGAGCAGGTCCAGGGCGATGAAATCTCCCTTTTCGGTGGTTTCTATAATGATGTCGGCCGCGCTGGCAGAGTTCTTTTTCAAAAAACCCAGGGCGGGAGGCAGCAGATTACCCTCGCTGTCGAAGGAAATCTTTTGGGCGGGACCGGTGACCTTGATCCTGAGGTCAGCCTGGTTTTCCTGCAGCCCTTTCGCCAGCAAAAACAGCCGGCGCGGGGTGGAGCTAACTGTAAGGTATGCGTAAGCCAGTCCGGATTCCCGCATGTTTTTCTCAAATGAGGCTCGCAGGAATTCAACCGCTGGTTGCAAGTGGGATGCGGGGAGTTCTTCGACCCCGATTTCCAACAGCAAGTCACGCATCGGGATCGCCCCCATCTGCTCCGAAGCGCAGATCAGAACTCATAATTCAGG
Organism: uncultured Candidatus Cloacimonadota bacterium; assembly: GCA_964583755.1. Classification (GTDB taxonomy): domain Bacteria; phylum Cloacimonadota; class Cloacimonadia; order Cloacimonadales; family Cloacimonadaceae; genus Syntrophosphaera. Next base: position 60,236 of record CAZOVZ010000001.1, read on the forward strand.
CTGAGTTGGTTGATAAAGCCAAGGTCTCCGTATGAGGATAAGGCGTAGTCCATGCGATAGTTGCGCCAGACCCATCCTGCTCCAAGCGAAAGACCGGAAGTCCAGCCCAGGCCGCCGCCGATGTTTTGGTCGCCGGCGTCGGAGCGCAGCCCCATTCTCAGGTCCAGTGTGGGATAGAGCGCGTATTCCAGCCCCAGCTTGGCAACGATGTTTTCGCCGGTGGCTTTGTTCAGGTCCAGGCTTCCCTGCAGCCGGGGATTGAACTCGTAGCCTATCCCGGCGGCCGCCGTGAAAGGCAGGCTCTCTTTATATTTGCTGTCTGTATAATACTTTACCTGTAAGCCCAGATTGCGCAGGCTGACTCCCACCTTCACCTTTTTATTGGTGGGATGGTGCATTAGCCCCAGGTCGATCACCGCGGCTGCGGCAGACTTGTCGTCTATCTGGTCGTAAATGAGCTTGGCCGTGGCGCCAAAATCCAGCATGGGATTCATGTATTTGGCCACCGACGCGCTGGCGATCAGGTTGTAAGCCCCGAAGGTTTCACCGGTGTCGATCAAATCGTTGCTTTGGGGGTCGGCTTCAGTGCGGTCCATCGATCCCATGTTCAGGTATTTCAATCCGAAGCCCCAGGCCAGGTATTTGCTCCGGGGGAGCATATACTGCAACTGTCCGCCCTGGCTGTCCAGAAAGTAATTGGAATAGGTGGTGCCGATTTCCGGGCTGGGGATGTTTAGCAGCGCGGCGGGGTTGAAGTATATCCCGTCCGGATTTCTGACCAATCCGGTCTGCGCCTGGCCCATCGCTACCGCGCGGGCGGAATAGACTATCTTTAGGGTGTTGAAGCCTGTGGTGCCGGCGGCGTCGTTCACGCCCCATAAACCAGTGAGTGCCAGGCTAATTATGAATAGAGTCGCTAAACAGGTCTTCGAGTTTATGCACTTCATTGTAAAGTTCCGTTTCATCCTTTGAGTTCAGCAGTTTATCGCGGTTTTCGCTCTGGCGCAGGTACTCCGAAAGCGTGCGCAGTATCCTCATGTATTCGCGGTTCGAGCTTTGAGGCACGGCGATCATGAACACCAATTGCACAGGCAGTTCATCCACACTTTGAAACTCCAGCGGACGGTGGACCAGGCAGACGGCGATTTTCATGAAAGCCACTGTCAGGTCGCGGGCATGGGGGATGCCAACACCTTTGCCGATACCGGTGCTCATAATCTCTTCCCTACCCTTGACCGCGGCCAGAAAACGATCCGGAAAACTCAGGCAGCCGCTGTCCGCCAGCAGGGTGGCAAGGAAGTCCAGGCATTCACTTTTGGTCTCGAAGCCTTCAACTATCTTGACCAGGTCGGGTTGAAAAAGTCCGTTCATCATCTCACCATATTTTTAGTGGTTACCATGATTTTTGGAATTCGGATATACGTCAACCAAATTCTGAGTTACCTCTTTAGTAGTGAATTTCGGGCTGGATCGTCCCTGGGGAAAAATGTCCCTGCGGCCTACCGGGAGGAATGGCTGGGGCGATCCCCAACCCGGGAGCACCAGCCGTGGATGGCTGCATCTCTGGGACTCGTCTACCTGGTGCCCACCACAGGTTGAAGGAAAAAGGCCGCTTGGGAGTTCAGGCCTCTCCAGTCATGGCTTGAGTGAAAATCAGTTGACAGACGCGGCGCGCTGATTTCAAAGGGAATCCAGTGAAAGATGCCTACAACGGAGATGATTATGGGTAAACGAGATAATGGAACGGGGACCGATTCTCTGTTCGCGGGTTTGGACGAACAAACTGCGGCCAGATACCGGAGCCGGATGAAGATGCTAAGTTTTAAGCCCGGGGATCAAATAACCCGGGAAAACGGCGATTGCGATTGCGTGTACTACATCAGCAGAGGCAGCGTGGAAATCGCCAGAACTCACAAAGATTCCGGCGCTCAAGAGATGAGGATCATGACAATGGGCCAGGGCCGCGTGTTTGGGAGCATGAGCGCGCTAAACGGCAGCAGGCATTTTGCCTCCGCCTACGCGCTGGACGAGGTGGATCTGCTGGAGATCGGCAAAGACCTGTTTCTGGAGATGGCCACAGCCCAACCCCAGGTGATGTACAATCTGGTGGTGGCCTTATCCCAGACGCTGGGGGAGACCGGCCACAGCTTTGTTGACCTGATGGACAACTCCCTGAGGCAGAATCATCTGACCGCGATCGGGTCGGCCGCCAGCAAGATCATGCATGATATCAAAAGCCCTCTCACGGTCATTGTGCTGACCGCGCAGCTGATCGAAAGCATATTTTCGGACAGCGCCGAGTTTACCGAAAGCATCGTCAAACAAGCCCAACTGGTTGACGAGTTGGTGCGGGAAACCCTGGATTTCGCCAAGGGCAACCACAGTGAACCTTTGATCCAGAAAGTGGACCTGGACGCCTTCTTCAAAGATCTGAGGGATACCTACGGGCCATCGCTAAAAAGCCGTGAGATCGATATTCTGGTGGAAAACAAATGTACGGCTGCTGTTTACTTCGACGAAAGCAAGATCCGACGGGTGTTGCTCAATCTGATCAAAAACAGTTCAGAAGCCATGACGGAACCGGGGGAGATCCGAGTTTCCGCCAATCTGGCCAGCAATTGGCTCCAGATCAGCGTTACGGACAGCGGTCCGGGCGTTCCGGGAAATGTCGCCGACAGGCTTTTCGAGCCTTTCGTATCCTCCGGCAAGACCAACGGAACCGGCCTGGGCCTGCCAATCTGCCAAAAACTGGTAGAAGAGCATCAGGGCCATCTGGATTACTCTCCGGTCAAGCCGCACGGCAGCAGATTCAGCCTGCGCTTGCCGCAAAATCTGAAATAATGCTTGTCAAAATAGTGACCTCCGTTTTTTTGGGTTTCTAAACGAAACTTTGGACGGTGAAACATGTCAAGAATATGCGATATCTGCGGAAAATCAGCCCAGGTCGGCAACAGCCGGAGCCATGCTCTGAATGCCACCAAGCGCCGTTTTTATCCGAATCTTCACGAGATCCGCGCCATCCTGGCCGACGGCATCAAAAAAGTGAAGGTCTGCTCATCCTGCCTCAAGGCGAACAAGGTGCGCAAGGCGGTCACCCAAAAAACTGCGAATTGATCGCCATGAAGTTTCTGTGATATGAAGCTTTATCTTAACTGATCGGGATACACGGCGCGGTGTTCCCGATTTTTCTTTATAGACCACAAGTTTAAGGAGTTCCGATGTCCATCGAAGAAGTGAATGCCAGGGTTCGTGAGCGTTCTGCCGTTTTGGACGAGGTCCGCGGCGAGATCGCCAAAGTGATCGTCGGCCAGGAAGCCATCATCAACCGCCTGCTGATCGGAATGCTGGCCAACGGGCATGTGCTTATCGAAGGCGTTCCCGGCTTGGCCAAGACCCTGATCATAAGCACCCTGTCCCGGGTTTTCGCCGCTACCTACAAACGCATTCAATTCACTCCAGACCTCCTGCCCGCTGATATTACCGGCACTCTGATCTTCAACCAGAAGACCGGTGAATTCACCGTCAAGCACGGTCCCATATTTGCCAATTTCATCCTGGCTGACGAGATCAACCGGGCGCCCTCGAAGGTCCAATCCGCCTTGCTGGAAGCGATGCAGGAACACCAGGTCACGATCGGCGACACCACCTATCCCCTGCCCCAGCCCTTCTTTGTGATGGCCACCCAAAATCCGATCGAGCAGGAAGGCACCTTTCCGCTTCCGGAAGCTCAGGTCGACCGCTTTCTGATGAAACTACAGATCAAGTATCCCAGCTTTGAAGAGGAAAGGGTGATTCTCAACCGCATGGTCACGGAAAACGACATCCCGGTGCGGCAGATTTTACGGCCGGAAACCTTGCAGCAAATGCGCCTTTCCATTTCGGAGATTTTCATGGAAGAGAAGCTGAAGGATTACATTCTCAATCTGGTGCAGGCCACCCGCCACCCGGAACGGTATTCCAAGATATCCTCCATGAACGGTTTGATCCAATACGGAGCATCGCCCCGCGCGACGATCTATCTGGCCAGGGCTGCCAAGGCCCACGCCTTTTTGGAACACCGCGGTTACGTGATCCCGGACGACATCAAAGCCATCGGCAAGGACGTTCTGCGCCACCGCATCATTCTCTCTTATGAGGCTGAGGCAGAGCAGGTTAGCGCCGAGGAACTGATCACCCGTATCTTCGACCAGATTGAGGTTCCCTAAAAAGAAAGATCATGCCGACGCAAACCCCGGCGGAGATCATCTCCCGGATCCGTAAGATCGAGATCCGCACCCGGAACGTTGTCAACGAGATATTCCACGGCGAATATCATTCCAGCTTCAAAGGCCAGGGCTTGGAATTTGCCGAAGTGAGGGAGTATCAGCCTGGAGACAACCACCGCGACATCGATTGGAACGTGACCGCCCGCCTGGGCGTTCCTTTCGTGAAGAAATTCCAGGAAACGCGCGAGCTGAACGTGGTGTTCATTGTGGATGTCTCAGGCTCGCAAAACTTCGGCACCCGCCAGCTGCTAAAAAAAGAACGCCTGGCCGAGATCATAGCCGTGCTATCCTTTTCCGCCTTGTCCAACAACGACAAGGTGGGCTTGATCCTCTATTCCGCCCAGTTGGAAAAGTATCTGCCCGCACGCAAGGGCCGCAACAAGGCCCTGGAGATCCTGCGCGACGTGCTTTATCTGGAACCGCGGGATTTGGGCACCTCGCTTTCCGGCGCTTTCACCTATGCCAATCTGGTGTTGAAAAAGCGTTCGGTGGTTTTCATTCTATCAGATTTTCTGGATAGTGATTACGAAAAGCCCCTGAAAATCCTTGCCCAAAAACACGATGTGATCGCTTTGCAGATACTTGACGAGGCAGAACTCAAACTACCCGATGCGGGCGTCTTGGCCCTCAGCGATCCCGAGACAGGCGAGACGTTATACGTGAACAGCTCTGACAACCTGACCCGCATAGCCTTCGGCGAAGCTGTGAAGAAACAGCAGGTACGCCTTTCCGCCAGCCTCAAACAGATGAAAGTGGATCACCTGCTGATCCGCAGCACGGATTCCCACATCGATTCGCTGCGCAACTTTTTCGAGCAGCGGAAACTGCGCTGGAGAAAGCGGCGGTGAAGAAACTGCTGATTTGCCTGGCACTCTTGTTGGCGGTGCTTCTGCTGCCTGCCAAACTCGCCCAGGAGTTGGAAAACGCGGACAACCTGAGCGTGGGAGACCGCTTTCGGTTGATCCTCCGAGCGGATGTTGCCCTCAGGCAGGTCGAGGTCCCGGACACGCTTTCCGCCTTTCATGTCGTCAAACTGGAACATCTTGACAAAGGCAAATCCCGCGATCGTTTTCAACTCACGATCGTACCTCTGCTGCCTGGCTCGCACAGTTTCCCCTCGCTCAGGGTGGTAGCCGCAGACGGACAAAACATCGTTACCGACCGTTTTCGCATCTCCGTCATCCCTGTCCGCGCCGAAACCGATACGCTGCTGGTGGACCTCAAGCCTCTGGACAGGTATCCCGCCCAGCTACCTCTCTGGGCTTATGTTTTGCTGATTGCGGCAATGTTTGGCGCAATGGCGCTGGCCTATATGTTCTGGCGCCGGCAGCCAGACCTGGAGCCCGGTCCATCCCGGGCAAATCCCCTCGCCATCGCCGTGCCCGACCCACTTTGGAAGACCGCCCTCCGCGAGCTTGACGAGCTCATCGCCCAAGACCTCATCTCCCGGGGCAGGTATGTCCAGCACCACTACCGGCTGTCCCTGATCCAGCGCAAATTCATGGAGCGCAAGTTCCATTTTCCCGCCCTCGAGATGACCACATCCGAGATTCGCATGGCCCTGGACAAGATCAGGCTGGACAAATCCGAAGAAATCTTCAGCTATCAGAGTTACTGCGACCGGGTCAAATTTTCCAAATACGTGCCCAAAGTGGAAGAGGTATACGGCGCGGAAACCTGGCTGCGCGAATGGTTGCTCACTTTCCAGATCTCCGAGGCCAAACAACTGATCTCCGACGGAGGCGGCAGTGCTGCGCTTCGCTAATCCCTGGTGGCTCCTCGCGTTGCTGCTTATCCCACTGCAACTCTGGTTTCAGTTTAAATGGGGCCAGTCCCGCAAGCTGCGGCTTCCCTTTACCCGCCTTTCCCTATTGCAAGGCCTGCGGCATCAGAACCAACACTGGAAATACCTTTACCCCGTGCTGAGGGCCCTAATCCTGTTGTGCCTGATCCTGGCGATCGCCCAGCCACGTTGGGGCAAGGGGCAGAGGGACCTCTCCAAAAAAGGGGTGGATATAGTGTTGGCCGTCGACATCAGCGGTTCCATGCTGGCAGTCGATTTCGCCCCGGAAAATCGTCTTGGCGCGGCGGTCAATGTGGCCAAAAACTTTGTTAACAACCGGCCCAACGACCGTTTCGGGTTGGTCGCCTTTTCGGAATACGCCCTCACCCAAAGCCCCGTCACTTTCGACCACAACGCCATGCTGGAGCAACTTGGCAAACTCACGGTCAACGAAGAGGCCTCGGCGACAGCCATCGGCATGGGCCTGGCCAAGGCCGTTGCCAGGCTCAAAGACAGCGATGCCAAGAGCAAGATCATCGTCCTGATCACCGACGGTGTCAGCAACACCGGCGAGATCGATCCGCTCAGTGCCGCCAAAATGGCGCAAGCTTTTGGGATCAAGGTCTATCCGATCGGCGTCGGTCGGGGTGGTTACGTGGATTTCCCCGTGGTAGACCCGCTGTTTGGCCGGTTTTATCAGAAAACCCTGGTGGAACTTGACATGGACACCCTCAACAAGGTGGCCGAGATCACCGGAACCAGGGCCGCTTCCCGGGCCAGCAGCGAAGTACAACTGCAGGAGATCATGGACCAGATCGACAAGCTGGAACGGACCAAATATGACATGCAGATTCGCTTTCAATGGGAGGAGAAATTCATGTATCCCCTCAGCCTGGCCTTGCTGCTCCTCATGTTTGAACTGTTTCTGCGCCTCTATCTGCTGCCGATCTTGCCGGAGTGAGCGATGCATATCTACCATCCCTACAACTTCCTCCTGCTGCTTGCCGTCGTCCCACTGGCCTGGCTGCTGATCAATGCCAACCGTAGGCGCAGCAAGCGTTTCTCCCGTTTCGCGGAAAACCGGTTTGAAGATGTCTACCTGCAGCGGCTGTCTCCCTTTTATTACCGCTTCAAAATCCTGTTGGCCGTTCTGGCCCTGGCGTTTGTGATCCTCGCGCTGGTTCGGCCCCAGTGGGATTTTGAGACCCAAAACTTTGAATCCCAGGGCCTTGACATCATCATCTGCCTGGACATTTCCAAAAGCATGGACGCCACGGACATGGTCCCTTCACGGCTGCTGCGGGCAAAACTGCAGACCAAGTCCTTCATCGACAAGCTGCGCGGCGACCGGGTCGGCATCATTGCCTACGCCGGTAAAGCGACTTTGGAATGCCCGCTCACGGATGACTATGAAAGCGTGGCGCTGGTATTGAGCAGCCTCAGCACCGATAGCGCCGTTCAGTTGGGAACCGACATCGGTGCAGCCCTGAGCCTGGCGGAAAAATCATTTATGACCTCCGGGGGAAACAACGTCTTGCTTCTGATCTCGGACGGCGAGGATCTTGCCTCTTCCGCGGTCAAACAAGCCCATCGCCTGGCCGCGGCGGGTGTAACCATCCACACTTTGGGCGTGGGCACCCCCCAGGGGAGCATGATCGCCGATCCCGCCACCAAGCGCAGCACTTTCAGCAAACTCGACGCCAAAACCCTCGAGAAAGTAGCCGCGGCTGGTAACGGTAACTACTATTCCGTAACCCCCGGGCAAGGCGAACTTGAATTGATCCTGCAAAACATCTACGCGGCGGAAAAAGGGCGCGAACGCAGCCGCAACATCAGCACCTACAAGGAACAGTACCAGATTCCGGCGTTTCTGGCCTTGTTTTTGCTGATCCTCGAGAGCCTGATTTCGCCGTTGCGCCGGGCGAGGAGGCAGGCATGACGGCCCGCTCGCGCCAGCTCTGGCTGCGTATTTGCCTGGGTTTGGCCGCCTTGATCCTGTTGTTTCTGCTGGTCCAGCTTATCTTTCGTTTCCGCGTGCTCAGTCACAGCCTGGCCAGCAGGGAATATCTCAGGCGGGATTACACATCGGCGGAAAAAACCTGGGCCAAAGCGCTCGATCCCCGGGACGGGGATCCTATTCCCGAAGCCAGCCTTGGCAAACTGTTTTACCGCCGCGGAGACTACGAAAGAGCGGCCAACAGCCTCAGCCAGGCTGCCCGGGAAAAAGAGGGCAGTTCCGCCATTCATTACGATCTGGGCAACACCCTGTTCCGCTCTGACCAATTGGACGAAGCCCTTCAGCAATACAAGGCAGCCATGTTGCTGAGCGCTACCGACAAGGACGCCAAAATGAACTATGAATTGGTTTTACGCAAGAAGGGTTACAATCCGCCACCGCCGGAAGACGACGGCAACAACCAGCAAAACCAGGAATCCCAGGCGAAAAAAGATCAGTACAGCAATTCCCTGGAAGCCCTGGACCAGAAGGAATCCAGCGACCGCAAGGCCGACCGGCAATCCAAAGGAACGGAGGACTCAAGCAAATGGTGGTAAACAGGATCAGGCTTTTACTGCTAATGGTCGCCCTGCTTTCCGGATTGCTTTACGGGCAGGCCGTGCAGGTTACCAGCTCGTTGGACAACCGCAAAGTGGCGCAATCCGGCCAAGTTCAATTGACCCTCAAGATCGTCAGCTCCAAGTATTTGGGGATCAAGGCTCCGCCGGCTCCCAGCGCGCCCGGATTGATCTACCGCAATGTCCTCAGTTCCAGTTCCAGCGACGTTTCCATCGTCAATGGCCAGCTGAGCACGGAGAGCACCCAATCCTTTACCTATGTCTACAACCCTACCAAGCCGGGCAAGTACGTGATCCCTGGCTTCTTTCTCCGGATAGGGAAATCCGCCTATACCACTAAGGCGGTGGAGGTCGAGATCACTTCCGATCCCACTGGGGGGAAATCGCAAGCCAACAATAGTCCTTTCGTGAGCCCCAGGGAATACGATTATTCCGGCACCTACCGCGGGACCGGTGAATCCTGGGTGGTTTGCCAGCCGCAAACCCAGACGGTCTACAAAGGCCAGCCGGCGATCGTTTCCTACTATCTGGTCACCAACCAGTGGGTGGGCTCCTACAACCTGGAATCCGAGCAGGACTACGAGGGTTATGGCAAATCCGTCTACGAACAGCCCTCCACCCTTAACTACGAAAACTTTACCCAAAACGGCAAGAGCTACCGCACCGCGCTGATCAAACGGATCGTTCTCTATCCCCAGGTCACCGGCCGGCTCCGGGTTCCGACCCTCACCGGCACGATGCGCCTGCTGGATTACGGCTATCTGAACAAATCGGTGAGTTCCGCCGCTGCCCATGTGGACGTGCTACCGCTGCCGGCGGGCGCGCCGCCCAGTTTTACCGGGGCAATCGGGACTTTTCACGTGACCCAAAGTTACTCAGCCAATCAGGCCAATCTTGGAGAGGCCATCACTTGCTCGATCAAGATCACGGGCAAGGGAAATTTCAGCCAGTTCACCGCGCCGCTGTTTCCCGCCCAGGAAAGTTTCCAGATTTCGGAGCCGATGATCCAGGACCAACTGGGAACTGGAATAGAAGGCACCCGCATGATCTATTACACGATCCTGCCGCAAAGGACTGGAGAATTCGCGATCTCGCCCTTCCAGTTCAGTTGGTTCGATTCCGCGGCGGGTCGATATCGCTCCTTTCGCGGCGGCAATCTGAGGCTCAAGGTCAAGCCGGCCAATGTGCTGTCCTATTTTTCCGGTATTTTGTCCAAGTCCAAACCCCAAGCCCTCAGCCCTCAGCTGGAGGTTGGCAGCTATCCCCGGTTCAAGTTCATGGCGGGCAGGTTCTGGTACTGGCTGGCCCTGGCGGCGATGCTGGTGTCTTTGCTCGTTTCCGGGTTTCTGGCTTACGATCGCGGGCTCAAGCGCCGGGATCCCGCAGCGCATGCCCAGAAGAGCGCCTCCCGCGTGTTGGACCGCTATCTGCAACAGGCCTCCGAGGCGGCAAAAGCTTCCTCGCCAAAGTTTTACCCCCTCGCAGAACACGGGCTGCTGGATTACCTGGGTCGCAACTACGACATTTCCCTCGGCCTCCCAACCGCCGAATTGATCGAAGAATTGGAGGCAAAAGGAGTGCCGGGTTACCTGCTTTCCCAACTCGACGAATTCTTCTCCCTGTGCCAGAAAGCCCGCTACATGCCTGGCGGCACAGACCGGGAAGAAATTGCTGACAATCATGAGAAACTCAAAAAGCTGGTGCAGGGCTTTGTGCGACTAAACAGCAAATTCGCCAACAATCGCATCGTCAAAGGCATTGCCAAACGGACCGCGGCAAGGTCCAACCCCGGGGAGGAACTGTGAAACGATTTTTATGCCTGGCTGTTTTCTTAGCTCTGACCGCTGTAGTCTTTGCCCAGCCGGAGATCAGCAGCTCGGTGCCGGAAACCGTACACCATGCCCTTCCGACCGAGCTCCTGCAAAAAGACAGCGATGGCCTGCGCAATGCCAATCTCTATTACAACATCGGGGTTGGCTACTATCGGGCCGGGCAGACCGGAAAGGCGATGCTCTACTTTCTGCGAGCCCTCAATCTGGATTCTTCACACCGACAGGCCAGGGCGAACATCGATTTCATCCAGTCGCTGTTTCCCCAAGACCAGCAACCCCCGCCCCGCCCCTTTCTGGCTCAGGTCATTTACAGCGTCTACGATTTCTTTTCTCTCAACCGCCTGGCGCTGGCCGTGCTGATCCTTGCCCTGCTCGTCACTCTCTGCCTGCATTGGCTGTTCCACTATCCACCGGAGCGCGAAAGGGACTTTCCAGCTTTGGTCCTGTTGATCCTCGGCCTGATTTTCCTTGGCTTCGGCAGCACCCTGTTCTTTAAATACAACCGTTACAAACACAATACCCGCGCCGTCGTGATGGGCGAATCCGCCCGGGTTTACGCCAGCAGGGACGGGGTCAAACCGCTATACGAACTGCCGGAAGGCTATGTGGTCAACCTCAAGGTCAACGGCAGCCAGCGCAGCCAGGTGATCCTGGCGGACGGCAGCGGCTGCTGGGTGGAAACGGCAAGGCTGGAACGGGTGGTACCGCGTTCAACGCCCCAACGCTGAGGATATCATGAAACCAAGGATACTGGTCACCAAACGCATTCCTCAACCTGGCCTGGATAGGCTGGCAGAGGTCTTTGAGCTCGAACTCAACGACCGCGACGAGCATCTTACCCCCGCCGAACTCAGGACCCGCGTCGCTGAAGCCGACGCGCTGCTTTGCCTGCTGACGGATGCCATCGGCAAAGACGTGATCGACGCTGCTCCCCGGCTGCGCTGCATTTCCAACTACGCCGTTGGCTACAACAACATCGACGTTGCCTCCGCCACCCAGAGGGGGATTACGGTCTGCAATACGCCGGGCGTGTTGACAGAATCGACCGCCGACCTGGCCTGGGCGCTGATCATGGCCTGTTCCCGGCGCATCGTGGAGAGCGACCGCTTTGTCCGTGCGGGCCGTTTCACCGGGTGGGAACCGCTGCTCATGCTGGGCAATGATATACACCGCAAAACCCTCGGCATCATCGGCATGGGCCGCATCGGCCAGGCCGTGGCGCGCCGTGCGGCCGGTTTCGATATGAAGGTGGTTTACTTCAGCCCCAGCGCGGATCCTGCCAATCTTCCCGCCAGCTACATAAAAATGGGCCTTGAGGAACTCTGCCGCACAGCGGACATCATCAGCATCCACGTACCCCTAACGCAGCAAACCCGGCATTTGATAGGGGCTGATGAGCTTCGGTCGCTGAAGCCGACCGCCGTACTGATTAACACGGCACGGGGTCCGATCGTGGATGAAACCGCCCTGGTCGAGGCCCTTAAAGATAAGCGCATCGCTTCCGCGGGATTTGACGTCTTTGAAAACGAGCCCTTCATCCCCGCGGAGCTAATCGCTTTGAACAACGTTGTCCTGCTTCCGCATATCGGTTCCGCCAGCATCGAAACGCGTACCAGCATGGCCCTTCTCGCGGCGGAAAACGCCATCGCCGTCATCCAGGGAAAGGAACCGCCCGCCCGGGTGAACTAAGCCATTCCCGCACTGGCGGAAGCCCCGGATGGTAGTTTGGACTCGATAGAAAGCTCTACAGTTATAGAATGAAGTAGCCGGCCGTCATAACGGCCAGCAGAAAAAGCAGAAACGCGTCCAACCAGGATAGTCTTTGAGTGCGCAAACGACTCCGTTTCCCGGAACTGCGGAATCCTCTCAACTCCAATGAGATGGCCTGGATCCCACTGCGGGAAAGGACTTCCGCCAGCAGGGTCAGAGAAATCAAGCGGTAGATGTCCAGTTTCTGTCGCCAGCGTTGCCTGGCCAGGTCGATGCCGCGCAGGAGCAGCAGTTGCCGGTAATGGCCAGCGCGGCGGCTGACGGCGGGGATGATCCCCACGGCATAGGAGACCATGAAGCTCAGTTCCTCCGGCAGGCCCAGCCTGGAGAAGGCGAGGTCGAAGTCCTCATAGGTCAGCCTGATCAGAGCCTGGGCGGAAAACCAAAGGGTCAGCAGTCGCAGGCAAAAAGCAACTCCAGTGTTCACTGCGACTGTATGGACGGCGTACCAGCCCTTCCCCAGCATTATGGTTCCTTGCTTTACGAACAAGGTCTGGATGAGCAGGATGGAAACAAACAAAGGCAGGAAATAGCGCAACTGCCGGAGTAGAACCCTCACTTGAAAAGCTTTGAGCAGCATAGCCCACAAGAGGCTTAGCAGCATCACTGCGGCCAGGATGTCCAGACGGGGGATAAAGAGGGCGGCGGTGCTGAACCAGAGGGCAACAACAACAAGGGTCAGAGGATGGGCTTTCATTGCCTGACCTCGCGCAGGGAACCGTTTTCCAACAGCAGGACGCGGTCAAACAGATCAGGGGGTAAAATTGGATCGTGGCTTACTATCATCAAGCCCGGGTTAGAGTCCCTTTTTTGGCGGCAAAGCCTGACGAATTCTTCTTTCCGGGCGGCGTCAAGGCTGGCGGTGGGCTCATCCAGCAGCCAGAATTTATCCATGAACAGAGGCAGCAATATCTGGGAAAAGGCTCGCAGTTCGCCGCTGGAAAGGGAGCCAAAAGGGCTGTCCCAAAGTTTGGCGAGGGTACCGGCCAGGGCGTCGTAATCGAGGCCCTGAAGCCTGTCCGGATGGGCGATTTGCCAGATTTCCAGGTCGTGGCGTGGGGTCAGGCCAAACAGGTTGCCAGGCGCGTTTTGCCGGCCAATCCAGAGTTTGCGGTATTCCGATGCGACCAGGCTGCCCACGGCTTGGCCGTCCAGTTCTATGCTGCCGGAGAGTGGCTGGCGCAACCCCAAAATCAGGTCGATCAGGGTGCTTTTACCGCTGCCGGTTTCGCCTTTCAGAAGGACGCTTTCCCCCTCGCCGATCTCGAGATTGATGCCTTGCAGTAAAACTGGCTGGCCGGGATAGGCAAACTGGAGATCTGTTGCCCGGATAATGCTCATAGGTTGAGGCTTCGCGTGGCTAGGGCCTGCACCGCGGGAGCGTGATCGGCCAGGATCACCAGCCTGCCGCTGTTGGATAGCCGTTCCAGCCAGGCTCTGAAGGTTTGCAGGGCTCGCTCGCCCAGCGAGACGGAGGGTTCGTCCAGCAGGACCAGCCGGGTTGCCAAAGCCTCGCAGACGGCGAATAGCAGCAGCTTTTTCTGGCCCAGGGACAGGGTGCCAGGCTCCCGGCTCAGCAGCCCGTCAAGGCCAAAAAACTCAGCTGCGGCGTCAATCCGGCGGCGCATCTCCGCAGCGTCCAGGCCCAGATTTTCCAGCGCGAAGGCCAGTTCTTTGGTAACCTGGGGAAAGAATGTCTGGGTATCCGGATCGCTCATCTGATAGCTAAGATGGCGGAAATGTTCCCGCAGGGGGAAGGCGCGCAGGTCCTGTCCGTTCAGCGTTATTGTGCCGCCCAGCTCCGCTTTTACATGTTCGGGGATGATGCCGGAGATCGCGTTTAGCAGCGAGGTTTTGCCGCTGCCGTTGGGGCCCTGAACGAGCAGGATCTCACCTGGCAGAAGGGAAAACTCCAGTCCATCAAAGAGAGTTGGTTTTTCCGGATAGGTGAGAGACAGGCCTGATATTTGCAGCAAAGGCTTCAGGGGACGAGTGAAAAGGATTTCACCCCGTCCAGCAGTTCCGGCCTGGCCAGAATCTCGGCCAACGGATAGGTCCGCGCGCCGTCAGCGCTTTCCACCAGGAACTTCGCAGCGGGGCTGAGCTGCCAATCCATCACGCGGTTGAGGGCGACGAGGGTGTCGATGTTGCGGGTGTCGATCAGAGCAGTATCGCCCATCTGGATGAAGATGATGCGTTTGAGCCACATCCCGCCGGGGATCTGGGGGCTTTTGAGGTTGAACCCGTCATCGGTGACTTCCAGGATCGCGCCCTCCAGATGAAACGGATAGTCCAGCGCCAGTTTCATGCCGTCCTGGCTGTAGAGCACCACCGGGCAGCTTTTCTCCCTCGCTGAAAGGGGCAGAAGATCCTTGAAATAGTAACCTTTGGCGTTCACGAAGGGAGCAGGGTCTTGCACCAGCTTATCCGCAGACAGTTTCTGATCCAAAAACTCGAAGCGGGCGGGAAGCTTGAGGGGATCGAAGTTTTCCAGCACCACCCGGTCCAGGCCGCGTACCCATTTCTGGTCTCTGAGGGCGGGGAAAATCAACCGCAGGGACTGTTCTTCAAACACTTTTCCACCCTGCCCAAAGACCAACCAGCAGGCCAGGGTGTCCCATTCCGCCTTGCTCAGGCTGACCATGTAGCGGTCTTCGGATTCGAAACGGATCACGTTGAAAGCATCCAACAGCTTTGGTTTCAGCCATTGGTCAAAACGGATCCCCTGCCAGATGTCGCGGCGCAGTTCGCCGTCTTTTTCGCGCACGGTTTCCACATCCTGGCGTGGCAGGGCAACCAGTTCGTCATAAGCGACCTGCGTTTCGACTCCCTGGGGGTCGACCAGTGTGATGGCTCCGAGAGTGGCAGCCCCGAGCAGGGCCAGCATCATAAAGTATTTCATTGGATCACCTTGTATAGTTTTAATGGTTGGTATATTCCCCAGGATACAAAGCCTCCCAGGAGGCCGGAAATCAGCGCCATGCCACACACCACGGCAAGGGCTGGCAGCGGATGGTGAAAGAGGAGGATGGCGATCACGCCGGCGCCGATCAGATTGGCCAGGGCGCAAAAGATCAAGTGGGTGTGCAGCCTGGCGGCGGGGAAGAGGCGGCTGGGAAAGGTCAGGTCCAGCGCCAACCCCGGCAGTGTGTAGCTGATCACGGTGAGCAGCCCCTGGTTCTTGCTGCCGGCCACCAGAGCGATCAACGCTTGCAAAAAGCCGAACAAGGTGCCGCTGCCTCGCTTGGAAACGATCACTACCGCCAACACCAGCCACATCATGTAAAAACCCCCGGCCAGAGATCCGCCAGGCACCATCAGGGGAATCGAAATCATCTTGAACAGCGGGCCAATCAACAGCTTCATGGCAAAACCGATCCCAGCCAGGGAAGCGATCACGATCAGGTCGCGGGTGCTAAACTTTTTCAACATTTGGGCTTAAAGCACGCGGCTCACTCTTCCGCTTTTCAGATCATAGTGCAGCAGTTCCACTCCGGCTTCCTTGAAAAGCTGTTCCGCCAGAGCGTCCGGATATTTCTCCGAAATGAATGCGGTTCTGATCTCCGCGTTGATGATCAGGCGGGCGCAGATGCTGCAGGGCTGATGGGTGCAGTAGATGGTGGCGCCGCGGGTGCTGGAACCGTTCAAGCCGGCCTGGATGATGGCGTTTTGTTCGGCGTGGACGCCGCGGCAAAGCTCGTGCATCTGGCCGGAAGGGACGGAATTCTGCTCGCGCAGGCAGCCGACCTCCGCGCAGTGGGCGATCCCCTTGGGGCTGCCGTTGTAACCGGTGGAGAGGATCTGATTGTCCTTCACGAGCACTGCTCCGACCTGGCGGCGCAAGCAGGTGCTGCGTCGGGCGGCCAGAACGGCCATCTGCATGAAGTATTCCTGCCAGGAAGGTCGATGTTCCATCTGTTCCCCCTATCGAAAGTGTTTAGAAGCAAAATCCCTAACGCGGATAATCTGTCAAGAGCGAACGTGTGAACTATCCTTCCGTTAAAAAAACCAAAAAACCCGTTTGCGCGATATTGGTTCTTAGACTATTCTATGATATAATAGTAGCCCAATGAATACCAAGATGAGAGGATGATACATGTCCAAACCCAAGCTGGTAGTGCTCGCTTTCCTGCACCGGCAGCCAATGCACGGATACCAGATCGGCCACGCGGCGGAGGAATTTGGCCTGCCGGTCTGGGCTAGCATCAAGTTGCCCACAGTCTATAAAGCCCTGCAGGACCTCGACGCTGCCAAAGATATCCGGGGGGAGCAGGTTTCGGAAGGCAACACGCCACCACGCACGGTTTACCATCTCAATCCCAAGGGCGTCAAGCACCTGCGCCAATTGGTGCTGCAATATCTGAGCTCACCGAAAACATCGGTCAACGATTGGTGGTTGGCCCTCTCGCTGGCCTGGAAAGCGATCACCCGACAGCATTTGGAAACCGCCACAAGATCTCGTCTGGAGCGCCTTTCAGCGAATCTGGAACAGGAAGCCGGAGGCCATTGTCAGCAGATTCTCGCCGCGGGGGAGCTATCCCCGGTCCATAGATTCATCTGGCAACTGGGCACCCGTCACCTCCAGGTGGAACAGGCCGCCCTGAAAGAGCTGCTGGCGGAACTGGCCAGCGGCCGTCACGACGATTACTTTTTGCAAAACGGAGAATAGACTCTTGAAACGATTACTGATCATTACAACCCTCCTGGCTGCGGCGCTGCTCTGCCAGGCGCAGGCCGGCACGATCCTGACTTGGGAGCGAGCCCGCGAATTGGCGTTGCAAAACAATTCCGAATACCAGGCCAGCCAGGCGGAGGCGGCCTCGGCAAAGTGGAGCAGGGTTTCCGCCTTCAGCAATTTCCTGCCCTCGGTGAGCCTGGACGGAACCTGGCTTTACCTGGATCCCGCCACCACGGTCAACTCTCCCGGCGGATCCTACAAGATGAACAACGACTTCCGCAGTTTTGGCTTCAGCCTCTCCCAACCTTTGTTTCTGGGCGGAAAGCTGTGGCAGGGCTATCGGATGTCGCAACTTTCCGAAGATATGGCCCAAACCAATCTGCAGGCCCAAAAGCTGTCGCTATTGGCGACTGTAAACGACATCTACCTCTCGCTGTTGCAGACCCAAAGCTTGCGGGAGATCGGCCAGCTGGACCGCCAGGCTGCCTCCACCAACCTGGAAATCGCCAAGTTGAAGTATGACAACGGGCTGCTTTCCAACGCGGACTACCTGAGTTTCCAGAGCCGCCTGGCCTCCAAGGAAGTGAGCCTGTTGCAGGCCCAGACAGCCATGCAACTTTCCCAACTCAGGCTGCAAAACTACCTGGGGATCGATTACCTGCCTCTGGCCAGCGAAGCCGGAGACAGCGCTCCCGATCCCTCGCTGCGGATTCTGGATTCTTACGACGCGGAAGAGACCGCCAACCTCACAGCACTCGCCCAAAGCCAAAGCGAATCCGCCAACACCACCCTGAAACTGCTGCGCGGAGGTGTCGAACTCTCCCGCCGTGCCTACCAAATCAGCAAGGGAGCTTTTCTGCCAACGGTGATGCTCGTTGGCAGCCGCGAGTATTCCGAAAACTGGATCGACCGCTACGAATTTGACGCGGCCAACCAACTGGTGCTGTCGGTCTCGGTGCCCCTGTTACCTCAACTGGGAACCTATGCCAAGGCCAAAAGCGCCCAGTTTGATTACCGCAAAGCCCAGCTGCAAGCCCAAACAGCCGCCGCTGGGGTAGGGCTGGGCATCGAGGCCGCCGTCCTCAACCTGGTCAGCGCCGCCAAACAGGTTGGCGCGGCGAGGGTCGCTTTCGACTTTACCACCCAGAGCTACGAGCAGATGCAGGAACGCTTCCGGCTGAACATGATCTCCGCCAACGACCTGCTCAACGCCGAACTGGCGCTTTCCGCTTCCCGCCTGGCTTTCAACAACGCCAACTATGGCTATCAACGCGCCCGCTTTGCTCTGTTGCAGATTCTGGGCTATGAAGATTCCCAAGACCTCGACGCAATGATCATTTCCGGAGTGAATAAATGAAACTTAGACAACTGATTTTCGCCCTGCTGGCCCTGCTGGCCCTGGCCGCCTGCGGCAAAAAGCAGGCCGCCGCCCACCAACTGAAGATAGAAGCCCAGCCGGTGACGGTCGAAGAGCTGGCCCTGCGAGAGCTGGAAGACTTTATCACTGTGTCTGGCAAGCTGGAAGGCATCACCGACATCACCATGAGCAGCGAGGCCTCCGGCCGCGTGATCGAAGTGTATAAAAAGCTCGGAGACAGCGTCAAGCGCGGCGAGCGTATCGGCAGGCTGGACAACGATGTCTACCAATACCGCTACGATCAGGCGGAAGCGGCCCTCGCCTCGGCGCAATCCGCCTATGACAATGCCCGTAAAAACCTCAGCTACGCGGAGGCGTCCCTCCAAAAAGGCTTGATCTCTCAGGCGGAATACAACACCGCCCAATCCGCCTACAAAGGTGCCAAGGCCGCCCTGGACGGCGCCAAAGCAGGCCTGGAATCCTCCCGCAGCGGAGTCAGCGGATCCTATTTCACCGCGCCGGAAGCCGGCCTGATCTCCAATCTATTTATCTCCGCGGGACAGGTCATCGCCCCGGGAGCGCCGGTGGCTTCGATCACCAATGCCAGCCGCCTCATCCTCAAAACAGGCGTGGGCGAAAGCCAGATCACCAAGCTGCGCAAGGGCCAGCGGGCCCAGATCACCCATCCCGGCCTGGATTACCCGCTTTCCGGAACTGTCCGCGGCTTCGGCATCCGCCCCCTGTCCGGTTTTGCCAATTATCCCGTGGAGATAGAACTGGCCAATCCCCAAGGCCTGTTGCCGGGAATGATCGTGACGGCAAAAGTGCTCACCGAGCGCTACACCGGCTTGCTCTTCACCGAACTGACCAATTTTTCCAACGAATTTGGCAAGACCTACGCCTTTGTGGTCGACGCTGACAACAAAGCCCACAGGCGCGCCGTGAGCCTGGGAAGGATCATCGGCGAGTATGTGCTGATCCAATCCGGCCTGGAGCCCGGCGAGGTGATCGTCACCAGCGGCGCTGAAAACCTGGAGGAAGGCAGCCTCGTAGAGATCAGGAAGTGAGCGCATGAAAGTAGCAGAAACCTCGATCAAGTACTCCATCCTGATCAACCTGCTGGTGGTCGCCATCGTGATCATGGGCGTGATTTCCATGCTGCGGATGCCCCGGGAGGAGTTTCCCGCCGTCGAGTTTGGCCGGGTATTGGTCATCACTGTCTATCCCGGCGTTTCCCCCGAAGAGATCGAACAGCTGATCACCAACAAGGTGGAGACCGAACTCAGCGACCTTCCCGACCTCGACAACATCGAAAGCTATTCTGAGGAAGGCCGTTCCACCGTCAGCGTGTCCTTCGATACCGGAGTCAGTTCAGATGAGGCCTACGACCTCGTTTCGCGCGAGATGGGCAAGATCACGGACCTCCCGGCGGACGCCATCGATCCCGTGATCGTCCGCCTCAGCATGCGCGAACTCAACCCCATTTCCCAGATCGTCCTCAGCGGTGAATTCACGCCCCTCGCCCTGCGCGAACTGGCCGACGACCTGCGCGACGGCATCCTCAAGGTAGACAATATCTCCAAGGTCGAACTGGTGGGAGCCCGCGAGCATCAGATCTGGGTGGACGTGGACCAGGCCCGCATCGACGCCTACAACATCACGCTTTCCGACATTTCAGCCGTTTTGCAGGGCCGCAATCTCAACATTCCCGGCGGAACCACGAAGTATGGCAAGACCGAATTCCTGGTGCGAACCCTTGGCCAGTTCAACGAAATCGACGAGATCGGCCGCATGATCGTCACCTCGGACGCCAGTGGCCGTGCGATCCGGATCTCGGACGTCGCCACGGTGCGCGACACCCTGGAAAAGATGCAGACCCGGGCCAAACTCAACGGTAAAGAGGGGGTCAGCCTATTTATCTATAAAAAGGGCGACGGCAACATCATCAAGGTGATGGAAGACGTCCGTGCCTATATCGCCGGCTTTGAAAAGGCGCATCCCGGCGCTCAGATCAGCGTGCGCAACGACGGTTCCGTGGACGTCAAAAACGGCATCAACGCTCTCAGCAACAGCGCGCTCCAGGGCATCCTGCTGGTCTTTCTCTCGCTGCTGCTGTTCCTCGGCTGGCGCAACGCAGTCTTTGCCTCCACCGGCATCCCCCTGTCCATGCTGATCACCTTCATCGTGGTGCCTCAGTTGGGCGTGACGCTGAACAACCTCACCATCTTCGGCCTGATCATCGTGGTGGGCATGGTGGTGGACAACTCCATCGTGGTGTTGGAAAACATCCACCGCTTCCGCGAAAACGGCCTCGGCCACAAGGAATCCATCACCGAAGGAGTCAACCAGGTGATTTCGCCGGTTTTCTCCTCCACCCTCACCACCGTGGCCGCTTTCATGCCGATGCTGCTCACCGGCGGCATCATTGGCCAGTTTCTCTCTGTGTTTCCCATCGTGGTTACCGTCGCCCTGCTGGGTTCATGGTTTCAGTCGATGGTTATCCTGCCCACCAACGTCTATCAGTTCGGCCGCGGCCTTCCCACCGGCGAAGACCGCACCACCAAGCTGATCAAGCCTCTAAACAACTTCTACCGCCGCTGGGTCACCAAAGCCCTGCATCATCGCGGATTGGTGATTTCCGCGGTCATAGGGTTGCTTTTTGCCGCCCTCGGCGTTCTGGCCAGCGGGGCCATCCCCTTCGAGTTTTTCCCCAGCGGCCTCTCGCAGACCATCAACCTCGAGCTTCACACACCCGTCGGGACCTCGCTGGAAGAGACCGATCGCATCGTCGGCCTGGTCGAAAACCATATCCTGAACATGAAAGAAAAGGCGGACATCGAGTTTGTGGTGAGCAACGTGGGTTCCCTCAGCAGCGAAGGAGTGCGCGACACCAAGACCTCCAACGCGGCGGTGAGCATCGATCTCGTGCCCCTCAAGGAAATGAAGTATACCCAGGAGCAGATCAAGACCGGCATCCGCAAATATCTGGACAGCCTGCCCGGCCTCTATACCTACAAGTTTGGCCAATCCCAGGCCGGACCGCCCATCGGTAAGGACGTGGACATCCGCATCAAGGGCGAAAGCCTGCAGCGCCTGGCCTACATCAGCGATGTCGTGAAAGCCGCTCTGGGCCGGATCCCCGGAGTGGTGGACATCGACGACAACTATGACGAGGGCAAGATGGAAGCCCGCATTTCCCTCAGCCAGGAAAACCTCTCGCTTTACGGGCTCTCCGTGGCCCAGATCGCCTCCGCCATCCGCACCGCCAGCACCGGCAGCGCTGTCACCCGCTACCGTGGCAATGGCCTCGACGAGATCCCCATCGTGGTCAAGCTCGACGACCGCTACACCAGCGACTTGGAGTCCCTCAAAAACATCCGGGTCCGGGCCCGAAACGGCGAACTGATCGCCATCCGCGACCTTGCCGGGTTTGAGATTACCAGCAGCATCTCCCGCATCAACCACTACGAAGGCGACCGCGTCCTCTCCGTGACGGCCTCCGTGGAAGAGTACGATGACGGCGGCGGCAAACGGAAACGCACTACCTCGGAAGTGGTCTCCGCCCTCAGGGGAGACCGGTTGCGGGGCACCAAAGGCGCCCTGTCCAGTTTCGAACAGCGTTTCCCCGGTTATACGATGGAATTCGGCGGCGTCCGCGAGCAGCAATCCAAGTCCTACACATCTCTCGGGTACGGCTTCCTGATCGCCTTGCTGGCCGTCTTTGCCATCCTCGCCTCCCAGTTCCGCAGCTACGTGCAGCCGCTGATAGTGATGGCCACCATACCCTTTGCCTTCATCGGCGTGATCTTTGGCCTGCTGGTCACCGGCCTGTCTTTCTCCCTCAACACCATGCTGTCGGTGGTCGCGCTGGCAGGCGTAGTGGTCAACAACGCCATTCTGCTGATCGATTTCATCAATGCCGAACGCGAAAAGGGAACCGACCGCTGGCACGCCATCATCAACAGCGGGACCGCGCGGTTGCGGCCGATCATCCTCACCACCGCCACCACCGTCGCCGGCATGTTGCCGCTGGTGTTTTCCAGCGATCCTTCCTCCCAGGCCTGGCGTCCGCTGGCGGTGAGCTTCGTCTTTGGCCTCACCTTCGCGACCCTGGTCACCCTGTTCGTAATCCCCGTCCTCTACAGCGCCGTCGATTCCTTCTTCGGCAAGCTGAAAATGACCCGGTTCAAAGAGCATACCAAGTTCACGGAAGCCATCAAGGACGACAATCCCGACGCGTGAAGAATCACAGAAGCAATAGTAACTAATATAAGTAACAATGCTTTGAGTCTGCCCAGGAAGACCTGCACAAACAGAAAATTGAGCATGCTCGCCTGGGCAGGCTTTGCCTGACACGTCCGCTTTGCTGCCTTCCTTATTTTACGAGCGTAGAATCCGGGTAAACTCGCCCTGGACTTCCCGAACTTTCTTGGGGATGTATTGGGCGAGTATAGCCGGAATGTATGATCCTGAAATGAGGGCGCGATGCGGGCTAAGGCGGGGCCGGGCGACAACCGGTCTTCTGGTTTGTTGAATTGACTCCTATGAATGGAGAGTTACGGATGCTGTTGTTCATTAACGCAGATGCTCAAGCCACATAGACCGAAGGAGTAGTGGATTGATTGAGTTTCAGGATTGTGCTGGCTGGCGGGATGAACGCCATAGCTCGCATAAATCGCTTGGTTTAGGCGGTTGAGAGCGGTTTGTATCATTTTGCCCCAGGTCATTTCCAGCCCGCCGGACCAATCCCAAATTTGCAATTGACACAATCGGGCTATGCAAAATAATAGAAAAAACCACTATTTCTGTATGCGTCAAATCGCAAGGAGTGACCATGCCCTATATCGCCAATACGGACTCCGAACGCCGCGCCATGCTGGCCCGGATCGGAGTTGGGACCTTTGAGGAACTGATCGCCGCCATCCCGGCGAAGCTGCGCCTGAAAGGGCCTTTGCGTCTGAAACGGCCCCTTTCGGAACTGGAAATGACCCGCCTGATCGCGGACCGGACCTGCAAGAACATCTGCGTCCAGAGCGCCAACAGCTTCCTCGGAGCGGGCGTCTATGACCACTTCATCCCCGCCGCGGTGGACACCATCGTTTCACGGCCGGAGTTTTTCAGCGCCTACACGCCCTATCAGGCAGAGGTGAGCCAGGGCACCCTGCAATTCATCTACGAATACCAGACCATGATCTGCGAACTGACGGGGATGGAGATCGCCAACGCCTCGATGTACGACGGCGCTTCGGCGGTCGCGGAAGCGATTCTGATGGCCGTGCGCAAGAACAAACTCACCAAGGCCATCCTGCCCGCCACCCTGCATCCCGAATACGTGAAGGTGATCAAGGCCTACACCGAGGGGATCGGCATAGAACTGCTCACCTGCCCGGCAAACAACGGCGTGATCGACACCGCCGCGCTGAAGGGCATGCTGGATGAGACTGTCAGCGCAGTGGTGGTGCAAAACCCCAATTTCTTTGGCAATCTGGAGCCCGTGACCGAGTTGGGCGGGATCATCCACGCCAATCCCAAGACTTTGTTCATCGCCGCGGTGGACCCGATCTCGCTGGCGATCCTCAATCCGCCTGCCAGTTACGGCGCGGACATCGCCGTCGGCGAAGGCCAGGCTTTGGGCAACAGCATGTATCTGGGCGGCCCGCTGTTTGGCTTTTTCGCCACCAAACTTGACATGGCGAGGTCCATGCCAGGCCGCATCGTTGGCGGAACCCTGGACAAGGAAGGCAAGCGCGCCTACGCCCTCACCCTGCAGGCCCGCGAGCAGCATATCCGCCGCGAAAAGGCCACCTCCAACATTTGCTCCAACCAATCGCTTTGCACCCTCGCCGCCACGGTCTACCTGAGCCTGATGGGGCGCGAGGGACTGATCGAAGCCGCTACCCAATCCGCGCAGAAAGCCCACTACCTGGCCGCTGAACTTGGCAAAATCAAGGGCTTTTCGCTGATGTTTGCGGATACCCCGTTCTTCAAGGAATTCGTGCTCAAGACCCCGGTCCCGGCGGATCAGATCATCTCCGGCCTGCTGCCCCAGGCTATCTATCCCGGGGTGGACCTCAAGCGTTTTGGCCACTCCAACCAGCTGATGATCGCCGTAACGGAAAAGAAGAGCAAGGCGGACCTCGACGAACTGGTCGAAGCCCTGAAGGAGTTCAGCCATGAGTAAGACGATTTTTGAATGGAGTTCTGCCGGCCGCCAGGGCGTGACCCTGCCCCCGCGCGAGATCGATACTCCGCTGGAAAAGCTGATCCCCGCCGAACAGCGCAGGGAAAAACCGGCCCGCCTTCCCCAGGTGAGCGAGTTGGATGTGATGCGCCACTACATAGCGCTTTCCCACAAAAACCACTTTATCGAAAAAGGCCTCTATCCGCTGGGCTCTTGCACGATGAAATACAATCCCAAGCTGCATGAAGCGCTGGTGCGTCATTCCTGCTTCAACAACCTGCACCCCTACCAGCCCGAAGCCACGCTGCAAGGCTCTTTGGAGATACTTTTCGAATTGCAGGAACAACTGGCGGAAATCTCTGGCATGGACAGGGTGACCCTGCAACCTGTGGCCGGCGCCCAGGGCGAATTTACCGGCATCAAGGTGATCGCGGCCTATCATCAGGCCAAAGGCAATACCCACAAGACCAAGATCATCATTCCGGATTCCGCGCATGGCACCAATCCAGCGACCTGCGCGCTGGTGGGCTACTCTGCGGTTGAGCTCAAATCCGACGCCAGAGGCAGATGCGACCTTGAACATCTGAAAACCCTGGTAGACGATACCACCGCCGGCTTTATGCTGACCAATCCCAACACCCTCGGCCTGTTTGAAGACCAGATCGAAGAGATCGCCGCCATCATCCACGGCGTGGACGGTCTGCTCTACATGGACGGCGCCAACCTCAACGCGCTGATGGGCATCGTCCAGCCGGGCAAGATCGGCTTCGACGTGATGCACTTCAACCTCCACAAGACGTTCACGACGCCTCACGGCGGCGGCGGACCCGGCAGCGGACCGGTCGGCGTGGTCAGCAAACTGGCGCCCTATCTGCCCGTACCCCTGATCGCCAAAGGCGAAGAAGGCTATTTCTTCGATTATTCCAACGAAGCCACCTCGATCGGCAAAGTGCATACCTTTTACGGCAACTTCGCCATCATGCTCCGTGCCTACATCTACATCACCATGCTCGGCCCCGAGGGGATCCGCAAGGTTTCCGAAAACGCCGTGATCAATGCCAATTACCTGATGGCCGTGCTCAAGGACCACTATCATATCCAGTACCCGGAATTCTGCATGCACGAGTTCGTCGTCGATTCCGCCTGGCAGAAAAAGGACTACGGGGTGAGCACCCTGGACATCGCCAAACGGCTGCTGGACAAAGGATTTCATGCCCCCACGGTCTATTTTCCGCTGATCGTGCCGGAAGCGATGATGATCGAACCGACCGAAACCGAAAGCATGCAGTCCATGGACGCCTTCGCCGCCGCGATGATCGAGATCGCGGGGGAAGCGAAGGAGAATCCGGAATTGCTGCACGATGCCCCGCTCACCACGCCGGTGCGCCGGGTGGACGACGTTCGCGCCGTCAAAATGCTCGATCCCATCCATAAGATTGAAGATTGAGCGCTGAGCCCACCTTGGAGTAGACAATGAACAAGACCCTGATAATGATTCTGCTTGGCCTGCTGCTGGCCGGACTGGCTAATGCCCAGACGGTTAAGCTGGGCTTTGTGGATACCGACCGCCTGTTGCTGGAAAGCAACGAAGCGGGGGAGATTTCCCGGCTGTTCAACCTGGACAAACAAAACTGGACCAACCAGGTGAAACAACTGGACGAACAGATCAAGCAGATGGAACGCAACTTCGAGATCGACAAGCTGACCAAGACCGAAGCCGCCAAACGCGAAGCCCAGGGCAGGATCGACGCCAAAAAGGCGGAGGCCGGGCGCCTACTGGAAGAATACTTTGGCGACGGCGGCAAGGCGGAGCTGCGCTACCGCGAGCTGATCGATCCCCTCACGATCAAGATCCACCAACTGATCAAGAAAACCGCCGAAGATGAGAAATACACGATGATCTTCGACGTCAGCCTGGGCACCATCCTCTATGCCCTGCCCACCATCGACCTCACCGAACAGCTCTTGTTGGAACTGAACAAGGACACCGTGAAGCCCGGTGGGGAAGGGGCGATCGGGGATACCGGCAAGCCCGCCGAGGATTTCAAGCCCACCGAAACCCCGGAATACAAGCCGGAGTACAAACCGGAAGAAGATTTCAAGCCATGAAGAAATTCAGCCCCGCCCTCAGCCCGGAGCGGATCTGCCAGATCACCGGCGCCGCCTATCGCGGCGACCCCGGCATCAGTCTGGACAAGGTTGGCGAGCCGGCCGAGGCCGGAGCTGGCAGCCTGGTCTTTTTTGAACAGGAAAAGCTGTTTGACACGGTTTCCAAATCCTCCGCGGACGCGGTGATCTGCACCGCCGAAGCGGCGGAACGCCTGGCAGGGCGCAACCTGTTTGTCTCTCCGCGGCCCTATTTCGCGCTGATGAGCCTGGTCGGCTGGTGGCTGAAACAAGCGCTCCCGCCAAGCCTGGGGGCCGATCCCCGGGCGAAGATCGACCCCAGCGCCAAACTGGGCGAAGGGGTGAGCGTCGGCGCCTTTAGCACCCTGGGCAAAAACGTCAGCCTCGGCGATCGCACCCAGATCGGGGAAAACTGCCAAATCGGCGACAACGTCACGCTCGGCGCCAATTGCAGGCTGCATCCCAACGTGGTGATCTACGAAGACAGCGTTCTGGGCGACGGTGTGACGGTCCACAGCGGCGTCGTGATCGGGGCGGACGGTTTTGGCTTTTTGCTGCTGGACGGCAAACAGCAAAAGATCCCCCAGATCGGCAACGTGGTGATCGGAAATGACGTCGAGATCGGGGCCAACACCACGATTGACCGCGCCACGCTAGGTTCCACCGTGATCGGCGAAGGCACCAAGATCGACAACCTGGTCCAGATCGGCCACAACTGCCGCATCGGCAGGCACTCCATTCTCTGCGCCCAGGTCGGCCTGGCAGGCAGCACGATTGTCGGCGATTACGTCTATCTGGCTGGGCAGGTGGGAGTGGCGGGCCACCTCACTATCGGGGATCGCGCCATGATCGGCGCGCAATCCGGGGTATCCAACGACATACCGGCGGACTCCCGTTACTTCGGCTATCCGGCCATGGACGCGAACCTGATGAAACGCATCGCTGCCAGCCAGAAACATCTGCCAGACATGTACCGGCACTATCTCAAACAGACCAGGACAGACAAAGGCGAAGACCAATGACCGAATATAAACACACCATCCGCAATGAGGTCTCCTACACCGGGATCGGCCTCCACTCCGGCGAGATCAGCACCATCCGCTTCAAACCAGCCTCCAAGGAACAGGGCATCGTGTTCGTGCGGGTGGATCTGCCCGACAAACCTGAAATCCCTGCGGACATCGATCACGTGGTGGACATCTCGCGCGGCACTACCATCGGCCTCAAAGGCGCTACGGTCGGCACCATCGAGCACGTCCTTTCCGCGATCAAAGGGCTGAACATCGACAACATCCGCATCGAGATCGACGGGCCGGAAGCTCCGGTCGCGGATGGCTCTCCGATCGTGTTTCTGAATCTGTTGAGGCAGGCAGGCCTGGTCCAGCAGGATTCCGAACGGGTCTATTTCGAGTTTGACGAACCGATCAGCTTTTCCGCCGCGGAAGAAAACGTGGACATCGTGATCGTGCCCTCCAACGAACTGAAGATCACCTTCATGATCGATTACAAGCATCCCTTTCTGGGCACGCAATACACCTGGCTGCCCAACCTGAGGTTTTTTGAAAAGGAATTCGCCGGAGCGCGCACTTTTTGCTTCATCAACGAGATCCTGCAGCTCAAGGAAATGGGCCTAATCAAGGGCGGCTCGCTGGAAAACGCCCTCGTCATCGCGGAACCGGACATGAACGAGGCAGAGCTCAAGCACCTGCAGGACGTCTTTGGTTACCACAAACCGGTCACCGTCTCCAGCCAGGGCATTCTGAACAGCCATCCGCTGCGCTACCACAACGAGTTTGTGCGCCACAAGGTGGTGGACCTGCTGGGCGACATCGCGCTCTTGGGCATGCCCATCCGGGGCCACATCCTGGCAGCCCGCAGCGGCCACAAGACCAACGTGGAACTGGTCAAAAAACTGCGCCAGATGCAGCTCAAACAGCAGATCCAACGCCAATACCAGAAAAAGTCCAGCCAGGAAGCGCTGCTCGACATCAACGCCATCATGCGGATCATCCCCCACCGCTATCCCTTCCTGCTGGTGGACAAGATCATCGAGTTCGAGCCCGGCAGCTCGATCACCGGGATCAAAAACGTGACCATCAATGAACCCTTTTTCCAGGGACATTTCCCCGGACACCCGATCATGCCGGGCGTGCTGATCCTCGAGGGCATGGCCCAGGCCGGCGGGATCATGCTGCTCAACCAACTGGATAATCCGCAGGATTACGTGGCCTATTTCGCCTCGATCGACAACGTCAAGTTTCGCAAACCCGTGCTGCCCGGCGATACGCTGCGCTATGAGATGAAGGTGCTGTCGCTGAAGAAATCGCTATCCAAGATGCACGGAGAAGCCTTTGTGGGCAAGGATAAAGTGGCCGAGGGCGATTTCATGGCCATGTTACAGGAAAAAGAAGCATGAGCAATATCCATCCCACCGCCATCATCGCCGCAGGCGCTCGGATCGGCGCCGATTGCGTGATCGGCCCCTATTGCCAGATCGGCCCTGAGGTCGTCCTCGGCGAGCGCAATCTCCTGGTCTCCAACGTGATCATCGCCGGACGCACCACCCTGGGCGACGACAACCGGATCTTCCCCTACGCCGTATTGGGCACCGATCCCCAGGACCTGAAGTACAAAGGCGAACCCACCGGCCTGGTGATCGGCAGCCGTAACGCAATCCGCGAATTTGTGACGGTCAACCGCTCCAACCAACTCGGCGAAGACACTGTGGTCGGCAGCGACAACCTGCTGATGGAGTACGCCCATGTCGCGCACAACTGCCAGATCGGCAACTTTTGCGTGATCGCCAACACGGTTCAGATGGCCGGGCATCTGGTGATCTCGGACCACGTGACGGTTGGCGGAGCCACCGCCATCCACCAGTTCGTGCATATCGGCACCCACGCCTTTGTGGGCGGCGCTTCCGCGATCAAAAAAGACATCGCCCCCTACACCCGCGGACAGGGCAATCCCTACAAGACCGTCGGCCTGAACAGCGTCGGCCTGACTCGCAGGGGCTTTTCCAACGAAGCAGTGGCGGCCATCAAGGAAGTCTACAACCTGTTTTACCGCAAAGGTTTGAATACCTCTCAGGCTTTGGAAGCCGCGGAGGGGTTACCCGACCTCACACCGGAGCAGCGGATCTTCATCGACTTTATCAAAGCCGCGGACCGGGGACTTTCCACCTGAACTGACGGGATCATTAGATTTTTGCCCCTATTCACAACGATTTGTGGCCCCGGTCCTGCGCTGGCTCCGTTCCCAAAAAAACTGTTGACTAAAACGCAGTCATTCCGGGAAGTGAAAAAACATTAAGGAATTATAGGTTTACGATGTTCATAGTGAAGATATTCGTCCGGCTCAAGCCCAATGTCCTTGACCCGCAAGGCAAAGCGGTGAGCAATTCGCTGCATCAGCTGGGTTATGTCAAAGTGGTGGAAACCCGCGTGAGCAAATACATCGAGATCACTTTCAAAGATACCGACCGGCAGGCCGTGGAAGCCGACGTGCAAAAGATCTGCACCGACCTGCTGGCGAATCCGAACACGGAAAACTTCAGCTACACTATCGAACCACACGGCGGAGCCTGACTTTGAGGGTTAGCGTCGTCACCTTTCCCGGTTCCAACTGCGATCACGACGCCCGTGACACTTTCCAGGACCGCGGGCATCAGAGCAGGTTGGTCTGGCACAAGGACCGCGACCTTTTTAATCCTGATCTGGTGGTGCTTCCGGGCGGATTTTCCTATGGCGATTATCTCCGCTGCGGCGCTTTGGCCAGGTTTTCGCCCATCGTCTCCGAAGTGGTGGCCTTTGCCCGCCGGGGCGGCCTCGTCCTTGGCATCTGCAACGGGTTTCAGATCCTCACGGAGTGCGGCTTGCTGCCCGGCGCGCTGATGATGAACCAGGGGTTGGATTTTATCTGTTCCCACCAATTCATCCGGGTGGAGAGCTCTCATACTCCCTTCACAGCAAAGATAGCCCAAAACAAAGTTTTAGACATCCCCATCGCCCACAAGGAAGGCAATTATTTTATCGATCCCGACGGCCTGAAAGCCCTCGAGGACGGCGGAAGGGTCGTCTTCCGCTACTGCGATTCCGCCGGAAACATCACTCCTGCTGCCAATCCCAACGGCTCCCTGAACAACATCGCCGGCATCCGCAACGAGGCCGGCAACGTCCTCGGCATGATGCCCCACCCCGAAAGGGCGGCCTCCGAATACAGCTCCAACCATGACGGCAGAGAAATCATCGAGTCCCTGGAAAGCCATCTTGGCGCAAGCTGACCGGCTGTTTTTTCCGCCTGTTTGCCTTGGCTGCAACGGCAGGGTCGATTCCCCCGCCGCCGTACTCTGCGAGGATTGCCGCCAGCGCGTTTTGCCCATCCGGAAAAACTACTGCGACAAATGCGGTTCCCCCTTGCGGGATTACGCCTGTCCCGCCTGCGCGGAAACCCACTTTGCCTTCGACACCGCCCGCTCCGGCTATGTCTATGATGACAGGGTCAGGCGGTTGGTGCACCAATTGAAGTATTACAAGTTTCTCTCACCGGCAGGCTGGTTCGCGGATTCCCTCCTGGCCTTGCCGGCGGCGGTCAGATTTTCCCGCAACTACGACTTTGTGATGGCGGTGCCCCTGCATCGGGTCCGCCAGCGGGACCGCGGTTTCAACCAATCCGGCCTGATCGCGAAAAAGCTGGCTGCGGGATTGGGATTGCCCTATCGGGAGCCGGTTATCCGCCGGGTCAACACCCCCAGCCAGACCAATCTGAGCGGAGAATCCCGCCGCAGGAACCTGGAAGGCGCTTTCGCGCTGCGCAAGAGCGCAGACGTCAGCGGCAAGAAGATCATCCTGGTGGACGACGTGTTCACTACCGGCAGCACAGTGAACGAGATATCCCTCCTGCTGAAGGCTGGCGGCGCGGCGAGGGTCTTTGTCCTGACGCCGGCGAGGGCGGCGTAGCATGAACAAAGGCTACCAGCCCATCAAGACGGAGATCAACGAGGCCGAAGCCAGCCAGATGATCGAAAAGGTTGCCCGCTTCATCGCCG
Source organism: uncultured Candidatus Cloacimonadota bacterium (assembly GCA_964583755.1). Classification (GTDB taxonomy): domain Bacteria; phylum Cloacimonadota; class Cloacimonadia; order Cloacimonadales; family Cloacimonadaceae; genus Syntrophosphaera. The sequence goes on from CAZOVZ010000001.1 coordinate 91,850, forward strand.
AGCGTCAATTCGGCGCGGCGGGGATATTGGTCCTGGAATCGCTGCATCCGTTGCACGGCATCGCCAGCCAGGCCATGTACTTTATTCTGCCGTTCGCGGAGATGCTTTTCGACTCCCAAAAGTACCAGAATTTTGCCCTGATGATCCAGAAAGAGGACTACCTCAAACGCCTGATCAACCGCATCGACGAACTGGACGAAGAGATCAACCGGGAACGCCGCCAGGCCGCGCGCCTGGTCCGCAAACGCCGGCGCAACCAGGTCAAGGCCTGGTTCCACAAGTTTTTTGGAAAAGATAAGAAAATAAGCTGAATAAGCGGAGGAACGATGCAATACGATGAGAAACGCCTGACCCGGATCGTGGCCACAGACTGCGGCAGCACGACCACCAAGGCAATTTTGATCGAATGGGTGGACGGCGAATATCGCCAGACCATCCGCGGCGAGGCCCCCACGACGGTGGAAGCCCCTCTGAACGACGTTACCAAAGGCGTGATCAACGCCACCCAGGAGCTGGAAGAACTGGCCCGCCTGAAGTACAAAAACGGCAATATCAAGTTCATGGAAAACGGCGAGTTTGTGATCCCCCGCAAGGGCGATATCGGCGTTGACGCCTATGTTTCCACCTCTTCCGCCGGCGGCGGATTGCAGATGATGGTGACCGGCGTGGTCGCCTCCATGACCGGCGAAAGCGCCGAACGCGCCGCGCTGGGCGCAGGAGCCATCGTGATGGACCTGATCTCCAGCAACGACAAGCGCATGAACCACGAAAAGATCGAGCGCATCCGCGAACTGCGGCCGGACATGATCCTGATGGCTGGTGGCGAAGACGGCGGCACGGTCAAGCACGTGGTGGAAATGGCCGAACTGGTCAGCGCCGCGGATCCCCGTCCCCGCCTTGGTTCAAACTACAAGCTGCCCGTGATCTACGCCGGCAACAAAGAGGCCCAGGGCGAGATCAAAAACTCGCTGAAAGACAAGGTTGACCTGATCGTAACGGACAACATCCGCCCCAAACTGGAGACCGAAAACCTCGGCCCCGCCCGCGACAAGATCCACGACCTGTTCATGGAACACGTGATGAAGCAGGCCCCCGGCTACAACAAACTGATGGAATGGTGCCAGGGCCCCGATCACGAACAGGTGCCGATCATGCCAACCCCCGCCGCGGTGGGCAACATCATGCAGACCATCGCCAAAGACGAAAAGATCGAGGTGGTGGGCGTGGACATTGGCGGCGCCACTACGGACGTGTTTTCCGTGTTCACCGATGAATACATATTCAACCGCACCGTGAGCGCCAATCTCGGCATGAGCTACAGCATTTCCAACGTCCTGGCCTCGGCCGGACTGGACAACATCATGCGCTGGGTTCCTCTCGACATCGACGAAAACGAACTGCGCAACATGATCAAAAACAAGATGATCCGCCCCACCACGATCCCCTCCCTGTTGGAAGAGCTCGTTTTGGAGCAGGCGATCGCCATCGAAGCCCTGCGCCTGGCTTTTGAACAGCACAAGGAATTTGCCAGCGGCCTCAAGGGCATGCAGCGCAAGCGCGACATCTCCGAAGCTTTCAGCCAGAGCACATCCGGCGCCACGATCGTAAACTTGATGACCCTCAACCTGCTGGTCGGCAGCGGCGGCGTGCTTTCCCACGCGCCCCGTAGGCATCAGACCGTGATGCTACTGATCAACGCCTTCCTCCCTGAAGGCGTCACCCGCCTGGCCGTGGACAGCATTTTCATGATGCCCCACCTCGGAGTCCTGTCCGAGATCAGCGCCAAGGCCGCCACCGAGGTCTTCCGCAAAGACTGCATGGTCTATCTGGGCAGCTGCGTGGCCCCCGTCGGCAAGGGCAAACTGGGCAAACCCGCCCTCACCGCCAAACTCGAACTGCCCGACGGCAAGGTCTGGGAAGAGGAAATCCCCTTTGGCGAAGTGCGGCTGATCCCCTGTGGCGCCGGCGAGATTGCCAAAGCCACCCTGAAAACCCACGGCGGCCTGATCCTGGATCAGGAAAAGAACCGCGAACTGACTGTGGACCTGCACGGCGGCACCGTCGGCATCGTCCTGGACACCCGGGGCCGGCAGCCCTTCTATCTGCCCACGGAAAAAGTGCAGCGCATCGCCTTGTTAAAGAAATGGATGCGTGAATTCAAAGTCTATCCCGACAGCATTTTGGCATAGGAGGAAAGAATGGGACAAGCATATTCCGCCGGATTGACCGTTACCGACAGCATCATCCTGAAAAAGGAACGCATCCTGCCCCTCAAAGGCAAGGTGCTCGTTAAAAAAGGGGACAAGGTTCAAGCCGAAACCGTTGTGGCAGAGACCCTGCTGCCCGGCAAAGTGGTGCCCTTCAACCTGGCCAACAAGCTGGGCGTGACGCCCGCCCAACTGGTCAATTTCATCAAGATCGAGCCTGGCCAGTTGATCACCAAAAACACCGTTTTGGCTGAAACCAAAGGCCTCTTTGGGCTCGGCATCTTCAAAAACGAGGTCCGCTCCCCCGTCGAAGGCGAGGTGGAAAACATCTCCTCCGTCACCGGCCAGATTCTCCTCCGCGAACCCCGCATCCCTGTCCAGGTCAAGGCTTTCATCGACGGCATCGTGACCGGCGTGATCGAGGACGAAGGCGTGATCATCGAAAACAAGAGCGCCTACATCCAGGGCATCTTTGGCATCGGCGGCGAAACCATCGGCGAGATCAAGGTCCTGGCCAAATCCCCCTCCGAAGAGATCACGCCCAACCAGATCGACGCCTCCTGCCAGGGCAAGATCATCGTCTCCGGCTCGTTCATTTCCTTTGAAACCATCGAAGCCGCCCGCAAGAACGGGGTGAAAGCCATCATCACCGGTGGCATCGACGACCGCGACATCAAAAAACTGCTCGGCCACGACATCGGAGTCGCCATCACCGGTCACGAAAACATCGGGCTCACCATCGTCTGCACCGAAGGTTTCGGCAAGATCGACATGGCCAAAAAGACCTTCGAACTGCTGAAAAAATTCGAGGGGCACAAGACCTCCATCCACGGCCGGACGCAGATCCGCGCCGGCGTCATCCGCCCCGAGATCATCATACCCCAGGTGTTCGACGCCAATGAGCTGGTCGTGAAAGAAGCCGCGATGCCCGTGTTGGAGCCCGGCACCCTGATCCGCGTGATCCGCCAGCCCAATTTCGGCAAGATAGCCAAGGTTATCTCCCTGCCCGAAGAACTGACCAAAGTGGAATCCGAGACGCTCGTCCGCGTGTTGGAAGCCCAGTTTGAAGACGGTTCAAAGATGATCCTTCCCCGCGCCAACGTGGAAGTGATCGAAAGCTGATCTACCAAGTGAAGATACAGGGGCGGATTCCGGTCCGCCCTTTTTGTCTCCAGGGTGGCGATGTTTGATTAACGGTTTAAGTATTAATGAAGATATTCGTACGATACGACCAGCTGCATCTATTTGTCAAAAACCTTTGAAATGTATGCGAATTCCAGAAAAGGCAAAACTTGTCGAGTTACCGCGCGACTGGCTGGAGCCCTGCTCCGTCGGCTAAGCTGCCTCCGAAGGTCTCTCCATGCCGCAACAAAGTAACTTTTATGAAAAAAGAACTTGACATGGATTAGCAAGACGATAATAATGTAATTAGTCGGTCTACCTTACATAGATTGTGAATAATCAGGGATATCAAATGCCCTCAAACAAACAGAGAACAATGATTTTAGATATGCACAAACATAGGGGTATCTACAATGAAAGTGTTTATTGCCATTCTGTTTCTTGCAACTCTGCTCATGAGCGGAGCTTATGCATACACTCTCACTATCTCTTTTTATAATATTATTGATAATCTTCCGTTTTCTGGTGTTTTCGTTTATCTTGACTCACCAACTCTTCCGTTAAGTCAATGGGGTCCCAGTGATTCAACAGGAAGAGTGATCGTACCTGATTACTCTGTGGGCACATACTACTGGGATCTACCCACTTGTGATGAGTTTTGCTATGTAGAATGGATGCCGTCCTCAATGACATTCGAAGTTGTGATTTCTGATGAGCAACTAATAGTTTATGGCTTTGAAATGACTGTTGATTATCCGCCTGATCCACCAAGTGATCTAATAGCCCAGGCCCTGCCGGGTAACCAGATTGCGTTGACCTGGAACGATAATTCCGATTACGAAACTGGTTTTATCATAGATCGGAGAATGGAAAACACCGATTGGGAGTTTCTGGCAGATGTGGCTATGGACACCCAGTCCTACCTGGATTCCGGGCTGACGCCTGGCGTCACATATTACTACCGGGTGTATGCCTACGGTTTTGGTGATTCGGACTATTCCAATAGCGCTCATGCCACCAGTGCGCTCCTACCCGGACCAGCCAACCTCCAGATCACTCATATTAGCAGCAATCAATATCGGCTGGACTGGAGCGCGGCGGTCAACTGCACATATTACAAAGTTTATGCCGCCTATGAGCCACTTTTTCCCACAAGCTCAGACTGGACTTATATCGGGCAGACGGCAAATCTTTTTTTCCCAACAACCACGAACGCCCAGAAGATTTTCTACTTGGTCAAAGGCGTTGACCAATGAAGGACATATTGATACATACCCGATTATGCAGAAATTGAGTCTGGGTTTGATTGATCTGTTCTATGTTTAAAGAATAGTTATTACTTTACATCCTGCCAACTTTGCCAAAACTCCGTAATCTCTACTCTGTTCCCTTTGCTCCTCTGTGGTAAAACAACCCTCTGGTCCCTCTATGTGTGATGCTACTTCAGAGCCAGCATCTTGTGCAGTTGCAGCTGTAGCCTGGCTTTGATCCCATCTGCCAGCATCCATTCCGCCAGGGTTTCCGCCGGCAACACGCTCAAAACGGGGGAGAGGTGGATGATCCGCTCCGTCAGGGCGTTCCGGCGGATGAATTCCCGCGCGAAACTGTAGTCCTCATAGCTGGTGAGCACAAACTTGATCTCGTCGCGGGGGCCCAGCAGTTTCAGGTTCCAGTTCATGAAGCTTCCCCCGCAGGCGCTGCCAGGGCATTTGACGTCCACGATCTTCACCGCGTAGTCCGGCAGGTCGCCGATATAGAGCGATCCGTTGGTCTCCACCAGGATCTCCCAGCCAGCTTCATTCAGCGCTTCGATCAGTTCCGGCAGATCGTCCTGATAGAGCGGTTCGCCGCCGGTGATTTCCACCAGCCGGGTGGGGTATTTCGCCACTTCTTCCACGATCTGGGAAACGCTCATGTCCTTTCCCGGGGCGAAGGCGTAGACGGTGTCGCAATAGGAGCAGCGCAGGTTGCAGCCGCTCAGGCGGATAAACGCGCAGGGCATCCCGGCGTAACTGGATTCGCCCTGCAGGCTGTAAAATATCTCGCAGACGTTCAGGGTCGCCACTCTGCTTCAGAGCCGCAGTTCTTTGACCCTTTGCGTCAGCAGGGGCAACACCTCGAAGAGGTCGCCCACGATGCCGAGGTCCGCCACTTTAAAGATCGGCGCGTCGGGATCCTTGTTGACGGCGATGATGTAGTCCGCGGAGGACATTCCCGCCAGATGCTGGATGGCGCCGGAGATCCCCACCGCGATGTAGATCGTTGGTTTGACCGTCTTGCCGGTCTGGCCCACCTGATGCGAGTAGGGGATCCATTCCGCGTCCACCGCCGCGCGCGAAGCGCCCACAGCCCCGCCCAACGCCGCCGCCAGCTCTTCCAGCAGGGCGAAGTTTTTGGCGTCTTTGAGGCCGCGTCCGCCGGAGACGATGATATTCGCCTCGCTGAGGTTGACCAGGCTGGTCTGTTCCGCTTCAAACGACAGCCAGGCGCTCTCTTCCTCGTCAAAATCGAAGTTCACCTGTTCGCGGATCACGATGCCGGAGCGGTCGTCGTCCCGCGGAGCCGGGTCCATCACCTTGTGGCGCACGGTTGCCATCTGGGGCCGGTGGTTGGAGGTCACGATGGTGGCCATGATGTTGCCGCCGAAGGCAGGCCGGGTTTGCAGCAGGTTTCCGGTCTCGGGATCGTATTCCAGGCCGGTGCAGTCAGCCGTGAGGCCGGTGTGTAGCTGAACCGCGACCCTGGGAACAAAGCTTCTGCCCTCAACCGTGGCCCCGGCGAGGATCACCGCCGGTTTGTATTTCGCGGCCAGTTCCGACAACGCTTTGGAATAGCGCACGTCGCGAAAATGTTTCAGTTCGGGATCGTCGACCTCGATCACCTGGTCCGCGCCGAAGGCGATCAGCTCGGAGCTCAGGCCTTCGATGCCGGAGCCAAACAGCACGGCGCTGAGCTCGGCTTCCATCTGGTCCGCCAGTTCGCGCCCTTTGCCCAATAGCTCGTAGACCACCGGGGCGATCACGCCGTCCCGCTGTTCCGCGAAGACCCAGATGCCCTGAAACTCGCTTTTATCCACGCCCGCTTCACCCTTTTTGCGGATCACTATCGCCTCGAAAGGACAGGCCTGAACGCAGGCCCCGCAAAGCACGCAGCGGTCCGGGTCGATCACCGCCAGTTTGTCCGTTATCTTGATGGCGTCATAGGCGCAGGCCTTCAGGCAAGCCCCGCAACCGACGCATTTTTGGTCTATTACTTCAATCATTGGTTCATACTCCTGCTGCGGAGAATGCTTTTTGGCTCTGGGTTCTTGTCAAGGCGATTTTTGCGCCGCCTGTCCTGGTCCCTGTTTCAAGGCGCCATCCGCGGAGCAACAGCCGTTTTCGGCTGCTGGCCCCAGCGATTTTGATTGACGCGCCCCCAGCCCTCAAAAACCCTGTCCCAAAGCCAAACATAGGAACAAGCATGAAAAGATACATATTGATCTTCGCCCTGTCCTTCGTTGCCGTCGGACTCGCGGCCCAGACCGGGCTCTTTCGGATCGCCTTCGGGGACGCCCTCAACACCGCGGATTCGCTGCTCGCCAACGGCGGTTATTTCGCCCGGGAGGTGGAAAGCACCCTGGTAAAATACTATCCCGTGGAAAGCGGCGTGGTGGAAGCTGTCACCCTGGTGGTGGATCCAGTCTCGGAACTGGTCCACGGCTGGTTGGTGCTCTACAGCGCTTCCAACACCAAGGAGCAGGACCAGTATACCATTGATCGCCTCCATCAGATGCACGGAAACGAGGTCCACATCGACCCCGTCACCGAACAGGTCACCTGGGTCCTGAGCCCCAGCCGCACAGTCACGGCGGCCTATGTGAAAACGGGCAGCCTCAGCGTTCTCTATCGCGATTCCGATTTCGCGAACCTCTTTTCCCCGCCGCACCCACCGGCGGAAACGGAACAGCCGGACTGAGCGGCAGTTTCCCGCGGTGAAGCCACCCGGCGACCCAGCCAACGGGGCACCGGCCCTGCGCGTGGCGCTCTCAGCCTCGCCGGGCTTTCCGCTTGACAACTTTGGCAGCGGCAAAACCATGGAAAACTATCTTAAATCTTATAAACAACATAAATTGACTACCTCAGGGAGGATCAAATGAAAATTGGCGGTTGCCGCTACGGAACACACCGCGTCTTGGAACCCAAGGGCGTTTTGCCACAACCGGCGAGGGTTTTGGACAATGACATGACGGAAATTTGGGACAACGAACTGCTGATCGACGTGATCCGCCTGAATGTGGATTCCGCCTCGTTCCATCAGATCAAAAACAAGCTCGCCGCCCGGGGCGAAACAGATCTGGAAACAGCCTTCGCGGAACACGCGATTGACCTCACCAACCGCACCGGCAAACATAAAAACGAAGACACCGGCTCCGGCGGAATGCTGATCGGCAAGGTTGCCGCGATCGGCGATAAATTTGAAATGGAAGAGGAGCTCAAGGTCGGCGACACCATCGCCTCGCTGGTTTCGCTCTCCCTCACCCCCCTGAAGATAAACAAGGTCAAGCGCGTCCTGCTGGACAAGGACCAGGTGGAGATCGAAGGCCAGGCCATCCTCTTCAGCAGCGGCATCTATGCCAAACTGCCGGACGACATGGACGAAAACCTCGCCCTCTCCGTTCTGGACGTGGCCGGCGCTCCGGCGCAGGTGGAACGCCTCGCCAAACCCGGCGACACCGTCGTGATCATCGGCGCCAACGGCAAAAGCGGCATCCTCTGCAACGCTGTCGCGCGCGAACGGGTCGGCGTTTCCGGCAAAGTGATCGGCGTGGTCCGCAACGAATCTTACATCCAGACCTGCAAGGACACCGGCTGCCACGAGGTGATCATCGCCGACGCCACCGACGCCCTCACCATCCAGCGCGAAGTCGCCCGCCACACCAAGGGCTGCATGGCAGACGTCGTGATCAACGTGGTCAACATCGAAGACACGGAGCTGCCCACCATCATGGCCTGCAAAGACCGCGGCATCGTCTATTACTTTTCCATGGCCACCTCCTTCACCAAAGCCGCCCTGGGCGCCGAAGGGATCGGAGCCGACGTGGACATGATCCTCGGCAACGGCTATGCCCACCATCACGCCACCATCTCGCTGGAATTGCTGCGCCGCAACCCCGTCTTGATGAAGCTCTTCAAAGAGCGCTACACGGATTGAGGGATTACTGATGGCTGAGATCAAAAAAATCCGCTCCATCGCCACAGCAAAGGAATGGAACGACTGGCACTGGCAACTCCGCAACCGCGTCACCGATTTTGCCACTCTGAAAAAATACATCAAACTGCTGCCGGACGAAGCGGCTGTCGCCAAAGCCAAACAGTTTTCCTTCCGCATGGCGATCACGCCCTACTACCTTTCCCTGATCGACCAGAAGGACCCCAACGACCCGGTCCGCCTCCAGGCGATCCCCCGCATCCAGGAAAGCAGTTTTGACAGCTCGGACATGGCCGATCCCCTCCACGAAGACGCCGACGCCCCCGTGCCCGGAATGACCCATCGCTATCCGGACCGCGTGTTGCTGCTGCTCACGGACCAGTGCGCCATGTATTGCCGCCATTGCACCCGCCGCCGCAAAGCCGGCGAGACGGACGCCCCCATGCCCCGCGCCAACGTGGATCGCGCCTTCAAATACATCGCCGACCACAAAGAGGTCCGCGACGTGGTCCTGAGCGGCGGAGATCCCCTCACCCTGGGCGATGAACGCCTCGACGAGATCCTCGGCCAACTGGCCCAGATCAAGCATCTGGACATCGTCCGCCTGGGCACCCGCACCCCCGTGGTGTTGCCGCAAAGGATCACCGACAGCCTGATCGCCGTCCTCAAAAAATACAAGTTTGTCTGGCTGAACACTCATTTCAACCATCCCAACGAGATCACCCCCGCGTCCGCTGCCGCCCTCGCCAAACTGGCGGAAGCCGGCGTGGTGATGGGCAACCAGTCCGTGCTGCTCAAAGGCGTCAATGACAACGTGGACGTGATGAAACAACTGGTCCACAGTCTGGTGCGCAACCGCGTGCGGCCCTACTACATCTATCAGTGCGACCTCTCCGAAGGCATCTCCCACTTCCGCACGCCGGTCTCCAAAGGCATCGAGATCATCGAATCCCTGCGCGGCCACACCTCCGGCCTCTGCGTGCCCACCTACGTGGTGGACGCCCCCGGCGGCGGCGGCAAGATCCCCGTGATGCCAAATTATATCATTTCTCAGATGCCGGGAAGGGTCATCCTACGCAACTACGAAGGCTTCATCACGGCCTATACGGAACCCGAATTTGTGCCCGTTGACGACAAGCAATACCGGACCCTCTGCCCCGAGGCGCGAAAATCCCAGGAAGGCGTGATGGCCTTGCTCCGCGGCAAGAAAGTGTCGATCGGCCCGGCCGAGACCAGACGGAACCAACGCCGCAAAAAATGACCCCCACGGCCGGCGCAGAGCCGGCTTGGGGCAGACAGGCAACAGCTTGCAAACTTTCGCTTGGATCAGGGATGCCGCCACGCGCGCCGCTGCGATAGTCGGGATCTGCAAAAACGCCGGCAAGACCACCCTGCTCAACCACCTGCTGGCGGCCAATCCGGAGCTCGGTTTCGGCGTTTTTAGCACTGGGATCGACGGCGAAGATTTGGACACGGTCTATCGCACCCCCAAACCCAAGGTCTGCCTCAACTCTGGCCAGATCTTCTGTTGCGGCACCGAAACATTGGACAGTCACGGCGGAAACGTCCGCATCCTGGACCGTCTGGCCTGCTCCACCCCCACGCGCCCCCTCTGGCTGGCCCGGGCGGAAAGCGCTTTGCAGACCGAGATCACCGGCCCCGCCTCGGTGACAGACCAGATCGGCGTGCTGCGGAGGATGCGGGAACTGGGGGCGCCCAAAGTGTTGATTGATGGTTCCCTGGACCGCAAATCCATCGCCCTCTCCGATGCCGTGGACAGCGTGGCAGTGGTGATCGGGGCCAGTTTCGGGCCTCTGGGCGCCGTTATTGCCGAAGTCAAACGCCTCGTTTTGCTGAATTCCCTTCCCGCCGCCGCGGATCCCCTCCCCGGTTCGGAGGCTTACCTGCAGCTGAGGGACGCCGGTCAAATGCTGATCCGCAAGGACCACGCCTGGCTGACCGCCGGCATCCACTCCCTCATCGGGGCGGAAACCCAACTCCGCGAACTGGCGGACCTCGCACCGGAGCGGATCTACATCCCCGGCGCCATCACCGACGAGGTCCTGCGCAAGATCAGGGAACCCCTGCTGGCCCTCCGCGCGCCGCTGCTGTTTCGCCATCCCGATTGCCTGAAACTGAGCCTGCGCAAGCTGGAGCAGTTTCTTGCGGACTTCCCCCTTGAGGTGCTGATCCCCTTCCGGATCAAGACCTTTGCCCTGAACACCCTGGCCGTGGGCGCCGCCGAATTGGACGCGGAAGACTTCCGTGCCAGGCTGCGCAAGGAGTTTCACGCCCTCAACCTGATCGATCTGAAGGAGCTGAAGCGATGAGCGACCGCGACAAAATCACCAACACCACTGTCAACCTTGGCCTGGTCATCAACATCGTCCTCTCCCTGGCCAAGACCTTCGTGGGCATCCTCGGCCATTCCCAGGCCCTGCTCGCCGACGGCATCAACTCCAGCTCGGACGTCGTCTACTACATCGTCGTCAAGATCTTTACCCACCAGGCCAACAAGCCAGCGGACAAGGAACATCCCTACGGCCACCGCCAGTTGGAAAGCATCTCAGCCATCGTCGTGGGTGCCTTCATCCTCACCACCGGCATCGCTATCTTTTGGGAATCCATCAACAAGGTTTTCGACCTCGTCACCGGCTTCAGCCCCGGTCAGGCCGGCTCGCTGGCCGTTCTGGGCATCGCCGTCGCCACTTTTCTGATCAAGATCTGGCTCTACGGCTACACCAACCGCAATGCCAAGAGCACCAACAATCCCACCCTGCGCGCCCTGGCCAACGACCATTTCAACGACATCATGGCCTCCCTGGCGGTGATCGTGGGGGTGGTCCTCAGCCGCCTGGGCCTCTTTTGGATGGACCCCGCGGCGGGGGCGGTGGTGGCGATCTTCATCGTCAAGACCGGCGTCTCGATCATCATGGATTCCACTTGGGAACTGATGGACAGCGTTCCGGACGACACCTTCCACCGCGAGGTGAGGGACATCGCCCTCTCCGTCGAAGGCGTGCACAGCATCGGGGACATGGGCGTGCACCGCTTTGGGCCCTATTACACGATCGACATGACCATCTGCGTGGACGGCCAGATAAGCGTGGACCAAGGCAACGAAATCTCGCACCGGGTGGAGGAGAAACTGCTGGACCGCTATCAGGGCTCGCTGCGCAAGGTCTTGATCCACTTCCATGCCGATCACGCTAGAAAAAGCTGAAGTTCAAACCGAGTAGGTAACCGATACGGAGCGCCAGTCATTCCGGCGCCTTTGTCATGCCGGTTGAGGCCATCCGTAGCGGCGGATTCCAATCCGCCGGATCCCCGTCACCACCCTGTCATTCCGGGCCTCGACCCGGAATCCAGAAACCCCACGAACGGCAACCCAGCCCAAACACCCCACTACTTAGCCTCAGCGTGTCATTCCAAAGCTCCATCCCAGAGGACGCCCTCTGGGATGGTGGTTTGGAATCCAGGCCGTAAAACAACTTCATTCAAAGCTTTTAGAGTTGTCAGCACTTTAGTGACAAAACCCACTCCTGTCTCCTCATAAAAGGCAAAACCGAAATGGGCATTACCCCCACAATGCTGGATTCCACATCGGCCGCGGGTCACTATAAGAGTGAAGGTCACCGGTCGGGCGGCCGATTGGAATGACACAATCCGAGGCCCGCGGACTAAAGCGCCAGGGCCCGCAAGCCAGGGCAGACGGGGACGTCTGCCACTCCAAGACCCCACTACTTAGCCTCAGCGTGTCATTCCAAAGCTCCATCCCAGAGGACGCCCTCTGGGATGGTGGTTTGGAATCCAGGCCGTAAAACAACTTCATTCAAAGCTTTTAGAGTTGTCAGCACTTTAGTGACAAAACCCACTCCTGTCTCCTCATAAAAGGCAAAACCGAAATGGGCATTACCCCCACAATGCTGGATTCCACATCGGCCGCGGGTCACTATAAGAGTGAAGGTCACCGGTCGGGCGGCCGATTGGAATGACACAATCCGAGGCCCGCGGACTAAAGCGCCAGGGCCCGCAAGCCAGGGCAGACGGGGACGTCTGCCACTCCAAGACCCCACTACTTAGCCTCAGCGTGTCATTCCAAAGCTCCATCCCAGAGGACGCCCTCTGGGATGGTGGTTTGGAATCCAGGCCGTAAAACAACTTCATTCAAAGCTTTTAGAGTTGTCAGCACTTTAGTGACAAAACCCACTCCTGTCTCCTCATAAAAGGCAAAACCGAAATGGGCATTACCCCCACAATGCTGGATTCCACATCGGCCGCGGGTCACTATAAGAGTGAAGGTCACCGGTCGGGCGGCCGATTGGAATGACACAATCCGAGGCCCGCGGACTAAAGCGCCAGGGCCCGCAAGCCAGGGCAGACGGGGACGTCTGCCACTCCAAGACCCCACCACTCAACCTCAGCGTGTCATTCCGGGCCTCGACCCGGAATCCAGAAGAGTCGGTAATGACACCCGTTTGAAAGAAGCCAAAAAAACAGGCCGCGAGTAGCGGCCTGAAAGGGTAGGTTCCCAAAACCGTTAGGTCAATTCCCCAACCGGATCTGTTGCGTCTGCCGTCCCGCGCTGAGGTCGTAAAAATCGTTGCGGTTGTCGATCAGGGAGAGCTTCTTGCGTTCCGCCACATACCAGTCGTTGAGGTGTTTTGTCTGCTTTTCCTCGCGCGCGGTTTGCACCAGTTGCTTTTTGTCCTTGTCCCAGAGCGTCATGTCCGGCGGGGTGCGTTTGGTCACCTGGACCAAAAACCAGCGTCCGGTGTCGGTGATCAGTCCGCTGAACTGGCCTTCCGCCAATGCGAACAGCGAGTCTTCGATGGCGGCGACCTTGCCGATCGAGGTGATGTTGTCGCCCCGTTTGTGGCCGGTGATCTCCACCACCATGATGCTGTCCCGGGCAGCCCAGCTCAGGTAGTCCGCCGGGGTCAGGTTCTTCATGAAATTCTGCACGTACTGGTCCATGAAATAGCCCCGTTTGGTCTTCGTGGCCTGGTTTTGGATCTGGGCTTTCTGTTCCTCGAAGGGGGTGTAGTAGACCGGCAATTCCTGCGCCACCGCCAGCACGAAGGCGTCGCCGCTGGGGGCGAAAAAGAGGTCCGCGACCGTGCCGGAGGGATTGGCAAAGGCAAATTTGATCAGATTCTCGTCCCTGCCGATGTTACGGATGAAGCTGTCTTTGGCCTGGAAGGGCGGGGTTTCCTCCAACTTTTTGTTCAGCATCAGGGCGGCATTGTCCAGCCCGTTGGCCTTGGCGAGTTGATGCAGCAGCGCGCTGTCTGTTTTCAGGGCTTGCAGCGTGGCGGCGCTGGCATCGATGCGGATCAGGATGTGGCGGGCGGAAACCTCTTCTCCGCTTTCCCCGCTGCGCCGGTCTTCCGTCTTGATGATGTGCCAGCCAAACTGCGACAGCACCGGCGGGGCGATCTGGCCGTTGGGGGTGGCGAACGCCGTATCCTCAAACACCTTCACCATCCGGCCTTTGGCAAACCAGCCCAGGTCGCCGCCGTTCTTAGCGGAACCGGGATCCTGGGAGAGTTCTTCCGCCTTTTTGGCAAAATCCGCGCCAGCCAGCAGCTCCAGATACAGCGAGTCCACCCGGGCTTTCACCGCCAGGGAATCCCCCACTGAGGCCGCTTTGGCGAATCTCACATAGCTGTAAGTGCGGACGTCGTCCTTGCGGTAGTCTTCCTTGTGGCCGTTGTAATATTCCAAGGCTTCCTCTTCCGAGGCGTTGACCGTGGTGTTTTTGTTCGGGTCGAAAAAGATGATCTTGGCGTCCACAAAGTCGTTTTGCGCCATCCAGTCCTGCTTCACGCTGTCTTCGACCACGCTCACTTCGCTGCGGACCTTGTTCAGCAGCTTGGTGTACTGATACATGGCGCGCACTTCTTCGATCACGGCTTTCTTGAAGTCGGCAGAGGTGTTGAGGGCGTTTTCGAACTTGGTTTTGTCAAACTTGCCGTTCGTCTTCAGGTCCGGGATCTGCTTCACGGCGGCGGGGGGATTCTTTTTGGCCTCCGTCAGCAGTTCGGCTTCCGTGATCCTGACCTTGCCGGCTTTGATCGCCTTGTCGTAGACGGTGCGCCCGATCAGCTCTTCCCAGCATTGGTCGTTGAACCGGGCTTTATCCGCGTCGGAGAGGGGTTTGCCCTGCTGTTTCTCGTGGTAGGCCAGGTAGTTTTTCAGGATGTTTTTGTATTCCCCAAAGGTGTAGGTTTTGTTGTCGATCTTGCCGATCACGGCCTTGGGGTCCGTGTTCAGCGCCAGAACCAGAATGGGGCATAAGAGCAGCAACATCAGAAACGCGCGTCTCATTGTATCTCCTTAAAGCACGAGTTTTTAAAAATATAGACCCCAAATCCACCCAATTACCCCAAATTTTCCGCTCTCCGGAATAAGTCAACCAAAAACTGGCGGATGCGTCTCAATGAGTTCGAATCAGCAAGACAGGCCTGCTGCTTCAGCGGTTTCTGCTTCGCCTGCATCCTGCCCCTCCTGCGGATGCCGCCAGCCAGAATGCCACGGGTTCCGGGTTCCACCGAGCCATCACTGTCAATCGAATTGCTACACCTTTTTCAATCTAATATAAACTCTTTGCAAATGCGCTCAACTAAGCGGAACTAAGCAGCCCCCCGCTTAGTTGCGACCCATTGCGGCACAGTGAGTTAACCCTCAACTAAGCAACTAAGCGGGGTTCCTCTCTCCCCGGGCTGAAAGCCACGCATCCCACCCCTTAATTTGTCATTCAAGGCTCCGACCCGAAATGCACGCTGAGGCTAGGTGGTGGGGTCTTGGAGTGGCAGACGTACCCGTCTGCCCTGGCTTGCGGGCCCTGGCGCTATAGTCCGCGGGCCCTGGCGTTTTAGTCCGAGAGCCCTGGCGCTTTAGTCCGCGGGCCTCGGAGTGTGTCATTCCAATCGGCCGCCTGACCGGTGACCTTCACTCTTATAGTAACGCGCGGCCGATGTGGAATCCAGCATTGTCAGGGTAATGCCCCTCTGGAATCGTCCTTTGTCTTGAATATAGGTTTGCCACTAAAGGGCTGTCAACTCCAGAACGCTTTAAAAGAATATGTTTTACGGCCTGGATTCCAACCCACCATCCCAGAGGGCGGCCTCTGGGATGGAGGTTTGGAATGACACGCTGAGGCTGGGTTGATGGTGGGCTGGGCTGGGTTGTCATCCAGGGTTTCTCTGGATTCGGGATCGAAGTCCTGAATGACACGCTGAGGCTGGGTGGTGGGGTCTTGGAGTGGCAGACGTCCTCGTCTGCCCTGGCTTGCGGGCCCTGGCGCTTTAGTCCGCGGGCCCTGGCGCTTTAGTCCGAGAGCCCTGGCGCTTTAGTCCGCGGGCCTCGGAGTGTGTCATTCCAATCGGCCGCCTGACCGGTGACCTTCACTCTTATAGTAACGCGCGGCCGATGTGGAATCCAGAATTGTCAGGGTAATGCCCCTCTGGAATCGTCCTTTGTCTTGAATATAGGTTTACCCCTAAAGGGCTGTCAACTCCAGAACGCTTTGAATAAAGTTGTTTTACGGCCTGGATTCCAACCCACCATCCCAGAGGGCGGCCTCTGGGATGGAGGTTTGGAATGACACGCTGAGGCTGGGTTGTGGAGGTGCTGGGGCTGGGTTGTCATCCCGGGTTTCTCTGGATTCCGGATTGGAGCCCGGAATGACAAATGAAGCCTGGGAGATCAACCCCACGGACGACTGGTTGGCCTTGCGGCCATGGCAGACGGGGACGTCTGCCGCTCCCCACTGCCTGCAGAGCATTAACCATTAACCCATTAACCATTAACCCTAGAAGTGGTGCAGTCCTGGAAGGAGAGAAGAGAGAGTATCTCTCTATAATCTATTATATAATATTAAAATATATTACTATATAATATATGTATATATTTATCTATATGTTATACAACACTTTAAGCTGTCTTTTTTATATCTCATACCTTCACATCTTCCCCGGGGGAGAAAACTCCGCTTAGTTGCTTAGTTGAGGGTTAACTCACTGTCCCACAATGGTTCGCAACTAAGCAGAGGGTTGCTTAGTCCCGCTTAGTTGAGCGTATTTGCAAAGGTTTCACCATAATGGCTCCCTGCGAAACATCTTTCCCCTCTCGCCCAACCCCTCCCCCTCCCCCTTATTGCATCCCTCAAAGCCACCCTAAATCCACCCGAAGAGTTCCCGTCCCACGCTCGCCAACTCTCACGGTGGATTTCGGGAATCAGGTGCGAGTGCAATAGGGGCCCAAGGGGTTAATGGTTAATGAGTTTATTGTTAGCCCCGTGCTGGAGGTTGGGGGCTGCCTGGGTAAGGAGGGGCAACATCCTCGTTTGATACTAACCCGCAAGGGGCTCAAAACGCCATTGACGCTGACGTAAGCAAGTAAATCTCAAAAGTAAAAACCCCGGAAGGGCAGTCCGGGGTATGAATCTGGCAGTGACCAGACTGAAACTGGTCTGCCGGGGTTATCTCATCAGGACCAGGCGGCCTTGTTTCACTTTTCCGGCGCTGGCCATCCGGTAGTGGTAGACGCCGCTGTTCAGCGGGCGGCCCTGGTTGTCGGTTCCGTCCCAGTTGAAGCTGGCGGTTCCGTCCGGGCCGGCCGTTAATTTCACGTCTTTCACAATCTGGCCGCGGAGGTTGTAGACCGTGAAATCCATCCGGGCGCCGGCTTTGCTTTGCAGGCTGATCAGGGCGTTGCTTGTGAAGGGATTGGGGGAGACGCTGACCGCGATCCCGGCGGGGGCCAGCTGGTCGTCCGCGCCCACCCCGACCGTCACGAAAACCACGTTGGAGGGGGCGGAGAGCATCAGGGGGTCGTTGAAGAGCGAGCAGACCCAGTATTGATGGGTTCCGACAGGCACATTGGCGTCGCTGTAAGAGAGGGTGGCGGGATCCGGGATGGAGGCGTGGTTGGCGCCGTCGCGATAGAGGCGGTATCCGGCCAGGCCCCTGACCCCGAAGTGTTCCGGGCGTTCCCAACTGAGTGCCACAGTGGCGGACGGAAGCAGGGCCGCCTGCAGATTTTGGGGCGGCGGCAGCACTTCGATGGGGAGCGTGGGCGGGCTCATGACCGGCGTTCCGGCCATGCCGTGCTGGTCAATCGGAGTCACCTGGACGGCTATCGGAAAGCCCAGATCCACTCCCACGGCCCTGTAGACCTCCTCATTGGCGTTGGCGATGGGGAGCGGCGTGCCAGCCTCAATCCGGAACCACTGGAAGGTGGAATTGCCTTCGGTGTTGCCATCCGCGTCCACGAACTCATAGCTGGCGGACTGGGGCTGATACAGCACCGGGGGGCCGGCAACCACCAGGTTTGTGACCGTCGGGGCCGTGTTGGAGTATCCGGTTCCGGAGAGGTTGACAGTGATGACGGGGTGGTTTTGGAGGTTCCCGGCGATGGTCAGAACTCCGGTATAGTCTTGCACCGCAGTGGGCGCGAAGGAGATTTCGGTGGTGATGGAGGAGCTGCCTTCGATGTTGAAGTTCGTCAGGTTGCCGGTGAAGGCCGCTGTATCGATGGAGATGGTGCCGGAAACAGGAGTATCCAGGTAATTTGTGATGATCAGCGGCAGGGTCGATGTGGAAGTGATATAGGTATCCGGAAACTCCAGGGCGTTGGTGGACAGCGGATAGTATCCGACCAGTTCGGCCAGGGGATACTTCACGGCCTGGAGAATCTCCTTGGAACTCATGTTTTGCAGGAAGAAGATCATCTCGCAGTTGGTCAGTTGCCAGGCGGAACTTGGCGCGAAGCTCAGGTCCACGGTGGTGGAACCTCCGGTGGCGAGGTTGATGGCTGTTCCGTTCTGATCCGGCAGCATGAGCCGATTGACGTTTTCCAGGGTGGATTGGTTTTGCCAGGGGAAGTTGATGTGGGATTCCGTGAGGACCGCGTGCAGCTTCACGTTGGTGTTGCTATCCGCTTCGGGCTTGGCAACCGTCACGGCCAACTGGACCAAGGACCCAGTTTGGCTTCCGGTGGCGCCGATCGTGAAATGAGACGGCAGGGCCAGGCGGGCGTCCACCCTGGGCAGGTAGGTGGAGTAGAGGGATTGGGTGGCGCTGCCTCCGGAGTTGGCATTCAGTCCGTCAAACCAGGCGGTGGGAACACCGGTGGGGTTGTATAAGTCGTTGCGGGCTTCGGAATACTGGTTGGTGAAGCTGTCGCCAGTGTGGTTTTTGATGACGGCGACCGGATGCCCGTTGGCCAGCAAATCGTGGCAGGCCATGGCGGCGCCGGGGCAATACTGGCACCAGGTTCCGGTGACAACCTCGACCACCACCAGTTCGCGGGGCAGGGCAGCCAAGCCGGACAGCAGGCCCAGCCAGGCCAGGGCGAGCAAGGCGGTTTTGCCGGCTTGGAACACGGGGCGGCGGAACAGGCGGGTGGGCGAAAACATCACAAGCCCGACCTGCTAACACGGACACCAACGTAGAAGCCGGAGTCGTATATGTAGTTGCTGTAACGCATCGAAACCCGGCAGTAATCTGGCGTGTTCATGTAGAAGCCGCTGCGGATGATCCGGTAATCTCCGGCGAAAGGTCCGGTGGGATTGGCCTGGGTTCCGGCGCTATAATCGCCAAACCAGTCCCAGCACCATTCCCAGACGTTGCCGCTGAAGTCGTAGGCGCCAATGCCGTTGGGCGCTTTGGTTCCCACGGGTTTGGAGCCGTTGGGTGTGTTGTTGCCGTCGTACCAGGCCACGGCGTTGATGTCATCCGAACCCGCGTAGAGGTAGTCCGGCGTGTTGGTTCCGCCGCGGGCGGCGTATTCCCATTCCGCCTCGGTGGGCAGGCGATAGCCATTGGCGGTCCAGTCGCAAACCGCACCGTTCCAAACAGCATTCCAGCCGGTGGGAACGGCGCCCCAGTTGGCGGGATTGGTCGATCCCAAAATGGAATAGACCGGAGTGAAGCCTTCGGCCAGGCTGCGCAGGTTGCAATACTTCAGGACGGAGTACCAGGAGATGGAGTAGACGGGGTAATTGGGCCCCACGCCGTAGCCGCTGGAGGGGTTGGAGCCCATCACAGCCTGCCATTCGGCCTGGGTGACTTCGCAGCGGCCGATGTAGTAGGGGCTCAGGATCACTATGTGGGTGGGAAGTTCACCGGCGTCGCCCTGTCCTCTGGTGTCGCCCATGGTGAAGGAACCTCCCGGCAGGAGGATCATGTTTGACGGGGTGATGGCATATTCCGCGCTGCTGATGGCGCTCGGCGTCCAGCCCGGCTTGAAGCCCCGGGCTTTGAGGGTGGTGTTCGCGTCAACCACGAGCGGAACCGTGTAGAGGGGCGACTCGGCATCAGGATCGCTGCCGTCCGTTGTGTAGTGAATGGAGGTGCCGGGGGTGGGGCTACTGATCACCACATTCTGCGCACCATCGTAAGAGCCTGAAGGCGGGGAAAAGACAGGCGGGGCAACCTCTCCGGCACCATCATCAGCGATCACTTTGACGCGGTAATTGTTGCCGTTGGGAACTCCTTCCTGAGAGCAGTCCCAAGTGATCTGATATTGCGCGCCGGCAGCCGTGGCCGCGACCGTTCCCTGGTCTCCGCTGAGGGAGGTGGGGAAGATCGTGTAGCTGGCTCCGCCGTCGTTTGACACCTGGACCGAGACTTCGCAGGGCAGGTTGTCCGGGTGGGCAAGGTGGTAGCTGATCACAACCTGATTGCCGGATTGCCCGGCCGCCACGTTTGTCAGCACCGGGGCTGCCGCCAGCAGGGCCGCGGCGAGGAAAAGGGTGAGGACCATATATTTTTTCATGCCATCCCCCTTACTTGATCAGCACCAGTTTGGCGCTGGAACTGTGGCTGGGTGATTTCAAGCTGACCAGATAGATCCCGCTGGCGCAGGGATTTCCCTGGGTGTCGAGTCCGTTCCAGGCAAACTGGTGGTTGCCTGGGGCAAAGGTCCGGGACAGAACGAGCTGCCCGGCAAGGTTGTAGACGCCGCAGGCAGCCGTTTCGCCAGCTTTGACGGTCAGGCTCACGCGGGCCAGGCTGCCGCCGCGGAAGGGGTTGGGGCTGGCGGGCAACATCGAGGTGATTTGCTGTGCCGGCGGCAGGAGGGACTCCTCCACATCCGTCTCCACCGTGATCGCAAATATGTTCGATTCGGCTTCAGCCGTGAAGGCAGCCAGGCTTCCCGCCAAAGCGAGAAGCGTCGTGATAACAAGCATCCTGATCATGTGACGCTCCTTGTGTTTATTTCCTAAAGTACAGTTCAAGTCTGGAGCCGGGAGTGGCTGGAACTTGGGCGGGCGGATATTGAAGCTGTCCACGCGGCCCGCTGGTGGTCAAAAGTCTGGCGCGGATCCCCAACCTTCCGGACCGCCAGATAGCATCCGCAGGAGGTGAGGTTGCCATACAGGCAAATGGGGGAACTCCAACTACCAGTCTGGGAGTTATGTGACCTCTGTCAAGTATTTTTCGCTGGAGCGCGAAAAGGATATTTGGTTTATGGGGTAATGGCTTGTTGGTTAATGGGTTAAGGCCGCGCTGGGGAGTGGTGAAAGCCCTTCTTTAGGACAGGCGTAAGTGAAGTTTCTGGCTTTCCAGGATTCGCATCTGTTACCAGCAGCGCCACCCAGTCTCAAGCAAAAAAAAGGGAGTGGCCTTGCGGTCACTCCCCAGGTTTAGATCAGAGCGTTGCTCTGAGAGAGTTGGTTATTTGGCCAGCAGCATCTTGCGGGTGACTGTCTTGCCGGCGTTGGTGACGCGGTAGAAGTACAGGCCGCTGGTGACGCTGTTGTGGTTGTTGTCTTTTCCGTCCCAAACAACGTTGTGGTTGCCGGCTTCGCGGACACCGTTGACCAGGGTGCGGACGAGCTGTCCCTTGAGGTTGAACACGCTCAGGTTGGTGCTGCCGCTGGTGGGAACGCTGTAGGCGATGGTGGTTTCCGGATTGAAGGGGTTGGGATAGTTGCTGGCGTCGAGGGTGAAGACGGGAGCAACGTTGTCGTCGTTGGCGACCTGGTCATACTCGACGATGGCGCGGAGCATGATCTCGCCGTTGGTGACGGGTTCCCAGACGGTGGTCAGTTTTTTGTAGCTGTAGCCGTTGCTGGAGGTGTCGAGGCCGATCTGGGCGGCGTTGGTGGTTTCCAGGATGGCCAGGTAGAATTGGCCGTCCGGGACGTCGATGTCGGCCGGCAGGGTCACGTAGTTCCAGCCAGCTGTCACGGAGGCGGCGGGATACTGGTACTGCGCGAGCTGGGTGCCGGGGGTGCCGTTGGCGCCGTCGTTGTCGAACACGCGGATGATGATGCCGGCGGTGCCGGGGGTGTGGACAAAGACCTTGGCGTACTTGACGGTGACCGAGGAGCCGTAGCTGTGTTTGACAGCCATCTGCTTGGTCGAGCCGACGGTGTAGCCGAGTTCGGCGGTTCCGTCGTCATGCATCAGTTCGGCGTGCATGGCAGGCGTCACGAAGGCGGTCACGGTGTTTCCGGGCTGGGATTCGTTCGTGCCATACATGGCGGTGAGGTGGTAGGTGTGCAGTCCGCCGGGGACGTTCATGTCCGTATAGGTGAGGACGGTGCCGGCCACCTGGTCGATCTGGGTGCCGTCGCGGAAGATCTTGTAGGCGGTGACATCGCGGTCGACACGTTCACTGTTGACCAGGAGGCTTCCGGAGTTATTTTGAACGTTGTTGGGATATTGGGTGATCTCATATTCGCGGCCCGCGGCGTCTTCGACGTAGATGCGGATGTTCCAGTTGAAGGTGAGGGTGGCGCCGAGCGCGGAGAGGGTGGTCCAGACGTTGTTGAAGCGGATCATGTTGCCATAGCCTTCAACCTGGGGACCAGCGTCGCAACCGGCGGGATAGCCGCCCTGGGCGTTGCAGCGGTAGCCGGCCATCACGATGGTGCCGGAGGGGATGGTCCACGGAGTGGTGAGGATGATTTCGTTCCACTGGTCCGGAGTGGGGGTGATCGCCTGTTCATAGGCGATGTCGCCGGCGGCGCCGGTCCAGATGCGGACGGCGTAGGAGCAAAGGGAGGTGGGTTCGGCGGGGAAGATCTTGATCTTGGTGACGTTCATGCCGACCCAGGGGCTGATGCCATGCTCGCCCACGGGATCCCATTTGGCCGCGACGTCAAAATCCGCCACAGCGTTGGTGCCGATGGAATTGCCGGCGTTTTCGCCGTCGTAGCTCAGCCAGCCTTCTTCACCGCCGCCGCCGGTTCCGGGAGCGTCCCAGTTCAGGGTGACGTTGGTGCCGTTGACGGTGGCTTCGAGGTTTTCGGGAGCGGCGATGAAGATGTCGTTGAAGATCTTGACATCGTCGATCATGATGCCGATGCCGCTGGGGGTGTCTGCATCAGACTTGAAGTACCAGCGCATCTGCACGGTCTGGCCGGCGTAGACGTTGAGGATGCCGTCCAGGGTGTAGCTGTCGGTCATGGAGGACCAGACGGTCGGGGCGTCCGAATAGACGTAGTTGGATCCGTTGGGGTCGCCGCTGGGATTGCTCATGGCAAACCAGGTGACGCCGTTGTTGGGCGAGATTTCCCAGCCGAAATAGTCGACTTCGGGGAAGGTGTTGGGATCGGTGAAACCGCCCATGATCATGAAGTCCGCGCGGATGTCGCCGGTGGCGGGCAGGGTGATCGGAGGGCTGACCAGGTAGTTCATCATGTTGACGTTATAGGTACCGCTGGTGTTTTGGCATTTCATGATGTGGGTGGGTGAGGGAGCGCTGGCGTCGGTGGCCAGGTTCCAGATGTCGCCGCCGAGCGGGACAAGGCTGGACCAGGTCATCTGGCCGTCGTTCACGCCGTTGTTGGTGTAGGTGCCGAGGGCGATGTCGTCCACCATCATGCCAAACATGGCCGGGGCGTCGCCGGTGCTGTAGGCGGGGTCGCTGGCAAAAGCGAAGCGGATCTTGACGCTCTGGCCGATATAGGCGGAGAGGCTGAAGGTCGCGTTGGTCCAGGTGGTGATGTTGCCGCCCCAGCCGGGGATGTTGGGGCCTTCGCCGTGTTCAAAACCGAATGAATAGGCGGAGGTGATGTTGTAGGCCGGAGTTCCGGAGATCGGGGTCCAGGTAGCGCCGCCGTCGGTGGAAATGCGGACGTTGCAGGCATCCCAGCCGGAGTAGGGGGCAGTGGCTCCACCCGGATCTTCAACGTAATAGCGAAGTTTGAAGGTCAGGTTGGGGCTGCCGGCGGTGATGGTCTGCGCCGGGGTGTCGAGCACGAGGTATTGGTGGTCGTAATAACCGCCGATGTTGGCGCCGGAGGCCAGGGCGGGATCGCCCATCCACCAGCAGTTGCCCTGCGTGCCGCCGTTGTCGTAGATGTGCCAGTTGTTCGGCGATTGGGCGCCGTCGTAGTGGGTCCAGCCGGTGGCGCCGGTTTCAAAGTTTTCCTGCCAGGCAACCACTTCGTAGCGGCTGCCGTTGGCAAACATGGCAGTAACGAGTGTCAAGGCTAATATGATCAGCCATCTTGTTTTCATTGATCCTCCTATGAATCAAGAGATATTAGTGTTTGCGTTAAACAATCGGCAGCGTGGGTTTTTGTCAATCTGTTTTATCCGCCGCCGGACATCTAAATGCAATTTACATTCCATAATGTGATACTTGTTCGCCTCAGGTATACTGCAGACGGTAGAGGTCGTAATACAGGCCTTTCTTGTCCAGCAGCTCGAAATGGGAGCCTTCCTCCACGATTTCGCCCTTGTGGAGCACCAGGATCCGATCCACATGCTGGATGGTGGAGAGGCGATGGGCGATCATGATCGAGGTGCGGTTTTCCATCAGCTTTCTGAGGGCGTCCTGGATCAGGATCTCGGTCTCGGTGTCGATGTTTGAGGTGGCTTCGTCCAGGATGAAGATCGAGGGATCGTAGGCCAGGACCCGCGCGAAAGCCAATAGCTGGCGCTGTCCGGTGGAAAGCGTGGCGCCGCGTTCCATCACCGGTTCGTCGTAGCCTTCGGGCAGTTGGGAGATAAACTTGTCCGCGTTCACGTATTTGGCCACGCGGACGATTTCTTCGCGGCTGAGCAGGGTGTTGTTGAGGGCGATGTTTTCGCTGATGTTGCCGCTGAAGATAAACACGTCCTGCTGGACTATGCCGATGTTGGCGCGGATGTCCGTCAGGGCGTATTTTTTGAGCGGTTTGCCGTCGATCAGGATCTCGCCCTGTTGGTAGGGGTACATGCCCAAAATCAGGTTCACGATGGAGGTCTTGCCGCTGCCGGTGTGGCCGACCAGGGCGATCTTTTCGCCGGGGCGCACCTTGAAGCTGATGTCTTTGAGCACCCATTCGCCGGGGTTGTAGGCCAGCCAGACATGGTCAAACTCGATTTCGCCCTGCAGACGTTTGCCGGTGGCCAGTTCGTCGCGGTAGTCGTCCGGATCTTCGTCCATCAGGTCAAAGATGCGTTCCGCGCCGGCCAGGGCACCCTGGAGGATGTTGAACTTTTCCGAAAAGTCGTTGATCGGCTCGAACAGCTTGGAGATATACTGCGTGAAGGCCATCAGCAGGCCGATGGTGATGGCGTTGCGGAGGATCTGCCCGCCGCCATACCAGATGATGAAAGCCACTGCGACCTGCGAACTGACGTGGATGATCGGGCGGAAAAAGGCGAACAGCTTGAGCTGCCGGATCGAGGTGTCGAAATACTTTTGGTTGATGTCCGAAAACTCTTGCCGCTTGTGGAAATACTGGTTGAAGAGCTGGATGATCTTCTGGCCGCTGATGTGTTCGGACAGCGTGGCGTTCAGCGCCGCCAGGTATTTGCGCACTTCGCGGTAGATCACGCGGGTGCGTTTGCGGTATTCGCGGATCACCCAGATCACGAAGGGCAGGATGATGAAGCTGACCAGCGCCAGTTTCCAGTTCAACACCAGCATCAGGGTCACGATCGCCACGATCAGGATCACGTCCTGGACGATGGTGATCACGCCGGAGGCCAGCATCTCATCGATGGCGCGGATGTCGTTGGTTACCCTGGTTACCAGGCGGCCGACGGGGTTTTTGTCGAAATACTGCACCGGCATGCGCTGCAGATGGGCAAACACGTCGTGGCGCAGGTCGTTCATCGCCCGCTGGGAGTAGGTGGCGGTGATCACGCTCTGAAAATAGCCCGCGAACAGGCGCATCAGGATCAGGATAAAATAGGCGATGGCGAGGTAGATCAGGTTGTGGGCCGCTTCGCCGCGCACCTTGATGCGTTCCTCGCCGGGCAGGCGGTTCAGGTTTTCGCGCTCCAGGGCGATCTTGCCCCCGCCGATGCGGAACCAGCCGGGGATGCCGTCCTGGCCCGGTTGGGGCGCCGTGTTTTCCCGCAGGTACTTGTTCAGGATCGCGGCGTATTCCGGTTTGTCCTCGATCAGAAAGACCTTCTTCACGCTCAGGATGCCTTTCACTTCCAGTTCGCGCAATACGGGCCGGTCGATCCGGTTTTGCGCCTTGGCGCTGAGGATGACAAAGTGTCGCCCGCCGTGGCTGTAATCCTTCAGTTTGAGGATCTGGTTTTGTTGCTTGAAGGCGTCCAGTTCCGCCTTGTCGGTAAATACGGCGATGGTTTTGTCGGACACCACGTAGTCGTCGATGGCGCTGCGCTGGATGAGCGGTTGCACCAGTTCGGCCAGGGCCACCACCATCAGGATCACAAAGGAAATCACCACCCATTTCAGGTATGGTTTCAGATACCGGAGCATCCTGCCGTAGAGGCGTTTGTCGTAGATCCGGGCTTTCAGGTCGTCTTCGGTGAATCCGCCCCTGCCGCCGTGGCCTCCTCCGAAGTTCATAACTCCTCCCCTTCCAGGCGGGCGCGGATGCGCTGCTTTTCAAACAGGTCGTGGTAGAGGCCGCCCAGGGCCAGCAGTTCCTGGTGGTTGCCGCTTTCCTTGATCACGCCGTCGCCCAGCACGATGATGCGGTCCGCGTGCTGGATGGACGAGATGCGGTGGGCGATGATGATGGTCGTCTTGCCGGCGCGGAGGTCGATCAGGTTTTCCAGGATGTCGCGCTCGGTCTTGGTGTCCACCGCGGAGAGGGCGTCGTCCAAAATCAGGATCTCAGGATTGGTCAGCAAAGCCCGGGCGATCGCCACGCGCTGCTTCTGGCCGCCGGAAAGAGTGATTCCGCGTTCGCCCACCAGGGTCTCGAACTTTTCTTCAAACTCCACGATCTCTTCGTAGACCTGGGCCACGCGGGTGGTCTCGTAGACCGCTTCCAGCGAGGTTTCCGGGTTTCCGAGGCGGATGTTGTTGGCGATGGTGTCCGAAAACAGGAAGATGTCCTGCGGCACCAGCACCACGTCCCGGCGCAGTACGTTGAGGGGGATGGTGTGGACCGGATGTCCGTCGATCAGGATGGAGCCCCGCGGCGGTTCGTAGATGCGCACCAATAGTTCGATCAGGGTGGTCTTGCCGCAACCGGTGGGGCCAACGACGGCGAGGGTCTTGCCATCGCCAATGCTGGTGCTGATGTCTTTAAAAACATGGGGCAGGTCGTCGCCGTAGCGGAACGAGAGGTGGTTGATCTGGATGTTGCCGTTGAGGCTTGTGATGGCGGGGTCGGCGTCGCTGTCGTCGATCTCCGGCTTCACGAAAAAGATGTCGTTGAGGCGTTTGAGCGAGGCGGTTCCGCGCTGGTACATGTCCACCACCATGCCGATGGCGATCATCGGCCAGACCAGCATGCCCAGGTATTGAAAGAACGCGATGAACTCGCCGATGGTGATGTCGCCGCGGATCGTGGCCCGGCCTCCAAAGAGCAGGGTGATGATCATCGAGATGCTGATCACGAAGCTCATGAAGGGGTGAAAGATGCCGGAGATCCTGGCCAGGGCGATGTTTTGGTTCACAAATTGGAGGGAGACCTCGTCCACCTTGTCCAATTCCGCCTTTTCCTGCACGAAGGCCTTCACCACGCGAATCCCGGAGATCGTTTCCTGGATCTTGCCGGTGAGGGTGGCAAAGCTTTCCTGCACCTTGCGGAAGCCCTTGTGCATCTTTTTGCCAAAATAGCCGATGGTTAAAGAAAGGATCGGCATTGGCAGCACCGCCAGCGCGGTCAGCCGCCAGTTGATCGAGCCCATGAAACTGAAGGAGGCGATGGTCATCAACACGATGTCCATGGCCGCGATCAGCCCCATGCCAAACAGCATCCGCACGGCGTTGAGGTCGTTGGTGGCATAGGCCATCAGGTCGCCGATCTTGCTGTGGTTGAAAAAGTTTTGGGAAAGCTTGAGCAGGTGGTTGTAAAAGTCTTGGCGCAGCGACTTCTCGATCCGATGCGAATTGCCGATGATCAGGATCCGCCAGAAATAACGCAGCACCATCACCGCCACCGCCAGCCCGAGGATGATCAAGCCCATCCAGACCAGCCCGGTCTGGGTGATCGTCCGTTCCTGGATGCTGTCGATGGCGTATTGCATCACCTTGGGCATGATCAATTGCACCACGTCCACCAGGATCAGCATCGCTATGCCGCCCGCGATCTTGCCATAACTCTTCTTCAAATAAGGAAGGACGGCGTCAAATGTCCGCATCTGTACTCCAAATCTATATTTTCAACTCAAACCGACCCCCGCCCGCCGGGGCGCGTTCGCTCTGGGTTGAAGACACCGGAATTTACTGCGCCACGCTCTGGATCAGCTTCATTTTGTCAATGCAAAACTGCGCATGAAGACCGATGCGCAAGCCGAAACCAATGCCAATATCCGCACTGATCTGTCCTCCGGACAAAGCGGCGCACCGCGTCGTAACTGATCCGGGCTGACGCATTGTGTATATATGCTAATTTAGAAAATAAATTTTGACAAGAATTTCGGAATTCCATAATTTGGCTGTGATGCTAAATCTTATCATTGAAAGGATGCGAAGTATGTTTTGTTTGCTCAGCTCGAGTCAAGCCGTCAGAGGTTTTGGCGATCTGTCCACCGATTTTTACGGTACCGGGACAGAGGGTTTCAACCATGTTTACAAGGGACCGGCATCCGCCCACCATCGCCAAGCATTCCAATCCACCACAACCCAAAAATAAAGGAGTATCGTTATGAAAAAGTTAGTATTAACAGCCCTGAGTGCCATGCTGTTCATCAGCCTGGCAATGGGCGCGGTTTACACCGAGGGTTTCGACGGAATGACCCCTCCGGCCTTGCCAACCGGATGGGCCGTGAGTAATGTCAACGGGGATACCTACACCTGGGTAACATACTCGAGTTACTACAACACCTCCGCGCCAAGCCTGGCCATCCGGTGGAACTCCTCCATGGCAATGGACGACTGGGCTTTCTCGCCGGGAGTGACCCTGACCGGGGGAACTGCCTATTCCATCAATTTCTATTACCGGGTTGCCAATTCAACCTGGCCAGAGAAGCTGGAACTGAAGTACGGCAGCAGCCAGACTGTTGCGGGGATGACCATTCCAATTGTGGATTTGGGAGCGTTTACCAATACCACACCTCTTTTATCATTTACTTTTTTCACTCCCCCAACAAGCGGTGTTTACTATTTCGGCTGGCACGGCTACAGCGATGCTGACATGTTTTACCTGGCTATTGACGACATCACCATCGATCTGGCTCCGGCCGTGATAGCCCCTTCCAACCTGACAACCAGTGAGATCGGCGCATTCTCCGCCAAACTTGGCTGGACGGAGAACAACTCGCCCGCAGCCACTGCCTGGGACATCGTTTACGGCGCTCCCGGCTTTGATCCCGATCTGGCCACTCCGATCGCGGTCTCGGCCAATCCCTTCGAACTCACCGGCCTGACCCCTGAGACCATGTATGAATGGTATGTGCGGGCGAATGATGGCAGCAAGGAAATCAGCGCCTGGACGGGACCGGCAGCGTTCAAGACGCATCCGGATATTGACTTTTATTGGATCGAAGACGTGGAAACCAGCAGTATCTTCGACTGGTCGATCATCACCGGATCGGGCGATTGGGCCTATTCCACCGACGCCAGCGCTTACGGCGTCGGTTCCCAGTCATTCATTGCCCAATTCTACAACATCAGCGGTTCAGATCCTTTCTATTTGATTTCCCCCGCATTCGACCTCAGCGGCTACACGAACACCCAGTTGACCTTTGATTACGCCTACGCAACTTATATTGACGAGGCCGACCAATTGGATGTTTATTATTCCGTTGATGGTACGAATCTCATCCTGATGCAAGCCATGCCCGGCGGCCTGGACGGAATACTGAACACAGCTGGCTCCACCTATGACCCTTTCGTTCCCACGGCTAGTCAGTGGGAAACCATCACCCTGGACCTGCCGTCCGACGCTATCATGGTCTTCTTCGGGGCTACCAGCGCTTACGGAAACAATCTCTACATCGATAATATCACGATCACCGGCGACGACGGCGGCACTGTCCCCGGGGAACTTACATCCTTCGCCGCCACGCTGACTGTCGATAACTTCGTCAATCTGACCTGGGTCACCCAGTCCGAAACCGACATGGCGGGCTTCAAGGTCCTGCGTTCGGAAACCGATGTGCTGGCCAACGCTGCAGCCATCTGCGGCCTGATCGACGCCACCAACAGCTCCGAACAACACGTCTACACCTATTCCGACACCGAACTGGTGGAAGACGGCACCTACCACTACTGGTTGGAAATGAGCGATCTGGACGGCACCACGGCCTATCAGGGCCCCGTCTCGGTGATCTACACAGCCCATCCGGACGATCCGGAAACCCCTGTGATCCCCACGGTCACCAAGTTGATCGCTGCCTATCCCAACCCCTTCGTATCCAGCACCGCGATCCGCTATTCCGTGAAGGATCAGGGCCCCGTGAAGGTTGAAATCTACAACCTGAGGGGACAGCTGGTCCGAGGCTTCCAGGTCAACCACGGCCAGGCCGGGTTCTACCAGGTCGCCTGGGATGGCAGGGACGCAGGCGGCAACAATTCCCCCAGCGGAATCTATCTCTATCGCCTGACCGCTGGCAAATACACCGAAACTAAGAGACTGGTGCTGACCAAATAGCAGCCCGGAATCTGTAATACCGATGAGCGGCCAGTAATGGCCGCTCTTTTTTCGGCCTCGCTTTCAAACCTGGTGAATGACTGGTTATCTGTCCGGCCACGATTGGTGATTCCGAGGGACAATTAGCAGGGCTAAAGTGCTGTCAGGAAAGGAACTGGATTCCGGCCTGCGCAGGGATGAAATGGGCTGCGCAGAGATGACAGACCCCCCTGGCGGTCACATACACAATCTAAACTTGACCCTGCTTTTTGATCTGCGTGATCTGCCTTTTTATCTGCGCGATCCGCGGGAAACATCTCTCTCTCCCGGCTCCTCTGTTTGGATGAAACCAGCATCGCTTTCATGATACTTTCCACCCTTATTGCCACATCGTTTGGCCAGGGTCAACTCGCCCTGGACTTCCCGAACTTTGTTGGGAGTGTATTGGGCGAGTAGGGCCGGAGAGCATGGCCCTGAAACAAGGCCAGAAGGGGGTGGATAGGGTAAAAACTGTGGTTTGGCGGGGGATCAGCCGCCGCTGATCAGGTGAAAGACGCTGACCTCGGCTCCGGGCGGAACCAAAAAGCTGTCCCAGTATTCCTTTTTGACCAGTTCGCCGTTCACTTTGATCACCAGCATGCGGAAGGTGTAGTTCATTTTGCTGAGCACCCGGCGGACGGTCATGCCCTCTTCCCATTCCACCACGTTGCCGTTGACGACTATCGGTTTCAGGGCTGGGCTCCGAGCAGCAGTTCCAGGCAGAGGTTGGCCTGCATATTGGCGACCACGGCGACCCTGGCGGAGACGGGGCTGATCCCTTCCGTGAGTTCCGAGGCGCCGTCGCCGATGATGTAGAGCGTGCCGCTCCGGGTGGTGCGGATGGCTTCGTTGCGGCCAACTCCCGCCAGGCCGGAGGCGGCGATGATGTAGCGGCTGGGATAGAGGCTCTGCCAGGTTTCGATCAGCATCTGCTTGGCCGCGGCGTCGTCAAAGGCCTCGATCAGGATGTCGGCGTGTTCAAAAAGCTGCTCGACCCGCTCGGGGGTGACTTGCATCGGATAGGCCGACACGTTGGTGAAGGGGCTGATGTTACGCAGGGTGTCCTGCAGCGCGGTGACCTTGGGCAGGCCGATCTGGCGCTGGAAAAACTGCTGGCGGTTCAGATTGGCGGCGGTAACGCTGTCGTGGTCGGCGATGATCAGCTTGCCAACGCCCGCCCTGGTGAGGGCGATGGCCACGTTGGAGCCCAGGCCGCCCGCTCCGGCGATGCCGACGGTGGCTGCTTGCCACTTTTCCACCCACAGGGGATCGTGGGCGGCGAAAAATTCTGCTTTAGTCATGGTTTACTGCCTTAGCTCGATCTGGATGTCCGCGGCGGGATCAATCCCCTTGAGGTTGCCTATAAAGGCCAGGATGCTGTCCCTGAGGAGGTTTTGCACAAAGGGGACGATCACCACGGGTTCGCCGCCTACCTTTAAAGTGAGGGAGTTCTGGCCGTCCAGGACGCAATCTTCCCGCCTGGCGCGGCCCTGGACGATGTCCGCTGCCATCTGGCGGCAGCTTTTACCGCAGGCGGAACAGCAGTCCGGATCGCTCTGGGTCAGGATCTCGAAGGCTTTGGCCAGCACCAGGTCCACCAGTTCAGATTCCCGCCGGGCCAGACAGAAAACCGGCAGGCCGCGATAGCTTTCGAGGTCGGCGGCGATCTTGCCGCTGATGGCAAAAACCGTATCGTCCAACAGTTCGTCCAGTTGAGCGGTGTTTTCCGCGCAGACGATGCGGGGCAGCGCCGCTTCGCGCAGGCCTTCGACGACCAGGAAATCGGCTTTGAGCAGGCTCAGCATCTGTCTGAAGTCAGGCGCCGGATTCAGGATCAGGGCGCCGTCCCGCAGTCCGCGGGCGAAGACCTGTCCGGCTCCGGCCTGGGCGTGTTTCCAGGAGTTTGAGCCTTCCTTGTCCGCGCGGTAGGCTTCGCTGTGGATGTCCTTGATGGACGCCACTTTCAGGCCTCTGGCGGTAAGCGCGCGGATCAGGGCCACGGCCAGGGTGGTCTTGCCGGTGTGATGATAGCCGGAGATGCCGATCGCTTTCACGCTTTCCTCAATAGTAAAGTGCAATACGCCGCCAGGCCTTCCCGCTGGCCGGAAACCCCGAGGCCTTCTTCGGTGGTGGCTTTCACGGAAATCTGCCCGATCCCGCAAGCCAGGTCCGCGGCGAGGTTGGCCCGCATCAGATCGATGTAGGGGCGCAGTTTGGGGGCCTGGGCGCAAATGGTGGAATCCAGGTTTTGCAACTGGTAACCTTGGTCCAAAACGGCTTGGTAGGCCTCGCGGAGGAGGATCCGGCTGTCGATGCCGCTGTACCTGGGGTCGGAATCCGGCCAGTGGCTGCCGATGTCGCCAGCGGCGATGGCCCCGAGCAGGGCGTCGATCACCGCGTGGATGAGGACGTCGGCGTCGGAGTGGCCGTCCAATCCCAGTTCGAAGGGGATCTCCACTCCGCCCAGGATCAGCTTCCTGCCTTCAACCAGGCGGTGGACGTCGTAGCCAAAGCCGCTGCGGAACACGTCAATCCACCGTGATCGATTTGGAGACGTTTTTGGGGACGTCGGGGTGGACGCCGTGATCAAACATGTTGACGCGGTCGAGCTTTTTCATCTTGCGCACGCTCATTCGCAGGGCCAGCAGCTGGAGCACCACGGTGGCGGAAAAGCAGGTCAGCAGGCTGTCGCCGGTCTTGGGCAGCATGATGTAGCCCCAGCCGTAGTAGGAGGCTTCATTGGGGCTTTTGCTGGCGTTTTCCATCAGCTTTTCGTTTTCTTCCGCGATCACGAAGGTGTTGGCGCCGCGGATCTTGTGGGTGTTCATCTGCGAAATGGTTAAGTTGATGTCCCGCTCGTCCGGCCCGGTAACGTAAATGAGGGGGTAGTTGCGGTAGATGGACTCGAAGAAATTGTGTTTGGCCACTTCCTCGCGGAAGAGGGCGTTGGCGTCGCGGGAGAGGTTGAAGGGCTGGTTGCCGGTGAAGATATGGTCCACCATGGCCTTGTAGATGAGGCGGGTTTCGGGGCGGTCGATGCCGCGGGCCTGGGCGGCGGAATCGATGCGGTCGACCACTTCCGCGAAGGCACTAACGAAGCTGCGGACGTTTTTGAGGCCGTAGACGGTGTTCTTGCCGAGGATGGTGTTGGGGCCGTGTTTGAATTCCGAGGCTTCACGGCCCTCGGCGTGGTTGAGCACGGTCTCGCGGATCTTCAAGGCGCCTTCCATCGCCACGCCGCTGATCTTGGTCGCGAGGATGTGCAGCGACGGCTCCATGTAGATCTTGGCGGCGATGGAATCGACGGTGTCGGCCGTGTTGTCCAGGGTTTCCTTGATCAGGGAGGGGATCTTGGCCAGGCTCTGCTCGCGGAGTTCCAGCTTTTTCAGCTGTTCGGCGCGGGTATCGGAGCCATGTCCGTTCAAAGATTCGCCCTGCAGCATCTTCGCCGTGCGGATGGCGAGGTAATAAAAGAGCGTGATCTGGTTCATGAAGCTCTTGGTGGCGGGCACGGCGATCTCCGGCCCGCAGAGGATGGGGATGGCGACCTCGCTCTTTTCCTGGCCGAGGGTGGAATTGACGTTGTTTACCAGCACTGCTTTGCGCACGTTGTAGGGCGAACGGTCGAGGTCGTTGAAGATGTCGATCAGGTCCTTGGTTTCGCCGGATTGGGAAACGCCGATCACGAGGTCGTTGTCCTTGATGCAGGCGGAATATTCGCCCCGGAAATCGCCCGGTAAAATGGGTATGATCTCCAGGCCGGCGATCTCGTTGAAAAACAGGGCTCCGACCTTGGTGGCGTGGAAGCTGGTGCCGCAGGCGATGGTGTAGGCGTTGCGGCTGTTTTGCACGGTGTTTTTGATCAGGCCGAGAAATTCCGCCACGCTCTGCTCGAATTCCGCCACACTGTTGGCTTCCGAGAGGGAATCGTAGACCTTGGCCAGCATCAGGCGGCGGACATCAAAATCCGTTCCGATCAGATCGATGAAGGTGTTTTTGTCGTTGGAAAAAAAGTACTTCTTTTCAAAATCTTCCTTGCGGGCCACATCGAAGAGCTCCTGCCAGGACGATTCGGCGGCCTGGAAAAACTTTTCGAAGTCCGCTGAAGCCAGAATGAAGTCGAACGCCCGCTGTTTGGCGTCGATCGCGGGAGCGTCGATCAGAGTCTGCATCGAGGCGCAAAAGGAGTCCTTGAGGCCCTGTTCGCCGATCAGCTTGACCATGCGCTTGCCGGTGTTGGAGCCGCCTTGAAACAGTTTCACCAGTTTGCCGGTGGATTCCGTCTGGGCATGGATTTCCTGCTCCATGAAATGGCTGAATTCCGGCAGGAGTTCCACGTCCTCGGCGCGCAGCTTGGAGTAGACCGGTTTGGTGTCGATCCGGTCGCCGGTGGCGTAGATCTCGTCGGGCTGGTTCAGATGCTTGTAGTGGCGAGGCTTTTGGGCATAGATCTGATAGCTGGAGGCGGTGTATTCGATAAACTCGCCTTCGCGCAGGTTGACCAGGTTTTTGGTGAAGCGGAGCACGGCTGTGAGGTCGGATGAGGCCAGGGAAAAAGGTTCTCCGTCCAGGCTGCCGATCCCAAAATAGAGGCTGCTGCCGGCTTTGATCGCCCACATCGTGTGGATGGAGGGGTCAACCACCACGGCGGCGTAGGACCCGGTGATCTTTTCCGCGGTGATGATGATGGCGCGGCGCATGCAGGCGCGGCGGGTCTCCGTTTCGGTGGGGTTGCCTGCCTTGTCCAGTTCCACGTCAAAATAGTGTTCGATGCTGTGCACCAGCATCTCGCCGTCGTTGTCCGAAACCACGGTGTGGCCTTCCTTGGTGAGGAAAACCTTGAGCTCGGTGGTGTTGGTAATGTTGCCGTTGTGGGCGCCGTAGAGGTTGCGTTTGCACTTCACCACGTGGGGTTGGGCGTTGTCCCGGTTCACAAATCCGAAGGTCGCCCAGCGGACCTGTCCGCAAAAGAGCTGGCCGCGCTGCTTTTCGATCCCCAGGGTCTTGACCAGGGTGCTGGGGGCGCCGACATCCTTGAGCAGCGTGATGTTTTGGCCATCGTCCTGAAAACAGGCGCCGGTGGAATCGAACCCACGGTATTCCAGGGCCCGGAGGAGGGTGGAGGCGTATTGGCCCATATTGAGCGAAACCCGGGGCAGGGCCAGCCCCAAAACGCCGCAGCCGAGGCCGGGCAAAGGCAGGCGGAGCCTGAGGTTGGGGATCCTGTTGGCCAGGCGTCTCAAACAGCGGTTATAGCGTTCACGTAGCGGTAACATGTAGCGTGTCTCCAATCATAGCAGGTTGTTGTCGATGACCTGGCGAGCAAAGAAGAGGTCCAGTTCGTCGGTGATCTTGAAATTGAGGTCGGAACAAAACTGATAGCGCACCCTGGCGCCGTAATGCTCGGCCAGGGCGGCGTCGTCGGTGCTGATGTAGCCGTCGGCATAGGCCTTTTCGTAGGCGGACATGATCAGCCGGAAACTGAAAACCTGAGGGGTGAAAACCTGCACCAGTTTGTCGCGGGGGATGGTGGCGTCAACGTAGTCGCCTTCGATGCTTTTGATGGTGGATTTCAGGCGGGCGACGGGGATCACGGCCTTGTCCTTGAGGGCGATATTGTAAAGTTCCTGCAGGAGGTCTTCGGTGATGAAGGGTCGCACGGCGTCGTGGATGAAGACAAATTCGCATTCGGGCGGGCACTGCTGAAGCGCGCCAAAGATGCTGTCCTGCCGTTCCAGGCCGCCGGGAATGACCAGCCAGGGCTTGGCGGAATCCTCAAAATACTGGCGGATCAGGTTTTCGCAGTACTGCTGATCCTCCTCCGGGGCGGTGACGATCACGCTGTCGATCACTTCCGAGGCGAAAAATTTGCCCAGAGTGCGGATCAGGATCGGAATCCCACCGATCTGGATGAACTGTTTCTTGATCTCGCCGCCCATCCGTTTGCCGGAGCCGGCGGCGCTGACAATGGCGATGTTCAGTGCTTCCATGAGTAAAAAACTCCCCTTTCTTCGCGTTTGGCGGCCACTCTGCCGTCGGTCATCAGTTGGCGGAGGATCTTGCTGACCTCGTTGATGTGCAAGCCCAGTCCGCGGGAAAGCTCTTCGGCGGTGGAGGGGCGGCGGATCAGCAGGGCGCTGAGGTCGCGCTCGATCTCCGGCGTCAGGTCATCTTCTTCGTCGGCGCTCACGCTGGCGATGATTTCCACCGGCATCTCCAGGCCAGCCTCAAAATAGCGCTGCACCCGGCTCAGGACCCTCTTGCCGGCTGGTTTTACCCATTCCTCGGCGCCGGGGCGGTCCAGAGAATTGATCTGCACCCGGTCCGGCTGGATCCTCGCGATGCCGTCGCGCAGTTTGGCGAGTTCGTCTTCGGAGTCGTTGACCCCGGCGATGATGAACACCTCCAGCCAGATCGTGCCGGTAAACTCGCCTCTTAGCGCGCTCAGACCCCGGATCAGGTCCCC
Source organism: uncultured Candidatus Cloacimonadota bacterium (assembly GCA_964583755.1). GTDB lineage: Bacteria > Cloacimonadota > Cloacimonadia > Cloacimonadales > Cloacimonadaceae > Syntrophosphaera. The sequence goes on from CAZOVZ010000001.1 coordinate 128,835, forward strand.
GGCCTTGAGGGCCGGATGCGGGCGGTTGACCAGCGCGTAAGCGTCGTCGGAGCCGGCGTCGAGGGAGGGCAGGATCATGTCGCAGGGTAGAATCTCCTTGCGCAGAGCGGGATCGGAGAGCAGCACGCCGTTGGTGAGCAGCGCCAGATGGTAGTGGGGGTAGCTGCGCTTGATGTGTTGGATCAACTCACCGATGCGGCTGTAGAGGGTGGGTTCGCCGGCGCCGGAAAAGGTGATGAAATCCAGCGGGGGACGGCTTTTCAGAAAGTCGTCGAGCTCCGCGGTTATCTCTTCCAAAGGGAAAAACTCCTCGCGCTCCAGGGTGAGGTGCGTGGTGCGGTTCACTTCGCAGTAGACGCAATTGAGGGGGCAATACTTGTAGGGAACCACATCCACGCCGAGGGAGTATCCCAGCCGGCGGGAATGGACCGGGCCAAACAGGTGCTTGTATTTCATCGCTTAGAAGGTGGTGCCGAACTGGAGGTGCGGCTCCCACTCGCGGTTTTCGATGCTGTAGGCGTAGTCGAAACCGATCAGGCCAAAGGGAGAGCGGATGCGGATGCCGGCGCCGACGCCTTTTTTCAGGTTGAGGAAGTTGAAGTCACGCAGCGAGTTGTAGCTGTCGCCAGCGTCGAAGAAACCGATTCCGATGATCTGGTCGCTGCCGATGGGGTAGCCCAGTTCGGTGGAAAAGATCACTTCTCGCGATCCGCCGCCGTCGGGTCCCACCGAACGGTCCGGATAGCCGCGGATGCCGTCCACGCCGGTGCCGCCGAGGTAAAACTTCTCATCCGGCGGAGCGTCTTTGGAATCCCCGAAAGGCGCGATGTAGCCAAAGCGCCACTTGCTGCGCAGGGTCAGTTTGGAAAACATCTCCGTATACCAGTTGACCTGGGCGATCTGCTTGAAGTAGTCAAAATCACCTCCCAGAAGGCCACCGGCGAATTCCGAGAACAGGGTCAGCTGCGAGCCTTTCAGGGGGAAAAAGATGCTGTCGCGGGTGTCGCGGCTGATGGTTCCGCTCACGGCACTGGTGTAACGCCAATCCAGGGAATCAAGCTCGATCAGGGTGGAGTTGTCGTCCGCGTTTTCCAGAATCTTGTCCAGGTTGGTGATGCGGTATTTTTTGGAATACAGCGAATAACCCATCACCAGGCGGGTGCGGTCCACAAAGGGAAGGTACTGGCCCAGGCGCAGGCTGGCGCCGCGGGTGAAGATCTCGTAGTAAAAAGAGCTCCACTCCTTTTGCGTGTAATAGAGGCTGGAGCCCAGCAGGATGTCCGTGTCGTAGAGGTTGGGGTTGGTGAAGCTGAATTCGAAATTTTGCGTGCTGCCGCCAAATTCCCAGGTCAGGCTGGTGGACCAGTTGTTGCCAAAGAGGTTGTTTTCGGACACCGAAAGCTGTCCCACAAAATGGTCCTGGCTGTTGTAGCCGACGCCGCCGTTGGCCACGCCGGAGGATTTGTCCATTACGTCGATCAGCAGGTCGATGTCGCCATTGCTGTTTACTGGCTCGTAATCCAGGGCGATATCCTGTTCGAAGAACCCGAGGTTGTAGATGTTCATGCGTGAGCGCGCCACCGCCTCCTGGTGGTAGAAATCGCCGGGGGCGATGTCCAGCTGGCGGCGGATCACTTTTTCTTTGGTGCGCTGATTGCCGGTGATCTGGATCTGCCGGATGCGGGCGCGATTGCCTTCCTTGATCTTCAGCTCGATGTTGAGCTGGTTGCCGGCCTTGGTATTCACGGGCTCGACCTCGGTGTAGATGTAGCCCTCGTCAAAATAGAGGGTGTAGAGGCTGCCCAACTGGCGGTCAAAACTTTCCTGGTTGAAGGCTTCCCCGGGTTTCAGGGTGAAGAGGTTTTGGATGGTCTCGGCGGTGAAATGCTCGTTTCCGCTCACGTTGATCTGGCCCAGGATGTACTGGTCGCCTTCATTGACGTTGATGATCAGCTCCAGGTTGCGGTCGCCGCTGTGGCGCGGGGGTTGGGCGCTCACCTTGGCGTCGATGTAGCCGTTTTTGCGGTAGTAGTTGGTCAGGTTTTCCAGGTCGAGGTCAAATTTTTCCTGTTCGAAACGACCGCTCCGAAGCAGGCCGGCGGGCTTGGTCTTCATCTGCTTGAGCAGTTTCTTGTCGTCCAGGTTCTCATTGCCCAAAAACGTGATCTGGCTGATGGACAGGCGCTTGCCTTCGTCGACGCGGACGCTGAGGCTGACCTTGCCGGGGCTGGGCGTACTTTCCGAAACGGTTACTTTCGCGTTGCCGAACCCCTTGCTGCGGTATTCGTTGGTCAGTTTGTTGATCAGTTGCTGCTTTTGGGCATCGGACCAAAACGACCCCACCCGCAGGGGCATCAGCTCTTCCACGCGTTCCCGCTTGACCACCTTCAGGCCGTCGTATTCGATGAACGCGAGCACCGGGTTTTCCACCACCTGGATGACCAGATTGACCCCGCTCTTGTAGGGCTCCGAGACGATGCGGATATCCGCGAACACGCCCATTTTATAGAGCTGTTTGATGGATTTTGACACCTCTTCGGGATCAAGTACATCCCCTGTTCGGAGGCTGACGGTGGACGTGACCAGCTCCGGCGATACCGACCGGACGCCTTCCACGCGGATCTCATATATGGTCTCGCCCGCGGCGAAAAGCCAGCCGAAGCTGAGTAACGCCAGCAGGAACAGCAAAAGGTGCTTAGGAAAACTGTGCATTTTTCCTCCAGATAGAGTTGACGACTAACTCTGCCAAGGCCGCTTTTTCGTAAAGGATTTTTTTGCCTGGCCTGCAAAGGAGGGTCATCAAGGATTTTAGCAAAACAGAGGGACCGAGATACAGAGGCGATCAATCCTGTGATGAGCAGGGTGGGGATGGGGTCATTTTGTTTATCTGTCGAGCTCACTATTTCACGGAGCAGATACTTTTTTGGCAGAATCCTCCAGCTTCTTCATCCTCTCAGGGTTTCTATCATTCCTGACCTCTGGGTTGTCATGCGGAAGCTTGTTTTTCATCTATATGGAAAAGGAATTGCATATAAATACCTATGCCGTTGATTTGAATGCGGCAAAGTGGAGGTTCATTGCATGAACAGTTTACATAGATGTGCCCTGGCAGCGCTTTGCGCGCTCTGTCTGGTTTTTGCCCTGGCCGCGGAACCGGCGCAGCGCCAGCATAAACCCTTCGGCTCTGGCGGGGGAGAGGCCTGCCGGGCGGATTCCCTCACCGGATTTGACGTCCAGTCCTATGCCATCACCCTGTCCATAAACCAGGCGGCCCATACGGTCAGCGGAAACGTGCTGGCCACTGTCCTGGCGGAGGAAAACCTGAGCTCGCTGCAGTATGAACTGGTCGGGCTCAGCGTCAGTTCCGTATTGGTTAATGGAAGTCCCGCCGCCTACACCCACAGTGACGGCGTGATCAACATCGGCCTCAACATCCAATCCGGCCAGACTTTCAGCACCCAGGTCTTCTATTCCGGCTCGCCGCAGCTTTCCAACGACCTCTACCACATAGGCATGATTTTCAGTTCCAACACCGTCTTCACGATTTCCGACCCCGACGCGGCCCGCTATTGGTGGCCCTGTTACGACCATCCCTGGGACAAAGCGGTCGTGGATCTGGCCATCACCCTGCGCAGCGACTGGAAGGTGGCCGCCAACGGGCTTCGCACGCAGATCGTGGACAACGGTGACGGCACCTCCACCACCCATTGGGAAGGCCAGCATCCCATGACCACCTATCTGGTCTGCATCACCTGCGGGCCCTATCAGGAGATCAACCAAACCGCCGGCGCCCTCCCCATCCAGAACTTCGTGATGCAAAACCAATACAACAACGCCCTCACGGACCTGGCCAACGTGCCGGAGATGATCGATTATTTCTCCTCCGTTTTCGGACCCTATCCCTTTGAAAAATATGGCCACGCGGTGGTGAGCATGAGCACCTACGGCGCCATGGAACATCAGACCATGACCACCCTGGGCAACTACATCATCAACGGCACCGGCTCCTATGAACCCACCATCGCCCACGAGCTGGCCCACCAGTGGTATGGAAACGCGGTCAGCTTCCTCACCTTCAAGGATGTCTGGCTCTCCGAGGGCTTTGCCACCTACTCCGAACATCTGTGGACGGATCACCGCTTTGGCTGGGCATCCGCGGTAGCCTATCTGGCCGCGAATTTCCACCAGTATTACCTCAACTGGGAGGCTTCCAATGGCCCCCAAACCATCTACAATCCGGCTTTTAACAGCTATTTCGCCCCCACCTCCTACGAAAAGGCGGCCTCCGTGCTGCACATGCTCCGCCTCAAGCTCGGCAACGCCAATTTCTTCCAGTTGCTGAATCAGTGGTTCACCGCCAATTCCGGCGGCAACGTGGTGACCGCGGAGTTTCAGGCCCTGGCCGAACAGATTGGGGGGATCGACCTCGACCAGTTCTTCCACCAATGGGTCTATTCGGCCGGCATCCCCGCCCTGGAATACAGCGTTTGGAGCCGCCCCGAGGGCGAGCCCAGCTTGAAGATCACCACCCGCACCGTCTCCAACACCGCCACCGATTTCCAGATTGAGGTCCCCTTCCGCCTGGCCAACGGCGCGATCAACGATTCCCTGTTGGTGACCGCGGGCCCGGACTGGAGCGAGAATTCCAATCTGTTCTCCAACCCTTATTCCGACAGCTCAATCCTGACGGCGAACCACAACCACTGGGCCTTGTTGCGCTCAACCAGCGAAATTCGCCCCGTCCTCACCGAATGCCTGCCCTCGGACTCTGCCGTCCTGCTTTCCTGGGAGGATTTTCTGGGTATGGAAACACCTGCCTTCTACCGCCGCGAAACGGGCGAAACCGTCTGGACGCGGATCTACCCGGAGGCGGCGGGCGAATTTTCCTGCCTGGATACGACGGTGCAAAACGGAGTCAGCTACGAATACTGCTTTTCCGCCCTGGACGAGGATGGCTACTTCAGCCAGAAATCCAACTCCTTGCAGGCCACGCCGGTGGAATTTTCCTTTGCCAACGCCCTGTTGGTGGTGGATGAAACCCGCGACGGCAACGGCGCCAACATCAATCCCAACGACGCCATGGTGGATGACTTCTACTCCGCCGCGCTCAGCCCGATCCCCTATCAAAACTGGGATTGCGCCAGCCAGGGCCTGCCGCCGCTGGAAGTTTTGGGCCAGTATCGCGCGGTACTCTGGCACGCGGACGACTTTTCCCAAAACGATCTGCTCTCCTATCAAAACACCCTCGGCGGCTACCTGTTGGGGGGAGGCAGGACGCTGATCTCAGGCTGGAAAACGGCTGGCGTCCTCTCCGGTGCGTTTTTGGAGCGCTATTTTGGCGACTTCGATCTGGTCTACGACAATTCCGCCTGCCTCATGGGCGCGCAATCCCAGGTCCATCCAGACCTGGCAGTCGATCCCCTCAAGCTTTTCTCCGCCTGGAACGGGATGCTGCCCTACGTCTATACCTTCTCCGGCGCGGAGCAGGCGATCTATACTGCCGAGATGGGGCCCGCCGGCGCTGGAAACGGAAACCCGGCCGCGCTTTGGCAGCAGCCGGCCAACGGCTCCGGCGAGTTGATCCTGTTTGGTTTTCCGCTCTATTTCATGCAGGCGGAGGGCGTGCGCGCCGCCCTGCAGGAGATCGTGCCCCAGTTGCTGTCGCATGTCGCGAACGCCGATCTCGCTCTGCCCAGCCGTCCGGTCAGCCTCTCCGCCTGGCCCAACCCCTTCAATCCGGTCCTTTCCCTCAGCTACTATCTACCTCAGGCAGGGCAGGTCAAGCTTGGGCTTTACAACCTCAAAGGCCAGTTGGTGCGCGATCTGGATTCCGGATTTCAACCTGCCGGCGAGCGCGTGATCAGTTGCGAAGCCAGGGGGCCCTCCGGAGAGCCTCTTTCCTCCGGTGTTTACCTATTACGTTTGGAAACCGGCAAAACCACTCTGGTCAAGCGGATAAGCCTGGTCAAATGAAGCACGCCCCAGCTCATAAGCCAGGTTTTTCGCCCCTAACGCAATTTTTTATTTGACAAGTAAGCCATACCGGTTAGTTTGTCATTAACCTACAGACCCTACATAGAATGCCCTCCAAAACGAGGGGACGCCGCCCGGTGTTCCCCTCGTTATTTTTTTAACGAGGGAGCGGCGTCCCGGACCGTAGGTCCCATACTTTTTCCAAACCCTGCCGGTGTTCCCCTCGTTATTTTTTTGCGAGGGAAAAGGAGCGTCCCGGACCGGAGGTCCCATACTTTTTCCAAACCCTGCCGGTGTTCCCCTCGTTATTTTTTTGCGAGGGAAAAGGAGCGTCCCGGACCGGAGGTCCCATACTTTTTCCAAACCCTGCCGGTGTTCCCCTCATGTGCATCAACAAAAAAGCGCCCCGGTTTCCCGGAGCGCTTTCATCATAACTATACGTACAATATCTATGTTTGATCAGACCATTTTGATGCACTGCTTGGGGCACTTGGGCACGCAGGCTTCGCAGCCGACGCACTTTTCGAAATCCACCTCATGCGGTTTTTTCAGTTCACCCGCGATCGCTTCCACAGGGCACTGTTTGGCGCAGATGGTGCAGCCGATGCAGAGGTCGGCCTGGATTTGGGCTTTTTTGCGTCCGCCGGCGAGGATGTCCTGGATGGCCTTGGTGGGGCAGACCGTGGCGCAGAGACCGCAGTTGATGCATTTGTCGTAGTCGATGCGGGCCAGGTTGTTGCTCACAGTGATGGCCTGGACAGGGCATTTGCGGGAGCAGATCCCGCAGCCGATGCACTGCCGCTGGGTGCCGCAGACGGCCTTGGCGTCCGGCCCCTTGGCCAGAGACGAACATTTGATGTAGACATTGCGTTTGAGCGGGATCAGCTTGATCAATTGGCGGGGGCAGGCGCGAACGCAGGAGCCGCAGCCGGTGCACTTGGCAAAATCGACGATCCGCAGGCCTTCGGCATTGACCTCGATGGCATCGAAGGGGCAGGCCTTCTGGCAGTCGTTGAGGCCCAAACAACCGTGGGAACAAGCGTTGGGCCCGCCGGCGATGTTAACTGCCGAGAGGCAACTGGCCACGCCCTGATAGGCGTATTTCCACTGGGTGTTTTTGTAACCGCCGGAGGAGCAGTGGATCACGGCAACCTTCTTTTCCGTGGCGCCGGCATCCGTGCCCATGATCCGGGCGATGGTGGCCGCCGCGGCAGCGCCGCCGGGAGCGCAGAGATTGACCGGAACGCCGCCGTGGACGATGGCGTCCGCGTATCCGGCGCAGCCGGCTTTACCACAAGCGCCGCAATTGGCGCCGGGCAGGGCGGCGGTGATCTCTTCGACCCGGGGATCGATCTGCACCGCGAAGATTTTGGCTGCCAGGGCTAGGACCAGGCCAAAGAAGAGGCCCATCGCGCCCAAAATCAGCACGGGGGTCAGGATTTGGCTGGAAAGGGTGGCGGCGAGAGGCAAGATTGCGAAACTCATCTTCAACTCCCTTAAATCTTCAGGCCCATGAAGCCATAGAAGGCCAGGGCCATGGTCCCGGCCAATATCATGCCGTGGGCGAAACCGGCCATGCTTTTGGGCATGTCCACCAGCGCCAGGCGTTCGCGGATGCCCGCCATCGCCAACAGCACAAAGGTGAAACCGACTCCGGAAAAGAATCCATTGAGGGTGGCGAAGAGGAAGTTGTAGGAGGATCCGTCCGGCAGGGGCGTGATGTTGATGATCGCGACGCCGAGCACGGCACAGTTGGTGGTGATCAAAGGCAGGTAGACGCCAAGGGATTTGTAGAGGGCAGGGGCGTTTTTGAGGATCACCATTTCCACAAACTGGACCAGGGCGGCGATGGTCAGGATGAAGGCCAGGGTGCTCAGATAGACCATGTCGTAGGGCACCAGCAGGTATTTATAGATCAGGAAGCAGATCGCCGAGGTCATGGTCATCACAAAGATCACGGCCAGGCCCATGCCAAAGGCGGAATCCAGCTTTTTGGACACCCCCAGGTAGGGGCAGAGGCCCAGAAAGCGCGAAAGTACGAAGTTTTGGATCAGGATGGCGCTGATGGCCATCACAAAGAGTTGTCCCAGGGTTCCCATTATTTCCTCTCCTTGAGCATGTTGATGGTCGCCATCAGCAATCCCAGCGTGATAAAGGCGCCGGGGGCGAGGATCAGCATCAGCATCGGATCATAGCTTTTGGGCATCACGCGCAGGCCGGCCCAGGTCCCGTTTCCCAAAATCTCGCGGATGGTCGCGACGACGCTGAGGGCGAGGGTGAAGCCCAGCCCCATGCCGATGCCGTCCGCGGTGGAATTGACCACGTTGTTCTTGTTGGCAAAGGCCTCGGCCCGGCCGAGGATGATGCAGTTGACCACGATCAGCGGGATGAACAGCCCCAGCGCCTTGTGCAGGCCGGGAATGAAGGCCGCCATGGACATATCCACGATGGAGACGAAGGCCGCGATCACCACCACGTAGACGGGGATGCGGATCTTGTCCGGCGTGATGTCCTTGATCAATGAGATCATGATGTTGGAGCAGACCAGCACGAAGGTTGCCGCCAGTCCCATCCCCAGGGCGTTGTTCACCGAAGTCGAGGTGGCAAGGGTGGGGCACATGCCCAGGACGATCACGAAGGTCGGATTTTCCTTGATCAGGCCTTTGGTCAGTTCTTTGAAAAAGCTCATGGTAAAACCTCCGGGGTGGCTGGCTGCGCCTGGCGGGACTCGATGTCCCTGCGGACCAGGGCCAGCGTTTCCTTTAGCGAATTGGCGACGGCGCGGGTGGTGATGGTGGCGCCGGTGAGGGCTTTGATCTTGCCGCCGTCCTTGTCCACCGTCAGTTCAGCTTCCGCCAGGCCGGCAAAGCGGGCGGGAAAGTCCTCTTTCTGGCAGTTGGCGCCCAGGCCCGGGGTTTCCGCCTGTTCGATCACCTGGATGGCGATGATTTTATAGGCGGTGTCCACGGCGGCCATGGTCTTCACGTTGCTGCTGTAGCCATACTTCGCGGCGGTGAACACGTAGCCGCGCAGGGCTTGGCTGCTGGAATCCGTCGCGGCGTAATAGACCAGGGAGTCGGTGCCGGTTTTGACAGTGTAGGGCGTGAAGGCGGCGCCGGGGATCAGGGAGGCGCGGGCTGTTTCCGCGGCTTTGACCTTGAAGGCGTCGATCCGCGGCTTGGTGACGGAATTCACATAGGCCAACAGGGCGGTGGCGACTGCCGCGAACGCGAGCAGGATGAGGCCGAGTTTGAGGAAGAATTTCATTTCTTGACCCTCCCAAAAGCCTTGGGCATGGTTAGTTTATCGATCAATGGCGTCATCACGTTCATGAACAGGATGGAGTAGGACACCCCTTCCGGATAGCCGCCGATCAGCCGGATGATCACGGTGAGGAGGCCGCAGCCGATGGCAAAGACGATCCGTCCGTTCTTGGTGAGCGGAGTGGATGTGTAGTCCGTGGCCATGAAAAAGGCCCCCAGCATCAACCCGCCGGAAAAGATATGAAAGAAGGGCAGCAGGATGGAGGGTCCGGAACCGGCTATCCCGCCGAAGAAGAAGGTCAGTACGAAGACGGTCGCTATATAAAAGAAGGGGACGCGCCACTCGATGATGTTTTTATAGAGCAGCCAGGCCGCGCCGAGCAGCAGCGCGAACACCGAAACCTCACCGATGCAGCCGCCGATGTTACCCCAGAAGAGGGATTTGAGGGTGCCGATGTCGAAGAGGCTGGTGAACATGTTGCCCGCTATCGTTGCGTTGTCCGCGGCGGATTGGGTGAGAGTGTTCACAAACGAGCTGTCGCGCAGGGTTTGGGCCACCTTGAGGGGGGTGGCGCTGGTCAACAGATCGTACGCTTTTGGGGCTTTATTAATGAGGTCGGGATAGATCATGTCCAGATTGCTGATGCCATTGATGGAAGAAGCGCTGAAGGGCCTCGAGAGGGTGGGGATCCAGCTCTTGCCGCTGGTCATCAGGGTGGGCCAGGAGGCCAGCAGAAAAGCGCGGCCGAGCAGGGCGGGGTTGACGGGGTTGTTGCCCAATCCGCCAAAGGCCTGTTTGCCGATCCCGATGGCGAAGGCGGAGCCCATCACAGGCAGCCACCACGGCGAACCGGGGGAGATGTTGTAGGCCAGCAGCATGCCAGTGAGGAAGGCGGAACCGTCGGCGACGGTGACCGGCACCCGGCGGAATTTCTGGATCAGGTATTCGGCCACCACGGCCGTTGCGGCGCCGATCAGCGTCAGCCAGAGCGAGCGCCAGCCCCAATAGTAGACCGCGAAAATTAGCGCCGGCACCAAGGCCAGCACCACGTTCCACATCACGTTGGGGATCGAACCGCGGTCGTGGAGGTGGGGAGCGGGGGAGACGGTGTATTTGTCTATCATCTGTAAACCTCTATTTCTGGGCGCGTTTGGCCGCGGCGAGGCGGACCTTGCCGGTATCGATCCATTGGACGAGGCGGATATGGGCGGGGCAGACGTAGGCGCAGCTTCCGCATTTCATGCAATCTTCCAGACCCGCTTTCACCGCGAGGTCGAGGTCTTTGGCCTTGACCGCCTGCGCGATCAGGCTGGGCATCAGGTTCATCGGGCAGACATCCACGCAGCGGGCGCAACGCAGGCAATTGCGTTCCTCGATCTGGCGGGCTTCCTTTTCATTCAAAAGAACCAGGCCGGAACTGCCTTTGCCGACGGGCGCATCCAGCGAGGGCAGCGCGAAACCCATCATGGGGCCGCCGGAGATGATCTTGCCGATGTTGGCGGTGGTGCCGCCGCAATAGTTTACGAGGTCGTGGAAGGGGGTGCCGATGCGGGCTTTGAGGTTCTTGGGGTTTTTCACCACCGAACCGGTGACGGCGATCACCCTTTCCACCAAAGGTTTGCGATAGCGGACCGCTTCATAGACGGCAACGGCGGAGGCCACGTTTTGGACCACTACGCCGATCGCCATCGGCAATCCGCCGGCCGGGACCTTGCGCCGGGTCGTGGCATAGATCAGCTGTTTTTCCGCGCCCTGGGGATATTGGAGCCGGAGTGGGACCACCGAGAGGTTGGCTTCGTTGGCGGTCAGTTTTTGCAGCAGGGCGATGTCTTCCGGTTTGTTGTTTTCGATGCCGATGATGCCCTGTTTGGCGTTGAGAAGTTTGATCAGGATCTTCAGCCCGGACAGCACGTCTTCCGCCCGTTCCAGCATCAGGCGGTCATCCGCCGTGAGGTAGGGCTCGCATTCCACGCCGTTGAGGATCACCGTGTCGATCGGTTTGTCCGCCGGGGGCGAGAGCTTGACGCTGGTGGGGAAGCCGGCGCCGCCCATGCCGCAGATCCCCGCTTCGGCGATCCGGCTGCGGATCTCGTCGGCGGAAAGCTCCAGGTAGTTGGGGTCATCGGCGAGCTCAATCCAGTCGTCCTTGCCGTCGGAGACTATCTCGATGGCCTGTTGCGGCGCTCCGGCAGGGTGGGGAAAGAGGTCAATCTTCGTCACTTTGCCGCTGATCGACGCGTGCTGGGGGATGGAGACGAAGCCGGAAGCCTCTGCGATCTTTTGCCCGGCCTTGACCTCTTCGCCAACCTGGACGATCGGCGTGGAGGGCGATCCGATGTGCTGGGAGAGGGAAATGACTACCCTCTGGGGGAGGGGCATCACCTCGATCGGGACGGAGGCGGATAGCTCTTTGTGATCGTGGGGGTGTACGCCCCCGGGGAAAGTTTGTAACCGCATTAACGCTCCCATAGGCTCATTTTGAGTCGGTTGTAATGAATTTTTGTCCACGTTTTGCAATCGTCGCTTTCCGGCAAGTATTTTTTTTGGCGAGGGGTTGTCGACACAGGGAACTTGAGGAAAATGACAGGGCGGAGCATCAAATTCTGAGCAAATCGGAGTAATCTCCGGGGTGTTGTAATTAAAGATTCAGTGATTTCATTCATCGATTGGAATAAAACTGGTAAGGAGTGGAGGGTCGTTAGGCTGGCCGACGTAAAGGTCAAACAACTGCCGATCAGCCGGTTAGCATTCCTGGCTGGACAACCTTGTCAGCGTTGGCCAAGTCTGAAATCACGTTTATCCTAACTTCTTCTCTCCCATGACCATTGCGGGACCATTACGGGACCATTACGGGTTTCACCCGTAATGGTCCCGCAATGATAGCGTAATGGTCATAGGAGCCAGAGGGGGGTCTGAGTTCAAAAAAAGTGGTCTTGGGGGTCGAATTTATCCTTTGACAAAATAGGGCTGCCCGCAAAGCTAAACTCAAGAGTTCAAGGAGAGAGACCGCATGTCCTTTGTTCATTTGCATAACCACACTCAGTACAGCATGTTGGATGGCGCCTGCCGCGTCGACCGCCTGGTCGCCCTGGCCAAAGAGTACCAAATGCCGGCGCTGGCGATCACGGACCACGGCAACCTGCATGGGGCGATCGACTTTTACAAGACGGCCTGCAAGGCGGGGATCAAGCCGATCATCGGGATGGAAGCCTACATCATCTCCGGAGATCTGGCGAGTCCTCACAACAAGAGCGAGGTTCGCCACCATCTGATCCTGTTGGCGCAAAATTACCAGGGTTACAAAAACCTGATCAAACTCTCCTCCATCGCTTTTTTGCAGGGAGTCTACTACAAGCCGCGGATCAGCAAAGCCTTGCTGCAGCAATACAACGAGGGGTTGATTTGCCTCAGCGCCTGCCTCAAGGGCGAGATACCCTGGCTGCTGCTGCACGACCGGCCCCAGGAAGCGCGGGAATCCGCCAAGTGGTTTAGCGACCTCTTTGGCGACCGTTATTACATCGAACTCCAGGATCACGGCCTGGAAGGCGAAAAGGCCGTGATGCCCAACCTGATCAAACTGGCCAAAGAACTGAACCTGCAGCGGGTGGTCACCAACGACTGCCACTACCTGCGCCGCGAAGATTGGGAAGCCCACGACATCATGCTCTGCATCCAGACCGGCAGCGGGCTCAACGATCCCGACCGGCTGCGCTACAATACGGACCAGCTCTATTTCAAGAGCCCGGACGAGATGAAAGCGCTGTTTCCGGATGAGGAAGAGGCGATCGCCAACACCCTGAAGATCGCCGAAAGGTGCGACCTGAAACTGCAATATGACAGTTTCCTGCTCCCGGCGATAGAGACTCCGCCGGAATTTCCGGACATGGAAAGCTACCTCCGCGCGCTCTGCGAGGAGGGGCTCAAAAAGCGCTATCCCGAAGTGACGGAGGAGATCCGCGCCCGCGTCGAATATGAGTTGGGGATCATCCACCGGATGGGTTTCGACGGCTATTACCTGGTGGTCAAAGACCTGATCGACAACGCCCGCAAGCAAAACGTGCCCGTCGGCCCCGGCCGCGGATCCGGCGCCGGCAGCATCATCGCCTACCTGCTGGGGATCACGCAGATCGATCCCATCCGCTACTCTCTGATGTTTGAGCGGTTCCTCAATCCGGACCGCATCAGCATGCCGGATTTTGACATCGATTTCTGCGCCCAGGAACGCGGCAAGGTGATCGACTATGTGGTCCAAAAATACGGCCGCAACAGCGTTACGCAGATCATCACCTTCACCACCCTGTTGCCCAAATCCGTGATCAAGGATGTGGCGCGGGTGCTGATGGTGCCCCCCGCCGAGGCCAACAACATCACCAAGACCATCCCCGGCACGATGAAGAGCCTGGAGGAAGCCTACGAAAAATCCAAGGATTTTGCCCACCTGATCGACTCCAATGAGCTGTATCAAAGCATCTACAAACACAGCACGGTGCTGGAGGGGCTGATCCGCCAGGGCGGGGTGCATCCGGCCGGCCTGGTGATCGTTCCAGGCGACCTGACGGATTACGTTCCGCTCTCCACCAGCAACCAGAAGGGCGGGGAGAGCACCATCCTGGTCCAGTTTGAAGGCAGTTGGCTGGACGAGCTGAAACTGCTCAAGATGGACATCTTGGGCTTGAAAACTTTGACCCTGATCAAGAAAACGGCAGACCTGGTCTGGCAATCCCACGGAGAAACGATCGACATCGAAAACCTGGACCTGGCCGACCCGGCGGTCTATCAGTTGCTCGGAAAGGGCGAAACGCAGGGTGTCTTCCAATTTGAATCCGACGGCATGACCAAAAACATGATCGAACTCAAGCCCAACAAGTTTGAAGACCTGATCGCCATGGTCGCGCTGTTCCGGCCGGGCCCGATGAAATACATCGATACCTACATCGCGCGCAAGCACAAAAAGGAAAAGGTCAGCTACGACCATCCGATCATGGCCCAAACCCTGGAGGAGACCTACGGGGTGACCGTGTATCAGGAACAGCTGATGAAGGTTTCCCGCGAGATGGGCGGCCTCACCGGCGGCGAGGCGGACAGCCTGCGCAAGGCGATGGGCAAAAAAGACCCCGTCCGGATGGCGGAGTTCAAGCAGAAATTCCTGGAGGGGGCGGTGAAGAACGGCGTCACGGAACGGACTGCCGCCAAGATCTGGGCGGATTGGGAGGATTTTGCCCAATACGCATTCAACAAGAGCCACGCCACCTGCTACGCCCTGGTGGCCTACCGCACCGCCTGGCTCAAGGCCCACTATCCGGTGGAATTCATGGCGGCGCTGCTCTCTTTGGAAGCCGATCCCGCCAAGGTTCCCGTGATGATCGACGTCTGCCGGGGCATGGGGATCAAGATCATCCCGCCCAACCTCAACCGCAGCGACATGGAATTCAGCGTGCACGACAAAGAGGTGTTCTTTGGCCTGAAGGCGATCAAAAACATCGGCGAAGCGGCGATCTCCGCCATCATCGAGGAACGCCGGGCCAACGGGCCGTTCACCAACATCTTCAACTTCAGTTCGCGGCTGGACAGCGGCGCGGTGAACAAAACCGTGCTGGAAAGCCTCGTCTCCAGCGGGGCGATGGACGATCTGGAAGGCACCCGCGCCCAAAAATGGGCGGTGATCGAAGCCGCCCTGGCCTATAGCAATGGCGCCCAGCGGGACAAGCGCCTGGGGCAGACCTCGCTGTTTGACCTGCTTTCCGATGGGGAGGAAACGGAGGAATTTTTCCCCGAACTCCCGCAGGAAGAGCCCTGGAGCTACAGTTACCAACTGGAAAAAGAGAAAGAGGTGCTGGGTTTCTACATGAGCGGGCATCCCCTATATGAGTATAGCAGCTTGCTCCGCCACCTCACGGATTCCAATTCCGTGACCGGCAAGTCCCGCAGCGGCGACATCAGCCTGC
Organism: uncultured Candidatus Cloacimonadota bacterium; assembly: GCA_964583755.1. Classification (GTDB taxonomy): domain Bacteria; phylum Cloacimonadota; class Cloacimonadia; order Cloacimonadales; family Cloacimonadaceae; genus Syntrophosphaera. Next base: position 144,017 of record CAZOVZ010000001.1, read on the forward strand.
TGGGGATCATCGTTTCGGTTAACAAAAAACGGGACAACAAAGGCAACCAATACGCCATCGCGGAATTTGAAGACCTCAACGGGCGCTTTGAAGTGGCGCTGTTCAACCGGTCCTACGAAAAGTTCTTTCCCCGCCTGGCGGCGGGCAGGATCTTCCACGTCAGCGGCACCAAATCCAGCTTTGAAGGAAACGAGGAAACGCTCCTGCGGGTGAATCCAAAACGGATGACCGCGTTGGAAGACCTGCCCCACGTGCTGAAAGGCGAGATCAGGCTGAAATTGCCGCTGCACAAGCTCAATAAAGAGCTCTGCAACGAACTTGACCTCCTCGCCGACAGAAACCGCGGCGCTTTCATCCTGAAAACGACGGTTACCTGCGACGACGGGGAATGCTACAACCTGGAAGCGGGCAAAAAGCTCTTTCCGGGCAATGCCCTGCTGCAATGGCTGGAAAAGGGCGATCTGGAGTTTTCGCTGGTGGTCGGCGACGATGAGAAAAGCGGTTAGGCTCCTGGCCCTGTTTCTGCTGCTGGCTTGCGGGCTGGGGGCGCAGGAAATCTTTTTTGAACGGTATCCGTCCGGCGTGGATTTTTGGGTGATGATCCCCTATCAGGTCCTCAATTTCAAGCAGGGTGAGGACACCGCCCAATATCAACTCTCGCTGTCGCTAAAAAACGCGCAAGGCCGGCAGGCGGCGAACTTTGAACGCCAGCTTTCCGTGCCCCGCCGGGCCTGGCTGGCCGAAACCGCGCTGCCTTACCTGTTTCAGGCCGATCTGCCTCCCGGCAAGTACATGGCGGATTTCCGCCTGCGCAACCTGACCCTGGGCGACAAACGCCGCCTGGAAAAGAGCTTCAGCATCGGCGAGAGCTACACTGAGATCGGCCAGCCCTATCTGATCCTGGCCCAAGACGGAGTGGATTACATCCCCGCCGGGCTGAAAGAGTTTCCCCTGGAAGCCATCACCTTCCGGCAAAAATTCACCGAAGCGGCAGACAGCCTCCATATCCGCCTGGATTCGCTCTCCGTGAGCATTGTGGCGCCGGTGGGAGAGATCGCTGCGGACCTGACCGCGGTGGTCAATCAGGCCCGTCCGCGCCAGGTATCCATCAGATTTTTCGCGGGGAACATCCGTTACGACATGGAGCCGTTCTGGTATAGCCAGTGGTTTTCCTACAACCTGACCTTCAGCCACAAGGACCAGATGGAGCAACTGCGCTACATCGCCAGCCAAAATGAATGGCGAAGCCTGCGGGGGGTTCCCAAGGACAATTTCGCCGACGCGATCGACCGCTTTTGGCAGGTGCACGATCCCAGCCCCGGGACGGTGCGCAACGAAGCGCGGGAAAGCTTTTACCAGCGCGTGATCCAGGCCGACGAACGGTACACCATCCACAAAAGATTGCGGGGATGGAGGTCCGACCGGGGTAGAATATACATCAAGTACGGGGAACCGGACGACATTCAGAGCGAGGTTCATCCCATCGAGGAATATCCCTACATCATTTGGACCTATTACCAAGAGAAGCTGGAGTTTGTCTTCGCCGATACCGGCGGCTACGGGCAGTATACATTGAGGAATAAAGATGAAGAATTTTCTGATAATTAGGCTATGTGTCCTGCTGGCGCTGGCCCTGGCGGCGACGACGCTGGCCGGCGCGGACGTTTTGACCGTTAATGTGAGCACCCAGCGCTATCTGGCTCCGGACGGCAATACGGTGATCCATCTCGACTACGAAATCCCCTACAAAAGCCTGGTCTTTCTGGCCTACAAGGGCGGCTATTTCGCCCAGACGGAGGTGACGGTGGAGGTTGCCCAGGGCGACAGCGTGGTCTATACCCAGACGATCACCGACAACATCGGGGTCTCGCACAAAGCTGACGCGGCTTCGGACAAGACCTACCTCAACCGGGTCAGCTATCTGCTTGATGGGCAGGAATATGTGTTTAGGCTGCAGGCGAGGGACGTGAGTTCGCTGAAGCAGTTTTTCTGGGTTCACAACTTCAGCGGATTGGCACCGGACAGCCAGATCAGCGACCTGGAACTCTGTTCAATCGTGCGGCCGGACAGCACCAGCTATCTGGAAAAGTTTCACCGGGGCGGCATCCTTTACCGCACGCAGCCGGACCTGATTTTCGATAAAAACGAGGTCGAACACGTGAACCTCTACTTTGAAGTTTACACCACCCCGGAAACAAGACAAGAAACCGGATTGCTGATGCTGACCGTGGAGCGGGACAGCGTGGCGGTTTCGGACGACTACATCGATTTCACCCCGCTCCAGAATACCGACGGGATCAACCTGAAAATCCCCATCGGAGACCTGGCCCCCGGGCGTTACGACGGCACACTGTCCCTGCAATTGGGGGATCGCAGCAGCCAGCGGGAGTTCGTGTTTTTCGTGACGGAGCCCAAAATCCCCCAGTACCTGCTGTTTCCCTCTCCGGATGACGATTACAAGCTGCTGCGCTACTTTGGGGGCGTCAGAAGCTCTTCCGACTGGCGCAACTACGACGAAACCACCAAACGCAAGTATGTGAGCCAGATGTGGAAAGAATGGGCGGATCTGAACCGGCTGCCGCCCCAGAACGCCGTCGAGCTCCTGCAGGAACGCGTCGATTACAGCAACAAATACTACGGCCACTTCGATCAGGGCTGGACCACCGACATGGGGAGGATCCACATCCGCAGGGGCAAGCCGGACGAGATCGATAAGGAAACCACTTCCGACGAGACCCGCTATGTCCGCAAGGATTACCAGATCTGGAAATACCGGGGCGGCGCCAGCGCTGTCTACCTCTTTGTGGACATCCAGATGAACGGCAACTACAAGCTGCTCTATGTCGACGGGGATGAGATGGAAACCTCCAACCCCGATTTTCAGAGGTATGTGGGCGAGGATTTCGATACCTCGCTGCTGTCAAATTGAAGCGGAGTGCTACAAAACAGGTATGAAAGCGTCTTCGAGATGGGTGACGGAATAATCGCCGCTGGTTTCGTAATAGAACACCACCAGGATGTCGAAGCGGGCTCGGAACTCGCCATATTCGGGATATTGGCGATAGAACTGCTCCGCGGTCTGGGAAATGCGCTTCTGCTTGGTGTGGGAGACGTTCATCAGCGCCTGGCGCAGGGAATGGCGGGAGCGGGTCTTGACTTCCGCGAAGACCAGGGTGTCGCCGGTCTGGGCGATGATGTCGATCTCGCCGGCCGGGGCGCGGAAGTTCCGGGCCAGGATCTGGTATCCTTTGGCGGCCAGATGGCGTTCCGCGATGTTTTCACCGGTGTGGAACAATTCGCTGCGAGTTTTCCTGAGCATTGGTCCAAAAAAAGCTTGACTAGATAAGTGTCAATCGATTTCGTGATTTACAAAGAGAAATGTGCCATCAGGCGGAGTGAAGAATGAAGAAATATATTTTGTGCGCGGCCGTCTTGATCGCGGCGGTCTGTGGGGTGAACGCTGCTCCCTTCCAGACTTCCGGGATGTTGAGGACTCCGGACGCCTACGTGTTGCCGAGTAAATCGGCCGACCTTACCCTGGTCGGCTATTATCGCAACGCCAGCCCGGGCTATGAAGACAACGACCGCAACGGGATCATCCCCTACGGGCTGGTCACCGTGGGAGTCCTGGACCGGCTTGAGCTGGGCCTCTTCGGCGGCGATGACGTCTATTTTATGAACGCCAAGTTTAAGGTGATCCAGGAAACTCCGACTCTGCCGCAACTCGCCATCGGGATGGACAACATCTTCTCGCCCGTCAATCGGGGCCGGTCTCAGGACGGTCCCAGCGATTGGGAATTTGCCGACCATCCGGATAAAACCGACTACGAATTTTACTCTCCCTATGCCGTGGCCTCCAAGCAGGCCGTGTTTGGCGGGATCGCCTGGATGTTCAATCTGGGAGTGGGTTCCAACCGCTACACCGGCCAGGTATCGCGGTCACGGAAATTCAACGGCTTCTTCACTTCCACGGAGATATCGCCCCTCCGCAACTTGGCCCTTCTGGGAGAATACGACGGCTATAACTTCAACGCCGGGATCAAGTATACCTATGATAACTTCACAATCCGGCTGGCCGGCCAGGCTTTGGAAGACCTGGCCAAGAAGTCTGAGGGCAATGGTTTGGAAGATAACCGGCGGTTCGCGCTGGGGATATCGTATTACTTCGACCGTTATTCGAATTCCAAAGGCAGCCGCAGGCCTGACATCAGCAGAGATCCTGATCTGCCGGCGATCCAACTTGGCCGCTACTCGGAGATCATTCCAGATTCCGAGATAAGGATCAATACAACACCTAAGAAACCTGGCCAGATAGGGAACCTGAATCCCCTGGGCGGCGTAGATCCCACCTCATATGGCCCTGTAGGCTCGGGATCTTACAAAGAGCTGTCTCCCCAGGTCAAGGAACTTTTGAAAGAGCTGGAAGGCCTTTCCACCGAGCGTGAGAAGGCGCAGAAAGCCCTGGAAGACCTCCGTCTCTGGATACAAGAACTGCAAGAACAGAACAAGTAAACTGAATTGGACAGAGAGATACATGCGGAAGGGATCATCCATCCTCAGACAAGCCAATTGGCCGGTCGGCGGATCGGGGTCAGGTCCAAGCGAAACGGCTTGGGGCGGGGACGCGCTGTGATGTTTACTCAGAGATTTATCCTGACGGCGCTGCTGTTTTGGCTGCTGGCTTTCACTGTCGCCGCGCAGGCCGTTGAACCGGCCGGGGATGGCTATCGCTCGGTGTTTTTTGATCCCTATCTTAGCGACACCATGAGCTTCATCGTCAACCGGCTGGAAGCAGTTCCGGGCACCACTCCCGGCCTGGCTTTGCGCCAGTACCATGCTGCCGGCGCTTCACCCCAGTTGGGGGATAGCGATTTCCTGTTTCTGGCGGGGCATTATTTTGCCGATCGCAAAGACTTTGGCACCGCGATTGCCTATTTCGACACGCTGAAAGCAGACGCGCGTCTGGGAACTTCGGCCCGGAAGATGTCTGATCTGCTCAAATACAGCCGGGTGGTGGATTTCCTTTCCAACCCAGACAATCAGGCCCGGCCGGACTCCCTGGCTCAGCTCATCGATCTTTCCCCGGATGGTGACTACTATCCGCTCTACCTGTTCCTCTGGGCGGATTACGTGTCCGAACGGGGCAGCGACCCCACCCTGGATAATTTCCTGGAAACCTACGCCCGGGACCGGGAGTGGATCGAGGTCGATTTTCGCCGCCGCTTCAGCGATATCATTTTGCGGATCAACGCCCTGGATTTCGATCCGCTGTACAATGATCCCCAAACGGCGGAACACGCCTTGTTGGTCGGCCAGATCGATTCGATCAAAGCCGACCTGGGTAAACTGCTGCAAGAGGCCAAAGCCATCAATGGCCTCTATATCAAAGACCTTGCCGATGCCAAGGTTGAAGAAGTAAACAAACTTTTGGACGGGCTGAAAGGTCAACTGGACCTTTTGGTTGCGCCACCCCGGATAGACCTCGCCGAGATCGCCGGCGCCGATACCACCTACGCCGGGTATCCCTATTACGGCAAGTATGCCACGGGAACCCGCCTGCTGGAGCAGTTAAAAGATGCTTCCGCTTATTATGGCAGCCTGATCGCCAAACTCGACGCCCAGATCGATTCCCTCTACCAATTGTTCATTACCAACGACAAATCTGTTAGCGGCAAGGATTACAGCGACCTCGAGCTGATCCGCCTGGTCAACCTGCAACGCAATATCCGGCTCTATTCCAAGGTTATCGGAGGGGTGGACGAATTGTTGGCCGATCCCAGTTACGCGGAATTGCAAGGCCGGATCCGCCCGGTATCGGAAGCCTACGCGGAAAAGCTGGGAGAACTGGAAAACCGCAAACAGCGCTACCTCGCGATGCGCAAACATGCCAACAAAAAAGAAGAAAAGGCTTTCAACGATTGGTGGCAGCAATACCACGAACTAAACCTGGACAAAGCTCACACCGATGAACTGATCCCTCAGATCGAGAAAGTCATCACGGCAGAGATCCAGGAGCAGTATCCCAAGGACATGGCGGAACTGGTTTCCAATCAGCGCTACTTGGCAAATTATGCCGCGGCCGATACGCTGCAAATCACTAAGCTTCTGGATGATTATGTGGCCAGCTTGGACTACGTCAAACTCCAAATGGATTACCGCAGGGTCAGCTATCTGGAACGGGAAAGGAAAGCCCGCGCGGATTCGCTGATGGTAACTGATTCAGAGCCTGCCGGACAGGCTCCGGATGCTGAAGAGCTGGCTATCCTCGGCGAAAAGTCCGCATTACTTGGCCGTTATCAGGATTTTGTGGAGGCTCACCCCCGTTTTCAGGCTTTCCAGCAGCCCGGCGGAGGATACCTGGTCAACAATTCCACCCTCTACTACAACATGGCGGAACTGCAGTTTGCGATAACGGACAAAGAGAGTTTCCTGTTGGCCAGGGACTATTACCAAATGGCTTTGGAGGCCGATCCGGATTTTTACGGCGCGGACTACGCTCTGTTCAACATCGGCTACATCGGCAGCGAGTTTCAGAGGCGGTCTTTGGCCGAAGGCAGGGAGGCCTATGGCCCTGTGCGGGACGACACCGTTTATCCGGAACATCTGCAAACCAAGATTGAAGATTTCCAACCCTCCATCGATGCTTACAGGGAGCTTACCACCAACGAAAAATACCGGGATTCGGAGCTGTTCGACGAATCCCTCTACCGCCTCAGCACCCTGTACTATGAGATCGGTATCGATACCGATGAACCTGGCAAGTATTACGATCAAGCGCTGAGCGGTTTTGAACGACTGGTCGAAGACCCCGGGGTCAACAACTACTACAGGTATCAGTCTTTATCCCGTAAAGGCCTGGTGAACCGGGCCAAGAACAACGATGAATCGCTTAAAACGGCGCTGTTGGACTTTACCAGCCTGCTTAAGGCGATCGAAAGCAATCAGGTGGAAGATCCTGTCAGCGCGGAAAACCTGAAAAGCTCGTCAATCGAAAACACCGCCCATGTTCTGGCTTTGCTGGATTTTGACGATACCACGGAATCCAGCGGCATCCAGGAGTTTCACTCCAGCCTGGCGGATTACCACGACGACAAAGCCAAGCGCCTGATCATGGAAAAGACGGCGGAAAGGCTGATGTCCAATCCCAACGCCTATCAAAAGGCCGCCAAGTATTGGGAACTCAGGCTGGCGACTTTTCCGCTGGAACTGAACAATCCCACCGTTGCGGATTCCATCATCATCATCAGGCTCCGGACCGGCAAAAGGGAGACTCCCGGCACTACGCCCGCCGCCATCCAATTTAACGATTATCCGGACATGATCACCGGATTCAACAACAAAAGCCCTTGGTACGACGCCAATATCCGGGGTAAAGCAGTAAGCGACTCCATGCAGGCGCAGCTCGATGTCATCAAAAAGGCTTATGACATCGTCCAGGTCAATAAACAGGATAAACTGACCGAATCCGCTTCGTTTGAGGCGGAAAGCGCGTACTACGCCCACATGAAAGAATATGGCGAATACCGGGAGCTGTTTGGCAAGGGTTATGAAGAGTGGCTGGCCAAAAACGAAAAGAACGATTACGCGATCAGGATCATTGTGGCGGATAAACGCGACCGTCCTGATGAATATCTGCGCGCGATCCGGCAGCTTCAGGCCTACAATCTCAAATACCCGGAGCATGAAGAGTTTTTAAACCACGAAGAGCAGATCTACACCTACTCCAAAAAGATCTATACCCGGCTGGACACGTTGTCAGTACTGACCGATCAGGATCCGGACAGCGGGCTGCCCTCAAATCCGCAGGAATTGTATGAATTCTACCGGGACGCCGCATTGCGCCTCTACGGTCAGTATCAGCAACCCCGCTTCGCCACTGACAAAAGCCTGCATAACTCCGCTGTCGTGATGATCGAACTGATCAAAGCGGAGACGGCCAGAAACCTGCTTGCAGAAGCCAAAGCCAGAAGCCTGCAACTGCTGCAGTTTGAGGATAAACTGGATACCCCGGACAAGCACGATATCCACTTGCTGCTGGCTGAAATCGCCGTAAAGGAAGAAAACTACGACGAAGCCGAACAGAGATACCGCCAAACCCTGGCCTTTGCCACCGGGGATGCAGATAAACTGAACAATGAGATCAGGAAGCAGATCAAAAACAACATCGACAAGAATGACCGGGAAGGCAACTACGACCGGGCCGCAACCCTGTATCTGCGGTTGGCCGAGGAACTAAAGGACGATCCTGTCGAGTATGTCGAGCAAAGGGACAATGCCGCCATGATCTACCTGAAGGGCGGAATGTACCAGCAAGCGATCGATCAGAAGCTGCAGTTGGCCGGGCTCTCCAGCAATGTGGACGATGTTTACAGATACTACAGGGAGGGCTGGTCCATAGCCGAAGCCGATACGCTGATGGCAGACAAGGCCCGGGGCAAGGCTCTCCGCCAGGATTTCATGCGTCTTCATCCTTCCAGCAATTACACTTTCAAGCTCAAACAGGATGAGATCCAGCAGATAAAGAACACTCCGGAAAACCGTGACCAGGCTGCGGATATGTACATCGCCCTCTATGATCTTATGAAAGCTAAGAAGATCGACGGCGGTAAGGTCAAACCGGAAGACATCTATTATCTGGCCTGTGATCTCTACAAAACGTCCGCCAATGTGAAGCGTAAAATCGAGGTTCTGACCTATTTTACCGAGACCTATCCCAAACACGCTCAAACTCTGAACTTATTGGAAACACTGGCGCGGGAGCATTACAACCAAGGCGACCAAGTGAGTTATGAAGTCGCCGCCCGCAAGGTTTTCAAAGGGGATTCGGCTCGTTCGAAAATGTACCAAGGCATCGCGGAAGGTAAACTGAAGGTCCTGGCCGACCAGTTCAACCAGGCCGTTGCTACTCCCGAAAAAGACTGGGAACTCATCCTGCAAGTGATGGATGATTATGAAAAGGTTCAGAAACAATACAATCGGGATGGCTTGAGCCTGAGCGATCCCCAGGCTGACAGCACGTTTGCCAAAGCCAGGGCGGAATATCAGGAATTGCAGGCCAAAACAGCCTATCTAAAAGAGTTTGACCGCGTCCTGCGCAATACCGAGCAAGCCGATTTCCTGCGCAAAACTCCGGCCCAACTGATCCAGATTACCACTCTCACCACCTATGAAAACCATTTGATCAAGGGAGAACGGCGGATTTCCAAGTTCCGTTCCAGAGTGGCCATGGAGTACGATGAGCTGGAGAGGTTGCTGAACAACGAACGGGCGAAGTACCTCGAAACAGCGCAGATTCTGCGTGCCTACAAGGCCATCGCCAGGATCAACGAGCATGCGTCAAACGTGGTATTCACCCAGATCGAAAGGTTTTTAGCCGTATCCAACGAGATGAAGTATGACCGGGAAAGAACCTACGCGGCACAATCCGTCCGGGCTTACCACCGCGAGATGCTGGCTCAGATCAATAATGAGATAAACTTCTACTACAGTTCAGGGATAGTCTTTTACCGGCTTATCTACGAAAACTACGCTTTGGCCGGCTATACAGACAGCACCACGGAGTTTGCGTTTGCCAAGCTGACCGACGCGAAATTGGTCCCCAGTTTACAACTTCAGGCCTATCCCATAGACGATTCCTGGCAAGTCAAAATAGAACCCCTGGTTACCGGCGAAGTTGCCTCCACTCAGTCTTCCGCGGCATCAGGTCAATCTCCATACCCTGGCCAGGGAAGCGTGACAGTGCCCGCCAAAGGCAAACTCGTGCTGGAACGCAGGCTGGACAATGATCTGGTACCGGAACTGCTGTTTGTGCGCGCTTTGGATCCAGCCCTTACTACTGTCTATTACAACAACAGCAGCAGGAAATTTCTGGCAACCGCGCCCTACGATACTCTCACTGTAAATGGCAGAGAGGTGCTGTTGCGTTCCCTGAGGGTCGATCTACAGGGCTTGAAAAACAGCAGTCAGACCGTCAGGATCGAGTTGGCCAATCCCGACTCTGTGTCGATTGACCTTCCCGTGGGATTGTTGGTCTATCATGACCGGCAAAAGCTGCTGGATTCCATGCCAACTGAGATCATCAGCATCCCCTCAGGCCCAGCCTGGCAAACTGTGGTTAAAAATGTCCAGACCGGGGTTGTGGAGATCAAACCAGCCTTGGTGATGCCGCAATTTGAGACTCCGATACAGGCCGGCAGGGCGAGGTTGGATCCCAAGGCTCAAACCATTTGGTGCGAGGAAAGCGAAGATCAGCCGCAGGATGAAGTCGCGTTCGAAGTAAAGTTTATGGTGGACGCCAATCTGCGGGCCGCGTTCGTGGATTTTCTGGCTCCCACCCAGGCCACCCTGTCCCTGAACGGTACGCTATTGGAAGGAACTTACGATCTGATAGTGTCCTACGAACAAGGTGAATCATGGATGCCAACCCGGGTTGAGTTGCCCTCAAGCGGTTTGGTCGCGGGCGAAAATACCCTGCGGATCAACGTTACAAACGAAACCGGAGTGCGCGGCTTCAAAGCCTCGGTCCAACTCATCGAGGAAGTGAGAGATTAGACGATGAAAAAACATATTGCCATCCTTCTTGCCCTTATCCTGGCTGGCTGGCTGCACGGCCAGGCCGCGACGCCGAAGCCAGCCCCCCGCCAGGCTGTGCCTGAACCGGGTAAGGAAGACGTCCTGTTCTTCCGCTATGACCCGCCTGACATTATCGTTTTGGAAGCCAAGGCAAACACCTATCTGCGGCCTGGATTTTTCGGTTACTCCAAGCTGGCCGGGACGATCAAACAAGAATCTATTGCCCAGCTGCAAAGCTGGGATAAAGCTATGATAAAAAAACAAACTCAGGAGAACAAATGAGAACACTCAGACTACTGCTTGTCGCCCTGATGGTGCTTGCGGGTATTGGATTGCTTTACGCCGGCTCGAAAAAAGTGCCGGTCGACCAAGTGGAAACGGAACAAGCGGTTGAAGCGGACGCTGGAGCTACTGGCCAGACTGTTGAGCAGGATGCTGAAGCTGCTGGCCAGACCGGAGAACAGGACATCATCGGCGAGCAAGAGTTAGTAGCACAAAAGAGACTTACGCCAGGCCGTGTATTCAAAGATAGCGGCAATATTGGCGTAATCATCTTGTTGATCTTTTGTTGGGCGGCAGGCATGGCCATTCTCAGGGCTAGGAAGTACTACCGGGAATTGAAGATTAAACCCGCCTTCCAATTCACTGCCATCAAAAGAATCCTCTCCCAATCCAAACCTGTCACCCCAGAAACGCTTAATCTGGCGATTAAGCACCAGGAAGTGGTGAAAGACATCTCCACCCTGGGATTTATCTATTGGAACGGCCTCAAGGGCTACAAGGACGCCCTGGAGGCAGGCAAGACCGGTGACCCCCTCAAAGAAGCCGTAATGAGCGAGTTTTTGGTGGCCCGGCTGCAAAAGTACCACACCATAGACGCCGGCCTTTTCTGGTATGATATTCTGGCCCAACTCTGTACTTATTTCGGTCTGTTGGGAACGATCTGGGGTCTGTTGATCGCTTTCGACGCCATGTCCAAGCTTACCAATGACGTGGATAAACAGGCAAGACTGAGCGACGGTATTGCCACAGCTGTCGGGACAACTGCGGTCGGTCTGGTCGCAGCCATCGCGCTGACCTTCGTCAGCGGCTTCTTCAAGAAGTTTGCTGACCGGTTGAAGAATGACGCCGAAGAGTACACCACCAAGTTAGAGGAATTCATCCTGAACGAGATCAGTTAGGAAAATCAATGCGTAGCCGAACTACTTCCGGTAGATTTCAAAGATCAAGATTTGATACTGGGCGTGATCCGCAAATGCCAAATCTGGTGCCTACGATCAATCTGTTTTTGACCATCGTGCCGTTTATGTTACAGATGTTGCTGGTTACCCAGATAGCCATGGTGGCTTTGAATTTCGAACCTGTCGCCAAGGCCAATGCCCCAGGGCCGGGTCCTGGGGTGGAACGGGTCTTCAGGATTTCAATTTCTCATTCGGGTGATGTCGGTTTCCGGATCACCGAGTCAGGATCGTTGTACCGGGCAATAGCTGTAACCAATGGCGGATATGATTTTCGCGCGCTTGACGCTGCTCTGGTCAGGCTTCACGGCGAGTATCCCCAACTGGTCGATATTATTGTCGCGCCAGACCCCTTTGTCGATTTTGAGTGGTTGATGAAGACCATCGACCTGTGTAAAAAGAACGGTTTTGTGAAAGTACATTACGAAATAGTTGCGCGTTCAGCCGGTGAATAGTATGCTTAATAGAAACCGAAAGTACTCACCCCGAAAAGGAAACGAGATCAAGGCCCTGTCCATAGTGTCTTTGATCGACATCATGACCATCCTGCTGGTGTTTCTGATCAAGAACGTTACCAGTGAAGCCTACCGGAGCACCGTCCCGCCCGGAATGAAAGTCCCGAGCATCAATAGGGATTATGACCCGCTCAATTATGACGCCGCCGCCATTGTTACTGTTTATCCGGATAGCATCCTGGTTGGGGAACAGGCAGTTAGCTATGGCCGCATAGATGCGCTGGAAAAGGATGTCGTTAGTAAAAACCAATTGCTAATCTATTTGAAAAAGAAAGTTGCTGAAGTTGAAAGAAAGAACAAGACTGTCGCTGACTCGCTGCAGGTCAAGCCTATCATGTTGATCCGGGCGGATAAATCTGTTCCCTGCCATTTTATCAGCGAGCTGGTCCGGTTGAGCAAAACGGTAGAGTTTCAATCCGTTTACTTTGCCAACGCTGAGGACCCGAGATGGATGTCTGGCAGCAAGAAAAGTAGTGGCGGTTAGGGGGTAAAAGTGTCAACCAAACCCAAAAGTTTGTCACCTATAGAAAGGCTGAAATCTCTGTTTGGCCTAGCCGGGAATCAGTATGATAAAGTATTGCGGCTGACCTTCAGGCACAAGGGAGACGTAATCGATTCAGTCCGTCAGGGGCACAGCGATCAGGGCTGGAACTTCAAAAACAAGCTGGTGATCGGTTCCGGCCCCTTCGTCCGCTGGCGCGTTGTAGACCGCGAATACGCGCCCCATCACAAGCTTATCTTCACCAAGAACGGAAAACTCTATCTGGCATTGCCTCAACGGAAGTTTGTGACTTTGTCCGATGAACAGGGCTCTGTCCCGCTGACGAGATTAAAACCTCCGGGCAAGTTTCCCGCCAATGTTCTAAAGCTAAACGAAAGTATCCGTGGGACCATCCAACTTAACAACGACTGGAACATCGACCTTGACTTCATAACTCCGCCGCAAGTGGTTGTAACTCCGGATCAGAAGATGTTTCTGGCTTCAGTCTCCGTCAAGAAATGGTGGGAACCCTATGATTTTCGCCAGTATACCGGGATCATGGCGGTTTTCGGCATGCTGTTCATAATGTCATTTTTCTATTTCACACGGATGAAAGACAAGATTATAATTGTCGAACCCTACAACCCTCCAGAGGGTGTTTGGGATGGCGGCCCTGAGAAAGTCATCCCCGTTCCGGAACAGCAATCAGGCCAACCCGCGCAGCAAACTGACGCAGGCACCACGCACCAACGCGCATCCAACCGTACCATCGGCGCAACCGGCAGAAATGGCGGAGCAGGAACCGGTACAGGATCGGGCTCCGGACGCGGTTCCGGCTCTGGCGCTGGAGGCTTGCAACGGCCTGGTACCGGCGTCTATACCGGCGTAGTTGCCACGCTGGCTGGCAGAACGGGTACTGGCAGCGGTTTAATCGGCGGCGGCGGAGGTTACTCCAGCAGTTCCGGCGGTGGGGGTTATGCCTTGGTGGGGCAGACTTACAAGCCGTTTGTTCCCAACGAAGTGGTTGATTATGGTAGCAGTTCTTCCACAGGGATCTCCGGTGATGGCGATGGATACGGCGGTGGCCTGCGGCCCGGCGAAATCGGCCAGGGCTCAACCAGCGGACCGGTTAACGTAGTCATCAAACAGCCCAAGTCCATCGACCAGTCACTGTCCAGACCCACAACGGCTGGCCCCGGCGACACCCAGATCACCTCAACCGTCAGCAAGCCCACGGTAGACAAACCCACCATTCCCGATCCGGTAAAGATCACTGGACTCTCGAGCGCGTCCGACAAGGATAACATCGCCAGCCAGATCAGGCACAGGCAAGCCTTGTTCGACAAACTCTTTCAAGACTATACCGCAAGGGTAAAGAGGGTCAGGGGCGAAGTTTCGGTGTCTTTAAAAATCGACGCAAACGGCCGCGCTACCGCCGTGGTCAGGTCTTCCAGCGCCGGCATCCCCAGGGATTTCACGGACAGGATCAAGCAGTTGGTGGAAGGCTGGACCTTCAACGTGACCGCAGAACAAACCTATGGCTTTAAATTGCAGTTCAGTTAGCAAAGCAACTATCCTGTAAACTCTCTGGCCCTGCCTGGCGGCCATGCCGCTGACCCTCAGGCAGGGCTTTTTTCTGCTGAACACGGCCGCTATCCCATCTTGGCGCCACTTTTTCCATTGACATTTTTGACCCTTTAGGGGGAGCTCATTCTATGCATTATTATCTGGTCCATCTGCCGCTGAACCTGCGTCAGGAATTCACCTACAGCTCCCTTCACAGGATACCTGAAGGGGCGCGGGTGCTGGTGTCTTTCAACCGCAAGGACGTGGTTGGCATCTGCGGCAAGCGCTTGGCGGCCGATCCGGACCCCCGCATCAGTTACAAACAGATCGCCGAGGTGATCGACACCGCTCCTGTCCTGAGCCAGCCCCTGTTGCGCCTGGCGGAATGGATGGCCTCCTACTATCATTGTTCCGTGGGCAGCGCCTGTTTCGCGATGCTGCCGGCCTGGCTGATCCCGGACATCGAAGCGGAAGTGAGATGGCTCAGCCCGGAGATCCCGGCAGGTTACAAACCCCTGCGGGAAGCCCTGGCCGACGACGCCTGGCACCGGCTTTCCGACCTCCGCAAGCAGCTGAAGGGACGCCCCCTGTTGCGTTTGGTGGAAGAGGGCGCCGCCGCCGGCTGGCTGGAATTGAAGCGCAAGCTCAGCTCGCGGGACAAACCAAAAACCCTGAATTACGTCAAGATCCTGGAACCCGCCCAGGACCTGGCTTTGCTGACCCCCAAGCAGCGGGAGGCCCTGCAACTGATGTTGGCTCAGACCGGCGATTTTCCCCTGGCTGAAGTGGCCGATCAGATCACCTATTCCGTCATCAAAGCGTTGGCGGCCAAGCGGATCATTGCCATCTATCCCCGCCAGGTGGAGCGGGAGTATTTCAAATACGACGCCAATTCGGCTCCCAAGCAGCTCGACCTGAACGCGGAGCAGCTTGCCGCCATCGCAGCCATCGGGCAGAACCACGGCTCTTTCAACGTCAACCTGCTGTTTGGCATCACCGGCAGCGGCAAGACGGAGGTCTACATCCGCGTGATCCGAAGCTACCTGGCGGAGGGCAAAAGCGTGATCTTCCTGATCCCGGAGATCGCCCTCACGCCGCAGATGGTGGAGCGCTTCGAAGGCGAGTTTGGCGAAGTGCTGGCCATAGGCCACAGCAAACTGAGCGACCGCCAGCGCCTGCATCAGTGGCAAAAAATCGCCCGCGGCGATTGCCGGATCGTGATCGGCGCCCGCAGCGCGGTGTTTTCGCCCCTGCCGGACCTGGGGTTGATCATCGTCGACGAAGAACACGAGCAAAGCTACAAACAGGACAACAACCCCCGCTACAACGGCCGCGACCTCGCCGTGATGCGCGGCAAACAGGAAAACGCGCAGGTGATCCTGGGCAGCGCCACTCCCGCGCTGGAATCCTGGCACAATCAGGCGCAAGGCAAATACGACCTCCAACTCCTGCGCAACCGGCCGCTGGACTACACCCTGCCGGAGGTTCGCATCATCAACCTTTGCGACGAACCCAGTCCCGACCTGCTCACTGAACCCCTGATCCGCGCCATCCACCAGCGCCTGGAGCGCAAGGAGCAGGTGATCCTGTTCCAAAACCGGCGCGGCTTTTCCTCCTTCGTCCAGTGCCTCAAATGCGGCGAACTGATCAAATGCGGCAATTGCGAGATCAGCATGTATTACCACCGCGACCGCGAGGAGATGCACTGCCACTATTGCGGCCTCAGCCTTCCCAGTCCCCGCAAATGCCCGGGCTGCGGCAGCTTCAGCTTTTCCTACGGATCGCCGGGAACCCAGAAGGTGGAGGAACTGCTCAAGATTTATTTCCCGACCGCCTCGATCCTGCGCCTGGATTCCGATTCCGCCCGCAAGCCAGACAGCCACAAATCCATGCACCGCCGCATGAAAAGCCGCGAAGTGGACATCCTGGTGGGCACCCAGATGATCTCCAAAGGCCTGGATTTTCCCGGGGTGACCCTGGTCGGGATCGTCAACGCCGACATCAGTCTCAACGTGCCGGATTTTCGTTCCGCCGAGCGCACTTTCCAATTGATCACCCAGGTCGCCGGACGTTCCGGACGTGGCAGCGCGGCCGGCGAAGTGATCATCCAGACCCACAACCCCCATCACTACGCCATCGAGTTTGCCAGCCGGCAGGACTATCCCGGCTTTGCCGAAGAAGAGCTGTCCTACCGCCGCCGGCTGAATTATCCGCCCTGGTACCGTCTGGCAAGGATCCTCTTCCAGTGCCCGGATTCCGCCTTGCTGCAGGCGGAGATGGACCGCCTGGCCGCAATCGCGGCTGCCCTGCCCGCCCGTTTTGGCGGGGACGAGATCTTCCTCCTGGGGCCGACTCCCGCTCCCTTTGCCAAGCTCAAAAACCTCTATCGCCAGCATCTTATCATCAAAGGCAAAAACGCTACCGCGATTGCCCGGGCCCTAGCGTTGATCACCGCGGAATTTCGCCTTCCCAAGGCCATCGGAGCCCAGGTTGACGTCGATCCGCTCAGCCTGATGTAGACCCCTCTTGGCTCCTATGACCATTACGCTATCATTGCGGGACCATTACGGGTGAAACCCGTAATGGTCCCGTAATGGTCCCGCAATGGTCATAAGAGACAGCAAGTTAGAACGGCACGTTCAAAATGCTGGCCAGAGAATATGTAGACGTCCGCAAGGTAGATGTAAACGATTGCCCTGCAATTGCTTAACCGGTAAAACATGATGGCGGTTCGGAATCCATGAACGCAACTCACACTCCTGATGACAGATAAATATCTTGACAATCTGGAACTGGTCCAATATCTGTATCTGCACACCAAAATTCCCCTCAAGGAGATTTGCCAAGATGAAAAGATTGATGCTGTTGGGTTTGGTTCTGTTGAGCTTCTTGGTCCTCACCGCGGGCATTGTCCCCTCCGAAACGGCCATCCGGGTCGGCGAGAATTTGATGCTGGAACGCAGCGGAATTGCCTTCCGAAATTCCTCAATTACTGAAATCCCCTCTCCCGGACTGTTGAGCAAGATTAACATCGTGAATCTGCAGCCCACTGGCTTTGTGATCGTCGCGGGAGATGATGCCTCCGCGCCCATCCTGGGTTACAGCGCGCAGGGACGCTGGGGCGAAGAATCCCTGCCGGCGCAGTTGCAGGCTCAGATCGACAACTGGCTGCTGCAACTGGATGACATTGCGATCCGCGGACTGGAGCCCAGCGCGGAGATCCGCCAAAGCTGGCAGAGATACTCAATCGCGCAGGAACGTTTCCTGCCCGACCGCGATCTGCGGGCGGTCAGCCCCCTGATCAGTTCAACCTGGGGCCAGGGCTCTCCCTACAACGCTTTGTGCCCTTCCGGCACTCCCGTGGGCTGCGTGGCCACCGCCATGAGCCAGATCATGCGCTATTGGGCCTATCCCACCACCGGTTCCGGCACCCACAGCTATTACCACCCCACCTACGGCACCCAATCCGCCGATTTTGGCAATACTGTCTACAACTGGGCCGCCATGCCCAACGCGGCGTCCTCAGCCAATACAGCCGTGGCCACGATCTGCCGCCAGGCCGGGGTTTCCGTGGACATGGATTACGCTCCTGACGGCTCCGGCGCTTTCAGCTTTGACGTTCCCAACGCCCTGACCACCTATTTCAAATACAAAAGCACGGTTTCCTGGAAACAGAAACTGAGCTATTCCGATGTGAACTGGGAAGCCTTGCTGCGCGGCGAACTGGACAACTACCGTCCGGTCTACTACTCCGGCTCCAGCACCCAATCCGGCGGCCACGCCTTCATCATGGACGGCTATTCCGGCACCAACTACTTTCACATCAACTGGGGCTGGTATGGCTATTACAACGGCTACTTCTACCTGAGCGCGTTAAACCCCGGAACTGACAATTTTACCTCTTCCCAACAAGCTGTGATCGGCATCCAACCCATGGAGCAGTTTACCAACCTGACCGAGGGTTTTGAGGGAACCACGTTTCCGCCGACGGGGTGGAGCAGGTCTGCCTTGACTTGGACACGCTACGCTACGAATCCCATAACTGGGACTGCCTCTGCCTACTACAACGGAGCGGCAAATGGCGTCCGGCTGGTAACTCCCAAACTAACCATCGATGCCAGCAGTACCCTCTCTTTCAAAGCACGTAGAGCAAACCTGAACAGGTATGAGTACCTGAAGATCCGAACATCAATAGACGGCAATACCTGGACCGATTTTTACTCGACAGCGGCTTTGACAAGTACCGCCACAACTTACACGGTGACTTTCACCACACTAACCCCCGGGGATTATTACCTCTGCTTTGAGTCAAACTCCACAAACACTAATAATGCAAAAACCATCTATCTGGATGACATTTCCGGCCCCCAACTCTGGGTGGACCCCAATCCCATCGCCAACCTCAACCTCAGTTCCTGGGCGGCGGGATCGGTCTCGCCAGGCAATTCGGCCAGTTCCGGCGCCATCTTCACCTTGACCAATATCGGCCAGGGAACGCTGACCATCACTTCTGTCACGGATCTCTCCGCCACCGAGTTTAGCAGCACCATCAACACAAACGTAGCCCTGGTAGCCGGGCAGAGCCATGAATTTGGCTTCAGCTACGATCCCATCGATTACGGCACGGACAACCAGACTTATGTTATCACCACCAACGGCGGAACTGCGACGGTCACTCTGTCCGGTTCAGCCGCTTATACGCTGTACAACGATGGCTTTGAACCCTATACGGATTTTACCCTGGATATCAGCCCCTGGACCCAGTATGACGGCGATGGCAGCGCAACATATGGGATTACCGATATGAGCTGGACAAACTCTGGCTACACGGGCTCATTTATTATCTACGACCCCACAGCCCCCACTCCACCCATATCAGGCGCGGAAGCTCACGGCGGCAGCCAATACGCCGCCTGCTTTGCGGCTACCACTCCTCCCAACAACGACTGGCTGATCTCCAAACAACTCAGCTTCACCACCAATCCCCGGATCAGCTTCTGGGCCAGGTCCTATGTGGCGGATTACGGCTTGGAGCGGTTCAAGGTCTTGGTTTCCACCACCGGAAACGCGTATTCCAACTTCACCACCTATCTGGCCGGGTCAGCCACAACCTACATCTCAGCTCCAGTCACCTGGACCCAATATACCTACAATTTGCCAGCCAGTTGCGTGAACAACCCCAACGTCTGGATCGCCATCCAATGCGTATCCAACGACGCTTTCTTCTTTATGGTGGATGATTTTGAGGCCTTGGACGACAGCACGCCCACACCGCCGCTGTTGGGCAATCTGAACGGACATGTCTACAGGTCTGGCAGCTCCATCCCGATCGCCAACGCCATGGTGCAGATCGGAGGCAAATCCGCCTATACCGACGCCAACGGATACTATCAGATCAACAACGTCCTGGCCGGCACCTACAGCGCCACTGCCTCCACCCCCGGAGCCTTCTATTTCAACTCGTCGGTTTCCGGCATCACCATATCCGACGACGTTACCACCAGCCAGGATTTCCACCTGACCTGGGCGGAACTGGCGGTGAATCAAAACACCTTCACCTCCAACCTCTACCTGGGCCAAAGCGAAACCCAGACCCTCACTGTCTCCAATCCCGGGGGAACCGCCAACCTGAGCTATGTCCTGTCGCTTTCCCCCAATGACAGCTCTGCGTCTGGTTTCGGCGGGGGTCACACCAAACGCTTGATGAACCTATCCGACCGCCAGCCCGTTCCCAAACTGGAGCAGCCGGGGGAAGCCAAAGACTCCGTGGCTGGCTGGATTTCCTATGGCGATATCGCCGATGTGGCCTATCTTTCAAGCGCTGTCGCCGAACGTGCCACAAGGTTCAGCATTAGCGATTTTGGCCTCTGGAGCGACAGCGGGGTGGAGATTACTCAATTGCGAGCCTACTTTTACGAAGGAACCGATGACCCGTGGGGAACGGAAGACAGCTTTGTCTTCAAGATCTACGCCTCCGACGGAAGCACCGTACTCCATACATCGGCCTCCATCACAGCCAATAAACAAGGTACAGCCTGGACTCCCACAGATTACACCCTCACAACGCCGGTCACCGTCTCTGGCGATTTCTGGGTATCGGTGGTTCCTGAGGGTACGACCTCCGGCAAGCCTTACACTGTGGCGACGGAATACGATTACGGCTGTTCATTCTCCGGTTCCGCGGGAGCCTGGACGGCCATGGGAATCGAGAACATCTTCTCCGCCAACATCAACGGCAACCGCTGGATCTCAACCAGCCAGAGCAGCGGAACCGTCGCCCCCGCAGGAGCGGCGGACATCGGCCTCAATTTCGCCACGGATGACCTCTCGGTTGGAGCCTACAAAGCCTATCTGACGGTGTACAACAATTCCAACTACATCGCCCCCAGCGGCGCCCCCAAAGGCGATAACCTGGTGATCCCGCTCACCCTGAACGTGACGCAGGCATCCGAACCCCTGGTCTGGCTGGATAACAATTATTGGCGCACGCTCGCGGCTTCCGGAGCCACCAGCAGTTCCGGCGACGTCTTTACGATCAAGAACATCGGCACCGGCACCCTGACGGTGAGTTCCGCCACCATGAGCGCCACCGTCTTCAGCTCGACCCTCAATCCTGCCGTCGCCCTGGCCGCCGGACAGACCCACAGTTTCGCGATCAGTTTCAGCCCGGAGCACCGCGGAGTTTACGACGGCAGCTACACCATCGTCACCAACGGCGGGACAGTGGTGATCGGCCTCAAAGGCTACGGCAACTATCAGAACATCGATTTTGAAGCGGCCGTGCCGCCGGCCTCCTGGAGCTTGGTGGACGGCGATGCCGACACCTACAACTGGCAGATCCTCACCAACGCGACCTATGCCCACAGCGGCAACAGCTGCGCCGTCAGCGCTTCCTACGTGGCGGATAAGGGCGCGGGAGCTGGGAAGGGAGGACGCGGAGCCCTGACCCCGGACAACTGGCTGATCGCCACCAAGATCTTCGTCAAGAGCGGAGACGAGCTTGCCTATTACATCGGCGCGCTCGACCCCAGTTGGCCGGCCGAAAAGTATTCCGTGATGATCAACACCGGCGCGGACAGCTTGAATCCAGCGGCCTATACGGAAACGCTGTTCACCGAGACAATGGCCGACGGCAACTACCACCTGCGCACTTTGAACCTCAGTGCCTATGCCGGACGGGAGATCTACATCGCCTTCCGCCATCACGATTGCACGGACCAGTACATGCTGCGCCTCGACGATGTCTGGCTTCCGCCGCTGGAGGACGACGATCCCACCCTGCCCGTGGAGCTCAGTTCCTTCACGGTGTCGCTCAACCCGAGCAACAGGATCCTGCTCACCTGGGTCACCCAGTCCGAATCCAACTGCCTGGGTTACTACATCTACCGCGGCGAAAGCGACGACCTTGCCGCCGCCTCCAACCTGCAGGAACTGGTGGAGGCCACCAACACCTCGCAACAGCAGTGTTATGTCTACGCTGACGGCGAGGTGAGCGAAGCGGGCCTCTACTACTATTGGCTGCAGAGCGCCGACCTGGACGGTTCCAGCAACTTCTATGGGCCCATCAGCTTTACCTACGCTGGCCCCGGCGGGGATGGCAACCCCGAAATCCCGTTGGTGACAGAATTGCAGCGTGCCTTCCCCAACCCCTTCAATCCCAGCACCCGGATCGGCTACTCCCTCAAGGAGAAAGGCGAAGTCCTGCTGCAGATATACAACAACCGTGGGCAACTCGTGCGCGAGTACCTGCAGCAGCACGCCAGCCCGGGCTATTACTACCAGATATGGGACGGACGCGACGCCTCAGGCGCGCCGGTTTCCAGCGGCATCTACCTCTACCGCATGAAAACGGGCGACTACCAATCCGTCAAACGGATGACCCTGATCAAGTAAACTCTCCCCACGGCCTGCCGTGACGGCCGCGGTTAACATCGGCAAGGGCGGATTCGCTTCCGCCCTTTGCTGTATCAGGCTTTCCCGGGGATCGCAAATTTCACTTGCCAAAATCCCCACGTTTAAAACTGAGTGAAACCATAAGGAGACCACAATGTTCGAAAAAGAGACCAAAGGCCACAACCACGAAGAGCACATCCACGATCACGATTGCAACTGCGGCAGCGGCGACTGCGACTGCGAAAACGGCGACAGCAACCTGATCACCCTGGACATGGAAGACGGCACCCAGAAAGACTTCATGGTGCTGGACATCCTGGAACATGAAGGCCAGAAATACATCGCCCTGGCCGAAGTCGACTCCAACGAATACGACATCCTCGCCATGACGGTGGTGGGTGAGACCGTTGAGATGAACATCATCGAGGACGACGACGAATTCAACGCCGTAGCCGCCAAGTTCGAAGAATTGTTTTCCGGAACGGGCGACGAAGATGATGACGATGATGATGATGATGATGACGACGACGATGACGAGGAAGACGAAGAGGACGAAGAAGATAAATAACCGCAAGCTAAGGGAAGCAGATTGGCATGAAGGTTGACCTGATCATCCGCGGCTGCGCGCAGGTGCTGACCCTGAAACGGCAGCCCGGCAAAGGTTTCAACGATCCCGGTGCCGTTTCCGGCGCCGTGATCGCCATTTCCGGCGGCAAGATCGTGGAGATCGGCCCCGAGCGCGAGATCCTGTCCCGGTATGAAGCCGGGGAAACGGTTTCGGCCGCAGGACAGATCGTGTTGCCCGGTTTTGTGGATTGCCATACGCATCCGGTGTTTGTGCGCACCCGCGAGGATGAGTTTGCCCAGCGCCTGGCCGGAAAAAGCTATGTGGAGATCTCCCAATCGGGTGGAGGTATCCGCAGCACCATCGCCAGCACCCGCGAGGCCGATGAGGACCTGCTGGTGGAGTTGGCCCTGCAGCGGATCCGGCGGATGATCGAACTTGGCACCACCACCCTGGAGGCCAAGAGCGGCTACGGACTGGATACCCCCAGCGAACTCAAGCAGCTCCGCGTGATCCAGCGCCTGGGAGAACTGCTGCCGATCGGGATCGTGCCCACTTTCATGGGCGCCCACGAGTATCCTTCCGAGTACAAAAACGACCATGCCGCCTACCTCGACATCCTCTGCGAGGAGATGATCCCCGCGGTGGCGGAACAAGGCATCGCAGAATTTTGCGACATCTTCACCGAGGCGCACGTCTTCAGCATCGAGGAATCCCGCAGGGTGCTGACCCGCGCCCGTGAGCACGGCCTGAAGCTGAAAATGCACGCGGACGAGATCGAACCCATCGGCGGAGCTGAACTGGCCGCGGAGTTGGGCTGCGTTTCAGCCGACCATCTGGGCGCCGCTTCCGATGCCGGGATCGCCGCTCTGTCCAGGGCCGGCGTGGTGCCGGTGTTGCTGCCCGCGACTCTCTTTTCCCTGCGCAGCAAGACCTATGCCCGCGGCCGGGAAATGCTGGACCAGGGGCTGCCGGTGGCCATCGCCACGGATTTTAACCCCGGCAGCTGCAACTGCGATTCACTGCCCCTCACGATCAGCCTGGCCTGCCTGCAAATGAGCCTGACCCCCGCCGAGGCGATCGCCGCAGCCACCATCAACGCCGCCCGCGCCATCGGACGCGCCGACAGCGTGGGCTCGCTGGAGCCGGGCAAGGACGCCGATCTGACCATTTGGGAGATACCCTCCTACGATTTTATACCTTTCCACCTCGGCAGTTCGCCGATCTCCGCGGTTTACAGCAAAGGCCGGCCGGTCTACAGGAAACAGGGATGAACGACCTACCTCAGGAACAAACTTTCACTATCCTGGACACCCTCCACAAATCCAGGAATTTCAGCACCTACAAAGCCAAAAACTATTTCTCGCGCAAGATAGTCGCGATGAAGACCACCCAGCAGCGCTGGACTTCGGACACCAGCCTCAACCGCGCCCTCAAGCGCGAAGCGGAGGCGGGTTTTCTGCTCAAGCATCCCAACATCCGCGAGACCATGGGCCTCTTCGAGGACGACGGCGCGGTCTTTGTGATCAACGAATTCATCGACGGCAAGAATCTAAACTCGATCCTGACCGGCCCTGGCGGCGAAACCGGCTTCGGCACCGCGCTCAAGTGGGTGATGCAGCTTCTGGAAGCAGTCTCCTATGCCCACAGCCAACGGATTTTCCACCTCAATCTCTGTCCGGACAACATTCTGATCGATTTTGAGCAAAATCTGATCCTGATCGGTTTTGGCAAAAGCCCGGAATCCTGGAAAAACCACGACGCGGTCGGCGACGAACACCATCCCCTGCTCTTTTTGGCCCCGGAAGTCTTTCTGGGCGAGGCCGCGGATCACTGTTCCGACATCTATTCCGTGGGCGCGATCGCCTATCTGTTGCTCTGCGGCGAGCTGCCCTGGCATCTGGACCGCCGCGATGAGCCCCTGTTGCAAAAACAGCAGACCCTCCAGCGTCCGGTGATCGATCCCGACCTGATGGGCAAACGCGTTCCCCGCTGGCTGTTCACAATCCTCAACCAATGCCTGATGCTGGATGCCGACCTGCGTTTTCAAAGCGCCGGCGACCTGATCCTGGCGATCAACGAACAGCGCGAGCTGCCCTACCGCTCCTGCCTGGAAAGGCGGGGCACGATCGCTTCCTCGCCGCCCGCGAAACCGGCTGCCCCTCCCGGAGAATCCTTCGCGGAGATCTTTCTCCCAGGTGAAGAGACCGGCGAAGACATGGCGGAGCCGATCCCTGAGCCAATTGAGATACCGGCTGGCGAGCCCATGACAGAACCGGCGGTCGAACCGATCCCAGAACCAATTCCCGAACCGATGGTAACGCCAATCCCGGAACCGCCGGCGGAACCGGTCTGCGAGCCGGCCGCAGAGGCTGTTTCCGAGCCCGAAGCTCCGATTGTGGAAGAGCCTGCGAAAACTGTCCAGGCGGAGATTCCCCTGGAACCGCATCCCCTGCCGGAACGTGCAGCAGACATCCCTCCGCAACCGCCTGTCGCTAAAGAGCCCCAGTCTGAACCTCCCGCCAGCGTGGAGCCTGCCATCCCGGCCGGAGAACCCCGGCGGATCGAGATCCCTCCGGAACCCACGCCAAAACCGCCGTTTCTTTCCCAACGGACTGGTTCCGGCCCCAATCTTTCGCCCCATCCGGATAAATCTACCCACACGCCGGCTCCTTTCCCCAGCTACGGGTCTTCGGCACCGCGGCGCGAACCAACCCGCCCCTACCGTCCTCAAGGCTCCGGACCCCAGGGCGCGGAAGCGGAGACCGTTAGCCGCATGGCCCGGCTGTTTCGGCTGTTTGGCTACATCTCGCTGGCGATCCTGGCCTTTATCCTGCTGAAATACTGCGTGCTAAACCGCCAGCCTCATTTCCGCATCGACCAGGAAGACCGGGCCACAACGATGCCTGAAGGCGAGGCCAAAGTAAAGAACGCCCCGATCACGATGATCGCCGTCAAGGCCGACAGCACCATCATCGGCAACGTGGGCGCCGACGCCGAGGACGACGAGTTTCCACCCCACAGTGTCTATGTTCCCTCCTTTCACATCGGCCAGTATGAAATCACGCGCGAGCAGTGGGCCATGGTCAGGGCCGACTATCCCTACGACAGCAGCGACAAGTATCTGCCCGTCACGGGAGTCACATTCTTTGAGGCGCTGGAGTATTGCAACGAAAAGAGCAGGATGGACGGATTCAAACCCTGCTATGAATTTCTCTCCAACAGCGTTACCTGCGACTTTTCTGCCAACGGCTACCGCCTGCCCACGGAAGCGGAGTGGGAATACGCCGCCAAAGCTACCAACACCGAAGATTTTACCCGTTTCAGCGGCTCCAGCGATCCCGACGAAGCGGGCTGGCATGGAGGCAACAGCGACGCCGAGGTTCATCCGATCGGCCGCAAGCAGCGTAACCCCCTGGGCCTATACGACATGAGCGGAAACGTCTATGAATGGGTCTGGAACTGGTACGGCCGCTATACCTGGAAGCAGGAGACCCTCTACGAAGGGCCTGAAACCGGGACTGACCGCGTAATCAGAGGCGGTTCCTGGTACCATCCGGCCAGGGACATGCGGGTGACCAACCGCAGCTATGCTAAACCCCATTCCCAGGCCAAATATCTCGGCTTCCGGGTAGTCCGGACCAGGAAATAGTCGCTCTCCGAAACGGTGGTTGACTATTGTCGGCCGGAGTCTGCCCAAACTCCGCTACGCTAAACTAACCGGCCGACGGAACCGGGTCATCCGGTTGTAAGGCGTCCCGGAGTTCCCCCGTTAAACTGATAATCTTGTATCTGGCTCTCTAAAGGCCTGCGGCGCTTATTTCCGTTTCCGCTTCCTCGCCGGATCGGCGGGCATGGCGGAGACTTCGTTCCCTTTGTATTTGGTGCGGGCGATCGCGTTGAGCAGCTTGTCCTCAAAGGTACTGTCCAATTCCACCAGCGAGAAGCTGGGAAAGATGTCGATCTGGCCGATTTCGATGCCGCGGGTGACCTTGAGTTGGTTGATGTAGCGCATCAGTTCGCGCTTGGTGATCTGGTCGGCATAGCCCAGGCTGATCTTGTAGGTTTTCAGGGCCACCTTTTGGTTGCGTGCTTCCGGAGATTGTTTGAAGCTCTCGGTGCCGAGGTCGGAGCGGTCCTTGTAGTAGTCCAGAAAGCGGTTGAACTCCACCGAAACGAACCTTTGGATCAGCTCTTCACGGCTCAGCCAGCTCAGCTTTTTATAGACGTTGGGCAGGAACGATTCGATCTTTTCGGTGTCCACTTCGATCCTCTCCACCGTGTCGATGAAGTGAAACAGCTGTTTCTCGCAGATCTCGCGTCCGGAAGGGATCTTGGCAAATTCGATCTCGCGGCCCAGGCGCTTTTCCATCGCCTTGAGGGCGGCTATCTCGCGCGCGTTGATCAGGGTCAGGGATACCCCGCTTTTTCCAGCTCTGCCGGTGCGGCCGGAACGGTGGATATAGATATCCGGGTCCGTAGGCGCCTGAAAATTGATGATGTGGGTGAGGTCGTCCACGTCCAGGCCTCTGGCCGCGACGTCCGTTGCCACCAGCAAAGGTACGAATTTCGAGCGGAAGCGGCTCATGACCAGTTCCCGCTGGCCCTGTGAGAGGTCGCCGTGGAGGGCGTCGGCGTTGTAGCCGTCCTGCTGCAGTTTATCTGCGATTTCCTGGGTTTCGGTGCGCGTCCGGCAAAAAATGATACCGTAGATGTTGGGGCTCATGTCCGCGATCCGTTTCAGGGCCAGGTATTTGTCCCTGCCGCTCACGCGGTAGTAGAAGTGGCGGATGTTGTCGGCGCCCTGGGTTTCGCTGCCGGCGGTGATACGGTGCGGGTCCTGCATGAAGGTCCTGGCCAGGGCCGCCACCTCTTTGGGCATGGTTGCCGAAAAGAGCAGCGTTTGCTTTGCCGCGGGGGTATGGGCCATGATCTCAAACAACTCTTCCTGAAATCCCATGTTGAGCATTTCATCGGCTTCATCGAGCACCAGGCGGCCGACCTGGTCAAGCTTCAGAACGCCCTGGCGGATCAGGTCGTTGACCCGGCCCGGAGTGCCGACCACAATGTGGGCGCCGGCCTGGAGAGCGTATTTCTGTTTGTGGACGGGCGCTCCGCCATAGACCGCGACGCATTTGATCCGGGGCATGTACTTGGCATAGCCTTCCATGTCTTTGGTGATCTGCAGGCAGAGCTCGCGGGTGGGGCAGAGGATCAGAGTCTGGACGGCGGTCTTTTCGATGTCAGTCTGGCTCAGCACGGGAAAGCCAAAAGCGGCGGTTTTGCCAGTGCCGGTCTGGGCGATGGCGATCAGGTCCCGGTCATTTTCCAGCAGCCAGGGGATGGTTTGTTCCTGGACCGGGGTGGGGTATTTGAACCCCAGATCCGCGGCGGAACGTAAAAGCGGTTCGGGGAGGGAGATATCGGTGAATTTCAGCACGAGGATGGTGTCCTTTTCTTGTTTATGGGTGCAAACTCTCAGAAATGGCTAAATTGTAAAGAGATATAATTCTGAAGGGCGACGAACCCTCCTTGTTTCACGATTATCGGCAATGCGGCCAACCCTTGCTGGAATACCGTCACCCCGGCGACGGAATGTCTCCGTAATCCAGAGGCGGGTCTACACCCCTGCAGATAGCCGGACATGGGTTAAATCCGATTTTGCCCTTATGACCGCTTCCTGGACCGGAGCATTTCAAACGGTAGACTCGCCGAACCATACTGGCAATGTATTGGGCGAGATCAGCTCCGGAAAACGATAGCGCGATAGGGGCCAGGCGCCGGCAACGACGTTTTGGTGGAAACAACTGCGGCTGAACGGGGACAGGGAGTTTACAGAGTAGGGCAAATGGAGTTGATCGGTGCGTTGATTCTGAATCCTCAAAATCCTTCTGCGGCTCAAAACTATTCGCTTGACGAAAACAAGCTATCTCTTGGACTGACATCATCATAGAAAACAGGTGATTTTGAATGAATCTAAAAGATATCGTGGCCATTCTGGACGGGGAAGTCCTGGTCCCGGGGGCGGACTTGGAAACTGAAGTTCCCTGCGCGTTCGCGTCCGACCTGATCAGCGACATCCTGATGTGCACAAAGGAACCCACACTGCTGTTAACGGGGCTGACCAACAACCAGGTGGTAAGGCTTTCGGACATGATCGACATCGTGGGAATCGTCTTCGTGCGCGGCAAACGCCCCCTGCAAGAGATTCTGGACATGGCGGCGGAACGCAATCTGCCGCTGATCTGCACCAACCTGACCATGTTCCGTTCCAGCGGATTGCTGTTCAATGCAGGACTACGCAGTTGTAAAATCTGACATGGAAGAGTACTGGAACGTGAAGCCAGGCTTTGAAGAGAGGGTGGATGCGTATTTCGCGGACCCTCCCGAGGCCGATGTGACGCTGGAGTTCCAGGTGCCGGAAAAGGATTTCAACCAGGCGGGCAAGGGCTCTTCCGAAGTGAAGAACCTGCTCAAACGGCTGGGTGTTGATTCCGAAATACTCCGCCGCATCGCCGTGGCCGCCTACGAAGCGGAGATCAACGTGGCCGCCCACTCCCTGGGGGGGATCATGGTGAGCCATATCTACGACGACCTGATCCACATCATATTCAAAGACCTGGGTCCGGGAATCAAGGACATCCCCCAGGCGATGACCCCCGGCTTTTCCACCGCGGACGACTTGGTGCGCGAGATGGGATTCGGCGCCGGGCTGGGCCTGCCCAACATCGAAAAGAACTCCGACGCGCTGCATATCCGCTCGGAATACGGAAACCCGACTCTGCTCGAATTGCTTGTTTTCTTTAAGAACAATGGATAGTAAAGACACCAGATATTTCCACGCGTTGCAGGTGTTGGAAGACAACTGCACCGGCTGTACCTCCTGCGTCAGGGTTTGCCCCACCGAGGCGATCCGGGTGCGCGACCGCAAGGCGCACATCGATCCCAACCGCTGCGTGGACTGCGGCAACTGCGTCGAGGCCTGCACCTTCCACGCGATCATTCCCCGCAGCGACCCCCTTGATATAATAAAAAATTTCAAATACAAGGTCGCCATTCCCTCCACCTCCTACTTTGGCCAGTTCACGGAGGACGTTTCCTACGAAGTGGCGAAACAGGCGCTCTACGAGCTCGGTTTCGACGACGTCCAGGAAGAGGCGATGGTCACCCAGTTCATGATAGAAGTGATCCGGGATTACATCCGCGCCAACCGTGACAAGCGCCCGATCCTTTCCAGCAACTGCCCCACTGTGGTACGTTTGATCCAGCTCAAATATCCCTCTCTGCTGCCCAACCTCTTTCACCAGGAAGCGCCGATGAGCATCCTGACGCGCTTTCTGCGGGAGAAGATCAAGGTGGAAAAAGGGCTGCAAGACAGCGACATCGGCATCTTTCTGATCGTGCCCTGCGTGGCTCACGTTACGGCGGTGCACCAACCGGAGGGAGCCTACAAGCACCTTCAGGACGGCGCTTTTTCCATCGGCATGATCTATGGCCGGGTGCGCGAACACATCAAAAACCTGCAGAACCATCCGCCCAAGATAGAAACCTATCCCAAGGGGCTGACCTGGGCGCTTTCCGGCGTTCAGGCCGAACTGGTGGATTGCGATGACATCCGGGCGCTTTCCGTAAACGGCATCGCCAACGTGATGGATATCCTTTCCCGGGTGGAAGACCACTATCTGGACCAATACGACTACATAGTCCTCCGCAGCTGCACCAACGGCTGCGTGGGGGGCTGCCTAAACGTGGAAAATCCTTTCGTGGCGATGAGCCGGATCAAGAAGATGATCAAGGACGGGGTGGACAGCGAGATCGATGTCAGCCCCCTGGAAGAGCTTTACCACGATGGCGAATTCGATGTGGCGCCTTTGGCCCCGCGGCCGATCATGGAACTGGACAAAGACATCAAACAGGCCATCGTGAAGATGAAAAAGCTCAACGAGATCCTCAGTTCCCTGCCCGGCCTCAATTGCAGCGCCTGCGGCTCTCCCACCTGCTACGCCCTGGCGGAGGATATAGTGCAAGGCAAGGCCACGATCGACGACTGTGTGGTGTTGCTCAAACGCCATCAGCAGGAAGAAGACCAAAACGAAGAAAACGACCAACCACAGGAACGAGGCAATGATAAAACTCTCTGAATACCTGGCGGCGATTGACGGAACGGTGCACACGGCGGCGATCGACCCCGAAACGATTGAGATCAGCGGCGGATATGTCTGCGACATGCTCAGCGACGTGATGGGCTCCGCCAAATCCGGACAGGTCTGGATCACCATCATGAAACATCTGAACACCGTCGCCGTGGCTTCGATGACCGGCATTCCGGCGATAGTGCTGGCCAAGGGTTCTGCCCCGGATCCCGCGGTGGTTGAAAAGGCCGCCGAGGAAGGGATCTGCCTGATCTCCAGTCCGCTAGACAGCTTTAGCCTGGCCGGCCTGCTTTACAGGATGCTCGCGCTCTGACACCCGATGCGCTGGTTCACCGCCGACCTGCATATCCACAGCGTTCTTTCTCCCTGTGGGGGGCTGGAGATGTCACCCCGGGAACTGATTGCCCGGGTCAAGGCCTGCGGGATAGACTGGATGGCGATCACCGACCACAATTCCCTGGCAAATTGCCCTGCCTACGCGGCCGTAGCGGCGCGGGAAGGGGTGAATTTCACCTGGGGCGTGGAACTGCAGACCCAGGAAGAGATCCATCTGCTGGCTTTTTTCGACGACCCCGCCGGCGCGCGGGAGTTCGGCTCAGCGCTATACGAATCGCTGCTGCCGATTCCCAATGATCCGGATTTTTTCGGGGACCAAGTTATCATTGACGAAAATGAGAACATTTTAGGAATGGAGCAAAGAGCTTTGTCAAACTCCTCACAGTGGAGCCTCAGCGACGCGGTGGAACAGGCTTTGGCCTTCGGGGGCCTTTGCATTCCCGCCCATGTCGACGCGGATGTGAACAGCATCCTCAGCCAATTGGGATTTCTGCCTCAGGAGCCGGATTTCCCATTGTTGGGGATAACCGCGAAGCTTGATCTGGAAAAGTTTCTAGCCAGCCAACCCGCCCTGGCTGGCAAGGCTTGGTTGCGCTGCTCAGACGCCCACTATCTTGGCGACATCGGCAGCGGCTGCAGCCGCGTCTACGCGGAACGACCCTGCGCGGCGGAGCTGTTGAAAGCTGCCGCCGGCCTCGAAAACCGAAAGATTATTGTATAAAAAATATATGACAGGAGGAGAAATGACCCCCATTTCTCAAGACCACAACCTGCTGTATGACAAGCTGAAAGCCGTCATCGCAGAAAAAAAGGACCTGCGGAATCCGCTGATCGAGATCCTGCGCACAGCCCAGGAAATCTTTGGCTATCTGCCCGTCGAAGTGCAGGAATTTGTCGCCCAGGAAATGGGCATCCCCGCCAGCAGCGTCTACGGCGTTGTGACTTTCTACAACTTCTTTTCGATGAAGCCGCGCGGAAAGTATACCCTCAACGTTTGCCTGGGCACGGCCTGCTACGTGAAAGGCGCTCCACGCCTGGTGCAGATGATTACCGACGAGCTGGGCACCCAGATGGGCGAGACCACTGCCGACGGACGCTTCACCCTCAGCGCCGTCCGCTGCGTGGGAGCCTGTTCGCTGGCACCGGTCTTCGTGATCGGCGAAGACACCTATGGCCGGATCGAATCCAAAGACAAGATCGTGGAGATCTTGAAGAAATACACCTGACCGGACCGCGGAATGCAAGACATATCCCTGCATCTGCTGGACATAATAGAAAATTCCGTCCGGGCGGAAGCCAAAAACATCCGCTTGCGGGTGATCCAGGACCGTAAGAAAAACCTCCTGCGCCTGATCATCGAAGACGACGGCGTGGGCATGGACACCAGCACCCTGGAACAGGCGCAAAACCCTTTTTACACCAGCAAGGCGGAGCGCGTCAAGAAGGTCGGCCTGGGGATCCCGCTGTTCAAACAGAACGCGGAACTTTCCAACGGCTCGTTCACCATCAACAGCGAACCTGGCTTCGGCACGGCGCTGACGGTGGATTTTGAACTGGACCACATCGACCGGATGCCGCTGGGAAACTTGAAAGACACGCTTTTGGGGGCGATAATCGGCCACCCGGAGGTGGATTTCTATGTGACCCTGATCTACGCCGACCGCGGCCAGGAGCTGTCGTTTCACTTCAGCACCGCCGCCATCAAAGAGGAGCTGGGCGACATCCCGCTCACCTATCCGGACGTGATAGAATACATCGACCAAAGTTTATTTGAAGGAATACAAAATACAAACATGGAGGATGTCTGATGAAGACACTCGCAGACCTCAAGAAAATCCGTGAGAAAGCCCAGGAAGAAATGAAGCTTCGCGGCGGTTCCGTGCGCATCAAGATCGTGGTCGGGATGGGAACATCCGGGATCGCGATGGGCGCCCGGGAAGTCATGAAGACTTTCCTGGAAGAGATTTCCAACCGCAACCTGACCGACGTTTTGGTGACCCAAACCGGCGAAAAGGGCCTTTCCTCGATGGAGCCAGTCGTGGACCTGATCGAAGACGGCAAACCCAAAGTCACCTACGGAAACATGAATCCGGACAAGGTTAAAAAGGTGGTCGTGGAACACATCGTCAATGGCAGGATCGTCTCCGATTACGTAGTAGCCACCGGAAACTGACAAAGGAGCGGGAATGTCTCTGAAAAGAATTGACCTGCTGATCTGCTGCGGCTCCGGCTGCGTGTCGGCGGGCGCCCTGAAGATCAAGGAAAGGTTTCACACCGTCCTGGCCGAAAAAGGCATCACCAACGAGATCAACATCATCGAGACCGGCTGCATGGGTCCTTGCGACTACGGCCCGGTCATGGTGATCTATCCCGAAGGGATCTTTTACAAGAAAGTGACGCCGGAAGATGTGGACGAGATCGTCAACGAACACTTCATCAAGGGCCGCCCCGTCACGCGCTTGATGCTGCAGGACGAGGAAAAGACCATCGCCGCCCAGAAGGAAGTGCCTTTTTACCAGAAACAGGTGAAGGTGGCCCTGGCCAACTGCGGCTTCATCGATCCCGAAAGCCTGGACGAATACATCGCCACCGGCGGTTATGAAGCCCTGGGCAACGTCCTCACCAAGATGACGCCCCAAGAGGCGATCGACGTGGTGAAAAAGAGCGGCCTGCGCGGACGCGGCGGCGGCGGATTTCCCACCCACATGAAGTGGCAGATGGTGCACGATGAAAAATCCGACGAGAAATACGTCATCTGCAACGGCGACGAGGGCGACCCCGGCGCCTTTATGGACCGCTCGCTGCTGGAAGGCGACCCCCATCGCATCCTGGAGGGGATGCTGCTGGCGGCCTATTCCATCGGCGCCCAAAACGGATTCTTCTACATCCGGGCGGAATATCCGCTGGCCATCAAACGCATCAGGCAAGCCATCGAGCAGGCCCGCGAAGTTGGTCTGGTCGGCAAAAACATCTTCGGCAGCGACTTTTGCTTTGACGCTGAGGTCCGCACCGGCGCCGGCGCCTTCGTCTGCGGCGAAGAAACCGCGCTGATCCACTCCATCGAAGGCCAGCGGGGAAATCCCTCGCCGAAGCCGCCCTATCCTGCCCACAAAGGCCTCTGGGGCAAGCCCAGCGTGGTCAACAACGTGGAAACCTTTGCCAACCTGCCCACCATCTTCCTGAAAGGGGCGGACTGGTTTGCGGGGATGGGAACCGAGACCAGCAAAGGCACCAAGGTCTTTGCCCTCACCGGCGACATCAACAATACCGGCCTGGTGGAAGTGCCCATGGGCATCACGCTCCGCGAGATGATCTTTGACGTCGGCGGCGGCATGAGCGGCGGCAGCCAGTTCAAAGCCGTCCAATTGGGCGGACCCTCCGGCGGTTGCCTCACGGCGGAACACCTGGACGTGGGCGTGGACTACGAAAGCCTGAAAGCCCGCGGCGCCATGATGGGTTCCGGCGGCGTGATCGTGATGAACGACCAGAAGTGCATGGTCAACGTGGCCAAGTTCTTTGTGGAGTTTTGCGTGGACGAATCCTGCGGAAAATGCCCGCCTTGCCGCATCGGCCTGAAACAGATGCTCAACATCCTGGAGCGCATCACCAATGGCCAGGGCAGGGAAGGGGACATCGAAGAACTGCAGCGCCTGGGCGAAACGATCAACAAACTCTCGCTCTGCGGACTTGGCCAGACGGCTCCGAATCCGGTGCTCTCCACCATCCGCTATTTCCGCGACGAATATGAGGCGCACATCCGCGACCATACCTGCAACACCCTGGTCTGCCAGGATCTGCTGCACCTCAACATCGATAAATCCCGCTGCATAGGCTGCTCCCTCTGCGCGCGCAAGTGTCCGGTCAATTGCATCTCCGGCTCCCGCGAAGACAAGTATACCATCAGCCAGGTCGAGTGCATCAAATGCGGCAATTGCCAGGAAGTCTGCCCGGTCAAGGCCATCGACAAGATTCCCGGCGTGCATCCGGAAGTGAAGGCCCACCAGGCTGAACTGGCCAGAAAAGTCGCCCATGAAGACTGAGGAGTCCCAATGTACAAAGAGATTTGCAACAAATACACTCCTGACAAAGACAACCTGATCTACATACTCCACGAGATCCAGGACACGCATCCGCAGCATTACATCTCCACGGAAGCGGTCCAGGCCGTGTCGGAATATCTGAACGTCCCGCCCAATCACATCTACGGCGTGCTGACCTTTTACACCATGTACAGCACCCAACCGCGCGGGAACAACATCATCCGCCTCTGCGAATCCCCGCCCTGC
The DNA here is from genome assembly GCA_964583755.1 of uncultured Candidatus Cloacimonadota bacterium. Lineage (GTDB taxonomy): Bacteria > Cloacimonadota > Cloacimonadia > Cloacimonadales > Cloacimonadaceae > Syntrophosphaera. Next base: position 179,622 of record CAZOVZ010000001.1, read on the forward strand.
TACATCAAAGGCTCGGAGAACATCCTCCGCAAGCTGAAGACCCTGCTGGGAGTCGAAACCGGCGAAACCACCAAGGACGGCGCCTTCACGCTGGAACTCTGCGCCTGCCTCGGAGTTTGCGGCAACGCGCCCGTGATGATGGTCAACAACGACGTCTACGGCGACCTCACCGAAGAAAAGGTGGAGGAAATCATCGCCAAAGTGAGAAAGGGGTAAGCCATGAAATTCTTCCGCAGCCACATCCTCGTTGGCATCAACGAAACGTCGATCCAGGCGGGCGTGCAGGACTTCATCCCCGTCCTTCGCCTCGAACTCGCCAAACACAAACTCCAGGAAGAGATCAACATCCTCGAGACCGGGCCCCTCGGCTTTTTCGGCCGCGGGATCTGCCTCACGGTCTACCCTGAAAACGTCAGCTACCAGGACGTCAAGCTTGAGGACATCGCCGAGCTTGTTTCGGAACACTTCCTCAAGGGACGCCCCGTTTCCCGCCTGATGCTGGAATCCGCGGGCAAATTCAGCCCCAACTTCAACTACGACCAGCGCATCGTGCTGCGCAACTCCGGGATCATCGACCCCGAGAGCATCGACGAATACATCGGTGCCGGCGGTTATGAAGCCTGGGAAAAAGCCCTCACCCAGATGAAGCCCGCCGACATCGTGGCCGAAGTGAAAAAATCCGGCCTGCGCGGCCGCGGTGGGGCAGGTTTCCCCGCCGGGGTCAAATGGAGCTTCACCGCCCCGATCGACGCGCCCCAAAAGTATGTCGTGGTCAACGCCGATGAAGGCGAACCCGGCACTTTCAAGGACCGCCTGATCATGGAAGGCGATCCCCACCAACTGCTGGAAGGGGTGATGATCTGCGCCCGCGCCGTGGGCGCGACCAAGGCCTGGATCTACATCCGCGGCGAATACAAGCTCTGCATCGAGCGCCTGGAGAAAGCCATCGCCCAATGCCGCGAATACGGCATCCTGGGCCAGAACATCTTCGAATCCGGCTTTGATCTGGACATCTTCATCCGCATCGGCGCCGGCGCCTATGTCTGCGGCGAGGAAACCGCCCTGATCGAATCCCTGGAAGGAAACCGCGGACACCCACGCTGGAAACCGCCGTTCCCGGGCGTCAAAGGCCTCTGGGGTTGTCCCACCGTGGTGAACAATGTGGAGACCCTCGCCAACGTGCCCTACATCATCCAAAAGGGCGCGGACGAGTTTCTCAAGCACGGCACCCCGGAATGCAGCGGCACCAAGGTCTACACGATCCTCGGCGACGTCGCCCATCCCGGCCTCTGCGAAGTCGACATGGGCAGCACCCTGCGCACCATCATCAACGATTATGCCGGCGGCATGAAGAAAGGATTCCGTTTCAAGGCAGCCCTGGTGGGCGGAGCCGCGGGCGTTTTCCTGCCTGACCGCCTGCTCGACGTCAAGATGGATTTCAGCAGCCTCAACCAGTACGCCGCGGTCCTCGGATCCGGAGCCATCATGGTGATGAACGAGCATCAGAGCATAGTGGACATCCTCTGGTCGATCCTGCGCTTCTTCCGCCACGAATCCTGCGGCAAGTGCGCCCCCTGCAAAAACGGCACCCAACAGCTCTACCGCCTGATCACCAAGATCAAGAAAGGCGAAGGCACCATGGAAGACGTGGACCTGATGCTGACCATCGCCGAAACCATGCAGCAGACCAGCTTCTGCGCCCTGGGCCAGTCCCCGATCATGGGCATCCGCTCCGCGATCGAGAACTTCAAAGATGAATTCATTGCGATTACAAAAAAGTAGATAAAGAGGATTAAACAATGGCTAAAACAGTAAACATCTGGATCGATGACCGCCATCTGGAAGTTCCCGATACGATGACCATCATCGAAGCCGCGGATAAAAACGGCCTCTACATTCCCAGGCTGTGCTACCATCCCGACCTTCCGCCGACGGCCAATTGCGGCGTCTGCGTGGTCGAACTGGTCGGCAATCCCACTCCCAAACGCGCTTGCTGCACGCCGGTCGCCGAAGGGATGAAGGTGGTCACCAATTCCAAGAAACTCCGCTCCTACCGCAAGACCCTCGTGGAGATGATCCTTTCCAACCACGAAGTCGTTTGCCCCACCTGCGCCGCCAACAACAAATGCGAGTTGCAAACCCTGGCCAACAACCTCGGCGTCGACCCCGACGCCCTGCCGGACATTCTGGAAAAAGTGCCGGTCGACGACAGCTCACTCTCCATCATCCGCGACGTCAACAAATGCATCGCCTGCGGACGCTGCATCACCGTCTGCAACGAAGTTCAGACCGTCTATGCCCTCACCATGAGCGACCGTGGCATCGGCGCCCATCCGGACACCGCCTTCAGCAACGGAATGGCAAACAGCCCCTGCGTCAACTGCGGCCAGTGCACAGTCTATTGCCCCACCGGCGCCCTGCGCGAACGCAGCGAGCTGGATCTGGTCTGGGAAGCCATCCTGGATCCGGACAAGCACGTGATAGTCCAGGAAGCCCCTTCCATCCGCGTCTCCCTCGGTGAGGAATTTGGCATGCCCTTTGGCTCGGTGACCCCGAACAAAATGTATGCCGCTCTCCGCAAGATCGGTTTCGACAGCGTGATGGACACCAACTTCACCGCCGACCTCACGATCATGGAAGAAGGCACGGAATGCGTCACCAAGCTGGTCGCCGGCGAAAAACGCCCGCTGATCACGTCCTGCTCGCCCGGCTGGATCAAGTTCATGGAAACCTACTATCCCGATCTCGCGGATTGCGTTTCCACCGCCAAATCCCCCATGAGCATGTTCGGCACCCTCTCCAAGACCTACTACGCCCAGGAAAAGGGCATCGATCCCGCCAAGATCGTCTCCGTCGCCATCATGCCCTGCACCGCCAAGAAATTCGAAGCCCGCAGGCCCGAACTGAGCGACAGCGGTTTCCAGGATACGGATTACGTGCTCACCACCCGCGAATTCCAACGCATGATCAAGGAAGCCGGCATCGATTTTGCCAACATCCCCGAGGAAGAACCGGATGAAGGGATGAGCTTCTACACCGGCGCCGGCACCATCTTTGGCGCCACCGGCGGCGTGATGGAAGCGGCGATCCGCTCCGCCTACTTCCTGGTCACCAAGACCGACCTCAAGGATGTCGAGATCACGGCTGTACGCGGTTTGGAAGGAGTCAAGGAAGCCACCATCAACGTCCCTGGTTTCGGCGACTTGAAGGTCGCGGTCGCCCACGGCCTCTCCAACGCCCGTAAGGTGATGGACCGCGTCCGCGAAGGCCTGGCCACCAAAGGCGAATCTCCCTGGCACTTCATAGAAATCATGGCCTGCCCCGGCGGTTGCGTCGGCGGCGGCGGCCAACCCTACGGCAACGACATCGCCTCACGCGCCCGCCGCGGGCTCTCCCTCTATCAGGAAGACCGCGACCTGCCGGTGCGCATGTCCCACCACAATCCCGAAGTCATCAGGATTTACGAGCGCTTCCTCGGCGAGCCCAATTCCAAGCTGGCCCTCAAGCTGCTCCACACCCACTACTTCAAGCGTTCCGTCAATACCGGACAGGTGACCGCCGAAGCCACCCACAAGCACACCTGATCAACGCTAAATCACCTGTATGCGGAGGACCCCGGTCCTCCGCATTTCTTTACTCACCGTCAGTTTTCTCCGCTGGTATAAACTGACACCCAAAGCTGCAAGTTGTGACACAAGGGGAAAGTGGGGATAAGGCTTTGATTGGTGGTTAGTTGCGATGGACTGGCTTTGGAAATGTCCAAGCGCCTATTTGGACGTTTTTGGACTGTTTGCTGACACTATTACTGCAAATTAGCGAGGCGTTTGGACAGGCTTTGGAAAGAGCAGTTGGAAAAATGGAACTTTGAAATTAGAAAAAGCGCAATTGGAGTGCGATTGTGCCGATCAGGAAAGCTCCGTAATTCCAATCTGAGTCTAAAACAAGAACCGGGTAGTCTATATTAAATGGTTGGAGGATAATCTGTTGCCTG
>CAZOVZ010000002.1:0-92437 GCA_964583755.1 uncultured Candidatus Cloacimonadota bacterium
CATCAATCTCTCCACCCGCTACATCCTTCGCTCTGAAACAGAGCAGGTACAGTAAAGCAAACCATCCCCAGAGCTACAGCCAAAAACGGATGGTGCTCTGGAGTTTTTGCATATTGACACGAGGTATGGAATTGGATACGGTTTGGTGATGAAGAGTGGTGAAGCCCTTGTGCCAGTAGTTCAGCTTGACAGCCAAAGGGTTTAGCTGTGGCGGCGGAGGCAGTTCTGTCAGGATCGATAAAGGCGAATAAACAGCTACTCTGATCGCAACAGAGGCAGGAAGTTTAGCTTGAACTCTTCCTTGAGCTTGTTTCCGCTGATGTCGCTGGCGGAGACGGTCAGCACATGGGAGCGGTAGTTTTGCAGGGGCTGCCTGGGTTTGAAGCGGTAGACGCTGTCATCTGAATGCAGAACGTCCAGGGGAATGCGCGCTTTGGATTCATCAGAAGTTAGCTGCACGCTAAGCTGAGCGCGGGGGATGATCTCCGAAAAACGCAGTTCCAGGACGGGCTGGAGGCTGCCGACCGAAGTCCCGTTACGCGGATTGCTGGATAGCACTTTGGGCGGTTCAGTGTCCTGAAGCGAGGAAGATCTGAACTCGATCCGGCTGACGAGGTTGGTGTTGCCCTTGCCGTCGCGCAGGTCGACCATGGTCACCGCGTAGGAAACGGTGTCCTGGGGTTCGGTGAGCAGGGTCAGTCTGTCGCCAACGAGGCTGGAAAGCAGTACCGGCAATTCCTGCCTGGTGCGGACAGCGTTTATGCTCACCGCGCCGTAGCTGGCGACCGGTTCCGAAAGCTGCAGTTCGATTTCGCGGTTGGATTTCGCCCGGGCGGACTTTATCACCGGTTTGGTGCTGTCCGCGTAGGCCAGATTGAGATCCGCGTTCGCGGCCTTGCTCAGGGCCAGACTCTGTTCGAAAAAGGGTTCTCGGGAAAAGTCGTAACGGCCGTTGGTGTTTTTGTCGATGAACGCCCGCAGGATATAGGATGCCGGATTCAGGGCTTCCACCGCGTAAGTCGGGCCGCGGACCGATCCGTCCCAAACTATCAATGAATCGGCGGAAAGCAGGCTGAGCCTTATGGGTAGGCCAAGATCGGCAGCGTCTTCATAAATCACATTGCCGGAAATCCGCCCTGTGTTTAGTTCGCCATGGGCAAAGACCAGAGTCTGATTGGTTGCGAGGGCGTTGCCGCGCACGTCTTTCAGGCGCGTGCTGAGGGTCACGTAATAGTTGGTGTTGGGCTTCAAAGCCTCGTTGATCCTAATCTGCAGGGTATTTTTGTCCGCGGTTACCTTTTTATTTTGGATGGGCGGATAGATATAGATGGACTGGGCCAGAGTGCTTTTGTCCAGATGTTTGGAGAAATTGATCTCGATCCGGCCGTTGGTGATCTGGCCGAATTCGGCGGGCAATGTGGTGAGAACGGTTGGCTTATCGGTTTCCACTGGACCGCCGGTGGGGCTTTTTTTGCTGCCGCAAGCGGCCAGGAGGATCAGTAACAGGCCGATCCCGGCAAGTCTAAATCCCTTGTTCATAGAGGCTCTCCAGTTTCAGAGACGGGTTATCCCGCCGGCGTTGGATATATTTTCCCAAAATGTCGTACTCGATATTGACCGCAGATCCCGGTTTCAGCTGGCTCAGGTTGGAGTTTTTCAGTGTGTGGCCGATCAGGGCGACGCTGAAGCTGTCCGATCTCAGTTCCGCGATGGTGAGGCTGACTCCGTTGATTGCGACCGAGCCCTGCGGCACCACCAGATCGCGATCCCGGGAATCCAGCGCGAAACGAAGATAAGCAGTCGCGCCGGCAGTTTTGGTTTCTAAAAGTGAGGATACGGTGTCGACATGGCCTTGCACCCAATGCCCGTCCAGCCTGTCTCCCAGCCGCAGAGCGGGCTCAAGGTTGAGCACAGCACTGGCCTTCCAACCGGCTGCAGTTGTTTTCCGGGCAGTCTCGTTCATCACTTCAACCGTGAAACTCCGCGCGTCAAACTCTATCACGGTCAGACAAATGCCGTCGCAGGCGATGCTGGCGCCTTCTTTGAGATCGGCGAAGCCGGCAGGACGCTGGACCGAGACCAGCAGTTTTCCGCCGGAGGGAACGCTGCGCAAGACTTTGGCTGTGGCCTGGATGATGCCGGTGAACATATTCAGGCCGGATACCTGCGCTTCCAGGCGTTGCTGAGGGTGACGGAACTGGTGTATTCCAGATCGCCGCCGAAGGGAATTCCGGTGGAGAGGCGGGTCACCCGCGTCCCTTTATCCTTCAGGATCTCAGAGATATAATGGATGGTCGCTTCGCCTTCCGCGGAGGGTTTGAGGGCCAGGATCACTTCTTCCGGTTGCTCGCGGTCGATCTTTTGCAGCAACTGGTCGGTGCGGATATGCTCCGGTCCGAAGCCGTCGAGGGGAGAGAGCAAATGCCCGAGGACAAAGTATTTGCCCCGGAAATCGTTCATGTTTTCGATGATCTGGATATCAGCGGTGTTTTCCACGATGCAGATGAGGCCGTCGAGCCGCTCCGGCGAAGCGCAGATCTGGCAGGGGTCGCTTTCCGAAAGCATGTTGCACAGGGTGCAGGCGGTGAAGCTCTCTACTGTCGATTTGATCGTTGCCGCCAAATCCAGGGCGTTGTTTTTGTCCTGGCTGACAAGGTGCCAGGCCAGGCGCTGCGCCGTCTTGCGCCCGATTCCGGGCAGGCGGTTGAGGGTTTGGACCAGGCGTTCGAGGCTCGGGGATACGAGCATTTAAAAGAGGCCGGGGATCTTCATTCCGCCGGTGAGTTTTCCCATCGATTCTTCGTTGGCCGCGGAGATCCTGGTATGCGCTTCCAACATGGCCGCGATGATCAGGTCCTGAAGCATGTCGACGTCGTTGGGGTCCACCGCTTCGGGGTCGATCTTGATGCTTTTGAGTTCAAACTTGCCGTTCATCTCGACCGTGACCATTCCGCCGCCGGAGCTGGCCGTGAAAGTCTTGTTTTCCAGCTCCTGCTGGGATTTCATCATCTCTTCCTGCATCTTTCTGGCTTGCTTCATCAGGTCGTTCATGTTTTTTCCGCCGGACATCATATAGTCTCCTTTTAGCACTAAAAAAGTTTGATTTTACCATAAGGACAGAGCTTCCATTTTCGTCAAGTGATATCCGCCCCCGACGCTGGCCTGCAGTTTTGGGCTTGACAACGAGGCCAAGCGCTCCAGGATGGATTGCAATAGATCAATTATTGTATAAAAGGTGTGTTATGAAAAAGTTAATGATCGTTCTTGCCTTGCTTGCCAGCCTCGCATTGCTTTGCGCTGCGGACCTGTCGGGAAGCTGGAGCGGCATCCTTGATGCCGGGCAAAAGTTGCGGGTAGTGTTCAATTTCACTCAGTCCGGGGACAGCCTCAGCGCGACTATGGATAGCCCCGACCAGCAGGTTTTTGGGCTGCCCGTTCGCAGCGTCGTTTTCTCGGATCCGTTGCTCACCCTGCAGATGGACACTCCGCCGGTCGAGTACAGCGGCGAATTGACCGATGGCGTGATCAAAGGGACTTTCAAGCAGATGGGCTACGAGTTTCCGCTGGAACTGACCCGGGGCGAAGTTGAAAAGCCTGTGCTCGTGCGGCCTCAGGAGCCCAAGGAGCCTTTTCCCTATCGAGTGGAAGATGTTCGTTTCAACAACAAACAAGCGGACCTCGCATTGGCTGGAACGCTGACCCTGCCTGAGGGCAAGGGCGTTTATCCGGCGGTGATACTGGTCAGCGGCAGCGGCCCGCAAAACCGGGACGAAGAGCTGTTGGGCCACAAACCGTTCCTCGTGATCGCGGATCACTTTACTCGCAACGGATTGGCGGTCCTGCGTTATGACGACCGGGGCGTGGGCGAATCCGAAGGCGACTTTGGCGCGGCTACCACCGCGGATCTGCTTTCCGACGCTTTGGCCGCGGTCGAGTATCTGAAAACCCGCGAAGACATCGGCGACATCGGCATCGCCGGCCACAGCGAGGGCGGGATCATCGCCCCGATGGCGGCTTCGTTATCCCCGGACGTGAAAGGCATCGTGCTGATGGCAGGTACGGGGGTGCGGGGCGATAAACTATTGTTGATGCAGTCGGAAGCCTTCATGCGGGTTGCCGGCGCGAGCAAAAAAGATATCAAAGAGGCCCGGGACGCCAACAGGGCGATCTATGACATAGTGCTGGCGAACGGCGACATCAACTCGGTAAAAACGGAGATCAGACAATTGGCCGAGGCCAGCTTTGACAAAGGATCATGGGAACTTCCGAAAGGCGTGGATAAAGACACTATGATCAACCAACTCGCGACCGAGATCGGCAATCCCTGGATGATCCATTTCCTCCGGCTCGACCCCGCCGTGGCCTTGAGGAAGGTTCAGTGCCCGGTGCTGGCGATCAATGGCACCAAAGACCTGCAGGTGCCTTACAAACCGAATCTAAAAGCGATCGGCAAAGCGCTCAAACAAGCCAAAAACAAAGACTATACCCTGCTCAAGCTGAAAGGCCTCAACCATCTCTTTCAAGAGTGCGAAACCGGCGCTTTCGAAGAGTATGCCGTCATCGAACAGACCATAGCGCCTGCCGCGCTCGACGCGATGACCAACTGGCTCAAAACGAGAATCAAGTAGTTTGAGGTAGTGACATGGATGAACTGAAACGCTGCCCCTGGCCGGGTTCGGATCCTCTGATGGTCCGCTATCACGATGAGGAATGGGGCGTTCCCCTCCACGATGACCGGAAACTGTTCGAATTCATGGTGCTGGACGCCTTTCAGGCTGGGCTGAGCTGGTCCTGCGTGCTGAAGAAGCGGGAGAATTTCCGCAGGGCTTTCGATAACTTCGAACCAGCCTTGATCGCCCGCTACAATGAGAACATAGTTGCTGAGTTGCTCCAGGATCCCGGCATCATCCGAAACAAAACCAAACTCTGGGCGACGGTCGCCAATGCCAGGTTGTTTTTGGAAGTTCAGAAGGAGTGGGGCAGTTTCGACGCCTATATCTGGCAGTTCACCGGCGGTCAAACGTTGCAGCCACGTCGTCAAACTGAAAGCGAAATCCCTGCCCGATCGGCTGAGTCGGACGCGATGAGCGCCGCTCTGAAAAAGCTGGGTTTCAAGTTTGTGGGAAGCACGATCTGCTACGCGTTCATGCAGGCCGCGGGGATGGTGAACGACCATCTGGAGGGCTGTTTCAGGCACTGATCGGGTGTGGTTGCCCGATAGAACGTCATCGGTTGCAGGAGAGGCGTTGGAGTCCGCTGGGGGTCCGCGATCACAGATAGGGCTGCTTTTGAATTGAGTTTTCGCCACGAACTTCAATACTGTGGGTAACTTACATTGACGGATGGGGCTCCCCCCTGAAAATGGCGTCGAGATTCGTTCCAACAAGGATAACAATGTATAAAATCAAGAACATAGCCATTATCGCCCATGTCGATCACGGAAAGACCACCCTGGTGGACGCAATGCTGCGCCAGGCCGGGGTTTTTCGGGATAACGAGAAGGTCGTGGACAGGATAATGGATTCCAACGACATCGAAAAGGAACGCGGGATAACGATCTTTTCCAAGAACGCCTCGCTGATGTACAACGGCTACAAGATCAATCTGGTGGACACTCCCGGGCATTCCGATTTCGGCGGCGAAGTGCAGCGCATCATGAAGATGGTGGATTCCGTATTGCTGCTGGTGGACGCTTTTGAGGGGCCGATGCCCCAGACCAAATACGTGCTTAAGAACGCGCTGGAGATGGGCTTGAAGCCGATCGTGGTGATCAACAAGATCGACCGGCCCAACGCGCGGCCCCACGACGTGTTGGACATGATCTTCGAGCTGTTTCTGGAGCTCAATGCCCACAACGACCAGCTGGACTTTCCCGTGATCTATGCCTCCGGCAAAGACGGCTACGCGGTGAACGAACTGGGGGATCCGCCGAAAAACATCTTTCCCCTGCTGGACATGGTGATCGCCAAAGTGCCCGATACCCGGGGAAACCGCAACAAGGCTTTCCAGATGCTGGTTTCAGCCATCGAATACGACAACTATCTGGGCAAGCTCGGTACCGGCAAAATCCACAACGGCTGCGTCCGCGCCGGCGATGAAGTGATGCTGATCAAGCGCGGCGGGGAAACCGTCCTATGCCGGGTGAGCAACCTTTTCACCTATTCCGGCCTGCAGAAAAAGGAAGTGAAGATCGCTCACGCGGGCGATATCGTCACGGTTGCCGGCCTCGAACTGATCGACATCGGCGAAACCGTGGCCCACAAAGACAATCCCGTCGCGCTGCCCAGTTTCAGCATCGATGAACCTACAATCGCCATAGAATTCATCATCAACAACTCCCCTTTCATGGGCCGATCCGGCAAATGGCTCACCTCCAACAAGATCTGGGAGCGGCTGCAAAAAGAGCTGCAGACCAACGTTTCGCTGGTGGTGGAAAGGACGGATTCGGCGGATACTTTCACGGTCAAAGGCCGGGGCGAACTGCAGCTATCCATCCTGATGGAAAACATGCGCCGGGAAGGCTATGAGTTTCAGATCTCCAAACCGCGCGTGCTGTTCAAGGAAATAGACGGCAAGACGCTGGAGCCGATGGAACTGGCTGTGGTGGACGTGGCGCAGGAGTTTGTGGGCACCGTGATCGACCTGATGGGCAAGCGCCGGGGCGAAGTGATCAACATGACACCCGCCATCGACGGTTATTCGCGCCTGGAATTCAAGATCCCAGCGCGGGGGCTGATCGGCTGCCGCAACGAGTTTCTGACCGAGACGCGGGGCACGGGCATCATGACCCAGTGTTTCTACGGATACGAAGAGCACAAGGGCGAGATCAGCGGCTCGCAGCACGGCTCCATGGTGGCCATGGAAAGCGGGGTCGCGCTGGGTTACTCGCTGAATAATTTCCAGCCGCGGGGCGTCCTGTTCATCAATCCGAACACGGAAGTCTACGGCGGCATGGTGGTGGGCCAGCACAGCAAGGACAAAGACCTGGTGATCAACGTTTGCCGGGGCAAGAAGCTCACCAACAATCGCGCCGCGGGCAAGGACGACGCCATCAAGCTGATCCCGCCGCGCATCTTCAGCCTGGAGCAGGCAATGGAATATGTGGGCGAGGACGAGCTGCTGGAAATTACTCCTGACAGCATCCGCCTGCGTAAAAAGATATTGGACCACACGGCCCGCAAGCGCTACGAGATAGCGCAGTAAACGGATCCCGGGCAATTCGAAAGCTTGAAGCGGTGGCGTTTGCCCACCGCTTCCTGTTTCAGGAGCGAGACTGGCCCTTAGCGCGGTCCCAAGCGCCTTGAGAGCGGCTCACGCAAACAAACAGTACTTTGTATGGGAAGCGTATGGGTGGGATTTGCGTGGCATTCAACGGTGCAATATGGGCGGAGAGGGGCAGAAAAAATCCCGGAACGAGTCCGGGATGAAGAATATTGATGGGTGCCAGAGCGGGCTACACAGCGTTGATGCCGGCGATGACATCCGCGCAGAGCTGGCGGGAACGCTGTTCCGAAGGGCTTTCCGCGTAGACGCGGATGATCGGTTCGGTACCGCTTTTGCGGATGTGGATCCAGTGGTCCGGCGCTACGGCTTTGATCCCGTCGCGGGTGTCCAGCTCGTAATCCTTTAGCAGCGAGGGAATGGCTGCCATCACGGCATCCATTTTGGCGGGGTCGAGTTCCACGCGGTCTTTGGCGAAATGGTAGCGGGGCAGCTCCGCGGCAAGTTCCGACAGCGTTTTGCCGCTTTCGGCCATCAGCCCGAGGATCAGCGCCATGCCGGCGATCGCGTCGCGGGTGTAGTTGACCTGGGGGCAGATGATGCCGCCGTTGCCTTCGCCGCCGATGGGGGAACCGAGTTCCTGCATCAGTTTGCCGACGTTGATCTCGCCGACTTTGGCGCGGTGAACGCGGACGTCGAAGCGTTCGGCCACGCGGTCCGACATCATCGAAGTGGAAAGGTTGACCACGATATCGCCCTTTTGTTTGGGCAAAACGAAGAGTTCGGCCAGGACCACGGAGTATTCCTCGCCGAGACAGGCGCCCAGCTCGCTGACGATGGAAAGCCGGTCCACATCGGGATCGGTGGCGAATCCGACATCCGCTGCGTGGGCCTTGACGGCTGCTTCCAACTGGGTCAGATTGTGGTTGAGCGGCTCCGCTGGATGGGCGAAAATGCCGGTGGGGGCGGAGTTGATGGAGACCACTTCGCAGCCGAGGGCGTCCAACAACAGGGGTGAAACGAGTCCGCCGGCGCCGTTGACCGAATCTAAAACCACCTTAAACCGTTTGGAACGGATCAGATCGAGGTCCAGATAGCTGATCGCCAAAACTTTTTCGACATGATGGACGATGGCGTCCGAAGCGGTCTGCAGGGTGCCAACGCCGCTCCAATCCTGCCAGGCGATGGTGCCGCCGATGGAAGCGAGAAAGGCCGAGGCCTTGTCAGCCGAGAGAAACATCCCGTCGCCGTCCACAAACTTCATGGCGTTCCATTCCGGGGGGTTGTGGGACGCCGTGATGGCGATGCCGCCCTGGGCGTTGAACCTTTGCACGTTCAAAAGCACGGTGGGGGTTGCCACGATGCCGATCTCCACCACATCGCAACCGACCGACAGTAGCCCGCTGAGAACGGCTGAAAGCACGGCGGGGCCTGTGGTACGGGAGTCGCGTCCGACCACGATCAGAGGTCGGGAAGCGGAGGCGGGGTTGGCTGTGTGGGAACGGATGAATTCGCCGAAACGCGCCGCGTAGCGCAGCACGATTTCGGGGTTCAGGGTGTCCGCAAAGACGCCCCGAACCCCGCTAACGCCGGCCATTAATTTGCTCATGCCGGCTTAATATCCGTATTTGTCCCTGTTGTCGACGATCTTGGCATCCTTGCGGGTCTGCTGATACCAACGGTTGAAGGCGGCGTCCTCAAGGCGCTTGCGCAGTTCGTCCTGCTTGGCCTTGTCTTTGCCGAAAGACGCGTAGTCCGGTTTGACCCGCTCGGCGGCGTAGATCAAAAATTGGCCTTCCTTGGTGGAAACGAGGGGCGACCACTGGCCCTGGTTGAGGGCGAGGGCGGCTTTGGAAAACTCGGCGCTGATCGCGTTGACGGTCGGCAGATAGGATTTATCCTTGTGGCCGGCCAGGTCGATGATCTTGTAGCCCGCGGCCTGAGCGGCGTTGAGCCAGTTGGCCTGAGGTGTGGCTTTGGCAAAAGCTTCCGCCTTGGCCTTCATGTTGGCGATCTTTTTCTGTTTTTCGAGGTCGAATTTCACGCGCAGTTTCACAGTCTCGAAATCTTCGTAGTAGACCTTTTTGTTTTCCACGATTTGCGCGATGATATAGCGCTTTTGTTGGTCTCTGAGGATCTCGGAAACCTTGCCGGCGCCTTTGGATTTCATGAATTTGTAGAGAGCGGGAAGCTGGCCGATGCCTTGCATCTGTTCCTGATCGTGGGCGAGCCAGCCGCTGTTGACTGCTTCCAGTTTGAACTTCTTGGCGGCTTCGTCGATGTCCTTGCTGCGGGCGAGGTCGCGAACCTGTTCGGCCTTTACCTGCAAGGCGTTGAGGGTGGCGTCCGAGGCTTCGACCTTGAGCAGGATGTGGCTGGCGCCGATCTGGGGATTGGCGGGATCGGTCGAAACGAGGGAATCGCAGCGAATGATGTGCCAACCGAAATCGGTCTTGATCGGTTTGGCGATCTGTCCCGGCTTGAGAGCGAAAGCGGCCTTTTCAAACTCCGGCACCATCTGTCCTTTGCCAAAGGCTCCGAGGGAACCGCCGTTGCGGGCGGAGCCGGTGTCGTCGGAATACTGGTCAGCCAATTGGGCGAAGCTGGCGCCCGGCTTGATGGCCTGGTTGTAGATGTTTTCGGCTTCGAGCTTGATCTCGTTGTAATCGGCATCCGAGGGTTTGGTCTCGATGGCGATGTATTTCAGCTTGGTGGCGGGGCCTTTCTTGAATTCGGTTTCCTTTTTGGCTTCGTACTGCTTTTTGATCTCGGCGTCGGTGACGGTAACCGGTTCGGAGAGGTTGTAATCGAACCAGATCGCCTTGCCGGTGACGGAGTTCGAATCCTTGGTGTATTCGGCCTTGAGGCTGTCCGCGGTGATGTTGGCCTGCTTTTTGATCTTGTCCTGCAACTGTTTGCGGGGCAGATAGACCAGCATGTAGTCATAGATCTGCTGGCGGAATTCGGGGACGTTGTTCAAGGCCTGGATGTATTTCGAGCGGTCAAAGATGCCGTTGGTCTGCAAATCCGGGATCTGAAGCACGTCCTGGGGGACGTCGTTGAGGATCGCGGTCTTGATGTCGCTTTCACTGACCTTGATCTTGTTTTTCTTGATCTGCTGATCCCAAATGGCATTAGCGACCAATTCGTCCCACGCAGAATAGAGGATGTTTTGGCGCATCTGGTCGTCGATGTTCTGGCCTTGCTGCTGGTAGCGTTCGGTGTATTCCTGGATCTTCTTTTCGTATTCAGGCTGGGTGATCTTGGTTCCGTTGACCTTTCCCAAAAAGCGGCCGGTGAAGATCTCCGCGATCTGGCTGCCGCCAAAGATCCCGCCGGCGCCAAGGCCGATGATGAACGAGATCGCTACAACGTAGACGATCACTTTTTGTTGTTTTCTAAGGACTTCGAGCATTTATTCCTCCACGGTGGGTAAAATTCTGTATGAGAGTGCCAATATTTTCAGACAGGCTTTTCGTTCAAGGTTTTTTTTGGCGGGGGATCAGATCTCGGCTTTGTGGACAAAGACAAGCCCGAGCAGGGTGAAGAAGGCCGCTGGCGCCCAGGCCGCTATTTGAGGCGGTATGACGCCGTTGTAGCCGAGGCTTTGCACGATCCGCACCACGATCAGGTAGACGAAACAAACCACCAGTCCGAGCAGGAAAATCAACCCGCGGCCCTTGGAGCGGATGTTGGAAGTGGCGATCGGGATGAAGAAACAGATCACGATCAGGTTGGTGAGCGGATAGGATATCTTCATGTGCAGGTCGACGATCTCGCGGTTGGCCTTTTCGCCCATCTTTTGCAGGCGGGTAATGTAGCTTTGCAGCTCGAAGAAATTGAGCGAAGTGGTCTTTTTGGTGATCCGCGTGAAATCCTCGGGTTTGACCTCCAACAGCGGCATGGAGGTGGATTTGTAATACTGATAGTAGATCTGCCGGCCTTTGTCAAACCGTCTGATCTCGCAATCCCGGAGGGTCCATTTGCCGTCGATCCAGTCGGCGGCGGTGGCGGTGACGTGTTCCGAGATCTCTTTGTCCTTGGGATCGTATCTGGTGAGGTCGATGACCCTCAGCGTGTTTTGATGCCCGTCGAAGGAGCCAAAGTAGTAGAAATCGTTCTCTTTTCCCTGATAGTGAACCCTGGCCTTGATCAGTTGGTCGTCGGGCTGCTCGCCCTTGATTTGGACGTTGTAGACGTAGCTGCGGGTCTTTTCCGCCCACGGCAGCAGATATTCGCCCATCAGGGCGATGCCGACGCTGACCAGCAAACCGATCCCAAACAGAGGCAACATCGCCCGCTTGATGCTGACCCCGGCTGCGCGGATGGCCACGCTTTCGTTGTATTTGGATAGCGAATTCATCAGGAACAGACCCGTCAGCAGCACCGTTACCGGCGAGGTCAGGACGATCAGGTAGGGCAAGCGGAGGAGGTAATATTCGACCGCCAGAGCGAGGGTCGTGCCGCTGCGCAACAGGCGGGGAAGATTGTCGATGACGTCGATGACGATGAAGACGGTGGCGAAACTGAAGAAGATGATCAGGTAGGTCTTCAGGAATTCGCGGATGATGTAGCGGTCCAGGATGCGCATAGTTTTAATGGATCAGCTCGTCCGGTGTGGCTTCTTTCTTTGTTTTCCGGTGGGAAAGCCGCCAGGTGAGCAGGTTGAGGTTCAGCAGTTGCTTTTCCTTGAGCGAGAGATAGATCAGGACCAGCGCCGCGGCAAGGAAGACGAAGTTTGATATCCACATGGACAGGAAGGGGCTCATCAGGCCTTTGTCGGCCAGTTGCTCGCCGCCGGTGAGGGCAACGTAGTAGATCAGAAAGATCACCGACGAGACGGAAAAGGCCATCCCCAGCCCGCTGCTGCGGGTCATCATGCCCAGCGGGATGCCGATCAAGACAAAGATCAGCACGGCGAATGACAGCGAGAACTTTTTGTGGTATTCCACCTGAAGTGACCGGTAGCCGTTTTCCAATTCCTTTTGGCGGTCCTGCGCCATTTGGCGCATATTGCTCAGACGGCGAACATCCGCGCTGTTGGCAAAGGACTGGGGCTGGGCCGACAGTTTTGAGAGGCGGGACTGGAGGTTTTGGGCTTCACCGGCTTTGTCCCGGATCTCCTTTTGTTTGTCCTGCATGGCCGCGATCAGCTGGGGGTAGTTCATTTCGCGGTCGGAGCGGTAGCTGCCCTCGTAGTAATCCTGGTTGGTGCTCAGATCGCGCAGAAAGATGGTCAGGGTCTTAAACCTGGTGTGGGTATACTCTTCCTGTTTGAGGTCGCTGCGTTCGTGCATTTCGCCGTCGAAGAGGTTGATCCTGAGGGTGTTGCCCTTGTCAAGCTGCTGCACCTTGCCCCGCCGGGCCAAAACCACCTTCGGCAGCCGGGTCTGGCTGCGTTCGTAGATGAGCACGTCCTTCAGCTCGTCGGCGTTGTTTTCCTGGCAAAACACGGTGTAGTCCTTGATCTGGGTATATTCGTTGGGCTTGATGATGGTCATCGGTTTATAGTAAGCGATGCGGTTCATCAGGTTTTTCAGCTTGTGGTTGGTGTCCGGCAGAAACCAGTGGTTAAAATAGATCATCAGCCCGGTGAGGAGCAGAGCCGCGACCAGCAGCGGCTTCAACATCTGATAGACGTTGATCCCGCTGGCTTTCATGGCGATCGTCTCGCGGTCCACGGACATCCTGCCAAAGGCGAGGATGGTCGCCACCAGCACTGCCATGGGGATCGACAGCGCCAGCATGTAAGGCAGGGAGAGGGCAAACAGCTCTCCGATGGTGGAGAGGTCCAGCTTCTTTTCGATGATCACGTTCATCAGGTCGATCACGCGGTCGATCAGCAGGATGAAGGTGATCACCAGCGCCGAAAGCGTGAAGGGCACGGCGTGTTCTTTCAGGATATAGCGGGAAAGGATCTTCACCTTTAGGGCTCCAGCAGCGCCAGCAACTCGTCTTCGCCGAGCACCCGGATGGTCGGAATCTTTTTGGCCTTGTCCAGCTTCGAGCCCGGTTTATCGCCCACCACAAGGTAATCCAGCGCGGGGCTGACCCCGCTGACGATGCGTCCGCCGTGGCTCATGATCAAAGCTTCCATCTCTTTGCGGGAGTGGTTTTCGAGGGTCCCGGTGAGCAAAAAGGTTTTGCCCAACAGCAGTTCCGACCTGACCATCCTTCTATAGGTGAAACTGAGGCCCAGCGCGCGCAGGCGGTTGACGAGGGTGATGTTTTCCGGCACTTCAAAATAGGCTCTGACGGCGGCGGCGACCTTGGCGCCGATCTCCGGCACCTGGATGAGAGAGTCATAATCCGCCGCGGCGAGGCTGTCCAGATCGCCAAAATATTCCGCCAGGTTGCGGGCTGTGATGGTGCCTACATAGCGGATGCCGAGGGCGAAGAGGACCCGGTCGAAATTGCGTTCCTTGGAGGCTTCGATGGCGTTGAGCAGGTTCTGCGCGGACTTCTGGCCAAAGCGGTCGAGGGTGACCAGGCGGTCGTAATCGAGCTGGTAGATCCCCACGATGTCGGCCAGAAGTTTCTCCTCCAGCAGCCTGGCGATCATGCTTTCGCCGAGGCCGGTGATGTCCATCGCGTCGCGGGAGGCAAAGTGTTCCAGCCGCCGTTGAAGCTGGGCGGGGCATTGGGAGTTTGAGCAATAGCGGATCGCGCCCTCTTCGTCGCGTTCCAGATGGCTGTGGCAGGCGGGGCAGGTGGTGGGAAACTCCACCGCTTTGGTCTGGTCGGGTCGCTTATCCAGCGAGACTTTGAGGATCTTGGGGATAATCTCGCCGGATTTGATCAAGGTGACCGTATCGCCCAGATGCAGGTCGAGGCGGCGGATCTCGTCTTCGTTGTGCAGCGTGGCGCGGGACACGGTGCTGCCGGAGATGTAGACAGGGTCGAGGATGGCGACTGGGGTCACAGCGCCGGTGCGTCCCACCTGATACTGCACTTCCAACAGGCGGGTGTCCTTTTCCTGCGGCTTGAATTTGTAGGCGATGGCCCATTTGGGGCTCTTGGCGGTGTAGCCCAGTTTCCGTTGCAGGGCAAAATCGTCGACCTTCACCACCACGCCGTCAATCTCGAACGGCAGGCTGTTGCGGTTGTTTTCCCAGTGGTCGCAAAACTCCTGCACTTCGGCGTAGCTGGCGCAGAGCCGGTGATTGGCGCTGATGGGAAAACGCTGGGAGGAGAGCCAATTGAGCAGGCCGGATTGCGTTTGCACCGGCAGTTTGTCGGCGAGGCCCACGCTGTAAAAGATGGCGTTGAGGTGCCGCGTTTTCACCAATTCGCGGTCCTTGAGCTTGATCGAGCCGGCGGCGGCGTTGCGCGGATTGGCAAAGGGTTTTTCCTCGTTGGCGACCCTCGCTTCGTTAAGGGCCACAAAATCCTCGCTGGGGATGTAGATCTCGCCGCGGATCTCGATGGGGAAGAGGTGGCTGATCTCTTTGGGGATGCCGGGCAGGGCGCAGACGTTGTCCGTGACTTTCTCCCCGTTAATGCCGTCGCCCCGGGTCGTGGCGTAGACCAGGCAGCCGTTGTCGTAAAACAGGTTGATGGAAAATCCGTCTATCTTCAGTTCGGCGCAGAGGCGGGGCAGTCCGCCTTCTTCCAGCGCCAGTTTTTGGAGAAACTGTTCCAGCTCGGACGCGGAATAGACGTTGTCCAGGCTGTACATGCGCTGTTTGTGGGGGATGGTGTCGGAATCGGGGCCGAGATCGCTGCCCACCTTGTCCAGAGGCGATTCCGCCCGTTCCTCGGCGGAAAGCTGGGCCTCCAGATCGCGCAGCCGGCGCACCAACTGGTCATATTCATAGTCGGAAATGAGCGGATTGGCCAGCTCGTAGTAGAGCACGTTGTGGCGCTCGATCTCCGCGCGCAGGCGTTCCATTTCGTGTTTGACGGAATCGTTCACAGTTCGTAGAGCTCGGGACGCCGGTCGGTGAAGGCGTTGTTCAGGTAGGAGATTGTTTTGTCCAAAGCCAGGTCGGGATCGATCTGGCAGGTGTGGACCCCCGTTTCGCTTTCGCCGAGGCGGGTCAAAATCTCGCCCTTGGTGCCGATGATCTGGCTTTGGCCGGTGAAAGTGAAGCTCTCGCTGCCATACGGTTCTTCTCCGATTCGGTTGGAGGTGACTGAAAAGACGCGGTTTTCCAAAGAGCGGGTGAGCATGGCTTGCTGACACCACGGCAGGACGAGGTTGGAGGGGTGGCAGATGATCTGGGCGCCGTTGAGCGCGAGGGTTCTGGCGGCTTCGGGAAACTGCCAGTCGAAGCAGATCATCATCCCGACCTTGACGCCGTGTTTGGCGGGATAGACCTTCAAACCCGTGTTGCCGGGGCTGAAGAGGCGTTTTTCGATCAAATAGAGGTGGGTCTTGCGATACACGTAGCCGCTGCCGTCCGGATTGACCAGCGCGCAGGCGTTGTAATATTTGCCGTCCCGCTTTTCGATGAATCCGTAGACGATGCTCATCCGCTTTTCCCAGGCCAGCGCTTGAAATGACTGATAGGCGATGCCGTCCGGAACTTCCTCGCTCATCGCGTCAACGTCCGCCAGGCTGGTGAGCGCGTAGCCGGACAGGCATAGCTCGGGCAAAACGGCCAGATCGGTCTTCAGCCCGGACAGCATTGAGCTGAGGGCGATCAGGTTGGCCTGAGGATCTAACAATTGGGGTTGAAACTGAACGACGGATACGCTGAAGTCCATATTGACAGATGTTTCCCGCGTGATCCAGACCCGCGCCTGCCGCCGGAGACCGGCAAAGCTGCTGTAGCGACAGCGGCAAACTCGCGCAGGGGCCGGCGATCGTGCGGGGCTCCCTATATAAATTTTCTCAATAATCCCCGGTGCCGGATATCGGTCAAGTCCTTTTCTGAAATGCTGGCCAGCAAATTGCTCTTCAAGGGTCAGGCGCCGCCTGTGGCAGGTTTTGCCGCCTTGCTCCGGCAAAGGTATTTTCGCAGGTCAAAATTATCCATTGACGATAAAGGGCGGTTTGTCAGGATTGCCGTCAAAGCGCCGCGGCTGAAATCCTGAAGTTTCAGCCAGCAAATCAGGTGAGGTTTACAGACATGGATGTCAGGCGACGGATAGCGGATCTGGAATGGCTGCGCCGGGATATCATCGGCCGCAACATGATGTTCGCCACT
The DNA here is from genome assembly GCA_964583755.1 of uncultured Candidatus Cloacimonadota bacterium. Lineage (GTDB taxonomy): Bacteria > Cloacimonadota > Cloacimonadia > Cloacimonadales > Cloacimonadaceae > Syntrophosphaera. Next base: position 16,374 of record CAZOVZ010000002.1, read on the forward strand.
CCCTACGGGGAACGGCCGCTGGTCTACGCGGATTACACCGCCAGCGGAAGAGGCTTGCACAGCATCGAAAACCATCTGCAGCGCGTCCTCCAGTTTTACGCCAATACGCACACCGAGGACGATTTCACCGGCCAGACGATGACCCGCCTTTTTCACGAAGCGGAGCGGACGATCAAGCGGATCGTCAACGCCGGGCCCGACGGACGGATCATCTTCACGGAATCCGGCTCAACCGGCGCCATCACGCGGCTGCAACAGATATTGGGCGTGTTTTGGTCTCCCGCCACCCATGAGCGGATCAACGAATTTCTGCGCAGTTGCCTGCTCCGCTATCCCGCCAAGGGCGATTGCAACCAGCAATTGCTGGATTACATCGCCCAGACGCGGCCCATCGTGTTCATCGGCCCCTACGAACACCATTCCAACGAGATCATGTGGCGCCAAACCCTCTGCGACATCGTGGAGATCCCCCTCGGCGAGGATGGCGGGATCGACCTCGCCAGGTTGGAAGCCACGGTGTCCGATCCCCAATACGCCCATCGCTGCAGGATTGGCTCCTTTTCCGCCGCATCCAACGTTTCCGGCCTCAAAACCGACGTCTATGCCGTGGCCAGGATCCTCCACCGGCACGGCGCCATCGCCTGCTTCGATTTTGCCGCCTGCGCGCCCTACGTCCCGATCGACATGAACCGCGATCCCGAGAGCCGTTTCGACGCCATCTTCCTCTCGCCCCACAAATATCTGGGCGGCCCCGGCACCAGCGGCATCCTCGTCATCAACAAAAATATCTATCCTGAGACGCTCCCGCCGACGGTGGCCGCGGGCGGAACCGTCGAGTTTGTCTCCCAATCCGTCGATGAATACGTGAAAGACATCGAAACCCGCGAAAAACCTGGCACTCCGGGGATATTGCAAACGCTGAGGTCCTGCCTCGCTTTTCAACTGAAGGAGCGGGTGGGAACGGACGCCATCGAAGAGATCGAAAGGCATTACTACAACAGGTTCATGGACGCTTTCAAAGACGAGCCGGGCATCATTTTCTACGGACCGCTGGAGTTTGAGCGGAAGGTCCCCATCATTCCCTTCAACATCCGCCACCAGGACCGGATGCTGCACCCCAAATTCGTCACCCGCCTGCTCAACGACCTATTTGGGATCCAAACCCGCGCCGGATGCGCCTGCGCGGGGCCCTACGGACATTCCCTGCTCAACATCGGAAAGACGCACTCCGCCTTCTACCGCTGTCTGATCACCAATGCCGGCTACGCCGGCTTCCGTCCCGGTTTCGCCAGGCTCAACCTGCACTACTCGATGGACGAAGCCGAACTCGACTACCTGATCGCGGCGCTGAAGTTCGCGGTCGCCCACGCCCATAGATTCCTGCCCAGCTACGTTTTCGACATCAAGAGCGGCATTTGGGAACACCGCAGCCTGATTGGCGCCGAAGCGGCGAATGCCATCGGTCTGGACATCGAAACAGTCTACGCGGGCGGGGATTTCGTCCACGCGCCGCTACCCACGCCGGTGGAGAAATACCGGGAGGCCCTCGCCGCCGCGAAAAGCCTGGCTGCATCATTGCCAGAGGATTTCACCCCCCTGCGGTTCGTGCCGGAAATGGAGGAACTGCTCTATTTCTACGTCGCCGAGGTCAAAAACCACCGCGAAAGCGACCTTTGCCTCCAAGGCTGAAAGCCTGCCGCGGCGCCGGCTGCCAGAGATCAGATTTGAGATAAACACCCCATAGGAGAGAACCATGAAACCCAAACCGAGCTTTGACCATCCCATCTGCGACCTGCTGCAAAAACGCTGGAGCCCACGTGCTTTCGCGGATAAACCCATATCCACCGCCGAGGCGCTGACCCTCTTGGAAGCGGCGCGTTGGGCGGCTTCCTGCATCAACGAACAGCCCTGGCGCTTCATCTGGTCGCTCAACGACGGCTCTGAGCTGTATCGCCAGCTCTTCGATTGTTTGCTGGAGGGAAACCAAGCCTGGGCAGGCTCCGCGCCCCTGCTGATGCTGACAATGGTTCAGACCAATTTCGCCGCCGACGGCAAGCCCAACCCCTGGGCCGGCCACGATCTCGGCCTCGCGATCGGCAACCTCACCACCCAGGCTTCCTGCATGGACCTCTACGTGCACAGCATGGGCGGTTTTTCCAAGAAAAAAGTGCGCGCCCACTTCGACCTGCCGGAAGACATCGAACCGATGACGATGATCGCGATCGGCTATCTGGGCGATCCGGCGACGCTATCGGAATTCAACCAGAAACGAGAGCTGGAACTGCAGGAAAGGAAACCGTTGGCGGAGTTGGTGCTGCGCGGAAAGAGTTAACGGGTTAGCGGGTTAACAGGTTAATGAGTTAGTGAGTTAGTGGTTAATGCTGCGCCCGGATTGGGTTTGATGCGTACCAAACCATCGTCATAGACAGCTTCACGCCTTTTCCCGCTCGATGAGCCCTTTTCATACTCGCCCAATACACTCCCAATAAAGTTGGGGATGTCTTGGGCGAATCTTTGGCGTGAAATGGAGGCGGGAAAAGGTGTGGAGCGGTATCGCGATCTTGCTGTTAACCAAAAGTGGAAAGAACGCTATTTGATGGTCAACCTCTGGATTTGAATACCGAGACGGGATAGAAGCTGAAACGGTGGATGGGGCAGGGGCCGTGGTCGGCGATGGCTTTCAGGTGCAGGGCTGTTCCGTAGCCCTTGTGGCGGTCGAAGCCGTAGCTGGGGAAATCATCGTGTAGCGCGACCATCAGGCGGTCCCGGTGGACTTTGGCGAGGATCGACGCGGCGGCTACGCAGGCGTGCCAGCCGTCGCCTTTGACGACCGCGGAAGCCCATCCGGCGAGGCTAGGGGGGATCTGGTTGCCGTCGATGAGGCAGTGGCTGGGGGTCGCAAGCAATCCCGCGGCGGACTCGGACATCCCTTTCAGCGTGGCCTGGAGGATGTTGTGGGCGTCGATGTAGTCCGGTCCGACCTCCACGATCCGATAGGCGCGGGCGCTGGCGATGATCAGCTCAAACAGCGCTTCACGCCTGGCGGGGCTGAGCTTTTTGCTGTCGTTGAGTCCGTCGAACTCCCCTCCGTAATCCAGGCAAACAGCCGCTACCACCACCGGTCCGGCCAAAGCGCCGCGTCCGGCTTCATCGATCCCGATCAGTCGCGCCGGATCGTAGCCGCAGGCCAGATCGTGGGCGTAGAGCTCGTTCACGCGTCCTTTTGCAAGACAAAGAACAGCCGCGCGTGGCGGTTGTCCAGGTCGTTGCCGTTTTTGCGGATGAGGTTGGCGGCTTCGTCGGGGCTGAAGACGCCGCGCAGCTTGAGTTCCCCGCCGGCGATCAGCTCGATCAGTTCCGTGACCCGATAGACCCGCTGGGAATGGCGTTCCTCAAAGCGTTCAAAGCCCAGGCCACTCTTGCGGAAGAGGGTCAGATGCGTGAGTTGGCGGTTGGAAAGCGGTTCGAAGTCCGAGGTGTGGACGATGTAGCCATCGCGGACGCGGTTGTAGGAGATGGTTTCGTTGAAATTTTGGAGGCTGTTCATCAAAGTCGAGATGTCGAAGATGAAGATCCCGCCTGGTTTGAGGGCGGCGCTGGCGTTGGCGATCAGCGTCCGAGCGTCGGCCTTGCGTTCCAGGTAGTTGATGCTGTCGAAGAGGCAAAAGATCAGGTCGTAGTCCGCCCGCGGGATGGGGTCGACCATGGACGCCAAGTACAGATTGGGTTTGAAGGCTTTGCGGTCCGCCACATTGAGCATGAAGGGCGAGCTGTCGCAGGCGTCCACCTCCAGGCCTTTAAACACCATGATCTCGGAGGCGTTGGCGGTCCCGCAGGCGAGCTCCAGCACCCGTTTCAGCGGGGTTTTGCAAAACTTGCGGTACCAGCCGAGCATCAGGCCCACCCAATCGTCGTAACACACGTGCGACATATAGTCGTCGTAATAATCCGCGAAAAACGAGTAGGAACGGTTGTTCTGGCGGTGAAATCCGTCGGGATCGATCTCGCCCTGCCCTTCGGCGGCCGCGGCGAGACGGTTGAGGGCCAGTAGAAAGTCCGGTTTCGCCGCGCCGCTGGCGAGGTTGAACTGCAACTCGCCCCCGCAGAGGTGAAAGACGCTGTAGCGACTTGGCTGCAGGGCTTGGGCGGAGGCGCAGAGATGGCTGTTGGCGGTCAGTAACAGCGCTGGCGCGGGACCCGCGAAAAAGCTGGCCAGGTCAGCGTGGACGGCCGCGTTGGAGCCGAATGGCGTTTCCTCGCCACAGAGAGCGGCTGGAGAGTTCTGAAGCCGGTCCAGAGGCAGTTTGGCGACGTTTTGCCGCTCCCTGGCGGGGACATCCGCAAGGTCCAGCAGGTTGTGATTGCCGTCGTAGTAAAGCGTCGCCGCGTCCACTCCGAGGGCGGTTTGCCAGGCGCGGAACGACGCCAGGCTGGCAAAGCAGAGGCGGATTCCGGGAATGTTTTTCAGATGAGTCTGGATCAGTTTCGCGGCGTCAGCGGCGTCCTCTGGTAAAGGAATAGCGGCAAACTCTTCCCGCTCCGGCAGGCAATAATCGCCCGAGTCGACATACAAATAGTGAAACCGCGCCCCCGGCTGGAAAGGAAAAAACTTCCAGACCGAGCTCAGAAAAGCGTGATCTTCCCCCGTGAGGGCGACAACCGCCAGGTCCATCGCGGCTTAGGCTTTCTTGTCGCTGCTGCCGGGTTGGTCGACGGGAATGCCCTGCTGGCAAAGCTCGCAGGCATCGGCTTCCCAGGTGGGGATGTCGAGTTCCAACAGCTTGAGGAAGGGGCTGCCAAAATCCACCCTGCCGCCGCCCCGGTCCACGATCGCGGCCACGGCGACCACCTCTATCCCTTTGGCCTTGAGGCAGGCGATCACTTCCACCACAGAACCGCCCGTGGTGAGGATGTCTTCGACCACCACCACTTTTTTGACTTCGGAGAGGTCAAAGCCTCCGCGGATCACCATTTCGCCGTCTTTGCGTTGGGTGAAGATGAAGCCGGAGCCGAGGATGCGCGCCACTTCGAAGGCCAGGACGATGCCTCCGTAGGCGGGGCCGACCACGGTGTCGAATTCGTAGGGTTCCAGCAATTCGGCCAGGAGTTGGCAGATCCGCTCGGTGGCGACGGGGTTTTGGAAGAGGCGGATCTTTTCGATGTACATGTTGCTGTGTTTGCCGGAAGTGAGCTTGAAATGCCCTTCCAATATGGCGGATTCGGCCACGAGGATGTCTCTGATCTCCGAAGAGCTGCGCTGGGTGGAGAGCACTTCGCGGGCTTGCTCCTCGTCTTCGGCGGCCACCTGCAGCTCGATGTAAAAGCGGTCCGTGGCGATGCCCGGCACCAGCGAGAAGGTCAGCTCGTTCTTCAGGTGGGCGTTGATGCCGTTGTCCTCCAGCAATGCCTTGGCCAGATCGGCCTCGAAGTTGTCGTCAAACTGGGCGATGGTCACCAGATCGTTTGCCATGTCGTCTCCTTTGTTAGGGCGTCGCTAAGTCAGCGTCACCAGGGCCATTATCGCTTCAAACAGCACCGCGTAGTCGTCCTCGCGGTATTCGATCGTTCTGCCGTCCAGCCGCTTCACGTGGGGCATCAGGCAGGCCTGATCCGCGTTGGCGGTGGTCATGAACTCTATTTTGAGGGTGATCGGGGCGTCAAATTTGTAGACGGGGAGCGAGTTTGACGGCTTCGCCAGCGCGTTGGCGACGGCCTGGCGGACTGCGGCGTCCACGCTGGCCTGGGAATAGTTGCGCGCGGCAGAGCGGCTGAGGGCCTTTTTGGTGGTCACGAATTCCAGCCACGGCATTGGCACCTTCAGCTCACTGGCAAGCGCCAGATCGCCCGAAACGAGGCTGACCGGAACCCCCCAATGGCCCGCGTAGGCAGCGTTGATCAGGGTTTCGTTCATCGGTTTGCTGTTGATGAAGATCTTGTGGATGCGGCTGCTGGAATAGGTGTGGTCCATGTTGCCGCGCAGGGCTCCGACGCCGCTGTGGTAGCCGAGCAGGAAGACCTGGCTGTAGTCGGCGGAAAAATCCGGCATCATGTAGCAGGGGCGCGGATAGCCGGAGATCAGCTCCACGCGCGGATCGAGGGCGGTGATCGAGTAATCCAGGTTGTCGCCCGCGCTGTGGGAGTCCGCGATCACGATGCCGTCGATCGCGGCTGCCTGGGGTGTCGCCAGGACCGCTTCCAAAACAGTCTGGACGTGGCGCGTGATGTTGCGCCGCACCGCCGGCCGGTCGGTCTTTTCGTGTTCCCAGTTAAAGGTTCCGGGCATCCCCTCCATGTCGATGGAAATGTAGATCTTCACGCTTCGGTCCTTCCTTTCAGCGCTCCCGCCAGTTTCGCCGCCAGCAGCGCGTTGTTTTTCAGCAAAGCCAGATTGGCCCGCACGGATTCACCTTTTGTGTGCTGCGCCAGAAAGTCAAGCAGAAATGGCGTCAGCTCTTTGCCGCCGATGCCCTGGACTTTCGCCGTCACGATGCCGGCCTGGATGTCGGAGGTCAGATGCAACGCGGGGATGCTGTCCGCCGCGGGGATCGGATTGGCGACGAGGATTCCGCCGCCGCCGAGGTCGCTGTGATGGCGGTGGAAGGCGGCAAACTGCTCCAGGCTGTCGATTGGGTCGATGCGATAGTCGCTGTCCCTGGTGTAGAAAAGCGGAAAGCGGTCGACCTGCCAGCCGAGGACGGGCACGGCGAGGGTTTCCAGATACTCCAGTGTGGCGGCGATGTCCAAGATCGCCTTGCAGCCAGCGCTGACGACCGTCACCGGGATCTGCGCCAACGCGCTAAGGTCGCTGGAGATGTCCAAAGTTTCGCCCCAACCCTGATGCACTCCGCCGATTCCGCCCGTGGCGAAGACCTCGATCCCCGCCTGCCATGCCAACAGCATGGTGCCGGAGACGGTGGTTCCGCCGCTGTAACCGGATGCCATTGCCAGGGGCAAATCGCGGCGGCCCAGTTTACGAAAGGCGCCGCCCTTGCGCAGAGCGGGCTCCAGGGCTTCAACCAGCTCCTCGTCCAACCCGACGCGGGCTTCTCCCTGCCAGACGATGATCGTGGCCGGTACCGCGCCAGCGGATTCGATCAGCCGTTCCAGTTCACGCAGTATTTTCAGGCTGTCCGGATAGGGCAGCCCGTGGGTGAGCACCGTGGATTCCAGCGCCACCACCGGTTTGTCGTTTGACAGCGCGGCTTGGACGGGCGCGGAGATGATCAGGTTTTGCGGTTTGGGGGGCATTTTGGTCTCCTTACAAAAATGGAATCAAGCCTTACTCAATGGATGGGTAACGTTTGATTCCAGGTTTGGGATCGTTTTGCTGTTAGCCGCGGCTGGAGGCGATGGTCTCGCTGTCGGTCTGGGTGATCCTCTCGTTGGGTAGGATTTCCACCCTCAGTTTTAGCACTCCGGCTGCCAGCATGTCGATCTCTTTGGCGGCGCCGTAGGAGAGGTCCAGCTTCCGGTTGCGGAAGAAGGGGCCCCGGTCGTTGACGCGCACGACGATGCTCTTGCCATTGTTGGGATTGGTGATTTTGAGGCGGGTGTTGAAGGGGAGGGTCTTATGGGCGCAGGTGAGCGCGTATTTGTTGTAGATTTCACCGCTGGCTGTGTATCGGCCGTGAAAACTGCCTCCATAGTAGGAGGAGAGCCACAGCTCGCCCGGCGGCGGGTCGAGGGTTCCCGGGGGTTCTTGCGTCATCAGCGAATCGATCACCATCCCGGCGCTCGGCGTCAGGGCGTCATCGTTTCGAATGTCTGTCACGGTCCCGGCGATGATCGGCCCGATAAAGCAGGACCAGATCGCGAAGGCGGTGGCAAACAGTTTTTTGGTTTGTTTCTTCATATCATTTCCGTTTGATTTTTACTTAAGTCTCGGATCGTAACTTCTGAACCCGCCCAAATATGTCAAGACATTTTTTCATCTTTTTGAGCTAAAACGATGAACGTCAGTCTTTTGCACTGGCCGCGTGAAGCCCCTTACCGTGCCGCTCAGGTACCTTTTCGGCTCACTTTTGAGGCATTATCGACCCGATTTCGGCCGGAGGCAAATCCGTGACCGGGAAAAAAGAAATAGTTTGACAGAAACCGCCTCGAAAATCGTTTATCGCAGCAGGAAAAAATTCTAAAAACCGAAGGAGAACGAACATGCCCAGAATGTCGGTTGATCCGAACTATTGCAAAGGTTGTGGGCTCTGCATCGCGTCGTGTCCAAAGAAGATCATCAGGTTTTCCGAAAACATCAACGCCAAGGGTTACCACTACGCGGAATGCTTCGACCAGGAAGCCTGCATCGCCTGTAAAATGTGCTACACCACCTGCCCGGACGTAGCGATCACGATCGAAAAGTGAGGTACTGATGTCGAAGATTTTGATGAAAGGAAACGAAGCTGTCGCCGAAGCCGCCATGCGCGCCGGCTGCCGCCTCTATTTTGCCTACCCGATCACGCCCCAGAGCGAACTGATCGAATACATGGCCAAGATGATGCCCAAGGTGGGGGGAGTCTTCCTCCAGGCCGAAAGCGAAGTCTCCGCCATCAACATGGTCTATGGCGCCGCCGGCGCCGGAAAGCGGGTGATGACCTCCTCCTCCTCGCCGGGCATTTCGCTCAAACAGGAAGGGATCTCCTACATCGCCGGCGCTGAACTGCCCGCGGTGATCATCAACGTCCAGCGCGGCGGTCCGGGCCTCGGCGACATCCAACCCGCCCAGGGCGACTACTTTCAGGCCGTCAAAGGCGGCGGACACGGCGATTATCGCCTGATCGTCCTCGCGCCCAGCTCCGTCCAGGAATTTGCCGACATGGCCGCCGAAGCCTTCGATCTCGCGGATAAATACCGCAATCCCGTGATGATCCTCGCCGACGGCATGCTCGGCCAGATGATGGAGCCGGTGGAATTTAAACCCACCAAGACCCAGGCCGAGATCGACGAACTGGGAAATCAACACGACACCTGGTGCATCTGCCCCAATCAGGACGCTCCAAACAAGCACCACCACGAGATCAACTCCCTGGAGATCGACCCCACCGTCCTCGAAAAGCACGTCAACAAGCTCTACGATAAATACGCGGTGATCGAAAAGAACGAAATCCGCTATGAAGAATACAACGTCAGCGCGGACAATGAAGTCCTCTGCGTCGCCTGGGGCACCGCCTCGCGCATCGTGAAATCCGCCGTCGACGAGCTCAAGACCGCTGGCAAAAGCGTCGGCCTGATTCGCCCCATCAACGTTTGGCCCTATCCCTACGAAGCCATCGCCAAAGCGATCGGACCCAAGGTGAAACAGGTCTACGTGTTCGAATTAAACACCGGCCAGATGCTGGACGACGTCAAGATCGCCGTCTGCGGAAAGGTCCCGGTCAAGTTTTGGGGCAAGGTCGGCGGAATCGTCTTCACCCCCGCCGAAGTCGAAGCCAAGCTCAAAGACTGCTTTTAGGAGGAAACCATGGAAGTGATCGCGAAAAGACCCGAGACCCTCACCGCAACCCAATTTACCTACTGCCCCGGCTGCCTCCACGGCGTGGCTCACCGCCTGATCGCGGAAGCAGTCGAAGAGCAAGGCCTGATCAACCAAATGGCTGGCGTCGCGCCGGTCGGTTGCTCCGTTTTTGCCTATAAATTCTTCAATTTCGACATGGCGGAAGCCGCCCACGGACGCGCTCCGGCCGTCGCCACCGGGATTAAACGCGCCCGCCCGGACATGCACGTGTTCACCTATCAGGGCGACGGCGATCTCGCCGCCATCGGCACCGCCGAGATCGTCCACGCCGCCAACCGCGGCGAAAAGATGTCCGTGTTCTTTGTAAATAACGCCATCTACGGCATGACCGGCGGCCAAATGGCCCCGACCACGCTCCCCGGGATGAAGACCACCACCAGCCCCTACGGACGCGACGCCGAGGACATCGGCCACCCCATCCGGGTCTGCGAATTGCTGAACACGCTCGTGGCGCCCTACTACATCGAGCGCGTCTCCCTGCTCAGCCCCGCCGAGATCATCAAGGCCAAAAAAGCCGTCAGCAAAGCCATCCAATACAACAAGGAAGGCCGCGGCTTCACCTTCATCGAATTCGTGAGCACCTGTCCCACAAACTGGGGCATCGACCCCGTCAAATCCCGCGATTGGGCAAAGGAAAACATGATCCCCTTCTTCCAGCCCGGCGTTTTCCGCGACAAAGGCGAAGGAGCGCAATCATGAAGACCGAGATCATCTGCGCCGGATTCGGCGGACAGGGCGTCCTCACCATCGGCAAATTCATCGCCAAAGCCGGAATGGCCGAAGGCAAAAACGTCTCCTGGCTGCCCTCCTATGGCCCCGAAATGCGCGGCGGAACGGCTAACGTCTCCACCGTCGTGGCGGACGACCCCATCGCCTCGCCCATCGTCAGCTATCCCGACGTCCTCGTGGCCCTCAATCAGCCTTCGTTGGACAAATTCGCCCCCTCCGTCCGCAAGGGCGGCGTGGTTATCGTCAACACCAATTCCTGCCCCCACGGCTGCAAACGCGACGACGTCCAGATCGTGGCCGCCCCCATGAGCGACATCGCCCTGGAGATCGGCAACATCATGGTGCTCAACATGCTCGCCATAGGCATCGTGATCGGCAAGACCGGCGTCATCAAATACGAAACCATGGAAGAAGACCTCAATTCCTTCCTCAAAGCCAAAAACCCCGACCTCCTGGAGCAAAACCTCAGCGCCATCAAACGCGGAATGGAAATCGGCCAGCAACACGCCTGACACTCACAACTACCGATAGAGGGGCCCTGCTTTTCGGCGGGGCTCTTTTTTGGGGTTAATGAGTTAATGAGTTAGGGGTTAATGTTCCGCGGGCTTCGATCCGGAATCCAGAAAAACAACGAAACGACAACCCAGCCCCTCACTCCCCAGCGTCGAATTGTGTCAGCAAATCTTGGTTTAGAACGTTGTTTTGTCAGCAGTAAGCCCCCGCGGAGTCCTTTTGGAGTTCAACGCCCCTAACCCAGTTTTGCCCCTTCTCCGGCGTCATTTGGGGATTTGGACTTCAAACAGTATGAGCCCCGGAAAAGCCAGCGGATCAGCGTCCGCCGCAACTGCGCAGCATTAACCATTAACTCATTAACTCATTAACTCCAAAAACTCCGCTTGGAACTACCGATTTTCCACTTATAATATCCTCGAACGCATATCTATTTGGTAGGAGATGTAGCCAAGGAGTTCAAAATGAAAAGACTGCAAAACAAGGTAGCCCTGATCACGGGAGCCGCGATGGGCATGGGTGCGGAGGAAGCCCGCCTGTTCGCGCAAGAGGGGGCCTCATTGGTCCTCACCGACATAAACATGGATAAACTGACTGAACTGTCCGCTGAGCTAAAAGGGCTCGGAACGGACGTATTGGCCCTGCGGCAGAATGTTGCCAGTGAAGAGGATTGGCAAAATGTAGCGCGGGAAACGGAACAGAAATTCGGCAAGCTCGACATTCTGGTAAACAACGCCGGGACCCTCGACCAGGCGGGCGTGGAGGCTACGACCACGGAGGTCTGGGAGCGCGTCATAGGCGTGAATCAGACCGGCACCTGGCTGGGCATGAAATACAGCGCGCCGTTACTGCGCAAGGCCGGAGGGGGCTCGATCGTCAACATCTCGTCCATCTACGCCCTGATCGGCAGCGGCACCTCCGCTGCCTACCAAGCCTCCAAGGGGGCGGTGCGCGTCCTTTCCAAGACCGCCGCCATGGAATTTGTGGGCCAAAACATCCGCGTCAATACGATCTTTCCGGGCGCCATCGCCACACCCATGACCGCGGGAGTGGACCAGGACATGATGAAAGCCTTTATGAACCTGATCCCCATGCGCAGGATGGGAACGGCCCGAGAAATCGCCAACGCGGTCCTGTTCCTTGCCTCCGATGAGAGTTCCTACATGACCGGCGCGGAACTTGTGGTTGACGGCGGCTGGACCATACCCTGATTTATCATATCGCAATCCGAGGAGAACAAGTCGGTAAACCCTGGGAATGACGGCCCTCAACGACGCTGAGGCTGGGAGGTGGGGCACTTTGGCATTTATTGGGGGGAGTTAGCGGGTTAATGGTTAATGAGTTAATGAGTTAATGAGTTAATGGTTAATGGGGGAACGAACACCTCGCAAGCTATAAAATCAGAGTTTGCGGGGAATGGGCTTGGGGGATTTTGGCTTGCTTTGCGAGGGTTTCCTGTGCATCGTGTAGAAGTTGAGGACATAGCCGCTTTGGCTGGTTTTGGATTCGAAGGAGACGGTTTCCCATTCCTTTTCGCGGAAGCGGGGGAAGTAGGTGTCGCCAACGAATTCGGCTTCAATGCGGGTGAGGAGGAGCACGCTGGCAAGGGGGAGAAAGAGTTTGAATATCTGGGCTCCGCCGATCACGTAGTATTCATCCGTGTTGACGCATTCGCTCATGGCCCAGATGCTGTTGCAGACGAGAACTCCGGGCGGGGCAAAGCCGGGGTCCCGCGTGAGGACGATGTTCACGCGGCCTTCGAGGGGTTTGCCCAGCGAGAGGAAAGTGTTTTTGCCCATGATTACGGTTTGGCCCAGGGTTTTTTCGCGAAAGAAGGCCATTTCCTCGGGGATGTTCCAGGGCAGGCGGTTGCGGTTGCCAATCAGGCGGTTTTTGTCCATCGCGGCGATGATGGTCACGCTACTCATATTTTCCGGAACTGAAGAAGGTTTCGATGTTGGGGATGTGGGCGGCTTTGGCAGCGGCGAGGGTGCCGTCGAAGAGGATGCGCCCCTCCTCAAGGAAGATGATGCGATCGGCGATGCGGTGGATGGAGGCGAGCTCGTGGGTCACGACCACGATGGTCATGCGCAGCTTGCTCTTCAGCTCCAGGAGGAGGGCGTCGAGCTGGGAAGAGGTGAGGGGGTCGATCCCGGCGGAGGGCTCGTCGCAAAAGAGGATCTGGGGATCGAGGACCATCGCCCGCGCCAGGGCAGCGCGTTTTTTCATCCCGCCGGAAAGCTCGCCGGGAAGCAGGTGGATGGCGTGATCCAGCTTGACAAGGTTGAGTTTCATGCGGATGATGCGCTCGATGACCCCGGGGGAAAGCTCGGTGTGCTGTTCCAGGGGGATGGCGATGTTGTCGAAAACGCTGATGGAATTGAGCAGGGCGCCACCCTGAAAGAGCATCCCCACCTTGCGGAGCACGGCTTCGAAGCGGTCTTCGTCCAAACTGAGCACTTCCTCGCCCCAAAAGCGGACACTGCCTTTGTAGGGTTCCACCAGGCGGACGATGTTTTTCAGCAGAGTGGTCTTGCCGCAGCCGGAGCCGCCGAGGATCACGGTGACTTCCTCCGGGAAAATGTCGAACGTGATGTCCTGGAGGATGACGGTGTCGCCATAGCGGGCTTCGAGGCCCCGGACGCTGATGACGGGTTCGCGCGAAATCATATATAAAGCAGGCTGAAGAGCGAATCCGCGATCACTACGGCGAAGATGGAACTGACCACGGAGGCGGTGGTGGCTTTGCCGACGCCCTCGGCTCCACCGCGGACCTGGAAGCCGTAGTGGGCGCCGATGATCACGATCAGCCAGGCGAAAACAACGCTTTTGGAGAAAGTGATGATCAGGTCCTTGGCGGTGAGGATGTCCAACGAGCGGCTGACAAAGGTGGGCAAGCTAAGGTCGAGGTAACCGAAAGCGATCACCGCGCCTCCGAGTTCGCCGAACAGGATGGAAAACATCACCAGGATGGGCATCACGAAGGTGATGGCGTGAAACTTGGGCACGACCACGTAACGGATGGGGCTGAGGGCCATCATCCGCAGGGCGTCCAGCTCTTCCGACACCTGCATGGTCGCGATCTCCGAAGCGATGGCGCTGCCGCTGCGCCCGGCAACGAGGATGGCGGTGATCAAGGGGGCCATTTCGCGCACCAGCGTGACCGACAGGAGGTCCGCCAAAAAGATGTCGCCGCCGTAGATGCGAAGCTGGATTCCGGACTGAAGCGAGATGATGAAGCCGATGATGAAGGATAGCAGCGCGATGATGGGCAGGGCGTTGTTGCCGAGCAGGAGGGCTTGTTGGGTGACGACGCCGGGACGCTGGCGGGAGCGGTCGAAGAGCCCCACTGCGGACCAATAGCAGATCTCCGAGGCGAGGGCAACGGCGCGGCCAAAGGACGCCAGACGGTCCAAAACGCCGCCTCCGAGGAGCTCAAAAAAGCCCTTGCGTTCTGGCGGGGGCACCTCGGGCAGGCCGATCGAGCGAAAGGTGTCCATCACGGCCTGGATCTCGGGGCGGGCGGGGAAGATGTTGAGGCTGCCGCGGGAGGAACAGCTGAGGATCAGATCTTCCACAAAAGCCACGCCGGCGCTGTCGATGCGCTCTATGCCGGAGGGGTCGAGTTCCGTGACCTTGCGCTGGCGGACGAGCCTGTGGGCGCGGTCCTGGATCAGGGAGACGCGGTCCGAGGTGTAGCAGCCGGCGAGGCTGAGCCGGCCTTCGGAGTAGTCTATCGTCGCCATGGCAGGTTATTTTCAAAACAGAGGGACGGAGAGGCAGAGAAAAGATGGTTCACGCAGATTTCGCAGATAGCGCAGATGGAATGGATTGGGGATGAACAGGATGAAAGGGATTGAAGGGATTCTGTGTTTGATCTGAACAATCCGTCCAATCCGTAAAATCCGTTAAATCCGTATGAACTTTTTTTGATCGGCGGGATCTGCCCTTTCATCTGCGTAATCCGCGGGAAACGACTCTTTTTCATGTGCGGCAATGCCCTTTCATCCGCTGCCATCTCAAGCTTCAGTAATAGAGCGACAGGCGCAGGTAGGAGCCGAAATCGTAGACTACCCAGTCTTTGCGGGGTTTGTCGTATTGGAGGTTCAGCTTCAGGTCCAGCGAGACATTGCGGTAGAGGCGGAGGTTGAAGCGGTTTTCACTTTCGAAGCGGGGCTCGGCGTTGGATTTATCCATGGGGAAGAGGACGTCGAAGGTGGAATTGACGCTCAGAAAGCGGAGCAGGTTGATGGCGGAGAGGACGAGGGTGGATTCGATGCCGTGATCGTGTTGGTCGCGGGTGACCTGATAGACGTCCCAGAGCAGGCTGTCCGGGGTGGCCAAAGCCGCGCCGCTGCGCACAAAGGAATAGTTGTCGGGGTTGTAGACCTGTTGCCAGCCATAGCCGCCGCGGAGGCTGAGGGTAACCTTGGGGCTCACCACCCAGCGGTAGGTGATGCCGGTGCCTTCCTTGAGACGGAGGGGGAAGAAGGCGGACTTGGTCTTCAGGCGTTTTTGATTCGCGACGGTGTCCAGGGTGTCGCCATCGGCGGCAAGCAGGATCAGGTTTTTGCGCGTTTCAAAATTGAGGTGTTCATCGAAAAAGTGGGTGGCGACGTCGCCGCGGGCGTAAAACGAGAAATTGCGCAGGTCTTCGGACCGTTCCCAAGGGGTGAAGAGGAAAACGTTTTTGAGGGAATAGGAGTCCGCGCTGATCATCAGATCGCTGTCCGTGCTGCTGTTCAGCCCCAAGTCGTAGCTGCTGCGGGCGGAGAAATGGCGCAGGGGGAGGGTGACGTCGAGGTTGTTTTCCAACTGGCCGGTGAGGTTCAGGTTGTAGTTGGGGTCGCCGCGGCCGTCGTTGTTGTTGGAAGCGAGGTTGATGTAGCCGTGGATGGCGCCTTTGTGGACGAGGGGACGGCCGTAGAGGGGCTGGCTTTCGCCCAAAATCCCCGCGCCCACAAGCAGATTGCCCTCGCCGGTGGGGTTCGTGACCACGGTCAGGACTTCGCTGTCGCCCTGGTTAAGGTTGACGGTGGTGAAATTTTCCAAATCGTTCCAGGCGCCGCCGCCGAGTTTCACCATATAGGTGCCGGGCTTCATGATCCACACTTTGTCGGGTTGGCCGAGGTCGTCGTCGCCGATGCTGGAATCCGTGCCGTAGAGGTAGTAATCAAATTCCTCGGGGTCTTTAACCCAGACGTCGTAGGAAAGGCGGACGCGGTTTTGGCTTTGATCGATGATCTTTACCACCAGTTCCGCCCACTTTCCGGCGATGACGGTGCGGGATTTGGGCTTGATCTCCGCCGTGAAGGCAATCTCCTGGTTTTCGCCGATGGTGACGCGGTAGGAACCGGCTTTGAGGGTGCGGGGTTCGTTGAAGACGCCCTCGTAGCGTTCGACCGTTTCGCCTTCAGAGTCAAGCTCCGCCAGGGCATAGCGGTTCTCGGAGTGTTGGTCCGCCCGGAGGGCGACCAGCAGTTCGCCTTCCTCCTCCGTCAGGGCGGCTTCAGCGGCTTCGGTATAGACAAAGTCCTCGAGGGGGGAGAGCGCGGTCTGGGGCGGTTCGGCTCCGACCTCTATCCCGCCCAGAAACAGGGCGCAACGGGCCGCGAGGACGTCGGTCTCCTTCATCAGCATCTCGTTGTAGGTCTGGATCAGATAGACCGTACTGCGGTCGTAGAGGTCCTCATACCGTTCCGCCTTGTAGGAAAGGAGGGTCTTTTGCGTCTTGGAATCGCGCAGGGAATATTCCACCCTCAGATAGGCTTTGGGACGGCGGGAAGCGATCTTTTCGAGGTTCAGGATGTTAGTTTCGAGATAGTAGTCCGGGGTCACGTCGCCGGTGCGGTCCACCTGTTGGAAAATTTTGTAGGCGCGCAGACGCTGGACCGTGATGTTGGGGATCGCTTCGCTGAGGCGCGAGGCCCAGAGATCGTAGGGCAGGTAGCGGATGCGGGAAAAGTTGTCGCGCACCACCAGTTGGTTGCGGGCGTAGGTGCGGTTGACCTGGGCGTTGAGGACCTCAAGGCTTTTGGGAAAGGGTTGAGCGCGCCGCAGGGCAGGGTTTTCGGTGGCTTTTTGGTAATCCAGGACATAGTAGCTGTAGTCCACGCGTTCGACTTTGTTGAGGCAGCCGGCGAGGGTCGCGAGGATCAGCAGAAGGGGGAAAATGCGTTTCATGGGCGCTCCTTACCGGTTTCCGCGCAGCAGGATCGACGGTTGGTCCGCGATCTGGCGGGAGAATTCGTTCAGGTTTTCGCTGGCTTCGCGCAGTGATTCCAGCGTTTCGGAGAGGTTGGCGCGGTTGGTGATGAGAGTGCGGTCCAGATTGGTGACCAAGGTTCCGGCCTTGACGGTGGTGGTGTTGAGTTCGTCGATCAGGCTGGCGATGCGGGCGTCGCGCAGTTGGGCGGAGATCAGGGCCACGTTGGCGACGAGGGAATCCAGCTCCGCGGCGGTCAGGATGGTGTTCACGCGGTCCACCGAGGTGTTCAGTTTCTGGCTGAGCGCGGCGGTGTTGGTGGCGAGGACGTTGAGGTTGGCCAAAGTTTCGGAGAGGCCGCCTTTGGCATCCGAGAGCAGGGAGTTCGATTGCTGCAGGATTCCGGAGATGTTTTCCCGGTTTTCGGCATTGGTCAGCGAAGCGAGGTTGGTGGCGATGAGATCGATCTTTTCGGCGATGGTCAGGGCTTTGACGGAGATGTCTTCCAGGGAGGATTTTCCCGCTTTGATATAGCCTTTGGGTTTCAGCGGGGCGGATTGGTTGCTGCCGCCCTGGATTTCCACCGCTTTGACGCCGGTGATGCCCACAAAGGCGAGGATGGCTTCGCTGTCCGCCTTGATGGGCGTGCCCTTGGCGACGCTGACGGTCAAAATCACGCGGGTGACGTCCTTGGGATGGATGCGGATGTCTTCCACCCTGCCCACCGGGATACCGCGGTATTTGACGGTGCCGCCGGTCTGCAAACCGCTCACGGAGTAGTCTGCAAACTCGATGTAATAGATGTCCTCGCGGTTGACCAGGCTTTTGCCCGCCACCACGAACGCGAACAGGGCCAACAGGCCGAGGCCGACGGCGACGAATACGCCCAGCCTGACTTTTGCCGCCTTGGATACCATCGGTCGCTCCTCTTAGGGGTTGATGACCACGTCGCCGGTGATCAGTTTGCTTTTCACGTGGACGGGACTGGCGGAACTGATGCTGGCATGGCCTTCGCAGATCACATCGTTGCCAAAGCTGATGTCGCCCGTGACCTTGAAAGACTGACAGCCAACCAGCGACGGGACGCCCTCTTTGAACCGTTCCAATAGCTGGTCGATCTTGCTGTAGTAGCGTTCGTCGAGGGAGATGCTGGGGGCAGAACTGAGCCCGCGGCGCAAAACCACCTGATACTGCTCGTTGAGGTCGTAGACGTCCGACCAGATCGCCAACAGGTCGGTGTTCTTTTTCACCGGGGCGAAGCGGGTGCGGGGCACCACCAGCGCCTTGGAGTTGGTAAACACGTTGATCGCCGCGCCCATCGCGGTTTCCAACTGGTAGACAGGGGTGCCGTCCACCACTTTGGGATTGATGATCAGGGGCAGCAGCATCACGCCGTCATGGGCGATCATGTTCCATTGGAGGGCCTTGAGGTCGATCCAGAGGTTGTTCGTATTGAAATATTTGTAGTATTCGATGTTTTGAAATTCGTCCAGCTCCCGCGGGGGGCACTGCGCCACTTCGCGCAAGAGCAGGCGTCCGCTGCGGTCCTCGCTGAGGTGTCCGCCCTTTTTGTCCACTTCGGTGCGGTCGCAGACTTCCATCAGGAACTGAATCCCCTTTTCCTCCATGTAGGCGGGGATGCCGGTATCGACGGTGGCGCCGAGGTTGTCGGAGTTGGACACGAAGGCGTAGCGGTAGCCGTCCTCGATCAGGCGGTCCAGCAAGCCCGACGCGTTGAGGGCGGCGTAGAGGTCGCCGTGGCCGGGGGGATTCCACATCTGGGCGGGATCGTCGTGTTCAAAGGGTTTGAGGTCGTCCTGACGCACGCGGGGAAACTTGTTTTGAAGGAAGGAGATGGGGAATTTCTGGCGGCCGAGGTCGGGATATTTGGTCAGATATTCGAGGGTGTCGGCTTCGGTGTTGTAGCTGTTCATGAACATCAGGACCACGTCGTAGCCGGAGCCGGAACGCAGCGACAGGACCTGGCGGGTGATGATGTCCAAAAAGTTCATGTTGCCTTTCACCGGCAGGAGGCTTTTCGCGGCGCTGAGGCCCATGCTGGTGCCCAGGCCGCCGTTGAGCTTGATCACGGCGGTGTTTTTGAGGATGTTCTGGCTGCGGTAGGAGCTCAGGTCTTCGTAGCGGAGCAGGTTGTCTGCCGACGGGGCTTGGATCTCCGTGCGCGGGATCAGGCCTTTTTCGCCCTCCTCCAGCAATTTGTAATAGGCGGAAAACGTACGCATGACGCTGTCCGGAATCCCTTCGGACTTCATCTGCCTGACGAATTGACTCAGCATGCTGATCCTCTTCATTTTGCACCCAGCCTGTTCGCCACGAGCGCGTCGATCCCGGCGTCGTCGATCGCGGCGGGGACCGTGATGTGGCCTTCGTTGGCGTGGGTATCGTTCCAGGTTTGGACCGTTTGGACGGCGTTGGGGTTGCGGGCCCAGTTGCGGCGTCCGACTCCGCCCATCACATCCCAAGAAAGCCCGCTACGAACCACCTGGTCGATCGTTTCGCTGCCGTCGAGCACGATCCCGTTGCCGCCGTTGATGGAGCGGCCGATGCCGACACCGCCGCCGTTGGAAAGCACCACGAGGGTCATGCCCCGGGCCACGTTTCCGGCAAAGCAGTGGGTGGCCATGTCCGCCATCACGTTGCTGCCGTCGCGGATGTTGGCGGTTTCGCGGAAGGGGGAGTCCGTTCCGGAAACGTCGTGATGGTCGCGGCCCAGCATCACGGGGCCGATCCTGCCTGCGCGGACGAGTTGGTTAAAGCGGAGGGCGAGGCGCACCCTGCCTTCTTCATCGGCATAGAGGATGCGGGCTTTGGTGCCCACCACGAGCTTGTTTTCGCCGGCGTTGCTGATCCAGTGGTGATTGTCGCGGTCCATCGCGTTGCGGGCGGGGTCGATCAATTCCCTCGCGGCGGCGTCCGTGATCAGCAAATCTTCGTCCTTACGGCTGAGGCAGACCCAGCGGAAGGGGCCGTAGCCGTAGTCGAAACAGAGCGGGCCCATGATGTCCTCCACGTAGGAGGGGAAGATGAAGCCGTCGCTGGTGTTGAGGCCGTTGCGGGCGATCGAGGTTTCCCCGGCGTCGAAGACCGAGGCCATGAAGCTATTGCCGTAGTCCCAAAACCTCGCGCCCTTGGCGGTGAGGCGTTGGATGGCGTGAAAGTGGCGGATCAGGGACTTGTCCACCTGTTGTTTGAACGCGGCGGGGTCCTTGGCCAAAAGTTCGCGTCCGGCTGTGAAGCTGAGCCCGGCGGGGGTGTAGCCGCCTTCATAGACGGCGTGGCAGGAGGTTTGGTCCGAGATCAGTTCCGCCTTGAGGTCGTGGGCGTCCACGTATTCCAACAGGTCCACGATGTTGCCGTGGTAGGCGATCGAGACCGTTTTGCCGCTGGCGCGGTAGTCGTCCACCCAACGGAAGATCTCGTCCAGATCGGAGGATACTTTGCCCACCCAGCCCTGGCTGTGGCGGGTTTCGATGCGGCTGGGGTCCACTTCCGCGATGACGCCGATCCCGCCGGCGATCTCCACCGCCTTGCTCTGGGCGCCGCTCATCCCGCCGAGGCCGGAAGAGATGTAAAGGACGCCGCTGAGGTCTTTGTCCTGGGGTAAACCGAGGTATTTGCGCCCGGCGTTCAAAAGCGTGATGTAGGTGCCGTGGACGATGCCTTGGGGTCCGATGTACATCCAGCCGCCGGCGGTCATCTGGCCGTAGTTGGCCACTCCGAGGGCGGTGAGGCGGCGAAAGTCTTCCGGATTGTCCCATTTTCCGATCACCAACCCGTTGGTGGAGATCACCCGCGGCGCTTCTCTGCGCGAGGGAAACAGCCCCAAAGGATGGCCGCTCTGGACCACGAGGGTCTGCTCTTCCGTCATGTTTTCCAAATACTTCATGATCAGGCGGTATTGCATCCAGTTTTGGCAGACCTGGCCGGTTTCGCCGTAGGTGACGAGTTCGTAGGGGTAGAGGGCGATGTCGAAATCCAGATTGTTGTCGATCATCACCTGGAGGGCGCGAGCCTGCGTGATGCCCCGGTATTCGTCGATGGGCTTGCCGATGAGGCGCCCCTGGGGACGGTAGCGATAGCCGTAGATCCGGCCGCGGGTGAGCAGTTCGTCCAAAAACTCCGGCGCCAGGCGATCGTGCAGCTCTTTGGGGATGTAGCGCAGGGCGTTTTTCACCGCCAGGGAGATCTCGGCGGGGGACAGGTTCAAACCCCGGTCGGGAGCGCGGCGGTATTTGGGGTCGAAAACCGGGTCGGGCGGCAGTACAGCGTCCATCAGATAAGGATCGTGTTTCGTCTCGGGCATCAAAACCTCTGCAGCATTTCCCTCCAGCGCCGGGGGCACTGCCATCCCGCCGTTTCAGGAATTAGTTTTTTTTCTATGCTCCTGTGGAAAGCAATTCTTGTCAAGCTGAAACTTGGAGCAAGTTGACAAGCCTCCGCGTTTGCGCCACCCGCTTGCTCCCGCTCGATGCGCGCGTTTCATACTCGCCCAATACAGCCCCAACAAAGTTAGGAGTGTCCACGGCCAGTAATCCATCGGCGCGGGCAGTGGCAATGAGGCGGATCGCGCAGTTTCGGCGGAAACAAAAAACCGGCTCCCGCAAAGGAGAGCCGGTGGTTTATGCTGTTGGTTAGTTTAGTTGAGTTCGGCCAGCACCTGGTTCATCAGGGCTTTGGCGTCGTCGGTCTGCATGTAGGAGAGCGGGAAGCCCAGCAGGTAGCAATGGTTGCTCACTGTGTTGCTGATCTGATTCACCTGGCGCAGGGCGATGGGTTTGTTGTTGTATTGGTCGTATTGGGCCTGAGTGGGCGGGTATGTGGGATAATCCGTGGGTTTCACGCCCATGCGGTAAAGGATCTCGGCCGTCTCGCCGTTGGCGTAGGTGGGCGTCAGATTCAAGGGGAAGAAGGTGATCGTGGAGAGTCCCTGCCTGCTTTCAACCAGGGGATTGAAGCTGGCTTCGCCGCCGTTGGCGGAGAACTGGACGTCGATATCCGGATAGGTCGCGTTCTGGCCTTGGGTTACGGCGCCGCCGACAGCCTTGATGAAGAAGGGGCGGGTCGCGATGCTGCCGCTGAGGAGGTCGGCCGGCGGATCGATGTAGTGGACGCCGAAGAAGCCCAGGAACTTCTTTTGGGCCGCTTTCACAAACGCGGTCAGGGTCTCGGAGAGCTTCGCGGTGTGGGAGATCAGGACGTTGCCGCCGTCGTTCATATAGATGCACAAGCCGTCGTTTTCGTTTTTGAGCTCGCCGGTCTTGTTGGGATTGTCGTTGTGATAGATCACCAGCTTGTAGTTTTGCAGGTCGGAAGGCGCGAGCTGGCGGTAGCGGGCGTCGATCTTGAAATCGCCGGGGATGCCAAGGTAGGTACGCTTTTTATAGACCTTGGGGCCGCTGTAGTCGGCCAGCATGGCTTCATACTTGGCTTGGACGGCCGCGGCGGGCGCATAGGTGGGGTGGTCCTCATCGTCGTCCACGACAAGGATTCCATTGCGGCTGGCGGGCGGGATATAGGCGGCCAGCTTGTATTCAAAGACGGCAGGGACGGGGTCGGCTTCGCCCTGAAGGTCCACGCAGCGCACTTCAAACTTGTGGGTGCCGGAGGTTTGGGCCGCCATCACGAGAGTCTGGCCGATCGCGGAATTGAGCGGTATGCGCAGCCATTCCTTGCCGTCGGTGTCTGTGATGTGGGCGTTGGGGTCGTTGGCCAGGGGGCCGTATTCAAAGGGTTCGTCGTCCATTCTCAGGTCGAAGTGGGTGATCTCGCTGAAGTAGTTTTTATCCGTGTCGCGATCCAGCACGGTATCCACTTTCTTGTCGTAGGGATTGTCCGTGAAATCGGTCATGGAGGCGCCGCCGGCGGCGGTGTAGATCTTGCCGTATTCGCCTCTCCAGCCCCAGCGCAACCAAACTTTCATGTTGGAATTATGGACCGCGGTATAGGTGTTTTCCAGATCCCGGTAGAAATACGAGGCATAGCGGGGCGAACCGCCGACGAGGGTGTAGGGTAGGATCTCGGAGGTGGAGTCATCCGCGTAATCGATATAGTGGTGAGACCCCAGAGCGTAGATGCGCTGCATGTACACGAGGGTTTTGGGACGGAAGCCTGGCGTGACCGCGAAGAGGATGGAATCCACTTGGGTGGAGACGATGCCGGCCATGTCGAAGGCTCTGGCGAGGATCTTGGTCTTTTGGAAGGGGACGGCGCCTTCGCCGGGATCGACGTCGTAGGACAGGGGGGGAGTGGTGTATTTGGTGAGCAGGAATTTATCGATGCTGGTGTCGTTGGCAGAGGTGGTGGTATTGATCCAGTCGGATTCCTGACCGGGCAGGGTGTGGCCCAGGGTATCCGCTTTCACGATCTTGAATTCAAACTTGTAGGGCACGTGGGAGATGAACGGATCGGTGTCGCCCATGGCAAAACTGAGGCGCAGGCCGGCTCCGACCTTTTCTCCGGCGGGATCGCCCTTGGTGGTGGTGACCACGCAGGTGGGAGTGTCCGACGTGGAGTTGAATCCGCGCCAGGCCTCGCTGCGCTTCACAAAGCCCGGATCGACGCGCGTGATCGCGCCGCGGTTGTCGATGGCGATCACTTCAAACAGGCTTTCGATCACCTGGGGATTGCCAAATTCGTCGGCGGCGGGGAAATTGATGGTCGCGTATTTTTGCGAGGTCCAGATCGTCATGTCGTCCTGGTTGGGCTTTTGATGCATCACCCAGCCATTGCCGAAACTCTCGATCACGTTGTTTGGAGTGTAGGTCCCGTCGCTGTCGATCTGGTCGTGCATCGGCGTGGGGATCGGCTCAAGGCTGGTGATCTGTCCCTGGGAGTCTCTATGGACGCGGGACACGCGGTAGGCAAAGCCTGTTATGATGCCGTCCGGATCGTTGGCGTTCCAGTAGATCTTCTGCTGAAAGGAGAAGGTGGAATCGGCGTAGGGGGCCAGCAGTGTATCGGTTTCGGAGAAGTAATACCCCTCGTAGGACGTGATCTTGATTGTCGGCGTCTGGTTGTCAAACTTGTTGCCGGATTTTCCGCAACCCGTCACCAGCAGCGCGGCTGCCACGGTTAAAGTCAGTAGTGTCAAGAGCATTATGCGCTTGCGTTGCATCCTTCCTCCCATATCTCAACGGTGGATTATTTCATTATGTTTTTCATTAAAAATGAAGCCTAGAAATTCGTCAACAGATTTATTGATGCCCCGGCTGGCCAGACCAGCCTTGACGAGGTTGAAAAAGAGCAGGGCGGAGGTGATGGTGCCGATGCCGCCGGGGACGGGAGTGATCGCCAAAGCCTTGTCCTGGCAAGAGTTGAAGTCCACGTCACCCACGTAGCCGGGCTTGCCGTCGGGGCCGCTGACCTCATTGATGCCGACATCGATCAAAACCGCGCCGGGCTTGATCATGTCCGCCGTAACGAAGCCAGCTTTGCCGATCGCGGCGATCACGATATCCGCCGTTTGGCAAAGCTCGGTCAGATTGTTGCTGCGGCTGTGGCAGATTGTCACGCTGGCGTTGCCTTGCGGTTTTTTCCAAAGCAGCATGTTGGCCAGGGGCTTGCCCACGATGGCGCTGCGGCCGATGATCAGCGCGTGGGCGCCTTGCACCGGGACCTGATGGTAACGCAGGGCGCAGAGCACCGCCAGCGGCGTGCAGGGCAGCAAACCGTCGAGTTCCATCACGATTTTGCCGAGGTTGGCGGGATTCAGGCAATCGATGTCCTTGTCCGGCGCCACGGCCTGGCCGATGGCGTTGTCGTCGATTTGGGCGGGCAGTGGTTTCTGGATCATGATGCCGTGGATGGCGGAATCGAGGTTGGCCGCGGCGATCCGTGCCAGCAGGTCGGCCTGGCTGGTGGTTTCGGGCAGGCTGAGGAGTTCCACCTGGCAACCGAGTTTGGCGCCGTTGCCGATTATGTTTTGCACATAATAGGCGGCCGCGGGGTCGCTTCCCAACTGGATCAGCAGCATTCGGGGCTGAAATCCGGATTGGGCGATGAGGTCGGTCAGCGCCGCCTTGATCAGCTTGGCGACAGGTTTTCCGCTGAGTATCTTTTCCATATTGGGCAATTATTCTCCGGAGTAGTGGTTTTCGTCGCTGTGGTTGTATTCGACCTGCCGGCGGATCCGCCTGATCGAGACGGCGCATCCGGTACTGGAGTCGATTTCCAGATACGCTCCGTTGAGTTGGATGCCGCGGTCGGAAGATTGATAGCGGTTGGGCAGGCCATTGATGAATTTATCCAGGATAATCTCTTTTCTCACGCCGATCACGCTGTCGTGCGCGCCCGTCATGCCAACGTCCGTGATATAGGCGGTGCCCCCGGGGAGGATATCCTCGTCGGCGGTCTGGATGTGGGTATGAGTGCCCAGCAGGGCGGTGGCTTCGCCGTCCACAAACCAGCCAAAGGCGCGCTTTTCGGCCGTGGATTCGGCATGAAAATCGATGATGACAGAGCCGGCGGATTCAATATGCTCCTGTTTCCAGCGTTCCCAAGCCAGCCAGGGGGAATCCGCGGGTGGCATGTAGATTTGGCCGCAAAAAGCCAGAACGGACACCGTGGCGCCGTTTTTAGCCAACGTGCAGCAAATGTTTCCAGGGGTGGCGGGGGGATAGTTGATCGGTTTCACGATGGCGGGGTTTCTGCGGAGGTAGTCCCAGGATTCGGCCCTGTCCCAGAGGTGGTTGCCGCCGGTGATCACGTCCACTCCCGCCTGAAACAGCGGTTTGGCGGTCTTTTCGGTGAGGCCCCTGCCGTCGGCGAGGTTTTCGCCGTTGACGATGATAAAATCCGGGGCGAATTCCTGCTTCAGTTGCGGCAGGGAGTCCAGCAGCGCCAGGCGTCCGGCTTTGCCAAAGATGTCGCCGAAAAACAGCAGGCGGATCATTTTGCCATGGCGATCTGGCGGGTTTCGCGGATCACGGTCACTTTGATCTGGCCGGGGTATTGCACCTGTTTTTCGATCTGCGCGGCGATCTCGGTGGCGAGCAGCGCGGTCTGGGCGTCTTCCACCATGGCGGGTTCGACGATGATGCGCAGTTCGCGTCCGGCCTGGATGGCGTAGGATTTATTGACGCCTTCGACGCTGTTGGCGATCTCTTCCAGCTTGGCGAGGCGTTGCATGTAGGTTTCCAGCATTTCCCTGCGAGCGCCGGGGCGGGCGCCGGAGATGGCGTCCGAGGCCTGGGTCAGCGCGGCGTAGACGGAGAGCGCTTCCGCCTCTTCGTGGTGGGCTTCGATGGCGTTCACGATCAGCTTGCTTTCGCCGTTTTTGCGGGCCAGGTTGGCGCCGATGATGGCGTGGGTGCCGTCAAATTCCTGGTCCACTGCTTTGCCGATGTCATGTAAGAGGCCGGCGCGGCGGGCGATCTCCTGATCCAGGTTGAGTTCGGCGGCCAAAATCCCGCAGATCCAGGCGGCTTCGATGGAGTGGTTGAGCACGTTCTGGCCGTAGGAGGTGCGGTAGCGCAGGCGTCCCAAAATCTTGATCAGGTTGGGGGAGATGTTGTGGATATTGGTTTCCAATACGGCTTTTTCGCCGATCTTGATCAGGTTTTCCTCCATCTCCTTGCCGGTCTTGGCGATCACCTCTTCGATGCGGCCGGGATGGATGCGTCCGTCGGAGATCAGCTTTTCCAAAGAGAGCCTGGCGATCTCGCGGCGAACCGGGTCAAAACAGGACAGCACCACGGCTTCGGGTGTGTCGTCGATGATCAGGTCCACCCCCGAGGCTTTTTCAAAGGTGCGGATGTTGCGGCCTTCACGGCCGATGATGCGCCCTTTCATCTCGTCGGAAGGGAGCGAGACCACGGAGACAGTGGTTTCGGAGACCTGGTCGACCGCCATGCGTTGGATCGCGGTGGAGAGGATTTCCGAGGCCTTTTTGGTGGCGTCCATCTTGATCTGTTCGATGGTCAGTTTGGCGTCGTTGGCGGCCACCTGGCGGGCCTGCGTGATCAGTTCCTCACGCATCACCTGGATCGCTTCCTCGCGGCTGAGGCCGGCGATCTCCGCCAGTTTGGACCGCTGTTCGCCTATGATGCGGTCGGATTCCTGACTTTTGTGGGCAAGCTCATCTTCCTTGCCTTTCAGCTTCTTTTCCTGTTCGCTGAGGTTGCTTTCCTTTTTGTCCAGGGAATCGAGGCGTTTATCCAGGCTGCCGAGGCGTTCGTTGTATTTCTTTTCCTGGACGCGAAGCTCTTTCTGGCGTTCCTTGATCTCGTCTTCCATCACCTTTTTCTGCTTGAACCAATCGTCTTTGGCTTCCAGGACGGCGGCTTTCGCGGAGGTTTCGATCTCGGCGCGGGCGGAGGTTTTGATCTCCTCGGCGATCTCTTTGGCATGCGAGATCAGCCGGAAACTTGTGCTGCGGCGTATCAGGTATATGATCAGGGCGATCAGCAGGCCCACCGCGAAGCCCACAGCCAGCATGATTAACTTGTCAGTCGATGGCATCAATGTATCCTTTTACGATCTATTCAGGCGGGCGGACCCGGCCGTTGTTTTAAAATGCCCGCGTGGACCGTGTATGCTTGTCCGACAAAGCCAAGCATAAGGTGGGCGCCTACCTTGTGGGCTTTGTGGATCCGGAACTGGCCGGCACGCACGCCACCCATGGCTCGGTTCCCGTAGATTCCATAGCTTTTCTGCAATCCATATCACGGGTCCCGCAGGCAAATATCTATGTTTCCCCAACGATCTTGCCAACCATCTGGGTCACCCGTTCGGCTTCCTTGGCGAGGTCGGCATTGTGATCTTTCAGGGCGTGTATCTCTTCCTGCTGCTTGAGGGCGAGTAGCAGCAGCAGTTTGGCAAAATCCAGGTTTTCGTATTGTTCGTGCAGATCCCTGAGCTGGCTGTCGATGCCTTCGGCCACCCGTTGGGTCGCCTCGGGGTCATCAGTACGCAGGCGGAATCTCCGCCCGAAGATCTCCACTTCCACCATTTTCATTTCTTACCGGTTGAAACGAGGTCCGGAAAGGCTTTGTCGATCATGTCCAGGGCCAGGCTGGCGATGGATTCGAATCCGGCGATCGCTTTCTGGAGCTCGCTGTTTTGGGTTTCCAGGTCTTTGATCCGCTGTTCCAACTCAACGATATGAGTGGCGGAACCGGCTTGGGAAGCGTCAAAACCCTCGATCTGGGCCATCAATTGGCGGTTTTCCTCGGTCAGATCGGCGTTTTGCTCTTCCAGCCTGGCCAGGCTGGCTTTGTCCTGTGTGTACTGGTCGATCAGTTTTTGGATCTTATCTTGCAGGCTGTTTGCCATGGTATCCATTATTTACCTCAATGAAATCTGCCAGCGCTCCTGAAGCATTTTGAGCACCGAAGCTATAAGCTGGTCAACGCGTTCATCTGTCAATGTTTTTTCGCTGTCCTGGATCGCGAGATGCAAAGAGAGGCTGCGAAATCCAGCCGGGACCTGCTTTCCGCGGTATTCGTCGAAGACGCTCACGCTTTGGATCAACTGTCCGTCGACCTTGCGGATGGCGGTTTCGATCTCGGCCCAGGAAGCCGTTTGCTCGATCAGGAACGACATGTCCCTGACCACGCCGGGGAACCTCGGCAGGGGTGAAAACTCAGGTTGCCTGTCACGGGTTAGCGAGATCATCGCGTCGAGGTCCAGATCGATCAGCCAGAGGTCCTGTTTCAACACGTTCAGGTCGATCCCCGCCACTTCCGCCGCCTGCGGGTTGATGCGGCCGATCCCGCCGATCAGCGTTTCACCGCTATGCCAGGCGAGGTTGTCGGTGCCCACCAGATATGGCCTGGCGTAGGGGCCGGTGGAGATTTGCCCCGGCTGTAACAGTCCGAGCAAGCCTTCCACGATCCCTTTCACGTGGTAGATGTCGAGGTTGGCGGGCTTGTTGCGCCAATGGTCGGAGCCGCTTTTGCCGGTGAGCAGGGCGGTGAGGCGCAGGGGTTCGCGGCAGGTGTCGCCGTCCTTCAGATAGACCTTGGCTTGTTCCATCAGCCTCAGGTTGCGTTCGCCGCGGTTCAAATTGTAACTCAGATTGGCCAGCAGCTGCGGCACCAGGCTGATCCGCATCGCGGCCTGGTTGCTGCTTTGTGGGTTCACCAGGTTGATCAGCGAGCGTTCCAGTTCTTTGGCGTCGAAACCCATCGCGGCCAGTTGGGCGGGATCGCAGAAGCTGTAGTTGAGCACCTCGCAGAAGCCGTTGTGGACCATGAAATCCTGTATTTTACGGCTCAGCCGGTGGGCGTGGCGATCCATCACGATGGGGATGTCCTTCTTGCGCGGAACGCTGTCAAAACCAGCCAGGCGGGCGAGTTCCTCGATCAGGTCGATCTCGCGGATCAAGTCAACCCTATAGGGTGGGATCCGAAAATAGAGCGCGTGGGCGCAGTCGATCTCAGCGAATTCGGTCACTCCGGCCTCTTCCTGCTCCTTATGGTAACAGTGGATGGAGGTTGGATCGGTGATCGGGCCGGGGATCCAGTCGCCGTATTGGTAAAAGCGGCAACCCAGGGATTCCAGATAGGCTTTGATCTGTTCTTCTTCCAGCTTGAAACTGATCAGTTGTTCGAAACGGCAGGGGCGCAGGCCCAGATACAGCGGCTGGTCAGGATTCGGCCAGGCGTCGTAGAGCTCTCCCGCCACCTGTCCGCCCGCCACTTCCAGGAGCAATTCCACCGCACGGTCGCTGGCCGTGGGCGGCGTTTCCGCGCAGAGATGGCGTTCGAAGCGGTAGGAGGAATCCGAGCTGAGCTTGTGTTTGTATGAAGTGGCGCGTATCGTGCCCGGGGCGAAAGTCGCGGCTTCCAAAACGATCGAGGTTGTGGCGTCGCTGATCGCGGTGTCCAGTCCGCCCATCACGCCGGCTAAAGCGGAAGCCCGCTGTCCGTCGGCGATCACCAGGTCGGCTTCGTCCAGAGTGTAAAGTTTATTGTCCAAAGCCAGAAACTCTTCTCCCTGCCTGGCTTTGCGCACTATGATGGCGGGGTGCTCGCCCTCTGGTTGGGGCTGCAACTTGCCGTAATCAAAGGCGTGGAGGGGATGCCCCTGTTCCATCAAAACGTAGTTCGTCACGTCCACGATGTTGTTGATCGGCCGCAGTCCCGTCTTGATCAGGGCCACTTTCAGCCAGAGGGGGGATTCTTTCACCGTGACGCCCGTGAGCAGCCTGGCCGTGTAGCGGGGGCACTGTTGCGGCTCTTCGAGGATCAGGTGGAGGTCCATTCCGTTGCCTTCGATACCTTTTACAGGCTTGATCTCCGGCAGGGTCAACGGTTTGCCCAGCGACGCGGAAAGGTCCCTGGCGATGCCGATGTAACCCAACAGGTCAGGCCGGTTGGGGGTGATTTCCAGCTCGAGGATCGTGTCCGGCAAGCCGTAGAGGCCATTCACCGAAACTCCGATGGGCGTATCGGCGGGAAGTTCGATGATCCCGGCGTGGTCGTCCGAAATGCCCAGTTCCTTTTCGGAGCAGAGCATGCCAAAGGATTCCACTCCGCGCAGCTTGGCTTTGCCGATGGCGAGGTCCTTCAGTTGGGTGCCCACAGTTGCCAAAACGCCAATCTGGCCGCTGCGGCAATTGGGCGCGCCGCAAACCACCTGGACGGGCTCCGCCGCGCCGTAGTCAACGCTGCAGACCTGCAGATGGTCGCTGCCGGCGATCTTTTCGGCGGAGAGGATCCTGGCCGTCACCACCGTCGGAGGCAGGGCTTCCAGCGGTTTGACCGCTTCCACCTCGATCCCGCTGAAGGTGAGGGTGCGGATCAGTTGCCCGGTGTCTTCCGGCAGTTCGATGTAGTTGCCAAGCCAGTTGCAGGAGATGATCATAACGATTCCCCCGCGAACTGCTTCAGCATGCGAATGTCGTTTTCAAACAGGATCCGCATGTCCGGAATGTTGTATTTGAGCATGGCGACACGCTCGATGCCCATGCCCAGCGCGTAGCCGGAGTAGATCTCCGGATCGATGCCGAGCATTTGAAACACCGCGGGGTCGACCATGCCGGCTCCGCCGAGTTCCAACCAGCCAGAGTATTTGCAGACCCGGCAGCCTTCGCCGCGGCAGGCCACGCAGCTGATGTCCATTTCCGCGCTGGGTTCCGTGAAGGGAAAGAAGTGCGGCCGGATGCGCGATTTCACGTCCGGGCCAAACATCAGCCGGGCGAAATTGTTGAGCGTGTCCTTCAAATCCGCCAGCGATATCCCTCTATCCACCACCAGCGCTTCCACCTGATGGAAGACGGGGGAGTGGGAGGGGTCCGGTTTGTCGTTGCGGTAGCAGCGGCCGGGGGAGATGATGTAGATGGGGGGTTGATACCGTTCCATCGTGCGCACCTGGACCGTGGAAGTTTGAGTGCGCAGCAGGCGGCCGTTGTCCAGATAGAAGGTGTCCGCCAGATTGCGCGAAGGGTGGTCCTCAGGCGTGTTGAGGGCGTCGAAGTTGTGAAACTCGTCGTCGATGTCCGGCCCTTCGGCGATCTCGAAACCCATGCCCATGAACACGTCCTCGATCCGGCGGCGCATCAGCGTCAGCGGATGCAATGCCCCGCGCGCCTCAAAGCTGCCCGGCAGGCTGAGGTCGTTGGCCTGGGTCTGCCCCTGCTGGTCCCAACTCTGCTGTTTCAGTTCCTGTTCGCGTTTTCCCAGCAGGGTTTCGATCTCCGCCCTGGCGGAGTTGATCACCTGTCCAAAGGCTGGCCGCTCCGCTTCGGGGAGTTCGCGCAGCCTGCCAAACAGGCTCGTGACCAGGCTTTTTTTGCCCAGGTACTTCGCCTTGGCGTTCAGAATGTCGTTCGCGCTCTGGCAGACGGCGATGTCCGCTCTGGCCTGGGCGATTGCCTCATTCAGTTGCTCTCGCAATGCTGCATCCTTATCTGTTGGCAGGTTTCAGGAGTGTTATCGTTGTAGGCGGGATCAGCCCTTGGCGATCTCCACCAGTTTCGCGAAGGCGTCGCTGTCGTGCCAGGCGAGGTGGGCGAGGGATTTGCGGTTGATCTCGATGTTCGCCTTGTGCAGGCCGTTGATGAACTTGCTGTAGGACATGTCGTTGATCCTGCAGGCGGCGTTGATGCGGGTGATCCAGAGGCTGCGGAACTGGCGTTTTTTGAGCTTGCGGTGGGCAAAGGCGAAGGACAGGCCACGTTCCACGGTCTGGCGTGCGACCCGATAGGTCTTGCTTCTGCGGCCAAAGTAACCCCTGGCTGCCAGCATGTATCCTTTTCTTCTGCGGTGGGCTGCTACGTTGTTTGTTGATCTTGGCATGATGTCTCTCCTTTACATTACCAGCATCCGGTACACGCGGCTTTCGTCGCACTTGCGGACGATCGCGCTGGTGCGCAGGTTGCGTTTTAACTTGGGTGATTTCTTGGTCTTGATGTGCGCGCTTTTGGCGTGATGGCGTACGATCCTGCCTGTGC
Source organism: uncultured Candidatus Cloacimonadota bacterium (assembly GCA_964583755.1). Classification (GTDB taxonomy): domain Bacteria; phylum Cloacimonadota; class Cloacimonadia; order Cloacimonadales; family Cloacimonadaceae; genus Syntrophosphaera. The sequence continues at coordinate 48,741 of CAZOVZ010000002.1, forward strand.
CGGTCACCTTGAAACGCTTGGCGGCGCTGCGGTTGGACTTGATTTTAGGCATGTTTATCTCCTTGATGTCTCATATTTCTGATGGCCGCCGGATTGCGGCGGCTGCAAACAAACTTTTATCTATTGGCTTATTCAGCCTCTTCGGGGGTCGGTTTGGCGGGAGTGGCTTCAGCCGGCGCGGGGCTTGCCTCTTCGGCAGCCGGAGCGGCGGCGTCCTTGGCCAGTTTCTCCAGGATGCGGTCGATGTCCTTTTTGGGCGACATGATCATGGAGAGCAGGTTACGTTCGGAAACCGGCTCGGAATCCACATCGGCCAGGTAACTGAGATCGGTTTTGACCTTCTCCAGGACGTTGTAGCCCAATTCCTTGTGCGCCATCTGGCGGCCCCGGAAGCGGACGGTGAACTTCACCTTGTTGTGCTGTTTGAAAAATTTGATGGCGTTGTTCTTTTTGAAATTGAAGTCATGCTCTTCGGTGTTTGGCCCGAACTTGATCTCCTTGACCTCGACTTCGTGCTGTTTCTTTTTGGCTTCCTTGACTTTCTTCTCTTTCTGGAAATAGTACTTGCTGAAGTCCAGGATGCGGCAGATCGGGGGATCTACGTTGGGGGAAATCTCCACCAGGTCGAGGTCCGCCTCTTCCGCTCTGCGCAGGGCTTCTCTCAGCGCCACCACGCCGATCTGTTTGCCGTCGGGTCCGATCAGGCGAACACTATTGGCCGTGATCTGGTTGTTGATCCTTTCTTTTGGCACGACCTCTTTGGTGCGCGCCTTGCCTTTTTTTATCCGGATTATAAGAACCTCCTTCTTACCGGAAAAGAAAACAGGCGGAAAAAATTTCCGCCTGCTTCTCAGTAAATCATTAGCTTTATTTCTATACTTTACCTGGCCTTAACGTGCACGACAGCAGTAAGGCAGAAGCAAGCAGCTTCATTTTGTTGCCATCTTCTCCAGCGTCCCACTTTTGTCAATATCTTTGTCGGCGATATCTCCGGATCGTGTCTGTGAACAAGCTTTGGGGGAGAGCTTGCGCCTCAGGGTCTGCGCCCGGCGCTGAAAAAGAAGTGGTTGACAGCCGCCGCGGATCCATGAAAGGTAAGCTCGCCTTGCGACACAGGGCGGAAAATGGGAGGATCCGATGACCAGACCGAAAGTGGTGCTCTATGTGGGTGCGTCTGTGGACGGCAGGATCACTCTGGGCGCGAACACGACGATGTTTGACCTCTACAAGCAGCCGGAGCTCTACGCGATGCTGTTTTCCCACGAGGAGTGGGCCAGCTTTTCCCAAGCGGTGTTTGAACTCCACCGGCCGGATATGTTTTTGGAGGGATGCAACATGCTCGTGGCGGAAAATCAGGAGTCGACGCCGCTGCCCGCGTTTGAGGGGGATCCGGCGGAGTTGTATCGTGATTTTTTGCCGGCGGACATCGTGGACCGCCCCCAACGTAAGACCTGGACCTCGGTGGTGGATGGCCGGGGCAGGTTTCGAAACGGCTACACGGCGGATTGCGACGATCCCGAAACCTACATGGTGCATCTGACCACCGAGACCGCGCCGCCGGAGTATCTGGCCTTTTTGCGCGGACGCAACATCCCCTACCTGATCGAGGGGCGCGGGCGGGTTGATCTGCCCGCCATCTTTGTTAAAGCGAAGGAAAAACTCGGGGTGAACACGATCGCCACCAGCTCTGGCGGCAGGCTGAGCGGAGCCTTGATCAGGGCCTCGCTTTTGGACGAGATCAACATCCTGCTCAGTCCGTTGGTGATCGGCGGCTACTCGATCCCCACCCTGTTTGCCTCGCCGGAACCCGTCTGGCCGGATATTTTGCCAAACAAACTCCAACTCTTGGAAGTGAAAAACTTCATCAACGACAAGCTGTGGCTGAGATACAGGGTGCTGTGAGGGGGTTAGCCAGTTAAGGAGTTAATGGTTAATGGTTAGTGGTTAATGTTCCTCGGGGCTCGGATCGTGTCTTGCCGGGCCTCGGATTGTGTCATACCAGCCAGCCGCTTGACCGGTAATCTAAGTACTTATAGTGATTTGCGGCTGGCGTGGAATCCAGGCCTTCAAACAATTATTCGTCATCGCGTAACGGTGGCCTCAGCCCGATAGAAGAAAACCATCACTCATTGAAAAAACAACGAACCAATCCCAAAGGGGCATAACCTGCCAATGCTGGATTCCCCGCCATCCATCTCCGAGGCCAGCAAACTAAAGCGCCCTTAAGTACAGACCAGCCTCTTTTTATTCATCCGTGTGAATCCCCCACATCCGCCCCATCCGTGTGACTATTTGTTATCCAAGAGATCCCCCCTTTTATCTGCGCGATCTGCGGGAAATTCTTTACCTGTATTTCGCATGCGGTCTGAAGGCCTTTCGATGCGGAACTTGCCTACCTGGCTTTCGGTTCCGCTTCGCGGTTTGGGCAGCACGCAGGGAGCGGAATCGAGGCGTTCGGCATTGCCTGAACGGCAACAGTCTACATCCCTGCTGCCCCATCTCATTTTCTCTCGTTCACTTTTTCTCCCTTATATATAGAGGGTTACGTGAGATTCAGGTGCGCCCAGGGGGAGATAATTCACAAAGCGGAAAACACGTTGTGAGTTTCTATCCAACTGTCCCGCAGACTGTTAAGTAGATTATTCACAAATATCGCCCCTCTGTTACCCCCCGCCGGATCGGAGTCAGTTTGGAGTTCAAAGCCCCTAAACCAGCTTTGCTCCTTTCCCTACGTTATTTGAGGATTTGGACTTCAAACAGTGTAAGCCCCGGAGAAGCCAGCGGATCTGAATCCGCAGCCACGGGTGGTAACGATGTTTAGGCAGCAGCTACCCCCACCCCCAGGGGAGAAAATAAGCAAATCTGAATACCGTGTAAACCGAGTTGCCTGATATGGATATTTGATTAGTATTAACTATGAGTATATCCGGTTAATCCGGTGTCACAGAGGAGACCGATCATGAACGTGGACAACCTCAAACAGCTGGCGATGAACGAAAACGGGTTCATTTTCGATCCCAGCAGCGGCTACAGCTATACCTGCAACGAGACAGGCCTGATGATCCTCAAAATGCTGGCCGCGGGGATGGACAAGCAGGAAATACGCGGCAAAGTATTGGAAGAATACGAGGTGAGCGGCGATAACTTCGACAGCGATTTTGACCACTACACCCTGATGCTCGAAGCCTTTACCCTGGTGGAGTTCTGATGCCGTTCAAACCCGATCTGAGCGGACTGGACAGCGTGATCGCCGTGAGCGGTCTGAAAACCGGCGACAATCCCCAGCCGGGAGTGCCCGTGATCCGCAGCATAAAGGCGGCGGGCTTTCGGGGGAAAATGTTGGGCCTGGTCTACGACGCGTTGGAATCCGGCATCTATCTGCCGGAACTGGCTGACGAGATCTATCTGATGCCCTATCCCTCCTCCGGCGCGGACGCCTTTTTGGGCAGGCTGGACGCTATTTTGGCCAAGACCCGCATCGACGTGATAATACCAACTTTGGACGCCGAGATGATCCTCTATATCCGGCTTCAAAAGGAACTCGCCGCCAGGGGCATCCGCACCTATCTGCCGGACGAACGATGCTTTTTGCTGCGGGACAAAACCTCGCTGGCCAATTTCTTTCCGCCCCGGGGGATCGAGGTACCGCAAACCGTGATGGTGAGCGACCCAAATCAGATCCGCAAGGCGGGGGAGGAGCTGGGCTGGCCGCTTTGGGTGAAGGGCAAGTATTATGAGGCCCACAAAGCCGAGGACGAGGACGAAGCGCTGAAGTATTTCACCGAGATCGCCGAAAGCTGGGGCCTGCCCTTGCTGTTTCAGAAAACGGTGCCCGGCGACGAATTCAACGTGGTGATCGTGGGCGACGGCGAGGGCGGAATGCTGGGCATGGTGCCCCAGAAAAAGCTGGTGATCACGGACAAGGGCAAGGGTTTCGGGGGCGTGGTGGTCAAAAACGCCGCGCTGGACGCCTTTGCCGCCAAAGTGATCGAACTGCTGAACTGGCAAGGCCCCTGCGAACTCGAAGTGATCAAAGGCCAGGACAACGAAATCTATTTGATCGAAATAAATCCCCGCTTTCCCGCCTGGGTCAGGCTGGCTGAAGGCGCGGGGCAAAATCTGCCCGCCGTGACGGTGCTCAAGGCCCTCGGCCTGCCCTGCGGCGAATTGGCCCCCTATCAGCCGGGAACGCTGTTTGTGAGGCACGCGGAGGACATCATCTCCCAGATCGGGGTGATGGGGCAGATCTCCGCCAAAAGCGAATTGATCCGAGGAAACGAAGCATGAAAAAACCATATACCGCTCCGCACATAGAACGCAATTATTCCGGCACGATGAACAAATACGGTTCCAAGAGCGTCGTGCGGCATCAGGACAACATCGACGGCATTCCGGTCAAAAAGCTGGTGGAGACTTACGGATCGCCGCTGCTGGTCTTTTCCGAAAGCCAGATCCGGCGCAGATACCAACGCCTCACGGAAGTGATGCAGATGAACTATCCAAAGCTGGAAATGGCCTGGAGCTACAAGACGAATTACCTGGGCGCGATCTGCAACATCTACCACCAGGAAGGGGCGAAGGCGGAAGTGGTTTCCGGTATGGAATACGCAATGGCCCGGCGCCTGGGCGTTGCCGCCAAAGACATCATCTACAACGGCCCCGGCAAGCAGAAAGAGGATCTGGAACTGGCGATCCGCGAGGGCGCGAGGATCCAGATCGACCATCTGGACGAACTTTACCTGATCGAAAAAATCGCCACCGAACAGGGCACGAATCCGGACGTGGCGATCAGGGTGAACATGGATACCGGGGTCTATCCCCTTTGGACGCGCTTTGGCTTCAACTACGAGACCGGCGAGGCCTACCGCGCGATCCAGCGCCTGCTCTCCGGCAAAAAGATGAACATCGTTGGCCTGCACACGCACATCGGCACCTTCATGCTGGAAGCCAACGCCTACTATCTGGCCGCCAAAGCCTTGCTGGATCTGGCGCAAAAGGTGCAGGACGAACTGGGCGTGACGGTTAAGTACATCGACCTGGGCGGTGGTTTCGCCTCCCAAAACACCTTGCACGAGCAGTACACTCCGGGCGAACTTTCCGCGCCGACCTTTGACCAATACGCCTCCGCGATCGGGGCAGCCTTCAACGAATCCCGCTTTGTGCGCGAAAACCTGCCCACCCTGGTGTTGGAGACAGGCCGCGCGCTGATCGACGAAGCGGGGTATCTGATCGCCTCCGTGATCGGCAAAAAGAACCTGCCCACCGGCGAACGTGCCATCATTTTGGACGCCGGGGTCAACACCATAATCACAGCGTGGTGGTACAAGCTGAAAGTACTGCCCACGCGGCCTTTCCCGGGCGCGTATCAAAACACGATCTTCTACGGCCCGCTCTGCATGAACATCGACGTCATCCGCCAGGCCTTGCCGTTTCCCGACCTCTACACCGGCGAACAGGTGCTGGTGCACCCCGTGGGGGCATACAACAACACCCAGTGGATGCAGTTCATCGAATACCGGCCGCGGGTGGCGCTGATCACCGAAACCGGCAAGACGGAACTGCTGCGCGAAAAGGAACAGCTCAGCGACATCGTCGCCCGCGAAACGATCCCCGAACACCTGAAAACTATATGAGCAAACTGGCCGGCTACGCGCTGCCTTTTTTGAAGGCGATCCCCCACAGCTATGCCACCATCATGTTTTCCGACAACCTGTGGCTGGGCGCGGCTTTGCTGGCGCTGACCCTGGTTTCGCCGACGGTGGGCCTTGCGGGGTTGCTGGGGCTGCTGATCGCGCTGGGGGCGACGCGGTTGATGGGGTTCGAGGACTGGCATAGCGGCAGCGGGGTTTTGGCCTTCAACAGCCTGCTGATCTCGCTGACCCTGGGCTACTACTATCCCCAGGCGGGTTTGCAGCGGCATCCGGCGGAACTGCTGTTGATGATCGCGATCGCCTCGCTGGCCACGCTGCTGCTCCATGTGGCGCTCAATTACATCACCGTGAACGCGCTCAAGCTACCTTCCATGAGCCTGGCGTTTTCGATCATGGGCACGCTGATCTGGTTCTATCTGGTGCGTTCCGGCAATTTTAACGGGGTGGGGTTCATGAAGCCGCTGCTGATGGATCTGAAGCTGGCTTTACCCTGGTTTTGGCGGGATTACTTCCTTTCCATGGGCGGGATCATGTTCGTTCCGGACGTGGCGGTGGGGATCGGCGTGGCGCTGGTCCTGCTCAGCATATCGCGGATCGGGTTTCTGATGTCGCTGCTGGGCTGGGCGGTGTGTTGGTGGCTGCTTGGCTATGCCACGATCGGCACCACCTACGGGATGTTTTTCCCGGGCTTCAATCTGGTGTTGATCAGCATCAGCGTGGGCTCCGTGTATCTGATCCCCAGCAAGAGTTCCTACCTGATCGCGGCAGTCGCCACGGCCTTTGGCTTTGGGATCGCCTTCGCGCTTTCCGGCAAATACATCTACGCGGATTACATGCCCAACCGGGGGGAATTCCTCTATGTGCCGATGTTTGCCTTCCCCTTCAACCTGGTCGTGATGACCACCATCTTTGCCCTGAGACAGCGCGTGGCGCACATTTCGCCGGTGCTCAACGAGGTCGGCATCCTGCATCCGGAAAAGGCGTTGGACGCCTATATGTCCCGCTACAAAAGGTTTTCCACCACCGGTATACCGCAACTGCTGCTGCCCGTTATCGGCGAATGGAAGATCACCCAGGGCCACAACGGGCCGCATACCCACCAAAAGGAATGGGCCAACGCCTGGGACTTTGAGATCGAGGACACCAAAGGCAAAAAGTACAGCGACGACTCCGCCAACCTGAAGGACTACTACGCCTTTGGCAAGCCTGTCCACGCCGCGGCGGCGGGTTATGTGGCCAAAGTGGTGAACGGCATCGGCGACAATCCGATCGGTATCACCAACACGCAGGACAACTGGGGCAACTACGTGAGCGTCTACCACATGGCAGGCTACTACACGCTCTACGCCCACCTCCGGGAAGGCTCGATCAAGCTATCCGAAGGCGACTACGTGAAGCAGGGCGAAAAAATCGCCCAGGTGGGAAACTCCGGACGCTCGCCCTATCCGCATCTGCATTTTCAGGCCCAGGAAGGCGCCGAAGCCGGCACGAAATCCGTGTTTTGCCACCTGCTCAACTACAAAGTGGCTGGGGAAGGCGAGCAGCAACGCTTTGTGGGCAGCGGCATTCCCAAAGAGGGCGAAAACATTTCGCCCCTCATCGCGGAGAAAGAACTATCCCATCTGTTGCAACTGGGCTACCATCAGCGGCAGAGCTTCAGCGTGAAGCAGAACGGGACCGAATCCACCGAGACCTGGGACGTCGAGCTGGATCTGCTAGGCATCCACAGGATCCACTCCGACCGCGGCGTAACGCTGGAATTCAGCATCTTCAACGGCATTTACAACTCGCTCAACCTGTCCAGCCGGCGGCTATCCGCCCTGAGCGCGTTCGCCCTCGGGGCTTCGCGCATACCCTGGGCCGAAACATCGCAACTGAAGTGGGAAGACGAACCCAGCCTGTCGGTGTCCATGAACGGTTTCTGGAAAAATCTGACCCTGTTGCTGATCCCGTTTTTTCAACCGATCCGCGTCCAAACAGTGTCCGAACTCAAACCCGACGACAAGGACCTGATCCAAACCAGCGAAACGACCCTGCGAGTGTTGGGCATCCCGATCCGCAGCAATCTCTCGCGGATCACGTTGTCCCGCGCGGAAGGCATCAAATCCATCGAGCTGGCGCAACAGGGCAAAACCCTGCTCAGCGCGACGAAAATCATCCCCGGGGAGGGAACTGAAATTGCTTAGAAAACTTACACTCATATTGGCCATCGCCTTGCTGGCCGGCAGCGCCTACGCGGCGGGCAGCATCACGGATTCCTATCAGGCCGAGGCGAGGGGCGAACACGACGCCGCCCTCGGCGTGATGCGCGAGCTTGTGGCCGCCTCGCCTGACGACGCCTTCTACCAGGTGCGCGTCGCCTGGCTGCTGTATCTGAAGGGCAACTACGGCGATGCCGCCAGCGCCTACCGCAAGGCGATCGAACTAAAAGACAACCTCGACGCCCAGACCGGGCTGATCAATTCGCTCCTGGCTTTGGGACGCTACGCCGAAGCGCTGGAGCTTTGCCGGGTTCAGACCCAACTGCATCCAGAAAACACGTTGCTGCTTGGCAAAGGCGGCTACGCGGCCTATATGCTGAAGGATTACCGGGCAGCGGCAGAGTTTTTCGCCCGCATCGCGGAGATCTCTCCCTGGGACATGGAAAACCGCGGCTACCTGATGAACAACCTGTATCTGAGCGAGCAGGAAGCGGCCGCGCGCGAGCAGTATCAGTTTTTGAAAAAATACTACCCCCAGTCGCCGCTACTGCCCAATTACCAAAGGATCTTCGAGCCCTGAGATGAAACGCCTGGCCGTGGTCCTGTCGCTACTCCTGGCGGCGTTCGCGCTGGCAGCGCAGGCGCAGGACCAAACGGAACTGATCCGCAAGACCAAAAGGTATCTGAGCGTGTTTCCGGAAGACGACCTGGAACGCCTCAACCTGGCGTGGCAATACATGCTGGCGGAGCAGCCGGACAGCGCGCTGGTTCACTATGACAGCGTGGCGCGGCGCGACCCCCAAAACGCCCTGGCGGCGTCGGGCGGGCTCTGGGCGCTGAATTCGCTGGGGCGTTTCGGGCAAAGCGTCAAACGGGCGGAGCCTCTGCTGGCAAGCTTTGAGGACAACGCGGATATCTGGAATCACGCCGGGTTGGCGAGCCTGAGGACTTTTTCACCCCTCAAAGCGCGGCAACGCTATCTGAAGGCAACTAAACTGGCTGCGGCGGAGAGCGACGCCGGCCGGATCGCCGCCGACGGATTGGCTTGGAGTTACCTCTATCTGGGAGACCACGCCAACGCGAAAGCGATGCTGAACCCAGAACTGAGCTCCTTCCCGGTGGCTAACAGAAACCGCTATACATTATCACTGGGAGCGGGTTTCAAAAAGAAAAGCGACAGATACTTCCTGGGCGGTTTGGGCTGGCGACGGCGAATGCTCTCGCTTGCTGCCGGAATCGACGAATACCGCTATCGCAACCGGCATTACCGCACGGCTTACAGCCTGGATTTGGACAAGCAGTTGCGCGCCTTCAGCCTGCGTCTGAGCGCGAAGAACTTCAGCGGGACGGACGCCAGCCTATATCCGGCCTGGCAGGGCGGCATCGGCGCCACAAGAAACGGCTACGCCGGCGGATATCGCCTGAGGCCGCGGGTGGGCTTCCGCTACACCTACACCCCCAATTTTTCCGTCGCGCAGGGGGACATCGGCCTGGAAGTGGGAAACGACCGCCTGGGCTTCAATCTGATCTATTCCAGCCTCTATCGGGACAATCTGCCTATCGAAAGCGACACCTGGGGCGGAGCAGTCTTTGGCAGCGCCGAACTGCGCCTCTGGCAGGACGCAAAGCTCAGCCTCAGCGCCAGCGGCGGCGACTTGGAGTGGTGGACCAACCCCTGGGGCGTGACTTTGGATACCAACTACGCGAACGACGCCAGTTTTGGCCTCGGCCTCTACCTGCCCCTGGGAAGCAGGTTTGGCATCTCGCTTTATACCCAGCTTGGATTGCTCGATGACGACACCAATTTCCTGGCCCAAAGCGTTGCCTCCGTCTCGCTTTAGCCTGTTGCCGCTGCTGGCTCTGGCGGTATTGCTGGCTTCCTGCAATCTGCGGGAAAACAGCCTCCTGCCGCCCGATCTGGACCCCTTGGAATACGTTACCTCTAACACGGTGAAAGTCTACAAAGACCATCTGATCCGCTCAGACAACGACGACGCCTATCTGCACATTCCCAAGGAAAGCATCAAGGACAGCGGCATCTGGTACAACGATGTTGTGCGCCTGAAGCGGGTGGGAAGCCTATTGGAGCGGGACAGCCTGGCTTTCGCGCGGGGCGTGGAGCCGGTCACAAATTGCTATCGCGTCGAGATCGAGCGCTACGGCACCCAAATCATCCTGGATTCACTGCCCGATTTCGCCACGCTCTACGCCGACCTGCACACCGACGGCGCTTTGGCCGATACCTGGTTGGTCCGCCGGCAGTATTTGCTGGACGCGGACATCGAGCCGCTCTATCCCTATGCCGGCGACAGGGTCTGGTTCGGCCTCGACGGCAATGGGGATTTTGAACTGCAACAGCCTGGAACCGCCACGCAATTTACCATCAGGGACCGCGGCGCGGCGGTGGAAGCGCTCTACTATTCGGCGGCCGAAAAGCTGCAGATCTGGATTCCGGAAGCGTATCTGGACGCCGTGCGCGAGCTGAACCTGGACATTCAGTCCCAGCTTGGCGAGGGGGACCTATCCTCCATCCAAAACGTCTATCCCGGCTTTGCACTTAATACCAGGGTTTTGGCGGTGGCCGCGCAATCCGAACCAGGCGGCGCGGAAGCTCCGATCCTGCATTGGACGCAGCCTCCGACTACAAAGTTTGTACCGCAGTGGGTCCGATTGGCATCGAACCGGCTTTCCGCCTGGCCGCAAAGCGAGGAGACCTGGGTGGTCAGCGATGGCATGTTGGTCAGCTTTTTGCAGGGTTCGGGCAAGTATTTTCTGCTTTCGCCGCTGGAACAGCAAGCGGAGCTGGACCTGCCGCTGGACGGCAGCCTCACGCAACTTTACTTGCAGGATCTCTGGCTGGACCTGCGCGATACAGTGATATCCGGCCATTCGCTGCGTCTGAAGCCGGATCACGCTCCCACACAAGCCATAAACGACTATTTCGACGGATCGCCCTTCAGCCTGAACGGTGGCTATCAGGCTTTCGATCTGGAATTCCGCTCCGGCACCACGATTATCGAGTCTTTGCCCGGCGACAACTGGATCGAATTCGGTTTCCGCGACAAACTTGCCAATAGCGACAACGCTCGACTGACGCGGGTCTACCGCTCTGCCCAAAGCGACCACCTCGATTTCAAGACCCGCGGCAGCGCTTACGATGCCGGCCATTTTTCGGTCACGGATGGCTACGTCTACAGCGGGGTCAATTCCTCCGGCGCCTACATCCTCGCCAATGTGTCCGAACCTGGCCAGCAGCAAAGCTTTCCCTTCCTCAAGGGAGAGGTTTCCATCCAGACTTCCCGCGGCTATGTGGTTTGGAACGATCCGTCCGGCTCCTTCAGCTCCCTCTCGTTGGAGTACGGCGCGGCCATGCCCACCGGACATCCCTGGCTGAGTGGGCAACCTTACACCTTTGCGGCGCAGAATTCGCTGTTCCGCGTCAGCGCCTGGGACCGCTCCCGCAACCGGTCAACCGAACTTCCCGCCAATACCTTCATCGTATACAAACATTCCGCTCCGCTGGCGAATGTGGTGAATTTCTCGCCCGATCCGGATTACCCCCGTTTCGTGTGGTATAGGGCCGCGGCGGACTATGCCCACAACACCTTTGTCTACCGCGATGGCGCGCTGCGCATCTCGCCGGCCTGGCCGGGCTATGTGTTCAGCGCGGGATCTCAGGCTCCCGCCGAAGCCGCGCAACTTCGACTCTACCGGCGCATGGCCTTCGACAACTACAACTGGGAATACTATTCTGACGCCAAGCTGCCCGCTTCCGGGACCCCCATCCTCGAAATCGCGAAGCAGAACCAGCTTCCGGATAGCCACGGGGTCCTGGCGGAGCAGTATCAGCTCAGCCAGTTGGCGCCGGCATACGCGCTGACTGTGACAGGCTCCGGGGATTTCTTCTCGACTCAGTTGCCTTACCTCCGCATCCGCCAGGAACTGCGGTCGCAACACCTGCTATTTTCCATCTATGAAGGCGATTTCTACCGCATTTATCCATATTTCCAGGCCGCAGGGGACGATCCCTGGCACTTTAGTTATGAGGATGGCCACGCCGGATTCTACCTCTCCAGCAACGCTGTTTACGCGCCGGTGACCGACCTGGCTCCCCATCAAAGCGTGTCCGTGGCGATGTCCAGCCCGGCGCAAGACCGGATCGTGTCGCTGTATCAGGCGCAATTGAACCTACCCGCTGAACTGATCGGCGGCGCCGTTCCCCTAAACTCGAGGATAGTCCTCAGCGAAGCGGTGGATTTCACTGCCCCGGTTCCGCATCTCAGCGCCTATTTTGTGGATTTCCGCACCGCCGCCGGCGCGCAATACGATCCGGGGTTCTACAGCCTGATCTCCGCTCCCCGCCTGCCCTATGCCTACATCCCCATTTCGGATTACGTTCCGGGACAATCCCACAGCCTCTTTTTCCGCGGCATGGAGGGGCAACTCACGGAGTTTAGCTTCGTTTCGGAATTCAGCGACACTCCAACCGGGGAATACATCCTGGTTGGCAACTGCGCTGTGGCTTTCGTGGACGGACCCGGCTGGTTTTACACCACCGACTGATCTCCGGTTTTCGCTTTGGGGGTCATTCTCCCACGTAAGCCGCCAGCAGCTTGAGGGTGGCTTCCACAGCCTTGCTGTGGGTGCGTTCGTAGCCGTGGGAAGCGAAGACGCCGGGGCCGATCAGCCCGTGTTTGATGTCATAGCCGGCGGCGAGCGTGCCTTCCACGTCCGAGCCATAGAAGGGGTAGATGTCCACCGCGTGGCTGATCTTGCGGGCTTTGGCCAGTTCGATCAGGCGGGTGGTGACGTCGTAATCGTAGGGTCCGCCGCTGTCCTTGGCGCAGATCGAGACCTTGTACTCATCCGTTTCGAGGTCGTCGCCCACCGCGCCCATGTCCACGGAGATCATCTCCACCGTGTCTTCCGGGATGCCCGAAGCCGCGCCGTGGCCCACTTCTTCGTAGACTGTGAAGAGGATGGTCACCTGGCGGGTCAGCTTCAGCTTGCCGTCGCGCACCATTTTGGCGAGGCCGAGCAGGATGCCGGCGCTGGCTTTGTCGTCCAGATGGCGGCTCTTGATGAAACCGCTGGGGGTCAATCTGGCGCGGGGGTCGAGGCTGATAAAATCACCCGTGGCGATGCCCAGTTTGAGGGTGTCTTTTTGGGTTTTGACGATCTCGTCCAATACGATTTCCATCGAGGCATCGTCCCTCGGCTTGGTCCCGGTATCGCGGTAGACATGGGCGGCGGGGCCGTTGATGTAGACCGTTCCGGTGTATTCCTTGCCGCCGCGGGTGTGGACGGTCACGTTTTCGTTTTCGATGTTGTTTTCCGGGTAGCCGCCGATCTTGGTGAAACGCAACCGGCCGTTGCTTTTGACCGCGCGGACCATCGCGCCGAGGGTGTCCACATGGGCGGCGAGCACCAGGGGGTCGCCTTTTCCGCCCAAACAAGCCAATACGGAACCTTTGTGGGTGACGGTGGGCAGAAACTTGAGCGCTTTGAGCTCGGTTAGCAGGTAGTCGCGCGCTTTGCCCGTAAAGCCGGAGGGGCTCGGAATGCGGCAGAGGTTCAAAATCTGATCGATCGAGTACTTGGTGTAATCCATTATCTTTCTCCTAAAACTGAAATCGGTACAGCTCGAAAAAATTCACCCTCCGCACAGCTTGCTTTTCGTCAATCTCTTTATCTTTGGCGGGAAAATCGCGGCCGCCGAGTATAACGATAGAGGAAGAATCATGAAGTTTGGATCAATTGTTTTGCTGATCGTTGTCGCCATCGGGCTGGCAGCTTGCGCGGGCAACCGCCGGGAGCCGGTCTTCGACGAGGCGGACTTGCGTTGGGCGCTGTTCGTCAGCCCCCAGGACGCTGAGGCCGAATCCGGCATCTACGATCTGGCGCTCGCTTGGGTGGGGCCGTCGGAGGATTATCCCGCCCCAAAAGCGTTTTCCGTGCAGTTTGGAACGGTATCCACCGGTTTACAGGCAAGCTGGGGCGCTTGGTTTGGTGAGGTGGAACTGGTGCCTGGCCGGGACTACCGGGTCAGGTTGATCGCGGACGACAATGTCCTGTATGAGGGCAGCCTGCGGATCGCCTTCAACGCGGTGGCCAATTTCCCCCAGGCAATAGATCCCTCTAGGCCTGTGACTTTGACCTGGGGACTCAATGGCGACAATCAGGGCCAGGTGGCGGTGCTTTCCGCCGAACTGGCCGGAGGCGATGCCTCCGATGAGGCCCAGCAGACTCTTTCCCCGGAAGTGAGGTCCTGGACTTTCCCCGCCCAGGCGGTGCAAAACCTGGGCTACGGGGCGGAATACACGCTGGAACTGATCCAGGTTTGCCGTACTGGCAACAGCAGGGTGATCATCCAGTCGCTACAGACGACTGCTTGGACCTATGCGCCCTGAGGGGGCTTATTCAAGTTCGGAACGGGGATTGGCGAGGAATTTGCGGATGGCTGCTTCCGCGGCCGAAAAGTCAGCCCGGCCCAGCACAGGAATATGCTCTCCATAGTGAACCCGGATGGTAGTGAACGGCCGGGGCACGCGCAGACGGTCCCAAGAGGGTAAGTTCCAGATATGGCGGGCTTCCACGCGGATCGGGATGATCGGCACTTTGCCCAGATAGGAGATCTGAAACAGCCCCTGATGCATGAAACCGGGAGGGCCGACGGGTCCATCGGGCGTGATCGCCAAGGTGCGGGTCTGGCTCAGGCGCAGCATCTTTTTCAAAGCCAGCGAGCCCTGGCGGGTGGTGGACCCCCGCACCGGCAGATAGCCCAGGCGTGAAAGCGGGCCGGCGATCAGTTCCCCTTCCTGGGAAGTGGAAACCATCACCACGGCGTTGGAATCTATCTGCTGCATCGTGAGGATCAGCAGGTCTCGGTGCCAAAAGGCGAACACGCAGGGAAAGTTTTTAGGCGGCTGGTCGCTGACCTTCCAGCGGATGGTCTGGCGCCAAAGCCTGAGCAGCCAGGCCCCGAGGATGGCTTCCAGCCGGAGCAATATCTTATTCTTCAATTTTGAGCATCCTTTTTACCAACGCCAGCATCTCCAGGCTGGCGGTTTTTTCGGACAGAACGTGCTTCAGGCGGGACAGCTTTTGCCTGATCTCCTGGCGGCGGACAGGGTCGTCCAGCACGGCCAGGGCTTCGCGTTCGATGCGTTCGGGGGTGAGTTCGTTCTGGATCAGTTCCGGCAGCAGGTCGGCGTCCAGAATGATGTTGGGCAGACCGATCCGCTTGATCTTCACAAAGTGGCGCCCGATCAGGTAGGACAGCGGCGAAGCCTTGTAGCAGATCGCCAGGGGTGTCCCGATGTAGGCTGCTTCGAGGGTCGCGGTGCCTGATGTGCTGATCAGGAAGTCGCAGTATTGCATCATTTCGTAACGGTAGCCATCGATGATAACGGGTTTCAGAGGTTTGGCCGCGTCCAGCAGGGAGGTGAAAAGATTGTGGCCGACGGTCTGCGCCTTGGAAAAGAGGAACTGGAAACGGTTGGGGTCAAAGCGGGCGGCGGCTTTGAGGAAGACCGGCAGCATGCGCCGGATCTCGACGTCGCGCGAGCCGGGCAGGAAGCCCAGCCACTGTTTGGCGGGATCGAGGCCATAGAAGCGGGCAAACTCCTCACGGCTGAGCTCAAAACTCACCTCTTCCGCGATCGGATGGCCCACATAGGTGGCCGTGACGTTGTGGATCTCCAACAATTCCTGTTCAAAGGGCAAAATGCAGGCCACCTGGCGCACGTTGTCGCGCAGTTTGTAGACCCGTTCGTGCTTCCAGGCCCAGAATTGGGGGCAGATGAAATAGAGCACCGGAATCCGTTCCTCGTCGGCGCTGAAAGCGATCCGTAGATTGAGGCCGGGGTAATCCACCAGGATGGCGAGGTCAGGTTTGTCGTTGCGAAACAGGCGTTTGATCCGGTTTTGCACCTTCAGGAAAAAGCCCAGATGCCCCAACACTTCCACAAAGCCCATCACATTGAAGCGCGCGAAGGGAAACAGGGTCTTCAGCCCTTCCGCCTGCATCCGTGTCCCGCCGATGCCGATGTGATCAACCCCGGGAATGCTCTTGTTGATGACCCGCATCACCAGCGAGGCGTGCAGGTCGCCGGAGTTTTCCCCAACCAGCCAGAAGATGCGATGGCGTTTGGCGTTCATGGTTTGGTCAACCTGCCGCGAGCAGCCCCAATAGGGTCAGGCCCGTAACCGCCGCCGCGGCGAGCAACACACCCACGAAGATCCAGAGCAGCGATTTCCAAAAGGGCAGGCTGAACATCCTGGCAGCCAAAGCGCCCGTCCAAGCCCCGGTACCCGGTAGTGGTATGCCCACAAACACGGCCAGGCCAAGCTCTTCGTAACGTTCGATCACCTTGCTGCGGCTGCGGGTCCGCGCGCTGAGCCAGTCGGTGAAACGCATGCCCCAACGCCAGCGGCGGATGAACCGGAAAAACCAATCGATGAACAGCAATATGAAGGGAATCGGCAGCATGTTGCCCAGGATCGCCAACGGCACCGCCTCCTGCCAGCGCATGCCCAACACCGCCATGGCCACGGGGATCGCGCCGCGGAGCTCGACGATTGGCAGCATCGAGATGAGCACCACAATCAACCAGGGCGGAATTCCCTTGTCCCTGAGCCCCTGGGCGGTACGCTCGCCGAACGATGCCCCGTAGAGCAAGCTGGTGCAAAAAAGTATGATCAGTAAGACGCGCAGCGTCCTGGCGCGAAACATCAAGGCAACTCCTTATCGTCCATTATGACTGGAAACCATTTTATGGCAGGCGGGGCTTTTTGACAAGGGAAAATCTGCGTATGGGTTTTGGGGATTTTAACACAGAGGCACGGAGACACGGAGGCATGGAGTTAGGGAAAGCTGTATTTTGGTACCTATGAGGGCTGTGCTTTTGCACTTGTTTCGCGTTACAATGCTGTCTGTCAAATTGATTCCATCGCTGTTTCCGCGGCAGATACCATTCAACAGGTGCCGGACTCTGATATCGGAGTATATTATCTGAAAAACAATCAAGGCGAGGTATGCTACATGGCCCATAAAGATGAACTCCTGCGCTCGATCAGGAAAGCGATGCAAGGCGAAAAGGACAGCGTGACCCTCTACGAAAACGCAGCCAGCCACTCCAACGACCCGGAAGTGAAAGAGTTTTTCGCCAGCCGCCGCGAGGAAGAACGGCTTCACTACAACTATCTGCTCCAATATTACCAACAGGTCTCGGCGGACATCGAACCCTGCGAGATCAAGCTGGAGGAAACCAGGCTGCATCCCATCTTTTCGGCAGATTTCGTGAAACGGATCGGAGGGGACCAGTATCTCTTTTCCGCCATTTCAACCGCGCTGCTGCTGGAAAAAGAAGCTTTCGAACACTATCGCGCGATGACCGCGCAGACAGACTCCACCACCCTCAAATCCTTCTTTTCCCTCCTGGAAAAGTGGGAACAGAAACACTACGACGAGCTGTTACAGATCCAGAAGGAAGCTGAAGCCTGGTATTGGGAAATCAACCAGTTCGAGCCGTTTTAATAGAACTGTTCCAACACTTTCAGGGAGCGCAGTTTAAGTTCGCGGCCAAAGTGATCTGAGTAGTAGGCCTCAAAGAGCCGGTTCAGTTCGCGCACGCTTTCCCGCTTGGGGCGCAGGCCGGCCACATGATTGCCGATCTGGGGCAGCAAAGCCAGTATCCTCGCGCTTTGTTCCCCCAAAGGGTCCCACCGGTCGCGGTCCCTTTGACCGCTGAGGCAGGCCTCGCAGGCCAATTCCGCCGAGCCTCGGGCGGTGGCGGCAGCCACGGCAACTTCACCGCAAACGGAACAGAGATCAGGGTGAAAATGAATGCCCAGCAGTGCGAAGGTCCTTAGCAAAAAACGCCACCAGATCAGGACGGCATTGCTTTCCAGCCCGGCGAGGTAATCCAGATACGAGGTCAGCAGCCGGTAATACTCGCCGCTTTCCTCCACAGGGATGATCAGACTGGCATACAGCTCCAGGCCGCATTCCGCCGCTGCCCAGACCTCGGGGCGGCCGCTGAGGTCGCGTTCTTTCACCGGACAGGCTTCGGCGAGCAGATACAAGCCCTGTTCGCGGGGTTCGTAGACGCTGAATTCGTATTCGTTGAGGGGGCAAAGCTGATTGCGGGACTGGGTCTTGCGGATGCCTTTGGCGATGATGGAGAGGGAGCCCAATTCGCGGGTGAACGCCCTCAGGATCAGGCTGCTGTCGCTGTATTCGCTCAGTTTGGCGAGGCAGCCCACCAGGCGGATCCGGGCTTTCACAATTGCAGTTCCGCCCGCACCGCGCGCAGGTCCAGCGGAGCGGAAAACACGGTCTGATGCGTGGTGTAGGTCACATAGCCGGGGGCGGCGCGGCGGGGTTTGCGCACATAGCGGATCTGGGTGTAGTCCACCGGCACATTGGCGGAAAACTTGGCTTTGCTATACCAGGCGGCGAGGGAACAGCAGAGGCGGATCAACCGCTCGTCCGGCGAGGTTTTGCGGAAGCAGCGGAGCAGGACGTGCGCCCCGTGGTAGATGCGGGTGTGAAACCACCAATCGTGCGGCTGGGCCAGTTGGGTGGTCACAAAGTCGTTTTCGCGCGCCTTGCGGCCGATCACGATCTCAAACTCGTCGCTGATCCTCAGGCGCAGCAGTTTATCGATCAGTTCCAGCTTCTTACCCAGGCCAGCCAACGTTTGCCGGCCCGGAGCAGCGGTGAAATCCCCGCTTTCGACGCGCGCCAGAATCCCGTCCAGATGGCTGATCGCCTGTTCCGAAGCGGCGAGGTTGGCTTTGATGATCTCTTTGCCGCGTTTGGCCTTGAGATACTTTTTAAGGTATGCCTGCAGGTTTTGTTTGGGTGTCAGGTTTGCCTGCAAAGGAATCTCAATTTCCGCCATCAGCGGATCGAAATAGTTAATGGCCTTGAGGGTTGTCTGGCCGGGAGCGATGTTTTGCAGATTGGTCTTCAGCGTTTCGGCGCAAACCTGCCAATATTCGACCCGTTCGGCGTCGGCGAGTTCGGCCGTCTGTTTGGCCAGCTTGGCTTTGGCTTTGCGCAGTTCCTTTTGCCAGGCGGCGCGCAGGCTGTCCCTGGCTTGCAGGGTTTGTTCGGCCAGATGCACTTCGGCGTAATGGGTGGCCAGATACTCGTTCCAGCTGTGGCAGAGAATGGTATCCCCGGTTTTTTTACTGACGAGCGGCGCCGGCAGCGAAAGCTCTTCGGCAATTGGTTTGAACGAGGTTTGGGGTGGCTGATAGGGCAGATTGGGCAGCACCTGGCGCTGGGGGTTGTCCGCGTAGCCGTATTTGTGTAGGGCGTCGAGGATGATCTCTTCCTCGTTCAGCCTGGCCAAAATCACGTTGGCGTGGGGTGGGCTGAGCTCAGCGATGATCGCCAGCCTGGAGCTTTGCTGATAGATGTCGGTGACCGAAAACCCAAAGCGGATGATCCGGTCGGTGGGGGATATCTGGATGGAATTCAATTCCGCGTTGGCCAGCTGGGGCCAGATTTTCTGATTCGACGCGGCATCCGGGTCCGGCCTGGCGAAAAAGGCAAAGCTGTCTTTGGTTTCGCAGATGATGCAGAGGTCCGTTTTGTTTTTGAACCTGACGCGCAGACCCCGCTGGCTGGAGAACACGCTCTCCACCTTCATCCCGGCGGCGTCCGCCTCGCGGGCCCAGGCTGCCAGTAGCGAATATCTCACCGGTCACCTAATCTTTTTGGCATTGACAGAAAATCGACTAACATATAAGATGACAAGATATTCAAAGCGCAAAAGGAGTCAAGCATGAAACCGACAGCATGGATCATCGCGGCGATACTGGCTATCGCGGCGATCGTATTCGGCGTGATGTGGATGAATTCCGCCTCCAAGACCAAGGCGCTGCTAGCCAGCAACCAAGAACTTCAACAATTGTACGATAACTCCACCACCACCCTCAACGAGATCCAATCCAGCCTGGATTCCATGGATGTCGATCTGCTCGGCAGCATCGGCGTTACGGGCGAATTGCCCGGCAGCTCGCCGGAGGAACGCCGCAGCCAGATCGTCTCTTCGATCAACAAGATGCGCTCTCAGATCGAAAACGACAAAAAGCGGATCTCCAATCTGGAGTCCCAGCTTTCCTCCAGCAAAGGGCAGCTGGCCGGCATCCAAAGCATAGTCAACAAACTCAAGCAATCTGTGGCCGACAAGGAAAAGATCGTCGCCGAACTGGAAGGCAGGCTGGGCGAGATGTCCAACACCCTGACCACGGAACGCCAGCTCTCCGCCAAGGAAATCGCCGACCGCGAAGCCCAAATCCGCGACAGGGAAGGCGTGATCAGCGGCCAGACCTTTGACGCCAACCGCATGTACTACGCCGTCGGCACCCGCAAGGAATTGCTGGACAAAGGCATCATCAACCGCAAGGGCGGAATCCTGGGCATCGGAAAGGTGACCACCGTCCAAAAGGAAATCGACGCCTCCAAATACACCCAGTTCAACCTGCTGGATACCACCACCATCTCGTTCCCAGTCACCAAAAAGGGCTACGCCATCATATCCAACCATCTGGCCGCTTCCTACAAAGTCGACAAAAGCGAAGGCCAGTATGTGCTAACCGTCACCGATCCGGAGCAATTCCGCAAGCAAAAGTTCCTCGTGATCGAATTGCTCTAAACCCTTTACCATAAAAGCGCGAAGCCATCCCAAACGGGATGGCTTTGTTGTTCATGGGGGAAAAGTTCCGGGTTTCGGGCGGGTTGGCCCCTATTGCCTGGTGGTGGATTTGGCCATTACTCGCCCAAGACTTCCCGAGCAAAGTTGGGAGTGTATAGGGCGAAACCACCCACAGTCCACGGTCCTGGATTGAGGGCGGAGGCTCAGAGGTTCAAACGCCTGGCTGCTTCGTAGAGGGCGCGGCCGCCGATCAGGCCGGAAGCGGCCTGGATGAGGTTGGCGGGCAGGTCGGCGATGGCTACCGCCTTGCCCAGTTGGGGCAGCCACCAGGTCCCCAAAAAGTAACCCGCCACCAGCCAGAGAACGGCTACAAGCGGAAAGATGAAGGTGCCGAGGGTGGCCTTGCCGTGGCCAAAGCCGCTGATCAGGCCTTCCAGACCCTTGACGACAAGGGTAATGGGGGCGAAGAGGGGAAAGCCGATCAGGTCGGCGATGGCGGAACCGATGCCGCCGGCGATGGCGCCGGTCTTTTTCCCGGCATAGAGCCCCACAAAGACGATCATCACGTCGCCAAAGTTGAAGTAGCCCCCGCCGGCAACGGGGATCCGGATCAAGAGGGTGGAGACGGTCACCAGCACGGTGAACGCCACGGTTAGATACCATTTCATGATTTCTCCTGGGGATGGCAATGGGCGATGCGGTTGTCGATCAGCTCGCCTTTGAGGCGGGCTTCGCCGACGATGTAATAGAGCAGGGCCAACAGCGACGCGAGGCGGACCCGGAAGCGGTGTTTGAAGCTTTTGCGGGTTGCCTGTTCCACGGGGATCAGCGCCTGGTGAAAGAGAATGGCGCGGTGCGAGCTGAAAGACACCGCGTAGAGCAGCTTGCCGAGGATCACGTATTTCAGTTTGGCAATGCCAAGGGGCAGGCGGAGGACGTCGTCGAAATTGACCAGCGAAAACAGCACCTGCACGGCGAGCACGGAATTGACCAGCAGCAAAACCCGACAGAGGCCGTAACGGAGCCAGTAAGCAGTGTTTTCCCTGGCCCCGGAGCCGGCGTGGACTCCCAACAGCCCGAAGATCAAGTATACCAGCAGCAGCGTGAAGATAAAGGGCGCCAGCACCTTCAACTCAGCCAGCCAACGCGCCAGGCTCCAGCGCAGCCAGATCCCCAGGCTGAGCAGGCCAAAACAGACGAGCTGGGCCAACAGGGAATCCATCCAGATCACGCAGACCAGCGCGATGAAGGCGCTCAAAGCCAAAAAGGCAAGCCAGAGTTTAAGCAGGGGATGCATGGACCTCGCTCCTCTGGGGCGAAAGCGGTTCAAAGACGATCTGGCGGGAATCCGGCAGGCAATCCCCGTGGGCGCAGTAGATGAGGCAGGCGGAGGGCAGCCGCTCCTTCAGAAAATCGCTGATCTGTTTCAGGGCGTGGGATTCATCCGCCAAGATGTAGGCGGGGCGAGGATTTTTGGCGTGGCTGGCGGCGAGGCTTTCCAACAGGTAGCCCACCGCTCCGGTTTCCCCGGCCAGCAGGCGGCGGGGCTCCAACAGGGCGGCGTAGGCCTGTACGGCATAGAGCTGGAGGTTCATCTGCTGTTCAAAATAGAGGCGGTAGCAGGCGGGATTCGCAATGAGGCGGGGAAGCAGGACCTGGCTGAGGAATGAGCTTTTGCCGCTGCCGTTGGGCCCGCTCAGATGGTAGGCCTGTCCGGGTTCAAACACCAGCTCAGAGCTCAGTTCCACGGAAAAGCCCGGCCAGATGGGGAAGAGCGACGCCTCAACACGCATCGGGGCTGTCCTCGGTCAAGATCTCTTTTCCGGTGGAATGCCTGTCTATCAGGGCTTTGATCTGCTCCCGGCGGGGGAGATCGAGGGAATGCCAGAGATTGAGAAACAACAGCCGCGGCGCGGGGCAAAGCAGGGCCAGGAGCGTCATCAGCAGCACTTTCTGGCCGCCGGAGAGCTGATCGGTCCGGCTGCTGGCGTCGATGGATTTTCCGGTGAGGGCTTCAAACAGGGAATACAATTCCTCGCGCGCCGAGGGGGAAAGGTTGTAGAGCAGCAGTTCGTCCCAAAGCTGGCTGACGGTGATGAGGGGATGGCGGGCGTCGCAGATCAGGTAGCGTTTGGCGCGGTCGCTTTGCAGCAGGTTGATCATGGATACCTGGATTTTGTCAAAAAAGTGACAGAGTAAAAAAGATTTATCAAAACAGAGGGACAGAGGTACGGAGGGAAAAGGTTACCGAGGCAAAGCGAATTGACTGGAGGTTTTCCTGGCGGAACCAATCCTCTGTTCCTCTGTCCCTCTGTTTTAGATAATCTTTTCAAGCTGGCATTCCCAAAAAATGGCGGAGAGTCAGGGATTCGAACCCTGGGTACCCGTAAAGGTACAACGGTTTTCGAGACCGTCCCGATCAACCGCTCTGGCAACTCTCCGTCGCGTCATCTTTTGGTGGCGAAAAAATCCTTGAGCAGGGCAGAACACTGGGCTTCCAGCACGCCGCGCACGATCACAGGGTGGTGGTTGAAACTCTTGTCCAGCGGAGCGTGGTAGACCGAGCCGCAGGCGCCCGCCTTGGGGTCCGCCGCGCCAAAGGCCAGCAGTCCCACGCGGGATAAAATCAACAAGCCGGAGCACATCAGACAGGGCTCCAGGGTCACGTACAAACTGTAATCGTTGAGGTACTTGATTTTGGAGGCCAGTATTTTGTCAATGATCAGTTTTTCCGCGTGGGCAAGCGGGTTGGCCAGCTGGCGGGTGCGGTTGTGGTCTGCCAGCACCGCGACACCGTCTTTGACCAGTACGGCGCCGACGGGGATCTCATCCTCCGCCGCGGCGAGTTCTGCCTGCCGCAAAGCCAGGCCCATCCAGCGTTCGTGGTCCGTGAGAAATATTTGCGGCAAGATCAGAAATCCTTGCTGAGGCCGACTCCAAAGATCGGCGCCAAACGGTATTCGCCCATGCTGACAGGAAACAGCTCGACCCCGATCTCCGGCAGCAGTTTAAAGGAGCTCAAACCGAGTTCCAGATTGCCGCGGATTCCGTAGTGAAAAATGTTGTAGGGGCCATTTTCCGCAACGATGTCATCCGAATCGCTGAATTCTTCCAGATAGCGGCTGAAATTGCCCCTCAGGGCAGCAGTCCATGCCACATTGCGGTTTTCACGGTGGGTGTAAAGTATCTGAAGTTCGGTGCCGTAGAGTTTGCCGCGTTTGTCCAGATCGTCCTCAAGGCCGTAGTAATAGACGAGATTGCCTCCGGGAATCAGAGCGAAATAGTTTTTCCCATCCTGGCCGATTAGGTACTTGAGCGACAGTTTGGTGCCAAGTTTGTCCCCTGAAGTGTAGAGCCTGGCGCTCAGCTCGCCGCGGTCCACGATGCCGACACTAAAGGTCAGGCCGGAAGTGGCGGAGATGCCGAGCTCAGAAACGCTGGCGTCCCAGAGGCTTTCATCCAGCTCCACGCCTGAACTTTCCCAGGCGGAGACTTCGATCTGGCCTCGCTCCAGCGGGATGGCGGTGTCCAAAGTGGAGATGTCCAGCATGGCGCAGCCGGCGGAAAGCGCCAGGACGGTTGCCAGCGCCAGCCAACGCAGGGTTGCGGCCAGCCTGGCGCGTTGGGAGGCCGGGATTGGGGAAACAGGTGTCATAATGAACTCCTCAATAGCTGGGACAATCAAATTCCATCGGGGCCAGGGTTGTCAACCGATATTTCGCCGGCGGGCTTGAACCCTCGATCAGAACTGCAATTTGAGGTTGGCCGAAGCGCGCCAGTCCAGATCTGACAACGCTTCCCCCTGGGGATTGAGGGAAAACTCCAACAGTGAGCTGTTGTTGAAATTCCAGGCCAGGCCAGCCAGGAGGCTGTACTCCCGCCAGGTTCCCCAGGAATATTTGGGCTGCACGATGTAGTAGAAATCCCCGATGTCGTGCTTAACGGTCAGTTCAGAGGTAAAGCGGTCGTTTTTGAAGTTGATGGTGTAGATATCCTGTTCCAGGTCATAATCGGCGTACTCGTTGCGTTCGTAATCAAAGGACAGTTTGGTCAGAAATGCGTTGCCGGGGCTGGGGCGGAAGGACAATTGCATCCAGCGGAGGTCCTGGGAGCGCGCGACGAAGGGGAAAGTGTCGAAAACGAGGTCGTACTGAAGTTCCAACTGGCGGTAGAGGGCCTTCTTTTCCTCAAAATAGGCATAACTGGTGTAGTCCGCGCGGATAGTATAGTTTTGGCTGAACATCATGCGGTTGCCGATCAGGACAGCGCAGGCGGGGTTGTAGATCAGGCTGTTGGTGGTCTTGTTGTTGGCGGAAAGCTGGGCCTGGACATAGATGTCGTCGGTTTGGTTCCAATTGAGGCGGTTGCTGAGTTTGACGCGGTCCTTCCAATACCAGACGCTTCCGAGGCGGTAGCGGAGATTGCGGAGGTCATTGTCATAGCGGTGCTCGTCGCTGGGAAAACTGGTGCGTTGCAGGTCCACGCTGAAACTGGCGAAGAGGGAGTCGCCGGGCAGGAATTCCCAGGCCAGGGTGTTGCCCAGGGCGCGGTTTTCGGTGTGGCGCGTGTTGCGGGTGTAGTTAAAATCCTTGATGTCGAAAGTGTGGGCCGCTGTGGCTTGCCAATTCAGGCGGGGCAGGAGTTCCGAATCCAGGCTGAGGCTGGCCTGGTTGAGGTAGTCCGCGTTGTCCCGCACGGCGTTGCTGTTGAAGTTGGTGACCCGCCGGGCGTAAAATTCCTGGGCGGTCAGCTTGAAAGCGTCGCCGGGGACGTATTCCATCACTCCGGAATAGGTGAGGGAATTGCGGTCCTGGGCGTCGTAGATGGAATAGTAGCCGCGTCCGGAATCCTCGCGGGAAAGCACGTAGAGGCTGTCTCTCTGGCTACCGAGGTTGAACTGGTTGTTGAACGTGAAGCCCATGGAGCTGTGGTTGAGATAGCATCGGAAATCCGCGGTGCGGGAGTATTCCCAATCGAGCTTTTTCTGGCGGATATCCATCCCCAGGCCTGCCTGGGCAAGGGGAAGCTGGGCTCCGAAGCTGGCCCCGGCGGATGCTTCGTAGCCCTCGCTGTTTAGGGTATTGCCGGCCAGATAACGGTCTTCTTCGGAACGGATGTAGCCCTTGAGGCCAGCCTCCAACAGCAGGCTGTCCAAAACTGCCAAGCCCAGCCGGTAACCGAGGTAGCCGGTCTTGTTTTTGTAGGGGCGATAGTCTTCCTTGAGGTCGTTGGAATCGTAATGGTACTCAAAACCGCTGCCGAAGGTGTGATCCAGACGGTTCCGGCGCAGGGTCAGCGACAGGTCCAGTAGGGAGCCGCGGATGTTTTGGTTGAAGTTCATCCTTTGTTCGGTCTGGGTGAAGGCGCGGATCTGAAACTCGGAGGCGCGGAAGGGCGTCATCAGGTATTGGAGCGTGTTTTCGGTGGTGCGGACGGTCTGGCTGTCCGAGAGATAAAACTCCACGGAGTTTGCCTGGGCCGCCAGCAAGAAGGGGGCGAGGCTACAGGCGACTGCTAAGTAAAATGAACTCAGCTTCACTGAGGGTCTCCCCGCGGCGGGAAAGGTCGATGCCGGTGAGCTTTTGTACCTCTTCCAGCCTGGCTTTGTCGCCCAGGGAGGCGAGGTTGTTGCGCAAAGTCTTGCGGCGATGGGAAAAGGCCAGTTGGATCACCAGCAGGTACTTTTTCAGGTCAGGAATCAGCGCGGGAACCCGCCTGGGCTGCAGCGAGATCACGGCTGAATCGACGGCTGGAACGGGATCGAACCACTCCCTGCCGACCTCAAACAGGATGGCGGTATCGAAGATTCGCTTGAGCCGCAGGGTCATCACACCATAGTCTTTCCCTCCCGGCGGTGCGCAGATGCGCTCGGCGACCTCTTTCTGGACCATGATGACCACGCGTTCGAAACGGTCGTGATGCCGCTCCAGCAAGGTCAAAAGCGGAGATGTGATCTGGTAGGGGATGTTTGCCACCAGCTTGAACGGACCTTCGCCGCGGGCCAGTTCGGCGGGCCAGTTCACCCGCAGAATGTCACCCATCACCAATTCCAGGTTGGGGCCGAATTCTCCGCGCAGGGGTTCCTCCAGCCTGCGGTCCAGTTCAAAGGCCGTCAACTGGCACCCCGCGGCGATCAACTGGCGGGTGAGGATGCCCCGGCCGGGGCCGATCTCCCAGACCCGGTCGCCAGGGTTGACCCCAGCTTCAGCGACAATCCGGGCAGCGATGGCATCGCTGGTGAGAAAGTTCTGGCCAAGCCCTTTAACCGGTTTCATGGTTTGGGGTTTTTTAACACCGAGGCACAGAGAAACAGAGGTCCAAAGAGAGTTTTGGGTGAAATCGCCACAGACTTGGCCCTACACTCAATCCAGGGCGGCAAACAACTGGCAAAAGTCATCTGAGTGCCCGTGTCTCTGTGATGTAATGATTCATCCGTATTCCGGCGTAAAAAGAAAGAGTTCGGATCTCCCGCAGCTTTGGACCGGCAGGCGATCTGAACTCAATCAGCCACTGAAGGCGTGCGTCAGGCGCTAATCCTGGCGGCGGCTATGTTTTTACAACTTTTGCAAACTTTGTGGGTTTTATCGCCCACTTTGACTTCGTGCAGCACTTTCACGCCGGTGTTGTGGCAGACCGGGCATTCGCCGCGTCCGTGGTTTGGCAGGGCACGAATGCCTTTGCCTCGATGATTCTTGGCCATCGTTATCTCCTATGGTCTGTAATAAATTCGGTATTTCTTTGAATGCCAAACTTATCCAGGCCGGTTTTACGTCAATAGATTTTCCTAATGTCGGTCGAGGTCGATCTTGTCGTCCAGGGCGAGAATGAAGGCGGAGACCAGTTTCACCGCGCTGTCCAGGTCCTTGAGCGAGATCACCTCGTTGGGGGAATGCATGTAACGGTTGGGGATGCCGATCACGGCGGTGGCTGCGCCGGCGTTGAGGCCGTGGATGGCGTCGGCGTCCGTGCCGGTGTAGCCGGGGGCGATCTCCAACTGGTAATCGATTTTATGTTTTTTGGCGGCAGCGATCAGACGGTCCTTGATCTCCGGATGCAGAGCCGCGCCAATCGAGATCGTGGGGCCTTTGCCGAGGGAGACATCGCCGTAGACCCGATTGTCCGCGCCGGGGATGTCCGAAGTGAAGGTGACGTCGACCGCGATGGCGATGTCCGGCGAGATCTGATACGCGCTGGTGCGGGCTCCGCGCATGGTGGTTTCTTCGCCTACCGACGAGACAACGTAATAGTTTGCCACCAGTTTCTTTTTCGCCAGTTCCTGCATCACAGCGGCGGCGACGTAGACTCCGGCTTTGTTGTCCGTGGCCTTGGTGACCACGAGGTCTTCCGAAAGGTGCTCAAACTGGCTGTGGTAAGTGATCACGTCACCGATGGAGACGCGTTTGAGGGCATCTTCCTTGTCCTTAGCTCCGATGTCTATCCAAAGGTCTTCCATCTTGAGTTTGGACGCGTCGCCGTCGCCCCGCATCATGTGGATGGGCTTTTTGCCGATGATGCCGCGCACGACCTTGCCTTCGTGATAGATGTCCAGGCGCAGGCCCGGCAGGAGGTTGACGTCGAAACCGCCGAGCGATTTCACGTAAAGGTAGCCGGAGCTGTCCACATGGTTGACGATCAGGCCGATCTCGTCGGCATGGCCCACCACCATCACTTTCAGCTTGCCGCTGCCTTTTTTGAAGGCGATCAGGTTGCCGTTGCGGTCGCTTTTTATCTCGTCGGCGTAAGGTTTCAAGTATTCACGCACCACTTTCTGGGCGGGAGCTTCAAAGCCCGAAGGGCTGGGCGCGTTAACCAGGTCGCGGAAGAATTTGAGGTTTTTGGCGTCTGGCATCGATACTTCCTAACAGTTGTTGGCAGTTTCTTCGGCGAAGGGGTTGAGGGTTTTCTTTTTCACCGGTTGTTCGTGGGGAATCAGGCACAGAAACTTGAGCGTGGTGTTGCCCGTGTTTTTGTAGGAATGGACCATGCCGGGATCAACGTAGATGGAATCTCCAGGGCCGAAGGGAAGGTCGCCGCGCTCGGTCTGGAGCACGCCCTCGCCTTCGAGGACATAGTTTTCATGTTCCCATTCGTGTTCGTGGTAGGGGGTGTGGCCGCCGGGGGCGACTTCGAACAGGCGCATGGCGAAGTTGGGAGCGCCGTCCTTTTGGGCGATCAGCCAGCGGATCTGCGCGCCTTCGGCGCCTTCGGCATAGACAGGTTCGAGGGGGACTTTGTCGTAATGGACTATTTTCATTGGATTTCCTCCATAAATATGGTTTTGATCAGCGCCAGTCGATATAACCGGCTCATACACATAATAAAGCCTTTTGGGTAAAATGCTAAGGAAAAACCGGGTATCCGGAGACCTGCCAGTCGTCGCCGAGGCGTTTGTAGCAGGGATCGCGCAGTTGCAGAGCCTGGGACAGGCTGGCCAGGGGGAGTTCGCTGAGGACGGAGCGCTGTCCTCCCAACAGCAGAGGGCCGTAGAAGATGATACATTTATCCACCAGCCGGGCAGAAAAGAACGCCGAGGCCAGACGGCTGCCGCATTCCAGCAGGACGCAGTAGCAACCGCGGGCGTGCAGTACCGCAAGAATATCCTTCAGGTCCAGTTCGTCGCCCTTCGCGGCCACGGGGATGATCTCTGCTCCGAGGGCGGCCAGTTTGGACGCCTGGGGCGATTCGTACCTGCCCCTGGCGCAGAACAGCAGTATGGGCGAGATTTCTGAACTTTGGATTAGTTTGCTGTGGGGATCGATGTCGAGCCCGGGATCCAGGACCACCCGCAAGGGTTGCTTTTTGGGGCGGGGCAGGCGCACGTTGAGCAGCGGATCGTCGGCCAGAACAGTCCCGATGCCGGTCAGTACGGCATCCGCTTCCTCCCGCAGCCGGTGAACCTGGCGGCGGGAACGTTCGTTGGTGATCCACTGGGAACTTCCATCCTGGGCGGCGTATTTGCCATCCAGGGAGAGCGCGGCTTTCCAGATCACGAAGGGGCGCTTCTTTTCGATGCGGCAGAGATGGTATTCCAACTGCCGGCGGATTTCGGTTTCCAAAAATCCGGTTTGCACCTCGATCCCTGCCTCGGCCAGCAGGGCAAATCCTTTGCCCGCCACCAGCGGGTTAGGGTCGGAGACGCCGGCGAAAACGCGCCTGATCCCGGCGGCGATCACCGCTTTGGCGCAGGGTGGCGTTTTGCCGTGGTGGGAGCAAGGTTCCAGGGTCACATAGAGGTCCGCCCCGCGAGCCTGGCTGCCGGCTTTTTTCAGGGCTTGCACTTCCGCGTGGTCGCCGCCGCAGTGTTGGGTCCAGCCTGTGGCGATGACCTGGCCATCCTTTACGATCACGGCACCCACAAAGGGATTGGGCGCGCAGCCGCCACGGCCTTTTTCGGCAGTCCGCAGGGCGAGTTTCATGTATTTCTGGTGATCAGGGTTGGTAGCGTTCAAGGTTTTTCCGGGCCAGTTCATAGTTGGGCGCCGTCGCCAGGATTTGCTTCCAAAGGGCTACCGCGGCGTCGATGTTGCCCAATCCGGCTTCGCAGGCGGCGAGGTTGTTTTGCACATTGAGGTTATCGGGCTTTTGGGCTTGTAAACGCCTCAGCCAGCGTTGGGCTTCGCCGAGGTCGTTGAGGCCCAGATACAGCGTGGAGAGGGCGTACCCCGCCTCGAAAAAACCGTTGTCCACTGCCAGGGCGTTGAGCAGCTCAGCGCGAGATTTTTCCTGATCCTGGCGCAACTGCCAATAGAGGCCAAAATAGTAGTGGAGATCGGCGCAATCCGGGTAATAGACCCTATTGCGGGAAATCAGTTCGGAGGCCAGCTCCGCCTTGCCGCTGCCCAGGGCGTCCGCGATGGAGCGAAAGAGCTGGTTTTGGGCGTAGTAGAGGCTGGGGCTGCCGTTGAAGTTTTGGCGCACCCGCCAGTTGCCGTCAATGTTGCCCAGGATCATCGTCCAGTCCGTCTTGCGGTTGAGGTTGAACGTCACCAGCGCGCTGACTCCGTCATCAGCTGCTCCAGCATGCAGGATTTGGAAGGATTTTACTTTTTTCAGTTCGGGCACCGCGGAGATCAACGACCGGTAACGTTTGGCCAGATCGGGGTCGTCGAGGTCGTTGTGGGTGAGCGGCCGCAGGGCGTCCCAGTCCAGGGCGATCACACATTCCAGAAAGGCGGAGGCGACGGTTTCCGGGGTCTGAGGTTCTGCCGTGGGATCGTGTTTGATGCCCAAACGCTGCATCAGATGGTTGACGGGGAAATTGGCGGGGTACTGAAAGCGTTGCAGCCAGCGCAGAACCGCGTCGGGGTCTGCGGCGGCGCGGTTGGCGGGGCTGAGCCCGTCCAAGTCTGGATTGGGCAGTTGGCTCCAGAGGTCAATGTAACGTTTGGCGGCGTTAACGAACTCCGTATTGGAATCGGCGCGGAAGGCGGGGAAGGGGCTGTCGCCGCGTTCGTCCCGGAGGGGGGCGAAAGGGCATTCCGCGGGGCATTTGAAGTCCACCCGCAGGGAGTTACAGCAGTCCCAGCCGATCTTTTTTGCTTTCAGACGGGGGCATTCGCGCACGGCTCGTTCCGCCTTGCAGCGGGAGCAGTAATCCTTGCTTAGCAGCATGGCGGTTCCAGCAGAGGAGGCAAGGCGCGTTTGAAGGCAGAGCGGGCGATCATCCGCTCCACTTTTTCATAGTGTTCGCGCGGATGATCCAGGTTTTCGGAGGCACGGTGGTTGAAATCCTGTTCGGTGAGCGCGTGGACGATCTCGTCGAGTTCCGCGTAGCGCAAGCCCAGGTCAGCTTCGTCGGATTGTCCCTGCCAGAGGTCGGCGGTGGGGACTTTATCGACGATCTGCCTGGGTATGTCCAAAAGCCGGGCCAGCGCCCAGACTTCTGTCTTGTAGAGGTGGCCGATCGGCTCCAGGGCGCAGGCGGAATCCCCGAATTGGGTGAAGTAGCCCACCATCAGTTCGGTGCGGTTGCTGGTGCCCATCACGAGGGCGTTCAGCTTGGCGGAGAGGTCGAAGAGCACGCACATCCTGGCGCGGGCCATCCAGTTACCCCGGCGCAGGGGTGGAGCATCCGGCTCAAAAGTGTCAAAATAGGCGTCGGTTATCGCGGTGATGTCCACCACGCGGTGGGTGATGCCCAGCTTTTCGGCGAGTTGAACCGCGTCGTTCAAAGAATCCGGATGGCTGTTTTTGTAGGGCATCATTACAGCTGTGACGTTGTCTTTGCCGATCGCGCGCACCGCCAACGCGGCGGAAACAGCGGAATCGACACCACCTGAGAGGCCCAGGATCAGCTTGTCAAAACCCGCGGTGGACAGATAATCGCGGATAAAATCCGTGATCCGGTTCATTTCCGTATTGAGGTCCAGAATTCGCATCATAGCTCCCAAAGCTTGGATTTTTTAGCAGCATATTGGCTGCTGGTTTTAGGTCAAGGACAAATCGCCGTCTGTGGCCCGGGGTTGGTTTCCCTTTCATATAGCAAGTATGGCGCGAGGCAACTCTGGAGCACCAGCCACTTTTGGCTGTTGCTCCTCAGCTGCTCCCCGTTTGGAGTATACCGGGCATGAAGTTCAACGGTCGAGGGCGATTTCCAGCGCGAGAAAAGCGTTTCGGCCGCGGGAGGGAAGATTGCCGGGGAAATGTTCAGGCGTATTGAGCAAGTTGTCCAGCCCCAGTTTTAGGTTGATTCCCCGCAGGAGTTGGTGGCTGACCGACAGGCCGAGGTTGGCATGGGCCGGAAGAGCATCGCCCAACTCGTCGGTTTGCCAATAGCGCTGCTCCAGGGTGAGGGCAAAACGTAGTTTGCGCAGGTCCAGCCAGGCTTCGGTAGCGGCGCGAAGCAGGGGGGAATGGCTCTTGCGCCTCCAGTTGGCGGCGGGCAGGTGTTCCAGATTCAGCTCCAGGCACTGTTCCAGTTTGATCTCTCCCAGGGAGAGACGCAACTCCAATCTGGTCACGTTGTTCAGGATGTCGGCATAGGCCTGGGCTGTCTGCGAGCCGGGCAGGGAAAAGATCTGGGGCTCATTGTAAGTGTAGCGGGCGGTGTGGGAAAACCCCAGCAATTGGAGCGGGGCGACCTTGCCAAAGCCCTGCCAAGCTTGCAGCGAGAAATTCAACGGAGTCATCGCGATTTCCGCGTCTTCCGGGACTTGGCTGAAGGGATGAGTCAGCGCGAGAGCGTTGAACTGAGTGCCGTCCAGGCTGGGGCGGTTGGCGAGTTCCAGATAGCGGTCCGGAGCAAGGGTGAAGCGGTGAAAGAGCTCCACCGCCGGCAACAGGTGAGTGAAGTCTGTCATCAGCCCCAGGCGCAGGTCGGTGGCGGTTCCCGGCCATTGCGCGTCCTGATAGATGCTGGCCAGGCCAAACGTTCCGTCCTGCAGCAGTAGGGCGTTTTTTAAGCTGAGGGAGGGAAATGAAAGTTCGTGGGAATGCTTCAGCAGGAATCCGAATTCGTCGGAATCCCAGGCTC
Source organism: uncultured Candidatus Cloacimonadota bacterium (assembly GCA_964583755.1). GTDB lineage: Bacteria > Cloacimonadota > Cloacimonadia > Cloacimonadales > Cloacimonadaceae > Syntrophosphaera. The sequence continues at coordinate 81,736 of CAZOVZ010000002.1, forward strand.
CGAGCCGCTGCGTGAGCTGGCCCAGGCTGAAGCGGCTGACGACCTGATTCAGACTTAGTTTGAATGCCCGCAGGGAATCCGCCCGGTGGTCCAGGCTGTAACCCAGGCCGGAACTGCTAAAACCGTCATGTTCGGAATCCAGCCAGTCGAGCCGGTGGGATAGCAGCCAGTGTTTGCCCAGCCTGGTTTGCGCGTAGAGGCCGAAACTTTGTGTGTAGGAATCGCCTTCCGGATAGGAGGCTCTGGCGTCGAAGGCCAGCAGTGGCAAAATCTTGCGGTCCAGGTAGAAAGTGCCGCTCAGCGCTCCCGCCAGCGAGCTGTCCAGATCGAGGCGGAACCTGGCTACGCGGTGGTAATCTTTCGATAGTTGGGGTTGGACATAGGCCACGGGCGTGCCGCTGGGAACGTAGTTGAGCAGGGAATCAGCGGGAACTTCGCTGGGAAAAGTGAGTTCTTTGCGATACAGCGGGGCGCGGACGGAATCCGCCGAACTGATCTCCACGGTGGGCAGGATCTGCGGCTGGGCGTAGAGAACGGCGCAAGCAAGCAGCAGCAGGATCGCGGCGGTCAGAGGGCGTAATGGCGCGCGGCTCACGGCTGCACTCCCAAGAGCTCGCTCAACTCCGAAATCTGATCCGGCGTGAGCGTCGATTTTGCCTCGGCAAAGGCCAGTTTTGCCTCCTCCAGGGCGCCGGAGCGGATCAGGCTGAGGATGTAATAGTAATTGGCCGTCACCAGGATGTCAGGAAAATCCTTGTGGATCAGCCTGACCTTACGGAAGCTGCGCAAAGCTGAACTGTATTCCTCGCGGTCGAAATGGACGCGGCCAAGGATGTTCTCCGCCTGGGCGCGGAACCATGGATTGGTCTCGGTTTCCAGTATGGCATCGGCTTGGGTGAGGGCAGAGCGGTGGTCCGTTTTCGCGTAGAAGAAATTCAGCCGGTGCAGTTGGGCTTGAGAATTTCCGCTTTGATAGGCGGCGCCGAGTTCCCAGAGTTCAGCGAAGCGCAGGTAGTCGTTTTGGGCGGAAAGATCCAGCATCTTCAGCCAGACCGCGGCGTCCGGGGTCAGATTGAACGCCGCCTGGTAGCGCTCCAACGCGAGGTCTGCGGAACCGCCCAGGGCGGCGAGTTCGGCCCATTTTAGCAGGCTGGCGCGGCTGCCGGAGCTTTGATAGATGTCGCCCACCAGGCTGTCCGCTTCGGAGATTTGATTCAAATTGACCAGGGATTGCGCCATCAGCAGGCCCACCTCGTCGCGGCGGGCGTCTTCCGCGCCCAGGCTTTGGCGCAGAGAGGCGGCCTCTTTGAGCAGGTCGTCCCAGAGTTCCGCGTCCGCGTAGAGCTTGACCACGATGTATTCCAGCTCAAATTTGATGTAGTCGCTGCGGAAATTATCGATGATGGAAACGATCCGGTCGATGTAATCGGGGTCGTCGAGGCGACGGGCGCAGATCTCGATCCCCGTGAAAACCTCGTTGAGAAGAGGCTGTTCGGCGGGGGAGACGGAGGTGTTGGCGGTGAAGCGGCTGATCAGGTTCAGCCAGTCTTCCAGCGCTTCGGCGTAGTTGCCGAGGTTGTATTGGATGTTGGCGATCTCCGCCAGCACGGAAAGGAAGTAGGGCGATTGCGGAAAGGTTTCCAGAAAGTCCTCGTAGAGGTCGATCGCGCGCCGCCATTCCTTGCCCTGGGCGGCGGATTTGCCTGCCTGATAGAGGTAGATGTCGGCATTGACGCTGTCCCGCGAAAGCTGGTAAAAGAGCTGCGAGGCGTCCTGATAGCGCTTCAGATAGTAGAGCGTGTAGGCCTGGTAGCTGATCGCCTCAGTCTTTTGGGGCTCGGAGCGGGCCAGGGTTTCCGCCCGCCGGTAGGTGGTCAGGGCGGTTTCATAGTCTTTTTGGTTGAAGCGCACTCCGGCCACCAGCACCGTGGCGTCGAAGCTCATCAGGCTGTCCTGGATGCCGCTGATGGTGTGCAGCGCTTCCGCGAACTTGTTCTGGTAATAGAAGGTCTGGGCCAGGCGCAGGAGCACGGAGGAATAGTTCGCTTCGGTCAGTTTGATGTTTTCCAGCAAGGTCTCCGCCTGAGGGTATTCGGAGGCCAGGAAATGCACTTCGGCGAGGTAGAATTTTACCTCGTCCAGCCAGGGCGATAGCGGATATTCGGCGATCAGCTTTTCGAAATGGAGCCTGGCTTGGGGATACAGCGCTTGTTGAAAACTGGCCAGGCCGATGTGATAGATCGCCTTGTCGCGGTATTTGCCCTGGAAAAAGCGGTTGAGATAGGCGTTGTAGGTCTGGGCTGCCAGGGCGTAATCGCCGACGAGGAAATAGGACTGGGCCAGCAGGTCGGTATTGCGGTCGGAAATCACCGCGGGAAGGTCGAAATCTTCCGCGCGGAGGAACTGATGGATGGCGTCGGAATGGCGTTCCTGGCGCATCAGGAAGTAGCCCAACTGGTGGTGGTGTTCGCCCCGTTGCAGCTCCGAAGTCTTGATGTAGTTTTGCAGTTGGAGCGTGGCGGAGAGCGGATCCCTCTCGTAGAGAAGCTTCAGGCGTTCCAGATAGGCAAAAAAGCCGAGGTCTGGCTCAGCGGAGTAGAGCAGGTTTCTGAACAGCGAATCCGCAGCCGCAGCCTGGCCCTGTTCCTTGAGCAGCAAAGCTCGGTAGTAGGTCACGGTGTCGCCGGCTGTGCCAACGCTGTCCATCAGCGCGGCCGCGGCGGGGAAATCCTCCAGTTCCAGGGCTTTGCGCACCCTCAGCAGGTTGAGGTTGGGGTTGAGGCCGTCGCCGCTTTGCCGCAGTTCGGCGATGAAGCGGTCGAAATCCTGGTAATCCCCCTGCGAGAGCAGGTATTCCAGCCAGGCCTGATGGTACACCGCCAGGGGCGGGGTGCCGCTGCCGGCTTCGTTCATCACTGCCAGCGCCTTTTCTCCGCGTTCCAGCTTGAGCAGGGTGAGAAAGTAGTCGTAGCGAACCTCGGTGGGATCGGTCTGGCGGGCCAGGGAAAATTCCTGTTCGGCGGATAAGTAGTGTCCCTGGATGGCGTAGACCCGACCGCGCCAGACATGCGCCTGGTAAGCGTAGAACGGCTTGTCCACGGCCTTGCCGAGCTCATCCAGGCGTTCCGCCGCGCCGCTGTAGTCGCCAGTGTAGTAGAGGGCGATAGCGTAGTTCAGATGCACGTCGCCGATGATGTCCGGATGCAGGGGTTGCCTCAGGAGGCGGGGATAAAGTTCCAGACAGAGCTGATAATCACCCTGTTTGAGAGCCACATTGGCGCGGTAGTAGTCCATGTAGACGTCATAGACAGAGTTTGGCCAGGAACTTTGGAAAGCTTCCGCTTCGGCCTTGATCTCGCTCAGATAGCGGTCCGAGGTCAGATACAGCTGGGTGATGTAGCGAAACTGTTCTTCCTCGCGGATGGTCTGGCCAAAGGCGGCGTCGAGGCTGAAAAGCAGCGCCAGCAGGCAGAGCAGGGCTTTCGCCAATCTGGGGTATAAAATGGTTTCGTCTTTCAAAATGCGTTTCCTTGTCTATTTAAAGGGGATGATGATGAACACGGAGGTCCCTTCGTTTTCTTTGCTTTTCACAACGATCTCGCCCTTGTGGAGCTCGGCGATGCGCCTGGATGTGGCCAGACCCAGCCCCAGCCCGCTGCTGCGGTATTCGACAGTGCCGCTCTTGTGGGCATAGATCTCGTTGAGTTCGTAAAACTTGCGAAAGATGTTTTTGAGCTGGAACTGCGGGATGCCGATCCCGTTGTCCTGCACGAAGATCACCAGGCTTTCCTTGTTATCGATCTTCTCTTTGGGAAAGGCGGAACGACGCGCGCCGATCACGACGTTGCCAAAGTCGTTGGTAAAGCGGATGGCGTTGAGCACAATGTTGTGGACCATGCGGTGAAGGGCCTCCCAGTTTGCCAACACAGGCGGGAGGTCTTTTTCGATCTCCATCTTGATCTGCATCCGGCGCTTGCGCGAAAGGATGCTCACTTCCTGATGCACCAGGTCCAATATCTCAGAAACCTTCACCGGCGCCTTGGTCAGGGTTTTCGTGAGGTTGTACTGGTTCATGGTGCTGATGTCGTTGATGCTCAGGATTAACCGCTTGACCGCGCTTTCCACCTTGCCGACGATCTCGTTTCGCTCCTCCTCGTCCGCGTAGAGGTTGCGCTTCAGCCTGGAAACATAGCCCTGGAGAGAGGTGAGCGGAGTGTTCATCTCGTGGGCGACGATCGCCATGAACTCGTCCTTGAGCTGCTCGAAGGCGTTCAGTTCGGAGCTCTTTTGCAGCAGCGTCTCGTATTGCCTGGCGTTTTTGATGGCAATAGCGATCTGGTTGATCAGCAGTTCGGTGATCTCTTCATTCAGATACATCTCGCGGGTGCTGTTGTTTAGATTGTCCAGATAGAGGAAGCCCAGGGCGGCGCCGTCCACCAGGATCGGCGAGCAAAAGATGGTGTGGATGGCGTAGTCCTGCACGCTAATGGCGCTTTTGAAGCGGTTATCCTCCGCGGCGTTGAATGTGGTTACTGGTTCCAGGGTGCTTTGGCAAAGGCTCAGGGCTGTATTGCTGACCCCGGAGACGGTGGAAAGGATTTGCTTGTTCTGATCCAGCTGGACCTGATAGACATTGTTTCCGTCGGAGTCTTTTTTGATCAGGAAACCCCGCGTAGCGCCGGAAAAATCGATCGCTGAGGACACTATCTCCTGCTCCAGGGCGGGCATGTCCACTATCCGCATCAGATCGTGGGAGATGGCCATCAGGCGGCTCATTTTCTCCATTCGCAGCGTGATTTCCATGTAATCCCAGGTGCGGATGATCAGGGCGGCGATATGGCTTTTGATGTTGCGGGCCAGGCTCAGTTCGCGGGCGGTGAATTCCAGTTCGCCCTCGTCGTTGAGAACCAGATAACCGATCCGGCGGCTGCCGGAAAGCAGTGGCAGGATCAGCACGTGCTGGCCCAGATGCTCGAAATTCACCAGGTTGTCGGTCTCGAAAGCGCGTTCGATCTGAGGGGCAAATTCCGGCGGGAGCAGCGAGTCCGGAGCGCAGTTGTAACAGATGAAGGTATAAAAATTGGCGATTTTGTCGGAATACACTTGAAGTCGAAACTGCCAGGGCGCGATCACCTGGTTGATGCCTTTCTCGATCAGGAATTTGATCCTCTGCACGCTGTTGACGTTGGCGGTGTTGAAGAGCAGGTCGTTCCACTTGCCAGTCATGTCCTTGCGCCGGTGCGCGATCGGGACCAGGGCGAACTTGCTGACTATCTTCAGGTTGTAAAGGTTGAGGTTAAGGTAATTTTGGCGGTCGTCCTCACTGATATCCTGCGTGATCAGTTCCAGAAAGGCCTGGTATTCATCGAAAACCTGGGCCGCCTTGGTCTCGGAATTCAGCTCCAGCAAAACCTGGATCTTCATTTGAAAAAGTTCGACTGTCAGCTGGTAATACTTGTACTCTGCGCAGAGTCCCAACATCTGGTTCAGACGGCGGAGAATGCCTCGGAGTGAGGATTCCGGGTCCATCAGCTTCAGTTTCAGTTCCAGGATATCGAGTTGCTGATCCCAGTAGCGGTAACGGTTTTCGCGGATCGCCGGCCTCGCCAGGGAGATCAGTTCCGCCGCCTTGGCGTAGTCGCCCAGCCCGTAATGACAGGTGATTTGCAGCACGTTGAAGACGGCGATGGCGTAGTTGTTGTTGATCTCGCCGGCGTACTGCATCGCCTGTTTGAGCTCCTTGAGGGCGGTCTCGTAGTCCTTCTCCGTGATCGCCAGCAGGCTGAGCACGTTGTGATAAAACTCCTGTTCGTGGATGTGCTGGTAGTTGATCTGGACGTTTTTGGTGATCAACCGGCGCAGTTTCCTGGCGTTGCCCATCTCGCTCAGATAATAGAAAAAGGTCTTCACCAACGGATTGATCTGGGTGATGGAACCGTCGATCAGCTTGGGCTCACTGGCGGTGATGAACTTGAAGTAGTGGCCAAAGCCGATGATCTTGCTGCGGGCCAGGGCCAGATTGCGCTGGATCGTATCCAGGTATTTGTCGCTTTTTACCGATTTCACCAGACGCTCGGATTCCAACAGCCGCGCCTCGGCTTCCTCGAATTCGCCCATCTTGATCTTTGCTTCGCCCTGATTCAACAGCGCCAGGGCCTGGGTCAACACCAGGTCCAGTTTTTTGGCATAGCGGTAGCCGGTTTGGGAATACTGCTCCGCCAGCACTGTGTGGCCTTGTTTCAGATAGAGGTCGGAGAGATTGTTGTAGATCAGGCCCAGGTAGCGGCGGATGTTGTAACGCTTCCAGATGTTGAGCGCGATGCCCAGATGTTCGCCGGCCTCGCTGATGTTTTTCTGATCGCTGTAAAAAACACCCAGATCGTTGTGCATGGCCGCCAGGCGGATCATCACGCGGCTGTCCTGATTGGGGGGGAGCTGCGCCAGAAAATCTTCTATGGTCTTGATGGCTTTATCGTTATCATCTGTTATCGAATAGTATACTGCAAGCCTGTCGGTATAACTTATCTTCAAGTAGAGGCTTAGGTCGTCAATCGATATCTTGTCCAGGCACTCCTTCATCTTGTGGACGTTGACTCGGGAGTAGATCTGCGCCAGGCTCAGCAGGCTCAACACCTGCTGTCTGCCGGTGAGGGCCAGCGCTTGAGCTTTGAGGAAGTGTTTCAAAGCGGCCTTGGCGTCTTCCGCCAACAGTTTGAGGGTGCCCAGGGCCTGGTATTTTTCAAAGACTTCGGGGATCTTGCGCTGGTTTTCCAAAACGAAGTCCGCGCCCTTGAAAAAGCCGGTGTTTTCCGTGGTTTCCGTGAACAGGGTGAGGTCCCGGATCACTTCTTTGAGGGGCAGCTTCTGGCCCAGGCTGTAATCCAGCTTCAGCGCGCTGAGGATCGCTTCATAGGCCTGTTCCTGCTCGAATTCCTCAATTCTGAGGTGGTAGAGGCGGAGCTGAAAGTCCCGCTCGGCCAGCGAATCACCGGCCAGGCGGGCGTTGGCGATCACGCCCAGGCAGATTTCGGCGTCCTCAATCACCCGCTCCCGGAAGTAATCCAACACGCCTTGCGACACAAATGCCTGCAGCTTCTCGGCACATTCGGAGACGAATCTTTCCCTGGCTTCCAGGAAGCTGAAGTGGTAGTTCTTGCCCCGTTTGATGAGGATTTCGTTGTACACCGCGTCGTTGAGCAGTCCATAGAGCTCGTTGTCCGTGATTTTCAGGATGTTCAAAATCAGTTCGCGCGATAGAGGAGGCTGCACCACGGCCAGCTTTTGCAGCCAGGCGTAGCTGGACGCGGTGAGGTGGCTCATGCGGGTGTAGACGGAATGCAGCAGGCGGCTGGGCAGCACGTAGTTGTCCAGGCTCTCCGGAAACCGCAGATTGCCGTCGTGGTGAATCTCCTTGCGCAGGGTGAGATCGATCAGGATTTCACGGATGAAGTGCGGATTGCCGGCGGACCGCTGCTGGATCTGGGCGCAAAACTGCGGCGGGGGCTCCGTGTTCAGCAGCCGTCGGATGTACCCTTCCGTCTCCGCCAGCGTGTACATCGGCACGTTCACGATCACCGTATGCTCGATCTGCCTGACCTTATTGAAATCGTTGCAGCTCAGCAGGACCAGGAAACGGTGGTCCACGATGGAGGCGGAAAGGTAGTTCAAAAAGTCCACCGTGTAATGGTGCACATGCTGGAAGTTGCGGATGATGAAGATCACCGGCTTGCGTTTGGAGAGCTCGGTCAGCAGGCGCCGGGCAAATTCGAAATCCGCCCTCAGTTCGTCCACGCTCTGGTTGATCGTTTTGGCCTCCTGCTCGGAATCGAACAGATAACTCTCCATTTTATCGGAAATCCTGTCCAGGCCTTCGATCTCATCGATGCTTTCCTGGGGCAACGATTGCAGGTATTCCTTCAGCAGCGCGAAAAAGGCGTCGTGTTCAGTGCGGGTGCAGGTGTAATCGAAGATGAAGTAGGCCCCGCTGAGAATGTGATAGCGGAACAGCGAAAGGATGTTGTCCTTGCCCAGGCCTTCGCCGCCGACCAGGCTGATCACCTTGCCGTTGCCTTCCTCCACCAGTGGCATATGGTCCATGAGCTGGTGGGAAAACTCCTCGCGCACCGTGTAACTGTTGAACTGCAGGGAGTTAACCAGCGACCAGGACACGCTGAAAGGGTATTGCTTGAAGGCCGTCCGATTGATGTAGTCGATGATCTGTTCGCTGTTCTGGAAGCGGTTTTCCGGGTTCCTTTCCAGCAGGCGGAGGCAGAGTTTTTCCAGCGGCAGCGGAATGTTCGGATTCAGCACCGAGGGAAAAACGGGGATAAAGTATTGCTGGCTACCGCTGCGGAGGGCGTTGATCTGCTCCAGGCTGAAGGGATAGCTGCCCGTCAGCAACCGGTAGATGACCACGCCGAGGGAGTAAAAGTCGCTGTGGTTGCCCGCCTGCTTGCCCAGATACACTTCCGGCGCGATGTAGGGCAGGGTGCCGGACACGTATTGGCTGTCTTTTTCCAGGTCGACTTTGGTGAAGCCATAGTCTATCAGTTTCACCACCAAACTGTTACCGCTTGATTTGTAAAGTATGTTCTCAGGTTTAAGGTCTTTATGCAATATGTTTTGAGCATGTAACGCGTTTAAAGCGTAGCAGATCTGGACGATGATGTTGTACAGCGTGTCGATCTTGGCCTTGCTGAAGCGGAAGGCGTTGAGGGTATTGCCGTCGAAGTATTCGCTGATCGCGTAGATGTGGTCGTTGACATGGCCAAAATCCACCACTTGGCTGAGGTTGGGGTGTTCGATCTTGGTGATGTGGTGCATGTCCTCCGCGCTGAACAGCGAGTAGAGGTCTTCCGAGGGCAGGTACTGGAATAGCTTGAGCGTGTAAAAACTACCGCTCCGGATATCCCGCACCTTATACACATTGGCCCAGGAACCCGTGCCAAGGCTCTCGATCACCTCATATCTATGGTCGATGTACATCGTCAATCTCCCTATTCGGCATTGATTGTCCCTTATTTCACGCTGCCTGTGCTTGTCAACTGTTTATTACCCCCGGGCTGGATTGACTGGGATGGATCTCCCGCGGAACGCGCAACAACATGGCAGATACCTCGTACATACTTGTTTACCCGGATAACTTCCAAAACTCCCTCCAAACCCGTTCATCCCGTTCATCCCTATCCAATTCTCTCTTTTATCCGTGTCTCCGGGCCTCTGTGTTAAGATTTCATCGCCCCCGTTGCTTTCCAGCGTTTGTGCACCCAAAACCATTGCTCCGGATAGTTTCGGATGTACTTTTCGATGACCTGGTTCACTTCCGTTAGCACGATCCGGTAGTTTTCCTCCGTATCTTCCAGCTCGGGATGGTAGATGGCTTCTTCGAAACTGAAGTTGATCCGCCCGTCGTCCATGCGTAGCGCGAAACCGGGCACGATCGGGACTTTGTAGTGCAGCGAAAGCTTGGCCAGGCCCTTGTAGTGCGAAGCGGGGAAGCCCAGAAAATCCATGACCAGGCCAGATTTCCCGGCGTTTTGGTCGCTGAGGATGGCCACCAGTTCGTTTTTGCGGAGGTTGGCGATGATGTCCCGCAAGCCGCTGCGAAAGTCGATCATCTTGACCCCGAAGGTGGCGCGGACGGCGTTGTTGAAGCGGTCGAAGTAGTCGTTGTGCTGCTTTTTGACCACCACGGAGGTGGGGATCCCAAAGCGGGGAAAGACCCTCGCCGCCTCCCAATTGCCAAAATGCCCCGTCGCCAGCAAAACGCCCCGGCCATGCGCGAAAGCCTGGTCGATGTGTTCCCTGCCGGTCATGTAGCAGTTGGCCACCTGCTTTTCGTCGCCCAGCAGGTAGATTTCCGCGATGGTCAGCCCCATGTTGCGATACAGCCTGCGCAGGAGGTCGTTGACCGCGGGGTGTCCAAGCCCGGGAAAGACCTTCCGGATCTGATTCCGCGCCACTTCGCGGCGAATGCCGAGCTTGTAGCCGATCAGGTAAAACAGACCGGTGATGATCTTCTTTCCGAGGGGATAGGGGAGGGGGCGCAGCAGTCCCAGCAGCGCCCGCATGGCCAGATATTCGCCGTAGTTGTAGGCAGCGCTTCGCTTCAAGCGTCACCTCCGGCCTTGATGCGATTCAAATTCAGGCTTTCAGGCGGTCGATCTTTTGTTGGATGACGGATTTGGACACGACGCCGATCGAGCTGTCCCTGGCCTCGCCGTTGTGAAAAAAGACCAGGGTGGGAATGCTCCGCACGTCAAAGCGGGAGGCGATCTCAGGGTAGTCGTCCACGTTCAGTTTGGCGACGGTCATGTCCCGGTTTTCCTTGGCGATCTCTTCCACGGTGGGGCCAAGCATGCGGCAGGGTCCGCACCAGGCGGCCCAGAAATCCACGAGGACGGTGCCTTTGGCGATGACCTCGGCAAAGTTGGTGTTGTTCAATTCTATCAGCATTTCTCAAGTCTCCTATGGTGATACCAAATATAATAATTTGAACGGAGCGGAAACCAAGCCAAACTCACACAAGCCTGGGCCAGCCAAAAGGAAACGCGGATTGCGGGGTACGCCTCGCTGCTTGTGAATCTCCGGATGATTTGCGCAATGATTTGATTGGGCGACGTTCAGACCCATCCAGGCAACCTTCTCTTACCCGAAGTTTCGCACAAAAAACGCTAAAAAGCCATTATGAAATTCGTAACTC
>CAZOVZ010000003.1:163-43415 GCA_964583755.1 uncultured Candidatus Cloacimonadota bacterium
GAACGGGATTAGAAATGACGTCCGGCTTGGGATCGAGGGGTGCGGAACTGTAACAGCGTTAAGCTTCCCCGTCCTGACCGCTTTCAAAATCGCCTGCCGGCTCTTCCCCACCATTTGGGCGTAATCCTGGACAGATATGAGTTTGGGCTTATCCATCATGCTCCTCAGAAGAGATAAAAAGAGGTGCGGGGGCGGGCATATCTCTCGTTACATTCAGGCTGCTTAGGCCGCCCGAACCCCGCACCAGGATTGACAAAAAGGGGGGATACCCCAAGCTGGGGAAAGAAGGAGAAACCCAGAAGGAGTATCCCATGAAAATACCGATCATGTGGCAGGTTGGGCAGCTATTGCGGCAGGTTGAAACTGCCCTGGAAATGGTTTGCCGTTATCAAGCGGAATTGGAGGCATATTCTGCCCGAAGGTCCGCAGCAGAGCGCAGAGCTGATGTAGCGAGCGTGCTTGATGCCTTGAACGACTACGCCTCAGAATTTGGGCGTAGCGGAGAGCTTCCGGCGTGCGAAGATATCCGGGTGATGTTTGGTTTGTGGCGCCGCCTGGACGCTTGGCAGGACAGCTTGGAAAGCTGGAATGGCGAAGATTATCTGGCCTTGATGGATGAGCATAACACCTACGAAAATCCGCTGTGTTATCTACTTCAGCCCAGACTGCAAGCGGAAGATCCGATTCCGGCTGTGCTAATACCCAGAGCTCAAGCCGGGGAGTTTTTAGCGGCCTTTGCTGGTGAATTGACGAATGTTTTTTGAGCATGTCTCTTTCCTTATATAGGCAGGGCAGCTGCGTCATGAGGCACGCTCCATCAGGTAAGAGGTGATGATGGCGCGCATCCGGGTGGCCGGACGATAGCCCTGGAGAATCTCCACCAGGTATTGGTAATAGATCCCGGTATCGCGGGAAAGCTGGCGCTTGCTGATCTTGCGCCGGGCAAGCTCGGCTCTGATCTCGTCTGCCGAAAGAACATTGTGCTTGACATCCATGGTGTCCGCCTTAAAATGTAGTCTTAGGATATAGGGACAAGATATAACGAATGTTAAAGGCGGTGTAGTCCATGAGCGATATATCACACAGAATCAAGGAGATACGGGAAGTAAAAAAACTTTCACAAGTCCGTTTCGCAAAGGCATTGGGGATTACATCTGCGTCCATATCCAATTACGAAAGCGGCAAACGGCGGCCTGATTATTCGGTTCTTAATGCTATCTCAACGGTGTATCATGTTAATAGCAACTGGCTTCTGACGGGTGATGGTCCGATGTTCCAGGAGCTTCAGCCGCTGGATGCCTCGATCCTTGGGCAAACCATCCGGCTGCCTATCGTAGCGGAGATCGCGGCGGGCGAGCCCTGCGAGGTGTATGTGGATGAGCCTTTGGGCTTTATTGAACTACCTACCGCCCTGCTGTCCTATCCTCCGCCCTACCTGGTCTTCCGCGTCTTAGGGCGCAGTATGGAGCCGCATATCCTTTCCGGCGATATAGTGGTGTGCAGCCAGGATTGGAGCGAAGTGGATACCAATGGCAAGATCATGGCATTCCGTAACTGGGAAGGAATCACCCTAAAGAAATTGATGGATGACCCCAAGAACCGCATCACCTGGCTGATGCCGATTAACCATGAGTTCTCTCCGACGCCCTACAGCGAAGATGGAGAAGATATCACCATGATCGGTATCCTCGACATCTCCATCCGAAAACACAACCCGAAGACATAAAAGCGGCATAACTATCTACACACTTTAGCGATAACAGTTTGTGCAGAATGGCTTGTCACAAAACGTGCAGAATTGCTTGTCGAATTTTGCAGAATTGCTTGTCGCGGGACACCCGCCTTTTTTTCTGTTACGCGATAGGGGCGGCCGGGAAAAATCTTGACAGGTGAAGCTAACGGATAATCGTATCAAAAAAACCGAAGGAGACCGTTATGAAGTACGCTGGCTTGTTGCTCATCGCCGCCTTGCTGCTTGGCTGCGCCCAGCCTGAGAAAGACGTGACCCTGACCATCCTGACCGAGCACTATCCCCCGCTCAGCTACATGGAAAACGGAATCGTGACCGGCTACGGCGCGGACGTTGTTTCGGCGCTGCAGGCGGAGCTGAAGTCTTACGCGGTGGTCCAGCTGATGAACTGGGACGAGGCCTACGCCAGGGCGCTCAAAGAGCCCAACGTTTTGCTGTTCACGATCGAAAAGACCCCGGAGCGGGCCAACCTGTTTCACTTCATCGGCCCCCTGGGAAACAACACCGCCAGCCTCTACGCCCGCAAAGGCAGCGACCTGGCTTTCAAAGACATCGAAGCCGCCAAACAGGTGCCGGCGATCGCCACCACCACGGAGTGGTTCACGGAACAGTATCTGAAAAAACAAGGCTTCACCAACCTGGTCAGCCGGCCAGACCCCAAAGAAACGATCAAACTGGTACTGGACAAAAAAGCTGACCTGGGCGTGTTTACGGACATCACGATCCCGGAGATCGCCAAATCCGCCGGCGTTTCCGCGGATACCCTGAAACCTGTGCTGCAACTGATGAAGACCCAGTATTACATCGCCATCTCCAAGAAAACCGACAAGCGCACGGTGGCCAGATGGCAGGAAGCTTTTGCCAAACTGGAGCGGGAAGGCAGGATCCAAAGCATCAGGGAACTCTGGTTTCCTGCGGATTAGGCCAGACACCGGTTTAATGGCCCAAACCCAGGGATGGCAGGCGTAAAACCGACGGAGCTGGCCTTTGAGCTGGAGCTCGGGGGCATCCAGATCAGGGTGATCCGGAAACGGGTCAAAAACCTGAGCCTGCGGGTCTACCCGCCGGACGGAGACGTGCGGGTGACGGCGCCTTTGCACCTGAGCGGGGAGGATATCCGCCGCTTTGTGGAGGCGAAACTCGGCTGGATCAACAAACACCGGGAGGGTGTCAAATCGCAGCCCCATTCCGGCTCTCTGCGCTACATTAGCGGCGAGCTCCACTATCTGGAGGGGCGGGCTTATGTCCTGAACGTCATCCCCAACGCCGCGGTGATCCGGGTCCAGCGCGTCAGCGACACCCAGATCGACCTCCAGGTGAGGCCAGACACCACGCTGGCTCAGCTAAACAGGCTGTTTGACAGCTGGCACGCCGCGCGGCTGCAAGCCCGGGCCAGGCCGTTGCTGGCCAAATGGCAGGAACGCATGGGGGTGAGGATCAGCAGCTTTTACCTCCGCCGGATGAAGACGCGCTGGGGCACCTGCAACGTGGACACCAAAAGGATCTGCCTCAATCTGGAACTGGCCAGGCGTTCCGACGCCTGCCTGGAATTCATCGTGGTCCATGAGCTGGTCCATCTGCTCCACCATCGCCACGGGGCCGCCTTCGACGCTTACATGGACAGCTTTCTGCCCGCTTGGAGGGTCATCGACGCCGAACTGCAGAACAGGCATCCCAGATGAATACTTAACACAGAGACACAGAGGTTTGAATAGATAAAGGATGAACAGGATGATCAGGATTGGAGGGATCAGAGGAAACATTTTTACCACAGAGAAGCAGAGAGATCAGAGTAGAGAGTACAGAGAATAAATCAGCAATGCATCAGATAATCATGATCCTCGGAGTCTGACGATCAGTCCAAAGCGGGCAATCCCGTTCAACCCGTCAAATCCGTTCAATCCGTATAAAGTCTTTTGAGAAACGATAGAGGATTTCCCCCCGCCAAAGGTATAATCTGTGGAATGCTGACCCGCCGCCGTGAAATCAGTACCAAAGTGGCGGCCAGAGCGGCGTTCCGTTTGGCCCGGCCTTCGCACTGATGCCAACATTGGGCCGGCCCAAGGAGTCGATCATGCCGAAATACTTACTGCTCGCGCTGTCCCTGCTGCTGTTGGCCTCCTGCCACCTGCACGAGACCCAGCCGCCTTTTTTTGCCAAATTCAACAACCAGCTCTACACGGATATCCGCGTGAGCGTGGCGGGTTATGGCTCCCAGGTGGTCCGCCCCGGGCAGACCGCCACATTCCGCATCGACCGGGCCGACCAAAGCTACAGCTATAGCGCCGTCACCCACGGCGCCACTGCCGACGGCGGAGTGATCGGCACGGTGTTGGAATGGACCCGCACCAACGACATCTACGGCAATTCCTACACCAGCTACCTGATCACCAATCCGGACATCTTTTTCCTCAGGATGCGCAACACCGGCCACCACAACCTGCGCCCGCTCTACGTGAACCATGGCCTGGCCGACGAATCCCTGGACAACATCATCATCCCCGGCAACGGCACCACCTACAACACCGGCTACTACAACGCCCATGCCAACACCAGGGTTCAGGCCTATTGGATGGACATGCCTTCCGACTACACCTACTGGGAGCATCGCACCCACTTCAATTTTCCCTGGACCGAAAACCAATCCGTGACCCTGCTCAACGACTTCAAGAAGGGGGGCGAACTAGGTTTCGAATCCTCCGCCAATCCACTCAAAGTCAATGAGGATGAGCCCCACGGCTTCCACACCGCCACCCCCAAAAGATAGCGGTATTCTCAAACCGGCGATCGCCGGATAGGCTATTTGGCCAGCAGTAGCCTGCGGGTCTGAACTCCCTCGCCGGTTTCCAGACGGCAGAGGTATACTCCAGAAGGCAGTCGGCGGCCCCGATCGTCCCGGCAATCCCAAAGCAGTTCTTGTTTGCCGGGCGCCAGGCCGTTCCAGACCCTCAGCAATTGGCCCCTGGCGTTGAAAATCTTCAGGCTGGCGGCGCCGTTCTTCACCTCAAAGCTGATCCCCGCGCTCGCTCTGGCGGGATTGGGAGCCACCCGCAGGGGCGCCAGGGCCTGGATCGCGTCATCCGCCGCCACCACGGCGATTTCTATGACCGCGGGCGCGGATTCGATCCCATCCTCATACATCGCCGTCACTTCCACGTGGTAGGTGTGGCCCAGTTCCGGCTCCGGTATCTGCCAGGCCGGGGAGTTTGTCTCCGCGAACGGCGCGGCGTCGATGTAAACCCGGTATAGCGCGAAAGGGACGGTGCTGCCCACCGGGGCAGACCAGGTCAGGGAGATCTGCCCGGGTAAAAGTTCGTAGGCCAGGGCTTCCGGGGGATTGTGGATGCCGGTGACCGCCAGGTTGCGGTGGTAGCCGAAGGTGCCGTCGTAATCGCCCACTGTGAGGTCCAAGTCCCCGTCGCCGTCGAGGTCTGCCAAAGCCGGGGCGGCGTTTTGATCGGTGGTGATCCCGGCTACCAGGGTGGTGTTTTGAGTCCAGCCAAAGCCCTGGCGCAGATAGCATTGGAGGTCGCCCCACATGTTGCCTGCCACGAAGTCCAGATCGCCGTCGTCATCGAGATCGGCAAAGCTGGGAACGCAGTTGCTGCCCACGTCGATGCCGCTGAAAAAGCCGGTCATTTCATTCCAGTCCGGCAGCTGCGGCGTGCCCTGGTTGTTGAAGGCGCGCAGGTTTCCCGCTTCGTTGCCCACGATCAGGTCCAGGTCGCCATCGGCATCCAGGTCCACCAGCCGGGGGCAGGACCAGCCGCCAAAGCTTGCCGTGGGCAGGTATCCCGCCTCTTCCGCCACGCCGAAGCCGGTGTTGCGGTGAAAATAGAGACCGCCGTTGAGGTCGCCCACCACCGCGTCCGGCAGCCCGTCGCCGTCCAGGTCGCCGATCGTCACGGCGGCATAGATGGAGTGGTCGATGGAGGCAAAGTAGGCGCTGTCCTCGCTCCAGGCGGGGCTTTGGGGGGAACCGGTGTTTTCGTAATACTTGATGTAGCCCAGTTGGCTGCCGCTGATCAGGTCCAGGTCGCCGTCGCCGTCAAAATCGTAAAAGACCGGATTGCTGGCTCCGCCGGTGTCCAACACTCCGCCAAAGAGGGTGGTCAGCGGCTGCCAGGCCGGCGCGGCTGCGCTTCCGGTGTTCATGTAGCACTGCAGCGGGCCGGAGGCGGTGCCGTGGACGAGGTCCGCAAGGCCGTCGCCGTTGAGGTCCACCAGATCCGGCGAATTCCAATAGTCGTCCTGTCCCAGGCCGGCAAACAGCGCGTTGTTGGGCTCCCAATCCGGCGCGGAGGCGCTGCCCTGATTTTGATAGTAGATAAAGCCGTGTCCGTCGCGTCCGCAGAGGATGTCCGTATCCCCGTCGCCGTCGAGGTCGCAAAACACCGGATAGGCGTAGAGGCCAACGTCGCCGATCACCTGCATCGAGGCTTCGCTAAACTGCCCGGCAGTGGCGCTGCCGGTGTTGGTGTAGACTTTCACGGAGCCGTTTTCGCTGAAGCCGACCACCAGGTCCAGATCGCCGTCGGCATCGACGTCCGCGAGGTCGGGAACGGGATACTGCCCGTCATTTATGCCGCCGAAGATCCCCGTGTCCGGGCCAAACGCCGGAGCCGAGGCGGAGCCTGTGTTGGGAAACAGATGCAGGCCGGTGAAGCCACCGGTGATCAGATCGAGGTCGCCGTCGGCGTCGATGTCCGCGCAGACAGCCATTTCGGCATCCAGATAGGACATCCAGTCCAGCAGGCCGGTTCCCAAGGCAAAGGCCGGAGCCGTGGCGCTGCCAATGTTTTGCACGTAAAGTGGGGCCGAACTGGTGCCTCCCAACAAAAAGTCCTGATCCCCGTCGGCGTCGAGGTCGGCAAAGCGGGGCTGGCTGAAGGTCAGGCTGGGTATCCCGCTGGGGTTGAAGACGGAATTGTCCTGCTCCCAGGGCTGGGCGCCGAGGGTCGCGAGGCAGGCCAGTAAAAGCATCAAAGCGAAGCAGCGGTTCATGGGTGGACTCCTTTTGGTGTGTCGCTATAGGCTGAAACAATAGCTGGACGAGGGCGGGAATTCTGTCAACCAAAGAATGGGGCTGAACGTTTCCGCGTCCAGCCCCAGGTTGGTCAGATCAATGCATCAGTAGCGCCGCATCAGGGCGTATTTTCCTCGATGTAGTTCACCAGGCGGGAGAGGCTGTTTGTGTAAGACCCCAGCTCGTTGTCGTACCAGCCAAAGATCTTGGCGTGGGTGACGGGCATGGTCACTTCCTTGTCCGTTTTCACGCCCAGGCCGTCCAAGGTCTTTTGGGGGATTGGGATGAAGCTGGTGCGGGTGTGGGTTTCGTGGGCTTCGAGGGTGGCGGCGGCCAGCGAGCCGATCAGGTCCGCGGAGACGTTTTGGCGTTCGGAGTAGACCAGCAGGCCTTTTTGGGGTCCTGCGGCGGCAGCCTTGTAGATTTCGTTGATCAGGCGGCGGTTGACCAGGGGTTGGCCCAGTTCGTTGAGTTCCGTGTGGAAGGTCACGTTGAGGTTGATCAGCGACACCGTGGAGGTGGGAATCCGCACGGAATCCGCCATGAAGCCGACGGATTTGATCTGAGGCATCACCAGCTCCAGGGCCTTGGTGACGCCGGTGGTGGAGAGGATGATGTTGTTGAGGACGCTGCGGGTTTTGCGCAGGTCCGTGGCGCCGGCCTTGGGCACGGAATCCAGGATGCTTTGGGTGTTGGTGGCGGCGTGGATGGTGCTCATGGAGGCGGTCATGATGTTGGAGGTTTCCCGGTTTTCCAGCAGCGGCTTGATCAGATGCGCCAGGCCGGTGGTGGTGCAACTGGCGGCGGAGATGACGTGATGTTCGGCGGGTTTGTAGTTCAGATGGTTGATCCCGTAGATCATCGTGATGGCGTCCGGGCTGCTGGTGACTCCGGCGCTTTTGCTCTTGAAGGGGGCGGAACAGATCACCTTGAGGGCGCCGGCTTCCAGATGCCCGCGCAGGCAGGGTTTGCCCTGTTCCGGACTGCTGTTCGGATCCACGAAGTTGCCCGTGCAATCCACCACGACGCGGACGCCTTCGTTCAGCCAGTTGATGTCCTTGGGGTCGCGGGCCGTCTTGAGGATCTTCACCGGGATGCCTTCGATGGAAATCACCGGCTTGTCGGGGTCCAAAACCTTGATCTCGGCCTGGCGGCCGACCATGCCGAAGAGGAATTTGTGGATGCTGCCGTAGGTGGAATCCGTCTCCATCACCTGGATCAGGTCGTCAAGGTCCTTGCCCACTTCGCGTCCGCAGTTGACGATGATCCCGTCAAAATGCCGCAGGTGGATCTGATTCCAGAGCAGCAGTTTGCCGATCCTGCCCAGTCCGTTGATCCCGAGCAGTTTCTTGTTTCTGAGGTCGAGGTTCATGCGTAACTCCTTGTCTATGTTTATTTTGTGATATTCTGTTAACTGCGGATGCTCTCCACCGGGTAGTGGCCCAGATAGATGGCGCCGCTGCTGGCGTCGATGGCGATCTTGTCGCCCGGCTGGAAGTTGCGCTCCCCGATGCGGCAGCTGTTTTCCGCCTCGATCACTTTCAGTTGGCGGCAATTGACGATGCCCACGATGCCCAGCCTGGTGGCCGTCACCGCCGCGTGGGAGGTCACGCCGCCGCGGGAGGTGAGCAGGCCCTGGCAGTCGAAGAGCAGGTCCATGTCTTCGGGCACGGTGTCCGGCCGCACCAAAATCAGCGGCAGGCCGGTGGCTTTGAGGGCGTCGATGTCCTGGCGGGTGATGGCGATCAGGCCGTTGATCACGCCTTTGCCGATGCCGATGCCGTTGCCCAGGGGCTTGAGGTCGCGTTTGGGGACGTTGAAAACGGTGTAGGCGCTGGCCTTGGTGATCACCTGGTTGCGGGTCTGCAGCACAAAGAGCAGGTCGCGGGTGGGGCCTTCGAAGGTAAATTCCATCTCCTGATGCGGATAGCCGCGCTCATCGATCAATTGGCGCACCAGATTCAGCAGGCGGTTGTAGATCTGGGGAAAATCCTTTTCCAGAGAGAGTTCCACCGGCTGCCGGGACATCTTGCGCTCCTGCTCCGAGATCGGCAGGGTGTGCACCAGCCCGGCCACGACGTCCTCGCCCTGGCTGCAGAGGGTGAAATCCCCGTTGAGCGTGATGCCCGGGGCCTTGCTCCAGGGCGCGTGGGTGAACAGCACGCCGCTGCCGGAATCCAGGCTGATGTTGCCCAACACCATTTTCTGGATGGTGACGGCGGTGCCCCAGTCGTCGGCGATCTGCAGCTTTTGGCGGTAGAGCCGGGCGCGGTCCGTATTCCAGGAATCCAGCACGTGCATCACGGCCTGTTTCACCTGCAGGAAGACGTCTTGCTCAAACTTGACCTTGTGGCGGGCCAGCACTTTCTTGTAGGCTTCGCTCATGCTGCGCATCTGGGCGGGGCTGAACTGGGTCTTCAGTTTGACTCTGTGGCGGCGTTTGTAGGCGATCATCACGGCGTCAAATTCGTCACGGTCGATCCCGTAGGCCATGCCCCAGCTTTGGATCAAGCGGCGGTAGCAGTCCCAGGCCGTCCAGCCGTAGTTGGGCCTGGCGCTCAGTTGGAGGGTGACCTCGTCGTTGAGGCCGATGTTGAGGAAGGTGGTCATCGCGCCGGGCAGGCTCATCGGGGCGCCGGAGCGCACGGAAAAGAGCAGCGGCGCTTCCGGAAAGCCATAGCGGAGGCCGGTCTGGGCTTCCAGTTTGGCGATGTTGTGCCTCAATAACTCGTCCATCTCGCGCTCGATGCCGGGATGGGCGCGCACGATCTGGTTGTAGCGGTGCAGCTCCGTGGTGATCACAAAGCCGGGCGGGATGGGGAACTCGTACTGATGCATCTTTTTCAGGAAAAAGGCCTTGGAGCCCAGCAGCACCTGGTTGTCCAGGCGTCCGTTGCCGGTCTGGAGCGGGATGAACATCAGGTCCGGATCGTAGCTCATCACGCGGCTGAGTTCGGCGGAGCCGAAGATCCGTTTCATGGAGTCCAGCGCCAGCAGGATCTGGGCAATGAAGTTGTCCATCGGCTGAACCAGAAACGAGGAGGCCAGCAGCTTGCGGAAAAACTCCTCCGCGAACATCTGCTGCGCCGTCTGGCGCTTGTATTTTCCCGCCACGCCTTTCACGGGGGCATGGCCGAGTTCCTGCTCGTAAAAGCGATAAAAGTACTCGTTGATCAGTTCGGTGATGCTGTCCTTGATCTGTTTGAAGAGGTCCAGATACTGGTCCAGCGAGAGGTTCACGATCCTCTGGCCGGATTTCAGCATCTCCAGGGCGCTGGAAAACGCCTCGCTGGTCAGGCCTTCGCTGGTGAGCCCCAGCTCAAACAGCTCCAGGATCCGGATGATCCGCTTGAGGGTCTTGGCGGTCAGGTAATCCAGATTGAGCTGTTTGATGTTTTGCTCCAGCAGGCGTTCCACCAGGTTTTCCAGGCGGAAGATCATGCCCATGGCTTCCAGCTTGGGTTCCCGGTACTGGCCGTACATGGAGGGGATGCCGGCGGCGATGTGGCGCTTGTAATAGATGTTTTCCCAGGCCTGGGTGGGGTTGGGATCCAGGATCACCTGGTTCAGGCGGCCGATGTATTCCAGCATCTGGCGGATCCCGCTGTCGAAATCCTTGCGGACCAGGGCCTGCTTGAGGCGCAGCTGCTCGCGCGCGTCAAACCAGTTGAAGCGGGCCAGGAATTTGGCGATGTCGTAGGGATCCAGCTGGTATTTATCCAGCAGCAGGTAGTAGATGCGGGTCAGCAGCTCGAGGCGGCGGAGGCTGAAATCCTCCTTGGCCAGGCCCTTGAACAGCGGCGCCACCGCCTGCCAGGATTGCCCCAGCAGCTCATCCACCCCGATCCCGCGTTCGCGCAGAAACTTGTTCACCGCCTTGCGCTGGGCTTTGACGCGCTCGTCCGGGGCCTGGATAAACAGCTCCACATCCTCCGGCAACAGGCCGGTCAGATGCCCGGGATCCAGGTCTGTCCAGTAGTTCATGATCTGGCGCAGCAGGTTGATGTGGGTGTTGTTGCTTTCGGTGTGGACCTGTTTGCGCACAAAGTGGATCAGGCGGTCCTTGCGGGAGCTCATTTCGTCGATCTCGGTGCTGAGGTCGCGGATTTCGCCCTCGGCGCCGATCTCGTGGTAAAACACCGGAAACAGCCTCAGGAGCTGCTTCGCCTGCACGTAGAGGGGTTTCAGCCCGCTGTTCAGAAACTGCGAGACGTCCTTTTGAAAGAGGTCGGTGTCCGAGATGAAGATGCCGCCCTGGGTCAGGTTGATGTTCAGCGCCGCCAGCAGGTCCTTGCAGAGGCTGGGATCGATGCCGATCAGCTCCAGCCAGGCGCGGATGTTTTTGATGTGGTTTTTGTTGGCGACGATCTGCCAGTCGGCGTTGATCCTGATCTCCCCCGGCGGGATGAAGCCGAGGTCGATGATCTTGCGCAGGCAGCGTTTGGCGGTCTCCGGCTCCTTGGGGTCCAGCACGGCCTTGCCGATCGTCTGCACGCAATCCAACACGATGCTGCTATGCTGGTCGCGAAACTCCGCCAGATTGTCAAACACGCTGTCCAGCAGCAGGTTCAGTTCCCTGGTCGAAAGCGCCGTGTGCAGGTCCGCCAAAAGCCGGTTGAGGTCCCAGAGCAGATGGTCGGAAAGCGCGCCCATGGTGGGCAGGCTGAGCAGGTAAAAGATGTAATGGATCTTTTCCGGCAGCGAGCCAAAGGAGGCCAGCAGTTCGCGGTGGCGGGCGGCGATGTCGCCAAAGGAGGGGATCGCGGCAAAGTCCTCCAGCCGTTTGGCCTGTTTCACCTGCCTGAGGCAGCCGGCGAAAAACTTGCCGCCGATGGATCTTTCCAGTTCGGCCTTTTTGAGGCTGATCAGTTCATCATACTTGTCGTGCCAGGCGCCGATGGCGGATTTTGCCTGCCAGAGCTGGACCGAAGCCGCGTAGACCGATCTGAGCAGTTCGACCGCCTCGTCCTGGCGGCCCAGGTAGGCGGACAGCTTCAACAGAGTCTTGTGGCAGAGGCCGGAGGAGGGGATGAACAGCTCCGGGGTCCGCGCGTGCCAGGCTTCCAGGCCGTCAAAGGCCTTTTCCAGGATGTTTGGCGGCACCTTCTGGTTTTCCGCCAGCGCGGAGATGAAGCCCAGATATTCGGTGAGGGTGCGCTGCCGCGTGCCGGGCTCCTCCGCCCGGTCGAAGATGTTGTCGAAGATGGCCAAAACGCGTTCCAGCGCCTGTTCGCTTTCCGGCAGCTGGACGTAAAACCAGAGGTCGCCAACGATGCTCTGGCGCAGCAGTTCCAGCGCGGAATCCAGATTCGCGAAGGGGTGGTGGAGCTCTTCCAAAAACTGCCGGGTGCGCTGGTGGATGCCGAAATGGCTGGCGCTGCGCTCCAGCAGCCAGAGGCTCTCCGGCGAAAGGACGATCTGCTTTACCTGGGTTTGGGCAAGGTTGCTGGCCAGGGCCTGGGATTCGATCTTATCCAATGTATCCTCAAAACTATTCTTTGGAAGCGAGCGGAAACCGCCGCTGCCTGGGGGGCGGATTCTCCGCGATCGGGACTCCTCCGGCTATCTAAATTTTCCGTGATTAACTGTCAAGCGCCATTTTCGCCAAATTCCCGGATTCCGGTTTTTGCCCTCCCCTTTCCGCTTGATCGGCAGAGGGGACCAGGCCCGGACTACCAGCCGCCAACGGCTGTTGCTCCCCTGCGGGAATAACCGTAACCCACTATTATGTAAAAGAGGATATCATGAAAACTGTAAACCGCCAAACTGAGCTCAGACCCGCCCGGCCGCCTGTCCGGACCCCCAGCCTGGGGTATCCGTCCTTATTGCAATCCCTTTTGAATCGTTTAAACTACCGTGAGAGTTCCCGGGCCACAGACGGGAACTCTCACGGTGGATTTCGTGATTCAAAGGGGATTGTAAACAGGGAGTCGGGAAATCGTGAAGACGGGATCGGCCTGAACGGCAGGATAGAAGGGGGTTCACGCAGATCGCGCGGATTTCGCCGATTTGGAAAAAGGGACGGCAGGAAATAAAAAAAGTTCAAGTTCAAACTGAGTGGGTAAACAGATAATGAGCGTCTGTCATTCTGGTGCAGACCGGAATCCAGGTCTTTTTATGACAACACTTTAAAGCTGTTAAACGTCATCCGGATCACCTATGTTGGACAGTTTGGCTGCTTGTATAACACACCGAGTTTGAAAGAGAGCCTGAAAAAAAGGGGACGTGGCCAGGCCACGTCCCCGTTGCAGTGTGATAGTTGGATTAATCCGGGTAGGTGAGGGTGCAGGCCTGGGAAACCCTTATCCAGTAGCCTTTTCCGGGCTCCATCAGGGTGAGGGAGGCTCCAGCTTTGGCGGCGGGATAGGTCTGGCCCAGGTGATCGACGGACAGCAAGTAGGGCGAGATGGAACTGAGGGCGGTGCTCACCGGCAGGGCGTCTGCGGGAAGGTAGGAAACCAGGTTCCAGCCGGCCTGGAGGGCGATCGGAGTGGCGGAGGCGTCCACCGGGCTGCCCTCGACCGTGAGGGTGGCGGGCGCGCTCAGGTTTACCCAGTAGCCTTCATCCACAGCCAGATTGGCCAGGGTGTTGAAATGGGCGTCCATGGCCGGCGCGTGGCTGAGGGTTTCGCCCTTGGCCTGCAACAGGCCGCCGATCCCGGCAAAGACGTCCGTCACGGCGTAGGAAGCCGGGACCAGGTTGAGGCTGATCAGGTTCCAGCCCGCGGTGAGGGCGATCGTCTGCGGCAACTGGCCAAAGACCACGGTGACCGGGGTCGGGCTGCCGGAGGAGACCGTCACCTGCACGGTTTGGGGGTCGTAGCCCGCTGTCGTAACAGTGAGGGTGTAGGTTCCGGGTTGGAGATAGCGGTAGAAATCGCCGTGGCTGGGGTCTGTTTCCACGATCGAATAAGTGTTGTCGTAGCCGGAGAGGCTGACCGTGGCAGAGAGCGGATTGCCAAACGCGTCGACCACTGTGCCGTGGACGCCGTCGAGGGCCAGCTCCAGATAGCTGAGCAGGGCTTCGAAGTTGTAGTTCCAGTAATTCGGCATAGTGGATGCGGCGGGCAGCTTGGTGTTGGAGCATTCGATTGTGACCTCGCGCCCGTTGCGGGTGTAGTTCATCCAGTCCTGGCGCCCGCCGGCGATCACGTACCAGTCCGCGCCGTTGGTGATGCCGTTGGAGGCCACGCTGGTAAAGTAGCCGCTGGGTCCGTCGGACTGGGCGTTGGAGGCATAGACCAGGCTGGAGGAGATGAACCAGGCGTCGTCCGGATGCAGGCTGGAGGTGTAATCCCAGGGATAGTTGACCACTTCCGCGCCGCCGTGGTAGTTGGCGCCGAAGACGAAGCTGTGGGCGTTGGCAAAGTCCATCAAGGCCTGGGTTTCGGGCTGGATGGCGCCTTCGTTCAGGCTGCCGTCGTAATCCGGATAGTTGCGGTTGAGGTCGATCCCGTTGGCGTTGTAGCGCCGGGCGCCGGCGACGGTGTTGTCGCCGCCGTAGTAGGTGCCGTCGGGATTGGTGTTGGGACCGATCCAGAGCTCCATGCCGTTGATGATACTGGCGATCCGGGGATCCGATCCGTACTGGCTGAGCAGGGTGTCTATCAAGCGCAGCATCAGCATCCAGCCGGTGGCCTCATCGCCGTGGATGGTGCTGGTGAGCAGCACTTCCGGTTCCTGTTCCTCGCTGGCCACGTTGTCCGAGATCTTGGCGATCAGGATGGCGCGTCCGTTCACCGTGGTGCCCACGTTGACGATCTGGCAGAGGTTGGGATAATTGGCCGCGAAGGAATTCATCAGCGCCACATAGGCGGAATAGGTGGGGTAGCTGTCCCATTCCCTCAACTGGCCGGGGTTGGCGCTCATCACGGCGGGGTATTGGCTGGCTGGGGCGGGCAGGAGTTGGGCGCGGTAGCCCAGCTGGCCAAACTTGGCCCATTCGGCGTCGTTGGCATAGGCGTATACCCAATTGCCGCGGACGTTGTCGATGGAGACGATTTTGCTGATTTGCGGGATTTGGGCTTTATCCGTGAGTTCGAAACGGAAGTAATACTGGTTCCAGTCCGCCGCCAGCAGAGGCAGGGAGAGCAGGATCAGCAGGGCCGCGATCAATGTTTGTTTCATTTGCCATCCCGTTTAGCCGGAAGTTCGCGCACGGCTTTGACGTGGTAGAAGGCCATCGGCAGGTCATCGGCGTCCGTGTATTGCAACAGGGTGGAGTCGGCCAGCCAGCTGTAAGCGCCGTAGGGATCGGTGGCGCGGTAGATCCGGTAGCCGGTGGCGTTGGGAACCGCGGTCCAACTGAGCTGGTTGGCTGTGCCGGTCCTGGCGATGGCCAAAGCTGGGGTGGCCAGTTCGGTGATCTCGCTGATGCTGATCGGCACGGGATTCTGGTTGGTCCCCACGGTATCGCCGAAGCTGAGGCTGTAGGACTGATCGGCATTGTAGATGGCGTCCGCGCTGTAGTCGTAGATCTTGAAGTTCACGGTTTCGCCCGCGTTGGCCAGGTTGACCAGGATCGTCACGTAGGCGTTGCCGGCGGCGGTGGTCACAGCGGCCACGCCGCGGCATTCCGCGCCCACAAATGCGCCCACCACGTCGTTCAGGTTGGCGGGAACTTCATAGACGCTCACCATGCCATAGACCGTGGCGCTGTTGTTGGGATAGGTGACAGGGATCCAACCCGGTCCGGGCACTTCGTTGACCGTAACTTCGACGCTGTCGTAGGCGTAGGTGTAGCCATCATGGACGGAGAAGGTGACGGTTTCGCTGCCGGTCCAGTTTTGGGCGGCGGTGAAGGTCACGCTGAGGCCGCTCACGGCAACGCTGAGATTGGTGTTGCCGCTGTAGCCCAGGCTGAGGGGATCGTTGTCCGCGTCCGTGAGGTAGGGGCTGAAATCCACCGTCAGGCTGCCGTTGCGGTCAAAGGCGAAGCTGGCTGGCAGGGCGATTTGGGGCGGATGGTTGCCGTTGTCCCAGACATCCAGGGTGGCGTCGAGGGTCACGGTTGGGTGCGCCGGATCGTTGGAATGGATGGTGAGCAGCGCTTCGTAGGTTCCCACTGCCATGCCGGCGGCGGAGAAGTTGGCGGTGATGGTTTCGCTCTGTCCGGCGGCGATGCTGCCGCTGAGGGGCTGCACGCCGAGCCAGGCGATGGGCGGAACGTCTTGCGGCAGGAGGATGGAACCGGTGAGGGTGTGAGGCTCGGAACCGTAGATATCGCCATTCAGGGTCCAGGGCAGGCCCAGGTCGCCGCCAAAGCTTGTGCCGATGGTAACGTTGACCGTGGCCAGGGCGGATTCGCTTCCCTGGATCAGGCCCCAGCCGCTGGAATTTTCACCGTGCCAGGTAACGGTCACGCCGCTGCCGCTGGTCAGGTCCGGGGTCAGTTCCCCGCCGCTGCCGCCAACGAAGTTGGTGGCGCTGTTCACGGTCACGCCGGCCGGGAAGGTGATGATCACGTCTGTTATCCATTCGGTGTCCGTGCTGGCGTTGGTGGCCGTGAAAGTCCAATCCACCGTGGTTCCGGGCAGGTAGTTGGTAGCGTTCACCGTCAGGGTGCTGCCAGTGATGTTCTTGTCCTGGCCGGAGGCGGTTTGCAACTGGCGGTTGGCCAGGGTGCGCAGTTCCTCCAGGCTGATGCTGTAGGTGAGGGGCTGGCCGCCGGTGTTGGTGATGGTGAAGCTGTCCGTGCCTTCGGTGCCGACTTGGAGGTTGGCATAGAGGGCGTCGTTATCGACCGCTATGGTGGGCGGAACATAGCCCACGCCAGTCACGGCGAGGTTGACCGCGGGGTTGTTGAAAGAATTGTTGGTGATCGCGACGTTGCCGTTGTAATTTCCGCTGGCGGTGGGCGCGAAGGTCAGGATGTAGGTTTGGCTGGCGCCGGCGTTGACGCTGAAGCTGAGGGTGTTGCGCTGTTCTTTGCCGGCGGGGGCGATCTGGGTGGATCTAGCGGCCAGGGCGCTGTAGCCGGCCGGTGTGGTGATGCTGCCGGTGAGGGTCTGATCCCCGCCGTTTTGGATGGTGAAGGTCTGGGTGGCAGTGCCGCCCACGGCCACAGAGCTGTAGTCCAGGCTAGTGGGATTGACCACGATCATGGGGCCTGACGCGTTAGGCAGCAGGGCCAGCTTGAGGTTGGGCCTGTTGGTGGAGGTGGAGCCGCCGCTGAAGGCGTTGGTCTGGTCGGCGGAGTCGCTACGGTTGTAGCGGTAGCCATTGGTCACGGTGCTGTATTGGGTGGTGCCGCTTTGGTTGTATGATCCGATCAGGCCAAAGGCGGTGTCCAGCACGATGTTGTCGGTCCCGTTCCAGAGGAAGGGGGTGGCCAAAGTCAGCATGTTCCAGCCGGTGGCGGTGGGCAGGTAGGAGGTGGCACTCCAGACCTGGGTAAGGCCGGTGGAGATCCAACTGGCTACGTCGGTGGCAGTCGTATGCCCCAGGCGGACCACAAAATTGGGCATGGCCTGGGCGGGCAGGCCGGTGATGTTGAACCCGATCTGGGTGATATTGATGGGGCCGACTACACCGGCTGCGTTGAGCTCCGCGGCGGTATAGACAGACTGCCCGTGCAGGCTGCGGTAATATTGGTTCACAGGACAGGCCGTAGTAGTGCCGTTGGAACTTGTCCCTGTGCCTATGATGACCTCGGTAGGTACGATCGCCGTGGGCATGGCCTGCACTGTGTTGGAGGGATCGGAGGTTCCGCCGCTGAAGACGGCGACCAGGTAGTAGCTGTAGGTGGTTTCGTTGACCACGGCGTTGTCCCTGTAGGTCAGGCCGGTCACGGTGGTGAGCAAGCTGCCGTTGCGGTATATCCGGTAGCCGGTGGGAGTGCCGGTCAGAGGGGCTTGCCAGCTCAGGTTCACATAACCGTTCCCGGACGCGGCGCTGAGGTTTTGGGGCGGGTAGAAGCTGCTGGGTGTGGTGGAGGCGGGGAAGATGATGTCGTCCACCCAGGCGCAGTCAGAACCGGTTGATACGCTCCCATCTTTGTAGTACTCCCATTTCAGAACGCGGGTGCCGGCGGCCAAGGTATAAGTAGCCTGGGTCCAATCCACTGTGCCGGACCAATCATTTTGCAATGTGCCGTCCACGTAAAAGCGCAGTTTGTCATATCCAGATTCGGAGGATACCTTGTACCAGAAACTGAGGTCACCGGAGCTGTTCAAAATGCGCGTGGTCTCCATGGTGCTGCTCTGGCTGTGGGTGATGGCGCCGCTTTTGGCGCTGTAGCCTGCGCTATGGTAGCTCGTGCCGTCGATGGTCCAGGGCAGGGTTCCGCCCAGGATCCAGGGATAGGAGCTGAAGTTGCCAGCGTTGAAGTCTTCGAGGATCAGGCCCACGGCGGTGTTTTCGGTTTTATTGGCGGCATAGGCGCCCGCGGTGGCGTTGAAGGCCAAAGCCGCCACGGTGCCGACGCTGACGCTGGAAGCGGCGGTGAGCGAGAAACTCAGGTTGGCGGCTCCACCGGCGGCGATGGCGCCGAAGCTGGCCGTGCCGGTGTTGATGGTGATGCCGCTGGTGGCGCAGTTTAGGGTGGCGGTTCCGGCCGGGGAAGCGGCTCCGCCGCCATTGTTCAGAGGCATGGAAACGGTCACGGTTTCGCCGGGATCGAGGCGGCCGTTGTTGTTACCCGTGGGATCGCTGACGGTCATGGCTCCAAAGGCCAGAGCCGGGGCGTTGAGGGTCAGGCTGAAGTTGTGGGTCCAGGGGCTTTCGCCGCTCATCGTCATGGTGAGGGTGAAGTTGGCCACGCTGCCGTTGGCGACGTTGTTGGCGATCGTGATGGCGTAGGCGTTATCCGCGGTGGCGCTGGCGCCGGCGGCCAGGCTGGCGATGCTGTGGCTGGCGTCGGTGATCGTGATGCCAGGGGTGGCGCAGGTCAACACCGCGCTCACATTGGTGGCGGGGTCGACACCCACGTTTTGGAAGGTAACGTCCAGATAACCGCTTTCGCTGTAGTCCGGAGCGTCGTTGTTGGCATCGTCATAGCTCACGGAGTCCACGCTCAGGTAAGGCCCATCCGCCGCCACGACCGGGATGTCCACTATTTTGGTGATCCGGTCCTGGGCGGTCAGCACCAGTTTGGCGGTGCCGGCGGTGGTGAAGGGGCTGAGGGCCAGGGTCAGGTTGCCGCTGGCGTCGGTGATGCCGGTTCCGTAGATCACGCCGTTTAGGGAAAGGCCGATCCTGGTGTAGGGCGCGGCGCCGGTGATCGCGTAAGTGGCGTTGCCGATCATGATCTGGGCGGGGAATGAGGCCGGATTGGCTGTGGGAACGCCAAAGTAGGGCATCAGGGAGGGATCGCCCATGATGGAGTAGATTTCCCAGTAGTAGTTGATGTAGCTGCTGCCGCCCTGGTTCACGGCCAGATTGCCCATCCAGACCGTTTCGCCGAGGGTGGTGGCCCAATTGGCATAGACTTCGCTGTGGTCGTGGAAAAAGGCGTCGTAGACCCCCAGTTTGGTGGCGTCGTAGGCGGGCGCGGTGCCGTTGGCGGTGCCTTTGGAGCCCACTGCCCACCAGTAATCCTCATTCCAGTAGGTGTTGTTGGTGCCGCCGATGTAGGCCACGCCAGCGGCGTCGGCCTTGCGGATAATCGCTTCGCCAAAGCAGACGCCGGTGTTGAAGGCGTTGGTGAGGCAGCAATTGCCCACCATCACGCCGTATTTGCCGGTGTTGGACATGGAGTTGACGTTAGCCACCGTGAAAGTGGGGTCTGCCCAACTTGTCTCATTGCCGTGGGCGGTGTAGTTGATGTAGCCCCGGCCGGAGTTGGCGTTGGCGATGATGGCGGCGTCGCTGGTTCCGGAAACCGCGTGGAGATAGGTGTTGGAAGTGATGCCGTGGGCGGCGTTGAAGTAGTTTTGGGTGCCATATTTGATCGCCCCGTCGCCGTGGGTCGGCCCGAAGGTCGCGTCCTGTCCGGCGATCATCACCACGTTGCCCAGATAGCTGAGGTCGGTCATCTGGGTCTTTTCGAAGGTCATGCTCTTGTTCACGATGTTGGTCAGTTCGGTGGCGCTGGCTACCGAAAAGCGGCCGTAGTACATTTCCGGCACGAAGTCGGTGCCTTGCAGGCGCACGTAGTAGTTATCCGTCACGTGGCTGCTGCTGGGGCTGGTCACCTGGGCTGGCATGGCGATCACGTTGTCGCCGGAGGTGGAGGTGTCGCCGATGATCAACAGGTAGGTGGGGGCGGGATTTTCGGCGGTGGCGGCGCTCCAGACCGAGGTCAGGTGGTTCTTGATGGCGGTGGTGGTGTTGGCGATGGTGCCGCCGCTGCCCACGGTGGTGACCGTCACGGCAAAGCCCTGCTGGGTCTTCCAGGTCACAAAGGGTTGCAGTTCGTCGGTGTAGTTGGGCGGGCAGAGGATGAGCATTTTGGTGGGGTAGCGCACGATGCTGGTGCGGGTGTCGGCCTGCCAGTTGAAGATGGCCTGAGAGTAGAGTTTGTCAAATTCGTAGGAGGCGGTTTTGGCCAGCAGTTCTGCGCTGGCGGCGAGGTCCGGATGGTCGAAATCGACCCGGACACTGATGTCCTCCAGGATCCGCAGGGAGTTATCCATCGGATTGTAGCGCACGGGGTAAAAATCCAGGGCGAAGACCCGCAGGCCGCGCATGTAGCCGATTTCGCTGATCCGGATGGCTTCGCGGGTGTCGAAACCGTCGCGCGCGTAGGATTCCTCTTTTAACACAAAGGGCAGGCTGGCGGGATCGGCGGATTTGGAGACGGATTCCTGCTGGGGCAGGAGGCGGTGGCGCAGTTTGCTGTCGGCCGCGGACAGGGTCCTGGCGGTCTGGCCGTTGACGCTGTAGCGGACTGACGCGCCGAGGGGCACGGCGATGATCTTGCGCAGCAGGGGCAGCTTGGGCTCGCCGATCTCCGCGGTTGAACCCCAGCCTTCGATCCGGAGCTCGTCAAAGAGGCCGGCCGGGGTCTGGACTTCGTTGAGCCTGAACTCGCCAACCCGTTACTGGACGGTGAAGCCGAGCTCACCGTTGTCCCGGAGCGACACGTCGTTGCCGCCGGATAATACTATCTGCCGGTCCTGGGCAGCCAGCGCTAACGCGCAGAAGAGGATCAGGGCGGCCAGAATCACCGCTTTGGCCTGAAACTTGGGCATCATATACAACTCCTTTCGGTTGGAAAATTTCTGCCAATCCACCGCGCGGGGACAAACAATCCACAGCGTGAAGAGGTACTTGCACGATTTTTGACAGCCCGTATCTGTCAACCGGAAAAACAATCTGTTCAGTACCAGCGGCCGGAGCGGCCGGCCGGACAGGAACTGGTCATGACTGCGGATCTTATACCCACGGCTTAAGCTGCGGCAGAGATGGAGATAAGCCAGGCGAGGATAACACCAGATGATTTGCTAAAACCAAAACATATTATTTTGCTTGACAGAATTGACAACTAATGTAGGTTTGGGATGCGATTCACAAGGAAGGGATGCCGGTTTCCGCAGAGCACCTTCCAGCAGGCATCAGAACGCGTTCAAGCCCCAAAAGGAGGTATCATGAAGCGCTCAGCATTGTTGGCAGCGATCGCGCTGCCGTTCGTTTTCGGCCTTTTTGCCCAACCAACCAAGATTGCAATGCCGACCAATCGGTTCAAGAACATGCATTACACACAAACCTTCGATCCCCAGGACCTTCGCTATACCAAGGGCGGCGGCTACGAAGCCGTAACCATGCAAGGCCTGGAATTGAACGATGTGGTGGGCGCCCCGCAGTTGCCGGTAAAGTACATCAGTTTCATCATTCCCGCTGGGATGGATGTGAACAGCATCAGGGTAACCAAGACCGTTGATTACCTTTTCCCGCCCCCCCCGGTGATCCTGGACAAGCTTTCCCGGCCCGGGCTTTCCAAGACAAAGAAGGGAGCGGGGAAGTTCAACCTGGCCTCGGTGCAGCCGCCGGTGATACCCTCGGAAGACTGGACTCCGGGACCCTTTGTCAAGCCCGATCCCGCCTATTATTCCCTGAAGCGGTATCCTGCCAGCCAGGTCCAGGTCTCCTGCCACGGATACTTCGACGGTAACGCGCGGATTGTCACCTTCGCCGTTTATCCGATCACCTATTATCCCGCCGACCAGCAACTGGTTTTCAGCCGGAGCATCAGTTTCAAGTTCAATTTCATTGCCACAGAAAAAAAAGAAAAAGCCATCCAGACCAAAAAATCCTACATGCGGCCGATCTTTCCGGCCTACCGCTCCGCCGTATTGCAGCAAAAATACGACGAGTTGCTGATAAACATGGTGGTGAATCCGCAGCTGATCGACAAATTCTATGTGAGGCCGGAGGTTGTCTTTGTGGATAAGGGCGGCAACATCAGGCAGCCCGGCGCGATGCTTCTAAAAAAGGAATCCCTGATCAATCCCGTGGTCAACAAAGTGGTCGACTTGAAGCTGCCCATAGATGCGGCCCCGCCCAAGCAGCTGGAGAAAGTGGATATCCCCGCGCTGACGGGCAAGTTCAGCAGCGCCCCGCCAGTATCGTATGCCGATCCCCTGCTCGCCCCGCCCGCATCGAATGGAGACCTCAGGCGCCACTCGCTGGAAATGACCAACATCACCGCCGATGACAGGGTGTCACCGGTCGCGGACAACTATGTGATCATCGCGCCGGCGGAACTGATGGAGTACTTTGAACAATTCCGGCAATGGAAACAGGCCAAGGGGCTCAACGTCTATACCAGGACCCTGGAATCGATTTACGCTGATCCGGCCTTCGCGGGGGGAGACAAGGTGCAGTCCACTCCGGCTTACTGGATAAACGACAATGCCGGAAGGGTGCGACAGTATCTGTGTGAACAATATCTCCAAAACGGCCTGGTCTACGCGCTGCTGGTGGGAGACGAGACCAACGGTCCCTTCCGCCAGGGTTGCAGCGCCATCAACGCCACTCTGGCGGACAACCAGGTGCCGGCGGACCTCTATTTTTCGGATTTCAACGGCGATTGGAACCAGGACGGCGACGCTCATCTGGGCGAGCCGAAATCCTCTGCCCAAGCCACCCAGACCGGCGACAATCCGGACTACTTCAACGAGATCTATGTGGGCCGGTTGCTGGTGCGGCCTCTGGCGGAGGGGGGAGACCTGGACATCCTGAATTGGACCCACAAGCTGATCGCCTATGAAAGCGATCCCGGGGCGGGCGACCCTTCCTACCTGAGGGGCGCGCTGTATACCAAATCCGATTTCACCAGCTCTTTTCCGGGCATCAATGATCAACTCTCCCTGCTGCGCGGCAAGCAGTTTCCCCTGGAAGTGATCGACGAGGCCGATCCGCTCTACGGGTCCCTGGGCGAATTTCCCAACGGCAGGAAGGTCGTGGAAAGCCTGAACCGGGGCTATGGCCTGACCTCCTTCAACAACCACGGCACCTGCTGCACGATCGCGGTCGCCACCAACGGTGACAACGGCTACCCCAAATACTGGGTGTTCAGCCTGGATGATTACTTCTCCACCAATCAGATCAACGAAAACGGCAACGGGCTGGACATGCTTAGCGACCAGACTCTGGCCAAAAAATACTTCATCAACTACTCCATCTCCTGTGATATAGGCGCCTACGACGAGGAAGCGCTGTGGGGCGGGCGCTATTGCATGGCGCGCGTGTTCACTTCCTACACCGATGGCAAGACCATGCTGCACCGGGGCGGACCGGCCATGATCTGCAACACCCGCTACGGCACGATCGATTCCTCCGTGCTGCTGAAAAAGTTCGTGCAGAATCTGTTCGCCGACCAGCCGGTCACCAACATAGGCATTGCCCTTGCCGGCGCCAAGTTTGGCCTGCCTGTCAGCATGTTGAAACATCACGCTTATTCCATGACCCTGTTTGGCGATCCGGAGATGCCGGTCTGGACCAATCTGCCTAAAACCTTGCTCGCCGAGCACAATTTCAGCGGCAGGGGAGTGACGGTCAAAGACGAACGCCAGGCTATCGTCAAGGGCGTGAAAGTGCATTTCTGGAATGCCGCCAACGGCGCCAGCGGACTGGCCTTCACCAACGAAAACGGCTACGCGGCCTGCCCCTCTGAGGTCGGAGCTTACACCAACGTCTGCCTGTCCAAGATCAACTACCGCCCTCTCAAACAGAAGATCCAAACCGGCAACGACGGCCGGCCGGTGGCGGTGGACGATACCCCCCAACAGCGGGAGGAGCAACAGGTCGAGTAGCGGGCCGCAGCACCGGGAAACAGGTAAGAACTAGTAGCGCCGCCTCCGGAGCGGGCCAGGCTTGGGGTCTGCCGTCCGGCGGCGCGGATGGACTGAATTTTCGCTTGACAGATAAGCGGGCGGAAAATTGTTTGGCTGAAAATATCGAATTTGGTCCAGTAACTCAGTGGTAGAGTATCTGCCTTTTAAGCAGAGAGTCGTCAGTTCGAGTCTGACCTGGATCACCAATTGCGACCCCTTCGTCTATCGGTCAGGACTCAAGATTTTCATTCTTGCAAGAGGGGTTCGATTCCCCTAGGGGTCGCCAATTCTTTCGATGCCAGGATCAGTGTCCCGTTCGTCTAGTGGCCTAGGACTCGTGATTCTCAGTCACGCAACAGGGGTTCGATTCCCCTACGGGATGCCAATTTACTGCGCAGTTGAAAAGACTCGAGCCGAAAGATGAACAACCTCGACCGGATACCAAACTTCGAGCCGGAGCTGATGCCCGATCCCCGCATCAGGATCAGCCTGGATTATCAGGGCAGAAAGCGTAGTTTCTTTTTGCCGGTCTGGTCGCTTGTCCTGGCGGCGGCAGTGGCCATCCTGGGCCTGGTCTTGATCGGAGTGTTCGCCTTTCGCGGCAGCGGCAAAGAAATCAGTTCCCCCCGGCTCAAGGAATTGGAGACCGAAAACAAGTTTCTCAGCGGGCGCGTTTCCAGTTTCGAATCCGCCCTGGATTCCCTGGCAGCCCTGATGGACACCCTGGATGTGGGCACGCAGGCCGCAGAACTCGATTTCCCCTACTACAGCGGCCGGACCGAGGAAGCCAGGAGCAAACTGAAAGCCACTCCCACCCTGGTGGGAATGCTGGAAACCCTGGACCGGAAGCTGATCCGCCTCTGGGGCAGGTTGGGCGTGGTGGCGCCGGATTCCACCTATGCCGCCGGTGATGATGAACCTGTGAGCGGGGACGGCGTTCCCTCGATCTATCCAACCTTTGGCTTTTTTTCTGACAGTTACGGGTCCCGCATCCATCCCATCACCCTGGAACCGGAATTTCATCCCGGAGTGGACATCGCCAACGAGATCGGCACCCCTGTCTACGCCACCGCGAACGGCGTGGTGAGCAAAGTGGAGTATGAAGAAGGCTACGGCAGGTTTATCCGCATCACCCACTCCTCCGGGTTCGAATCCCTCTACGCGCATCTCCACACGGCCAGGGTCAAGCCGGGCGACACCATCACCAAGGGCCAGATCATCGCCCTGATGGGTGATTCAGGCTTTTCCACCGGGCCTCATTTGCACTACGAAGTCAGGCGCA
The DNA here is from genome assembly GCA_964583755.1 of uncultured Candidatus Cloacimonadota bacterium. Taxonomy (GTDB): domain Bacteria; phylum Cloacimonadota; class Cloacimonadia; order Cloacimonadales; family Cloacimonadaceae; genus Syntrophosphaera. The sequence goes on from CAZOVZ010000003.1 coordinate 25,438, forward strand.
ACAACGAAACCCGCAATCCCTCCTCCTACCTCAATCGCATCGATAATCCAGGTTACAAGCACGGATGAACAGCGGGCGCCGCAAAGCCTGGCTATTCACCACCCATAGCCCGCGGGAGATCTTTTCCTCTATTTCCGCGATCGGCCCCGGCGACCTGATCGTTGCCGTGGACGGCGGCCTGGAGCGGATCGACGGCCTGGGCCTGGCTCCCTCTGTCGTGATCGGTGATTTTGATTCCCTGGATCCCCGCCTCCTGGAAAAATACCCTTTGGTGACCCAACTGCGCCATCCCACCGCCAAAAACGAGACCGACACCGAACTGGCCGTCCTCTGGGCGCTGGAGCAGGAGGTTGGCGAGCTGGTCATCTGCAATGATTTCGGAGGCCGGATCGACCACGCCCTGGGACTGGTGCAAAACCTCGCCCTGAGCCACAGCCGGGGACTTTGCGCGGCGGCGGAAAGCGAGGACCAACGGATCTTTTTCCTGGACCGCGAAACCAGGCTGGAGGGCCATGAGGGCTGCCTGCTGTCTTTGCTGGCCTGGGGCGGGACCGCCCGATTCGCCGCTTCCGGCGGCCTGCTTTACTCCCTGGACGGGCTGGAACTCTCTTCCCTCCGCTCCCGCGGGATCAGCAACCGGATCGACTCCCCGCAGGCCTGGATCAGGTTGAGCTCCGGCCTGGCGCTGGCCATTCTCACGAAATAAATTGACAAGATACCTCTCATCTGCCAAACAGAACCATAGCGAAAACTTGGGAGCCAAGGCTTATGGATAATACCAAAGAGAAAGATAAACTCTCCTTCGAAAAGGCGTTGCTGGCCCTGGAAGGCGTCGTGGAAAGCCTCAGCAGCGAGAACACGGATCTGGACAAGATGATCAGGCTCTACGAAGAAGGCATCCGCTACCTGAAGCTGTGCCAGGAGAGCCTCTCCGAAGCCGAGGCCAAGATCAGGATCCTCAACGAAAAGCTTGAACCGCCCCAGGAGACCAACAATGGATAGGAAAGTACTGCTCAAAAAGGACATGAAAGAAAAGCAGGAGCAGGTGAACATCATCCTGGACCGCTATCTGCCCCGCAAGGACGAATACCCCAAAAACATCCACAAAGCTTTGCGTTACAGCGTGTTTGCCGGGGGAAAAAGACTGCGCCCCTACCTAACGATGCTGGCCTACGGGATGTATGCCGAAGACACGGAGCCGATCACGCCCGTGGCCGCGGCGATCGAGATGCTGCATACCTTCACCCTGATCCACGACGACATGCCGGACATCGACAACGACGAATACCGCCGGGGCAAAAAATCCTGCCACGCCCTGTTTGGCGAGGGTGAGGCCCTGCTGGCCGGAGACGCCCTGCTGATCGGGGCTTTCGAACTGATCACGCTGGCGGAGATCAACCCCGCCCACCGGCTCCAGTTCGTGCGCGAACTGGCCCAGGAATGCGGGATCGACGGCCTGATCGCCGGCCAGATGGTGGACATCGTGTCCGAAGGCAAAAAGGTCGACAAAAAGACCATCAACTATATCCACGAAAACAAGACAGCCAAACTGATCAGCCTCTGCCTGCGTTTTGGCGCCATCGCCGGCAAAGCGCCGGCCAACGAGCTGAAACTGATCGAAGAATATGGCGATTGCATCGGCCTGGCCTTTCAGATTACGGACGACTTGCTGGACATCGAGGGCGACCCCAACGAACTGGGCAAGAGCGTCGGCAAGGACGAACACGTCCAGAAGGCGACTTATCCCGCGGTCTATGGCATCGCGGAATCCCGCCGCAAGGCGCAGGACCTGATCTCCCAGGCCAAGGACGCCGCCGCCAAACTGGGCGATAAAGCCTTGCTGCTGGATATCCTGGCGGACCACCTGTTGACCCGCAAATCATGACCGTCCGCTACAAGCTGCTTTCCGACACCGCCGCGGCCCCCCAAAAGATGACAGCCCACAGTTCCGGTTGGGACTTGACGGCCGATCTGAGCGAACCCCTGGAACTACTTCCCGGCTGTCGTTTCGCCGTGCCCACCGGCATCGCTCTGGAAATCCCGCCCGGCTTTGAAGGCCAGGTGCGCCCCCGCAGCGGGCTGGCGCTGAAGTTTGGGCTGGGAGTATTGAACAGCCCCGGCACCATCGACGCGGATTACCGCGGCGAGGTGAAGGTCATTCTGATAAACCACTCCGCGGAAGCCGTCAGCATCCAACCCGGGACCCGGATCGCCCAACTGGTGGTCTGCCCGGTGGCGGATTGCGAGCTGGCCGCCAGCACCGAGCTGGAAGCCAGCGTACGCGCGGAGGGCGGCTTTGGGCACACGGGCCATTGAGGAAAAACCATGACGAACGATAAGATTATCGAAGAAATAAACCGACTTCGCCGGGAAAAGAACGCCACCATCCTGGCCCACACCTATCAGGTTCCGGAGATCCAGGACCTGGCCGATTTCACCGGGGATTCGCTCCAGCTATCCATTCAGGCCAGGGAGACCGACTCTCAGCTGATAGTGTTTTGCGGAGTTCGCTTCATGGCGGAGACCGCGGCCATGCTGAATCCCAAAGCCAGGGTGCTGCTCCCCGCCGAAGACGCGGGCTGCCCCATGGCAGACATGATCACCGCCGATCAACTGCGCGAACTCAAAGCCCTGCATCCCGGAGCGGCCGTCGTCTGCTATGTCAATTCCAGCGCGGCGGTGAAGGCGGAAAGCGACATCTGCTGCACCTCGTCCAACGCCTTGCGGGTGCTGCAATCCCTGCCTGCGAGCCAACCTGTCATCTTTGTGCCAGACGTCAATCTGGGTTCCTGGGCCGCCAAACAGGCCGGGCGGGATGTGATCCTCTGGAGCGGCTTTTGTCCTGTGCATCAGTGGGGCTTCGAGCGCAGAAAACTGGAGAAAGTGCTGAAAGAGCATCCCGGTTTCACTTTTTTGGCGCATCCGGAGTGCGACGAAGACATTTTGGAACTTGCCGACCACGTGATGTCCACCAGCGGGATGGTCAAATTCGTGCAGGACCACGACCGGGTGATCATCGCCACGGATCACGGGCTGATCCAATACCTGCGCCATGTCCATCCGGACAAGCAGATCGTGGAGATCAATCCCCGCGCGCGCTGCAAATACATGCAAAAGACCACCCTGCACCACGTGCTGGAAGCCCTGCAACATGAGCAGCATCTGGTCACCGTGCCGCCTGAGATAGCCGTCAAAGCAGTTCAGTGCCTGGATCGGATGCTGGCTCTGCCGCGCTGAACGGACTCGGCCTGGTCCGGCTGCCCCTGGCTGGCCTCAGCATCTGGCAGGACACGCGGGCGCAGGCAGTTTCCAACGCCGCTTCAGCCCTGCAGGCCGCCGCTCTGGCGGAACTGGAAAACCGCCCCCTCGGGGTCTTGGAACTCGGCAGCGGCTGTGGCGTCGTGAGCCTGATGCTGGCCCTGCAGCGTCCGCTCTGGAGCGTCGATGCCCTGGAAATCCAGGAGCAGCTTCACGAACTGGCCCTCATCAACAACGCCCGCTGCGGCACCTCGGTCAGGTTTTTCCACGCCGACCTGCGTGGCTGGAAATCTCCCACCGGCTACCGGCTGATCGTCGCCAATCCACCCTGGCAAAAGCCTGGCGGGGGCAGGCCCAGCCCTCATCCCCAAAAAAATCTCAGCCGCCGCGGAACCTTCTGTTCCCCGGCCGAACTGGCCGCTTGCCTGAAAAGAAATTTGGCGCCCGCCGGCGTTGCCCTCGTCCTATTTCCCCACGGAGCAATATTTTCGGAGTTTGCGGCCGCGCTGGACAACTCTTTGCTTGACATAAAATCGGCCTCGGATGTGACTGACCTCAGAGACCAAAGTTTATTCAAAATCGGACATAAAGGAATTGCCAGATGAGAACCAGTTTTGTTTTGATCCTGATCCTGGTTACCGCCTGTCTGGTGGGGTGGACCCTGATCCACTACCAGTTCCAGGAAAGCAGACAACATCAATTGAACCAACTGCCGGAGATCCCAGTCTACGTCTATGTCGCGGACAGTACCTCCGTGGACCAGCTTCAGCACGATCTGAGGCAGATCCCCCAGTTGAAAAGCCTTGTCTTCGCTCCGGGCAAATCCGTAGCCAGGCAATCTGTGGCGGGTCACGGGCTGGACATCACCGAAGGTACCCTGGCGGGCTACCGGTTTCCGGATACGATGACGCTCACCTTCAATCCTGTAGAGGCCTCCCTGGAGGGGCGGACCAAGGCCCTGAGCATACTCGGCAAATACGGGGTCCCCGCCGCCGAGATAGACAACCAGTCCGAGGCCTGGCTCAAAATCCGCGACGAACTGAAATACCTGCGTGGGCGCTGGAGCAGCTTCACCATCTTCACCGCCCTGATCCTGTTTCTGCTGTTCGCTTTTGCCCGGATCAACCTGTTTCTGCGCGACAGCCTGGAGCACAAAGGCATCAAAACAGATTTCTTCACCGCCATCAGGAAACGCAAAGAACGCTTCTGGCAATCGCTGCTGCTGGTGATCGTGCCCCTGGCGGTGAACCTGGCGGTCTACTTCTGGATGGTCTATTTTCAGCAGAAACCGCCCCTGGTGGACTGGCAGTTTTTTGCCGTCCAGGCTGGCACACTGCTTGCCTCGGCGATTGTGGCCTATATCCGGATCAACATGAAAGTTCAGAAGCCGGTTTTTGACCTGAACCTCTTCATGGGCACCCCCCAATAGGCCGACCATGCGCCACCTTCCCAATCTGCTAACACTCCTGCGGGTGTTGCTGATCCCCGTTTTCGTCTGGCTGGCCTTCTTTCGCGGCACACAGGCCGATATCGCTTGGGCTCTGCTGGTCTTTGCCGTGGCCTCCTTCACGGATTTTCTGGATGGCTATCTGGCCCGCAAGTGGAACGTGATCACGGATTTTGGCAAGATCGCCGATCCCCTGGCGGACAAACTGCTGGTTCTTGCCGCTCTGGCCGCGCTGACCTGGCTGCTCCCGTTCCGGCTGCCGGTTTGGATCTTTGCCGTGATAGCCGCGCGGGAACTGGTCGTCACGGTCATGCGTGAGGTCTATAAAGCCCGCGGGATCATCATTCCGGCGGACAAACTCGGCAAGTGGAAAACCTTTTTGCAGATGCTGGGCATCATCCTCTGTTTCGCCCTGTGGGCCTGGCTTCCGGCCATCTCCTCCGGGATCCGGATCGCCGCCGTCGCGTGGTTTGGCCTGGTCGCCGCGCTCACTGTCTACAGCGGCCTGGCTTATCTGAAGCGCCCCGCCGGGCGCACTGGAGCTTGAATCATGAAAACACTCGTTTCTCTTTGCGCCGCCGCGCTGCTGCTCACCGCGTTCAGTTGCGGCAGGCAGGGCGCCGACGCCAGCGTCTATCACCAATACGACAAGGTGATGGACACCGGCAAACCCCTCTCTTTCGGCGATGATGCCGATGTCTACCTCTTCGCCGGGGAAGCGGTCCTACCCGCTGTCGGCGAAACCATCTCCGCCTCGCTCACCCGCAAGGTCCAGCTCACCGCCGAAGAGCAGTATTTCTTTGTGGAAAAAGGGGATGAGGCCCAGATCAACGATTTTTTGAACTACAAAAACCTGATTCTCTGCGGCACCCTGGATGGAATCGACGCTGTTTCGAACTACATGCGCGGCCATCTGGACAAGGCCCTGCTGGGCAAGGTGCAGCAGTCCGGCGCGGAGTTCGCGGTGGTGAAAAACGCCCTGCGGCGGGACCAGATCTTCTTTTACCTGCTGGCTAAGGATGCCCCCACCCTGCGAAGCCTGGCGGATCAGAGATCGGGCCAGATCTTCGACCTGCTGCTGGAACGCTATGCCGACCGCCTGGGCTATCAATCCTACACCAACGCCGTGATCGACAACAAGCTGTTCAAAAACCTGCCCTACACCATCCAGGTGCCCCAACTCTTCGATATCTTTTCCAACGACAAGGCGGGCAACTTCCTCTCTTTCGTCTACAAACCCCGCACCCAAAACCGCAATAAACCGGATAAATACGTCTCCGTCCATTATGAACCGATGCCCCAAAACCAGGTCACGGAACAGTGGCTGCTCGCCAAACGCCAGTCCCTGGCGGACAAACATTTTACCGGCGATCAGTATCTGCAAGACAGGATCGCCGTGGAACCGGTCCAGTTCGCCGGGCGCGATGCCTTGCGCCTGCGCGGGGCCTGGGTCAACCCCAAGCTCAACGGCGGCGTGGGCGGTGCTTTCCAGACCTTCGCTTTTTGGGACGCGGCCACCCAGACCGCGTACGTGATCGACAACATCGCCTTCTTCCCGGCCGGCGACAAGCTGCCGGTCTTGCTCGAGCTTGAGGTGATCTCGCGGTCGCTCCGCCTTAAATGACTCGTTTCTCCCTTCGGTGCGCGTTTCTGGGCCTGCTGGCCTCACTCTGTGCCTGCGTTTCCAGCCGGGGGGCGCGGCCCGCGCCAAACAGCCCGCCGCTTTCCAGGCCCAACCACGCCTCCGTCTATTACTACACGGTGGGCGCTTATTTCCAGAGCCAGGACAATATCCCCGGCGCCGTTGGCATGTATCGCAAGGCGGAGGAAAACGATCCCCGCAGCCCGCGGATCAAAAAGAGCATTTTGCTCAACTCCGTCAAACTCCAGGCCGCGGGCCTGCTGGAAGATACTGCCCTGAAAGACCTGGTGCGCGTGTATTCCACCCAAATGGAATTTGACGAGGAGATGCTCTACGCCCTCTATGGATTTTATGACCAAACTGAGGACGCCCCCGCCCTGGCCAGGACCATGCAGGCCCTGCAGCAACGCCCTCCCTCAGCCCGGACCGAGATCCAGAGCTTCCTCTATGCCTTCAAACACCTCGAGCGCGAGGAACTGGGCCATCTGGACGCCGCGTTTCACCTGGCCTACAACGATCCCGACATCCTCATCAACCTGGCCCAGCTCTACCTCTATTTCGATCTGGGCCAGACCGAAGCCATCCTCCGCCGTGTGAACGAACTCGCTCCCTCGGCGCAGTCGCACGGCCTGCTGGCCAGCATCCTGCTCAACCTGGAGGATGAATCCCTGGCCACGGCCTACCTGGAATCGCTCAACTATCCGGACGACGCGCAGTATATCGAATCCTATCTGGATACGGCCTTCGAGGTCCGGAAGTTCGACCCTATCCTCTCCGGTTCGGATTACCTGCTGCGTACCGGCGATCCCGGACTGATCAGGATTTTGGGCCTCACCTCCCTGTTGCGTGGCGAGGAGCGGATCCTCGCCAAAATCGCCGCTTGGCTGCCAGGCTCCCTGGCCCCACAGGAGGATTTGCTGCCCCTGCGGGCCGTTTTGCTGGCCTGGGAATTCAACCAGGGCGGAGCGCGCCCTCTGGATGCCGACCTGGCCCTCATTCCCGACACCGCCGGCTACGACGACGCTTTCAACTATTACAACGCCTCCCTGATCACCGGGGCTCCGGAGGGCGGGGCGGTCCTGCCTCCCACCGCCGGCGAAGCTTTGCTTTCACAGCTCGGGCTCCGGCTTCGCGACGAACCCCCGGCCCGCTATCTTAAAGCGCTCGTCCACACGGTCGAAGATTCCACTTACACCGGTTATATCGAGGCAAAGCATGACCTGGTCCAATACCTCAAACAGCGCGGCAACTTGGCCGCGCGGGACTACCAGTTTCTGCTTCAATACTATCAGGACCGGGGGCGGAAAGACCGGCGGCGAGCCCTGCTGGACGAAGCGGCCGCGCTTTATCCCTACGATCCACTCTTTGCCAACGATCTGGGCTATTCGCTGCTGATCGAGGGCGGCGACCCCCGCCAGGCCGCTGAACTGATCCAACGCGCCCTTGATTCCGAACCGGAAAATCCCTACTACCTGGACAGCATGGCCTGGAGCCTCTACCTGGCGGGCGATTACGCCCGCGCGCTGGAATATTGCCAAATCCCCGCCGCCATGGAAGACCTGCCGGCTGAGATCGCCTGGCATATCGGCGCCATCCACCTCAAGCTGCAAAACTACTCCGAGGCCAGGATCTTCCTGGAAAAGTGCCTCGCCATCGGCGGCGACCCGGACAGCGAAGCCAGCGCCAGAGAGGCCTTGAATCAGTTGCCCCGCTGAGCTTTCCAACACCCGATTTTCGCAACCATTACAGGGCTCTAAATGACCGCTGAATAATGCAGCGGCTTGCGTCTACTGACTGAAAACCGATGCCCATTACCAGCACGGTAACGGCGTACGATAGACCAGAAGCCTGTTGGAGGACGCTTGTCCCTTATTCTTGTCCCAATTTCCCTGACCCTGCTCGCCCAAGACATCCCCAACAATCTTGGGCCTGTAAACGGTGAGCCTTACATCAGTCCAGGACCTGGCCATAAGGGGGGAAACCCAGGCTGGCGTGGATCATGGGGTGGTTCCAGCGGAGTGTGACAGGCTTGAAGGTTGAGTTGGTTTGTTGTCTTCCAGTTTGTCCAGGTGGCAACTATCGCTTATACTTTCGGTAAAACAACAATGGAGCAACTCAATGAAACGATATCTGCTGATCCTGTCCCTGGCCCTGGGGCTGAGCCTGTCCTTTGCCCAATTCAGCCTCGACCTGGAGACAGGGGTGGCCTTTTCCGGCTACAACGACCTGCGCATCCCCAATAGCGCCGCCAATACGATGTTTTCCTTCACCGAAGACCTGGCCAGCGACCCCACCCTCTACGGCCGGGCCAACCTGCACTGGCTGATCACGCCGCGCCACGAGGTGTCCCTGCTGCTCTCGCCGCTCACGATCAAACCCACCGGCACCTTGGATTTCCCAGTCACTTTTATGGGCAAGACCTTCGCCGCGGGCGAAAAAATAGACGCGGTCTACAAATTCAACAGCTACCGCCTCCAATACCTCTATAGATTCCAAAACCAAAACATCGGCATCCGCGCCCTGGGGCTCACCGTCAAGGTCCGCGACGCCGTGATCTCGCTCGAAAACACCAGCGCCGGTTATGCCGAAAAGACCGACCTGGGCCTGGTGCCGCTGATCGGCTTCGAATTTGGCTACGATTTCACCGACGACCTGGCCATCGAGCTTAAAGGCGAGGCGCTGGCCTCTCCCTACGGCCGGGCGGAGGACGTCCTGCTCTCGCTCAAATACGACCTCAACGACCGCTACAGCCTCTACGGCGGCTTTCGCTTGCTGGAAGGCGGATCGGACATCGACGAGGTCTATACCTTTGCCAACATCAACTATCTGACGTTGGGGACAACCATCAACTTTTAAACCAAAAACTGGGAGGATCGATGCATCGTATCGTTCGCTGCTCAACATCTGGTTTGATACTGCGCGCGGCGGCCCTGGCGGTCGTCGCGTCGCTGTTTCTGCCCGCGCTGCTGCTTGCCGCGGAGCAGGAACCAATGGCACAATCCAGGCGGGACATTACTTTCGCAGGCCGGAGTTGGCGGGTTAAAAACGGAATCGGTATGGGCCCGGGTCCGAACAACTTTTCTGACAGCGAAGAAAGCGTATGGGTGGAGGGTGACAAGCTGCACCTTAAGATCAGGCAGATCGACGGAGTCTGGAACTGCGCCGAGGTCTGGACCATTGCGCCGGCCAGTTACGGCAATTATCGCTTTATGCTGGAATCCCGGGTGGACCTCTACGATCCAAACGTGGTGGCGGGGCTCTTTCTCTATGCCGACGACGATCAGGAAGTGGACATCGAGTTTTCCCGCTGGGGCGATCCGGATTACCCCGCCGGCAGCTATTCCGTCCAGCCCTATTACATTGAGGGCAACAACATCCCATTTGCTGTAGATCTGGAAGGGGACTGGACCACGCATTCGTTCAACTGGCAGCCGGATTACATCCATTTCCGCAGCCTGCACGGGCACTACGCGGAGCCGCCGGAGCCACATTTCGTGATCAAGGACTGGTTCTACGAGGGCGACAGCATCCCTCCCGAAAGCCAAGAAATGCTGCTGCACATCAACCTCTGGCTAATGAACGGAGTAGCGCCGCCAGACCTGACTGAAGCGGAACTGATCGTCAGCGCAGTGCAAGTGAACAATGCGGCCCAGTCCATCCCCCTCCGGGCGGGCTGGAACCTCGTTTCCAGTTGGGTGACGCCCTCAGACCCGGATCTGGAGGCGGTGTTTGGCTATCTGATCGCTTCGGACAAACTGGTCAAGGTGCAAAACCAAGCCGGCCAAACGCTGTACCAGGATCTGAACGGGGTCTGGCAAAACGGCATCGGCGACTTTCAGACCGGCGAGGGGTATTACGTTCTGGCCAGCGCGGACTGCGTCCTGACCCTGGAAAACACGAAGGTGGCCCTGCCCCTGACGGTGGACCTGGGGGCAGGCTGGAACATCATTCCCTGTCCGTATCCGGCTGCCCGACCGGCTACGGGGATCATGGGCTGGCTGGCTGACCCCAGCCTGCTGATCAAGGTGCAAAACGAGCTCGGCGAGGCGATAGTCCAAACTCCGGGCGGCGACTGGAACTACGGATTTGACGCGTTCGAACCGGGTGAGGGATACTACATCAATGTCTCCGCGCCCACACAGATCGTGTTTCCGTGAGTGGATTGTTTCCTGCGGATTCGCGCAGATAAAAGCGCAGATTGACGCAGAGAAAACGAGCATTTTCAGTACAGGCTCCAACGCCAGATTGGAGCCGCGACCATTAGCCCTTATCTGATCCGGCAGATCCTGTAGATCATGTCATCAGAGTTTCATTGGAGTGTCAAATCAAGCCCCACGGCAGCCCAGTAGGTGTGTCCGGGAGCGGGCGATCAGGGCAGCGGGATGGTAAAACTGTCCAGCGCCAGTCCCTCGAGGCCGAAAGCCTGAACTGAGAGGGTTTTGCCGGATCTGGAGAGGATCAGGTAGTGGTGTTCTTTGGCCCGGAACAGGCTGTAAGGATTCGGCCGGTCCGGTTCGCGCAGGACGCCGCCGGCGCCGCCTGTCACGATGTAGGTGATCCCTGCGTATTGGGAGCGTTCGTAATGGTGGTCATGGCCGGAAAAGACCGCCGCGACACCGTAGGTTTTCAAGAGATGGGGCAGCCAGAGACCGAGGCCAAGCTCGTCTCCGTGTTCCCCGCCGCTGAAAACGGGATGATGCAGCAGCACCAGCTTGGGCAGGGTGGAATCCTCCAAAACCCCTCGCAGCCAGGCGCTCTGTTCGGAGCGGGGACCCAAGTCCAGGTTGCTGTCCAGGATCACGAACAGCAGGCTGTCCAGCACGACCGAATAGTTGGTTCGTCCGTTAAGTAGGGGGAAATTGGCCAGAAACAGAGCTTCGGAGACATCGTGATTGCCCCGGGCTGGGTGGATGGTGCAGAGTTCCGCGATCGGCGCGGAGAGCTGCCAAAACCGGTCGTAGTGCTTTTGGCTGGAGCCTTTCTGGGTGAGGTCGCCAAGATGAAAGACCGCTGATGGATGGTGGCTGGCGATCTCAGCGGCGATCTGGGCGTGAACCCGGTCGTTCTTTTGCGTATCGCCGTAGATGGCGATGTCCGCGCCCAAAACAGCGGCGGCCAGCCAAAACAGCAGGCTCAGCAGGGTAAGGATGCGGGTCTTCAAGTCAGGAAGCTGTCGTAGTCTAGTTTAAACCGTTTCAGGTCTTCCCAGGCCGGCCGTTTCCAGTTTTCGTTGCGCAGCAGGGCCGCGGGGTGGTAGGTCACATAGGTTTTGATGCCCTGAAACTCGTGGGTGGAGTTGCGCAGTTTTTCCAGGCTGCTGTTGGTTTGCAGCAGGGTTTGGGCGGCAACCAGGCCCAGCATCAGGATCAGCCTGGGCTGCACGATTCCGATCTGTTCCAGCAGGTAGGGGAGGCAGGCCTGGCGTTCGGCGCTTTCGGGGTTGCGGTTTCCCGGGGGGCGGCACTTGACGATGTTGGCGATGTAGACGTCTTCGCGTTTGATGTCGATCGCCAGCAGCATCTTGTCCAGCAAAGCGCCGGCGCGTCCCACAAAGGGCCTGCCGGTCTTGTCTTCCTCTTCGCCGGGGCCTTCGCCGATCACCATCGCGATCGCGTCAGGATTTCCCTCACCGTAGACAAACTTGTTCCGGTTGGCGTGCAGCGGACACTTTTCGCAGCTCGAGTACTGGGCGCGAAGGCTCTCCAGCAGCTCTTGTTTGGCGGTTGTTTCGTGAAACAGCTCTTTGATCCCCAGGTTTCGCAGCAGTTCCAAATGCTGCTGCAGGGCGCGGATGGTCATGGAAGATCAGTCTTCGTCGTCGTCCGCGTCGGCGTCGGGCAGTTCGAAATCCTCGTCGTCATCGTCGGAATATTTATCGAGGTTGTCGTGCTCCAGCTCTTCGATGAAGTTTTCGCTGTCGTCAAAGGTTTCCCCGGCCACGCCAGCTTCGCCGTCTTCATCCTGGAAGGGATTGCCCTGCTGGGCCATGGCGAGTTCCGCCTCGGCGATCTCGGCGATGTAATCCGGCACATCGTTGCTGGCAACGTGATCCATGGACATGACCGTGATCTTTTCCGGAAAGCGTTGGCGCACGTAGGTCGGCAACTGGCTGATCCGCTGCGACTCCAGCTTGGAGAGCAGGCAAAACAGATAGTTCATGTCGGTCTTTTCCAGGAAGTTCTCGATTTTTTTGCTGATCATAGTTGATTCTCCTGATTGAGGAACCCGGCGACCGGGTCCCGGTAGCGGCAGACGCGGTTTTCCTCCGCGCGGACTATGGACAAAACGTCTGCCACAGCCTGCCCCAGGTCGTCGTTGACGACCAGGTAGTCGTATTTGGGGATGTAGCGCAGTTCGTCGTGCGCTATTTTCAGGCGCTTGGCGATCTCCGCTTCGGAATCCGTGTTGCGCCGGACCAGGCGTTCCCGCAGCACCTCCATCGAGGGCGGGACGATGAATATCTTCACGTAGGGGATGTCGGTGGCGCTGATCTGGGCGGCGCCCTGGACGTCGATGTCCATGATCACGTGGCGTCTGGCGGCCAGGCGGGCGCGGATGAAGCTGATCGAGGTGCCGTACCAGCGGCCGAAGACGCAGGCGGATTCCAGAAAGTCGCCCTCTTCGCGCCGGCGCAGAAACTCCGCGTCATCCACAAAGTGGTAATGGACCGCGTTTTGCTCCTCGCCCCGGGGCGGGCGGGTTGTGTAGGATACGGAATAATCGATGTCATCCGCCTGCTTCAGCACCTCGTTGAGGATGGTGCTCTTGCCTCCGCCGGAGGGGGCGGAGAGGATGATCAGGAAATTCCGGTCTTTTTGGATCACCCGGCTCAGGCTTCCACGATCTTTCGGTATTCCTGCGCGGTCAGCAGGTTTTCCAGCTCTTCGGGGGAGCTGAGGCGTACTTTGATCAGCCAGCCGTCTTCAAAGGCGGATTTGTTGATCAGGTCGGGGCTGTCTTCAAGGTCGGAGTTTTTCTCTTCCACGACGCCGCTGACCGGGCTGATCAGGTCTTCCACGGCCTTCACGGCTTCGATCGAGCCGCAGGGTTCGCCGGCGGAAACTTTGCTGCGCGGTTCCGGCAGCTCCACAAAGACGATGTCTCCCAGCTCGTGCTGGGCAAAATCGGTGATGCCGAGGGTGGCGATGTCATCGACCACTCGCACCCATTCATGGGATTCGGTGTAGTATAGATCTTCAGGTAGGGTCACTTTTTCCTCCACTGGATTGGTTTTTTGCCAAGTCTTTCCAAGTGGTTTTTGTGTCAAGGATAACTTGCTTTCGCCCGCTTGGGTTCAGAGTTCCAGGATCAGCGAGAGCATGGATTCCTCACTGCGGTTGACGCTGTAGCGGAGGCCGAGGTTGAGGTTGAAGTTGTACCCTGCGAAAATCTCCGCTATCAACTCGGCGCCGTAGGCGGACCGGAGCTCTCCCTCGCTGGCTTTCCAGGGTGTGGAGTAGTCGTAAAAGAGGCCCAGGTTCACGTCCTCGATGAAGAGGTTGGGGGTCCAGAGCCCATTGCGGATCTTGAGCAGCGGCGCGTACCAGGAGTTTTTGATCTGGGCGCCGCTCCGGGTCAGCCAGTTTTCGCTGTAGCCCCTGCCGCCGGAGAAAACTTCATCCGGATCGGCATCGGGATCCCAAGCGGCCTGGATGTTGCTGCGCAGTTCGGTGGAGAGCGGGGCTTTCAGGCGCAGATTGAAGTTGCCCTGCCAACCCAGGCGGTCGCGGTCGGAGCCAAGCTTGCCGGTGTCTTCATACAGCAGCAGATTGGTGGTGGCCAGCCGCAGGCCGCGGTAGGCGAAACCGGCTCCCAGATAGGGATAGAGCAGGCTGCGGCGGTCCAGGCCGGGTTCCTCGCTAACGCTGTAGCCAAATCCGGCGGTGAGCTCCTTGAGTCCGTAATTCATGCGCGTCAGGATCGGAACGTACTGCAGCGAGCTGAGGGATTTGCCGTCCAGATTGCTGTATTCGAGCTGGTGTTTCAGCGGGCGGAAAAAGTTGTTGATCAGGCCCAGGCTGTAGCCCCAGTCTTCGGCGCCGATGTCGTAGAGCACAGTGGCATACCATTGGGGAAAATCGCCCACGACGTCGCCGCCGGCCAGTTGCGCGCCCACGATCAGGTCATTCAGGGCCACGGTCTCCTCTCCGATCGGCTGGTCGCCGGTGTTTTCGGCCTCCTTGCTGGCGATGTAGGGCATGCGGTAGAGGCGGGGCCAGAGCAGGTGGCCGATGTTGCTCCAATAGGTTCCCCGCTGCACCTCAAACTTGTTCAGGACCTTGTTCTGGCCGCTGTCGGAGAGCCTGGCATAGGCCGGGGCAGAGGCTCTCTCCGCCGGCGGGGAAAAGGGTTTGAGCTTGAGCTGGTCGCGGTAGACATCCTGCCCTTTGGCGTTTTGGGAGACGAAATAGGTCTGGCCCCCCGGCGCGGGCGCGGCGTGTTTGACCTCGGAAAAGCCCGCGAACTGCGAGATGCCGCCGCCATTGAGATTGTAGACATAGGACCCGTTTTGATTGTCGTAGACAGCGTCGAAGATCAGGTCCGAACCGGAGACATAGGATACCGTTTCCATGTTTGGCGTATCCACCAGCGGGCTCAGCATCAGGGTGTTGAGGTCGAGCTCGAAGATGCTGTTGTTTTGCCAGAATTTGCGCGCGGTCACGATGGTCCGGCCGTTGCTTTGATGGATGGTGCCGATCAGTTGGTCGATCGTGCCGATCTCCGTCCTGGTGCCGGAAAGGGGATCGACTTTGGAGAGCAGCGAGCGCTGGTGGGTGGGGTCGTCTTCGGAGATCAGCAGTTGCCCGTCGTCCAGGCGGTAAAAGGCCCGGATCGGCCCCTCGGCCAGCTTGCGCCTGCCGCTGCCGTCCAGTTTCATTTCCCAGATCCGGGAGATCACCCCCAGCCCGTCGTAGGCGTTGTTGGCAAAGC
This sequence comes from uncultured Candidatus Cloacimonadota bacterium, assembly GCA_964583755.1. GTDB lineage: Bacteria > Cloacimonadota > Cloacimonadia > Cloacimonadales > Cloacimonadaceae > Syntrophosphaera. The sequence goes on from CAZOVZ010000003.1 coordinate 40,716, forward strand.
CGCGGCGGTATTCCGCGTCGCTGTAGTAAAGCCTGTCTTCGGAGACATGGTAGCCGGCGGGGAAATCCGATCCCTGTTCCACCAGGATCTCGCGCTCCGCCTTGCCGGCGGGATCCGCGATCCGGATCAGGCGGTGGCTGGAAAAGGTGCTGGAGGGGCCGGTCTTGCTCACTTTGAAATTGGTGTAATAGAGCGAGCCGTCGTGGTATTGCAGGTTGGCGGTCTGCCAGCCGTCGCCGGAAACCTTGTTTTGGGGCAGGGGCGTAGCCTTGGCGGTCATTTCCGCCTGCCAGTCCGCCCACAGCTCGGTGACCGGTTTGCCGTAGACGCGGGCGTAGGCTTTATCCAGCGAGAGGCCGGAATAGACCGGGTTCAGATAGGATTCCAGGGAAGCGCCGGTGTCCGCGAACAGGGCCTGGAATTTGTCTTTGCCGTACTTTTGGGAGAGATACTGGTAAAAGCTGGAGCCATAGACATAGTAGTTGCCCAGGGGGTTGCTATGGCTGTAGTAGCAAGCCTTTCCGGCGGAGGGTAGCCTGCCTTCTTTGGCCAGGGCGTTGATCACGGCGGAGTAGCTGCCGGAATTGAGCCTGCCGCCGTGTTTGGAAAGCTGCGACTCTCCGTAGACCGTGATTCCTTCCGTCATCCACATCGGCTGGTAGAGGTTGGGATAGAGGATGTTGCCAAAGAGGGCGCGGAGCAGGGCCGGTTCTGCGGTGGCCTTGGTCATTTGGGACATGTGGATGTATTCGTGCACCCCCACCTGCTGCCACCAGTCCTCGCCCAGGGCCAGTTCTTCGCTGGAGGGCGGATAGGCGAACACGGCCATCACCCTCCCCGCCGGGCTGGCGTAGCCATTGACCATGTTGCCCATGTCTTCCATCAAAACGGGAATCCGGCCGGGGTCGTGGCCGGTGAGCCCATCCACGTAGGGCTTGCCGTATTCCAGGGCCTGCAACAGGTTCAAAGCCTCGGTGGACCAGCCTTTGCGGTAGTAGACCTGAAAGTTGTCCGTGGACAGGGTATAATAGTTTGGCCAGGCAGCCAGCAGCGCCGGCAACAGAATGATCACAAGCGGTATCAGGTATTTCCATTTGTTCATGCTAAACTCCTAAGTTCTACCTCACACGGCAAGATTACCGCCCGGGAAATAATGTCAAGCTGAAAGACGCGCCGACCTCCCCGGTTCGCAGAAAATCCTTGACCGGAAAGCCGGAAAGGGGAATTGGGTCGGTACAGTTATGGAAAAGATTAGCAAAGTTTCCCGCCAGATCCGGCGAGTGCTGGTGATCCAGGACCTGTCCGGCTTTGGCCACACCTCGCTGATGGCGGCGATACCCCTCTACTGCCGCCTCGGAATCAGGGTCTGCGCCTTTCCGACCGCCGTGCTTTCCGCCAATACGGACTTTCCGGATTGCCTGTGGGCGGACATGAGCTCCCATCTGGATGGCTTCGCGGCCCACTGGAAGAAGCTGGGGCTGCGGTTCGACGCCATCCAGACCGGCTTCCTCTCCTCGCCGGAACAGGCCCTGCAGGTGAGCCGGGCGATCGAACTGCTGCGCGACGACGCCACGGTCGTGATGGTCGATCCCGTGTTGGGCGATCACGGAGCGCTGTACAGCTGTTTCGACGCGCGGATGTCCCTGGCCATGCGCGGTTTGATCTCCAGCGCGGACATCATCACGCCCAATTTCACCGAGGCCGCCTTGCTGCTGGGCGAGGATCCCGCCAAAAAGCGCCTGGACAGCGAGGTCTGGACCTGGTGCGAACGGCTGGCGGAACTGGGCCCCGGCGAAGTCGTGGTCACCAGCGTGCCCGGCCTGATCCCCCGCCGCCTGGCGGTGCTCACCCACAACCGCGAATTCGCTGTGGGCAACGTGTTTACCTATGTGCCCCAAAAGGGCGTCTTTCCCGGCGCCGGCGACTGCTTTTCCGCCCTCGTCCTGGCCGGAGTGGTCAACGGTTTCGGCTGCCACAACTCCGTCAGTGCGGCGGTCAACATCATGTCCCGGGCGATCAAAGCCGGACTGCCGGATCCAGCTCTCTGGCGCGAAGGCATCTGGCTGGAAGAGGTTCTGCGCTGGGACCTGGCCGGTTTCTACACCAACCCCGAATGAGGCTTTCCCTGTGAAAACGATCATCCTGCTGACCGTCTCCAACGTGTTCATGACCTTCGCCTGGTATGGCCACCTCAAATACAAAAACTCCCCGCTGCTGGCCGTGATCCTGGTCTCCTGGGGCATCGCCTTCTTTGAATATTGCTTTCAGGTGCCCGCCAACCGCATTGGCTACGGCACCTTCAACGCCTATCAGCTCAAAACCATCCAGGAGGTCATCACCCTGGTCGTGTTCAGCGTCTTCTCCGTGCTCTACCTCAAGGAAGACCTGCGCTGGAACTACTTCGTGGGCTTCGCGCTGATCATCGCCGCGGTGTTTTTCATCTTCAAAAAGTGGTGAGGGTTTTTCAACACAGAGACACGGAGACACGGAGTTTAATTGATTGGGGATGAACAGGATGATCAGGATTTGAGGGATCAGAGGAAAATTTTTACCACAGAGGAGCAAAGAAAACAGAGAAGAGAAAGCAGAGGGCGATATGGTTTTTTCTTTTTAACACAGAGGCACTGAGGCACAGGGTTTTAATAGATTGGGGATGAACAGGATGATCAGGATTTGAGGGATCAGAGGAAAATTTTTACC
>CAZOVZ010000003.1:43515-75162 GCA_964583755.1 uncultured Candidatus Cloacimonadota bacterium
ACCACAGAGGAGCAAAGAAAACAGAGAAGAGAAAGCAGAGGGCGATATGGTTTTTTCTTTTTAACACAGAGGCACTGAGGCACAGGGTTTTAATAGATTGGGGATGAACAGGATGATCAGGATTAACGGGATCTTTGGATATGGTAGTCAGTACAAGCCGAAATCTGATCATTTAGGATAAGAACTCTCTGATCTCTCTTCTCTGTTCACTTTGTTTCTCTGTGGTGAAAAACATCTCCGTTTCCTCAAAACCCCACCATGACAATCTCCTCTTCTATGCGGTTACAGACCCCTTATCATCCCCTCTTCTCTGTGTCTCCGTGCCTCTGAGTCTCTGGGTTAAAAAACATCTCCGTTTCCTCAAAACCCCCTCATGACTATCCCCTGCTTTTCTCTTGGTTTAAAGACCCTCCCCTTCTCGTCCCCTCTTCTCTGTGTCTCCGTGCCTCTGAGTCTCTGTGTTAAAAACCCTCAAACCACCGAGCGGAACAGTTCAGCGATCGTGGCTGGCTCCACGCGAAGGGGATTGTTTGCCATGTTTCGGCTGTTCATCACCTCTTCAATATGGGCTTCGATGAACTCCTCCGTGAGTTCCAGGCCGGTTTTCAGGCCAAAGCCGTCCAGCCAGGCGTAAAAATCTTCCCTGCTCAGTTCCAGGGAGCGGAAGAGAGAATCCAGTTCGCCGGCCACGGCAGGTCTGTAGAGTTCCATGATCCGCTTCATCACGATCCCGTTGGCGAGGCCGTGCGGGACCCCGAAGTTGCTGGTGAGGGGGTAGCCGATCGAGTGCTGCAGGGTGGTGCTGGTCTGCGCTATCGTCATGCCGCCATAGAGCGAAGCCCGCATCAGTTCGGTACGGGCGGGCAGGTCGCCGGGCTGGGACAGCGCGGTGGGCAGGTTTTCCACGATGGCTTTCACGCCTTTGCGGATCAGAGGGTAGAGCAGCGGATCGCGCCGCTTTGAATAGATCCCTTCCAGGAGATGCGAGAGCGCGTCGATCGCGGTGTGCAGGGTCACCTTTCCCCCCAGGCTGAGGGTGTAACGGGGATCGCAGACCGCCAGCGCGGGGAAGGCCAGGTCGCTGCCAAAGCCCGCTTTCTGACGGCGCCGGAGGTCGGTCAGGACCGAATATTGGGTGGCTTCAGTACCGGTGCCGGAGGTCGTTGGGATCGCGACCAGGGGCAGGCTGCGCTTGAATTTCTCCGTCTGAAAAAGATCTTCCCGGGACAGTTGGTTCGCGTAAGCCAGGCCGATCGCTTTGGCCGCGTCGATGGGGCTGCCGCCGCCGATCCCGATCAGAAAGTCGCAGCCGCTGCGGGCCAGCACTTTTGCCCCCTCGATCACCGCCGCCATGGCGGGGTTTTCCTCGATCCGGTCATACAGCTGCCAGTCGATTCCCAAGCGCTTCAAAACCCGTGTCACGTCTTCCAGGGCGCCGCTGAGCCTGGCACCGTTTCTTCCGGTCACCAAAAAGGCTTTGCTGCCCATCCGGCCGATCAATGCGGCAGAACTCTCAAGCGCTTCCGTTCCAAATACTATTTTCACAGGTAGGTAAAACATTCCAATTCCTCTTGTGAAAACTTATCCGCTGGCTCAGCGTCCTTTGTCAAGTTCAATTTTTCCCGGCAAGCAGTCAACCCCCTTTGGCTCCTATGACCATTACGCTACTATTACGGGACCATTACGGGTGAAGCCCGTAATGGTCCCGTAATGGTCCCGCAATGGTCATAAGAGAGAAGAGGTTACGAAAAAGGGGGCGGATGACTCCGCCCCCGGGGCAATATCTGTTGTATTTAGCTGCAGGTCAGTTGCTTACAGCCTGTACGCGGTAGAAGGCCTGCGGCAGGTCGGCGGCATCGGTATAGCTGGGTAGGGTGGACGTTCCGATCTGAACGAAGCCGGAATAGGGATCGTTCGAGCGGAAAATCAGGTATTCCTGCGCGCCGGTCACGGCGTTCCATTGGATCACGGCGCCGCCGCCGGTGTGGGCGATTGAACTGATCTGGGGGACCGCCAGTTCGGTTAAGACCACGGTCACCGTTACTGTGTCGTAGGCATGCACGATGCCGTCGTAGACAGAGAAGGTGATGTCTTCGGAGCCGTGCCAGCCGGGCGCGGCACTGAAGGTGACGGTCAGTCCGTTCACAGCCACCGATACATTGCTGTTGCCGCTGTATTCGATTAACAGGGCCTGGTTGTCGGTGTCGTTCACGTAGGGGTCGAAATCCACCGCCAGATTGCCGTTCATATCGAAACTGAAGCTGGCGGGAAGTTCGATCGTGGGGGCGGTGTTGAGCACCACCATTTCCACCGCCACCTGCAGTTGGGGAGTGTCGGGAGCGTTGGAATTGACCAGCAGGGTGCTGTGATAGGTTCCAGGAGGGCAGCCGACGGCGCTGAACGAGGCTGTGACCGGTTGCGAGCCGCCTCCGGCGACAGATCCGGACACTGGTAGGACGCTGAACCAGGTCACCGCGGGCGATTCCGCCAGGGTGAAGGTCAGAGGCTGGCTACCGGAGTTGCTGATCGTGAAGCTGTCGGATCCCGTTTCCGCGAAACTGAGCTCAACGGAGAGGGTGTTGGCGTCTAGCGAGATCGCGGGGGGCAGGTAGCCGGAACCACTCACGGGCAGGATGACGGAGGGGTTGACGGGGTCGTTGCTGACGATGGTTACGTTGCCGGAATAGGCCCGCACGGCGGTCGGCGCGAAGCTCAGGCTGAAGGTTTGGGCGCTTCCGGCAGGGATCGAATATGCCAGGGTGTTGCGTTCCGTCCGGGCGGAGGCGGAAGCAGATCTTTGGACGGCGGTGTCCGCCTGGCGGGATGCCACGCTGAAGCCGGCGGGAGTGGTGATGGAGCCGGTGAGGTCCTGATCCCCGGTGTTGGCGATCGTGAACGGCAGGGCTGAAACGGTGCCAACCACCACCGGACCGTAGTTCAGAGAGGATGGATTCACCGAGATCGCCGGGCCGGTGGGAACAGATTGCAGGGCCAGGCGCACGTTGTAGCGGCGGGGAACGGCCATGCCATCACTGAACACGTTGGTCTGGTCTGCCACATCACTATAGGCGAAGCGATATCCGTTCGTCAGGGCAGTGTATTGCAGGGTTCCTGAATCCACGATCTCCGGCATCAGGCCAAAGGCGGTGTCGATCACGAGGTTGTCCGTTCCGTTCCATTCGAAAGGCGTGGTAAACGGCAGCAGGTCGTAGCCGCCCGCGGTTGGCAGGTAAGAGGGGTTGCTGTAGGTGGTGACCAGGCCGTCGGCGTTCTGCCAGACGCTGGCGTCCGTGGCTGTGGTGTGCTTCATCCGGACCACGAAATCCACCAGGCTGTAGATCGGCGCGGAGACCACATTGAAGCCCAGGCCGGTGATCAGGACGGGTCCGGTCACGCCGGCGGCGTTAAGTTCCGCGGCGGTATAGACGGATTGCCCGTGGTTGCTGTTGTTGCTGATATTGATGGGGCTGTTTTGGCCAGCGTTGGTGGTCGTCGTACCGCTGCCCAGGATCACAAACTCTATGATATTGGGCGTGGCGGTGGCCGTGTTGGAGGGGCCGGATTCGCCGGCGGGGCTGGCGTAGACCGTAGTCACATGATAGCTGTAAGTGGTGCCGTTGGAGACCGCTGTGTCTTCATAAGTTGTTGCGGTCACGGTGGTGAGCGGCGTTCCGTCGCGATAGACGCGGTAGCTGCTGATGGCGCGGTCTTTGGCGCCGGCCAGGGTCAGTTCTTCGCGTCCGCTGGCGCCGGTCCAGCTTAGGTTGACCACCCCGTTGCCGCCGACGGCGGACAGGTTGGTCGGGGCGATGGCATTGGGCGTGGCAGTCACGGTCTGGCTGGCGGAGGATTCACCGCCGGCATAAACGGCGATCAGATGGTAGTTGTAGGTAGTGCCGTTGGTCACCGCGAGGTCTGTGTAGCTGAGGCTGGCGACCGTGGCCAGCGAAGTGTTGTTGCGATAGATCTTGTAGCCGGTGGGCGTTCCGGCCGGCGGGGCGGACCAGGTGAGCAGCACCGATTGATGGCTGGCGGAAGCGGCCAGGTCCTGCGGGGGCATCAGTAGATCCACTTCGGGGAAGACCTTGAGGCGGAGGTTGGGCAGGTTGGCCGTGGCCATCAGGTTGGTCGGGGCGGCGGAGTCGCTTCTGTTTTGGCGGGCGCGACTGGGGGAAACGGAGGTGTAGGTCCAATAGGGGTAATTGGAAATATACTGTTCATATCCTTTAACAGTCAATACGGAGAGGTTTGACACGCCGTCGTAGACAAACATGGGATTCAGGTCCACCTCCATCCATCCGGAAGCGGCGTTGTTTGGCCAGGCTCCGCTGTAAACCTGGGTATAGCCGGCTGTGCTGTAGTTTCCTGATTCTATGGAAGTCGCAGGGGTGTGTTTCATATAGATGGTCACAGCCTGGATGGGGTTTTGGTCGCTGCCGCTGTCTTTGTAGAAGGCCAGGGATTTGAGGGTGCCGGCGGTGGCGATTTCCGAAGCCAGATAGATGGCTTCATGGGCTGAGTAGTTGTACCATCTGTCGAGAGGATAGCCTTGGGTGGAGGTCCCGTTTCCGATCACGATCACCAGGGGGGCGCCCACTTCCAGGTTTTCCACCGCGCTGGCGGTGGTGGTGCCGGCCGTGGCGTTGAAATGGAGAGCCACGAGGGTGCCGTTGGTCATCGCTGCAGAAGCCGAAATTCCAAATGACAGTATCTCGTAATCTCCGGTGATCAGGGAGGGGAAGGTGTCGCTGGCGGTGGTGACGCTGATTCCGGGAGTGGAACAGGCAAGCGTGGCTGTGCCGGCGGGGGAGGGGATCTCGCCGGTATTGTTCAGGCGGATGGTGAGGGTGGCGGATTCGCCGGGATCGAGGATACCGTTTTGGTTGCCGCTGAGGTCGTGCACTTCCAGATCGCTGAAGGCCAATTCCGGGACATAGACCGAGAGCGGGAAGTTGTAGCTCCAGTTGCCGGTGTCGCTGCTGATGGCGAGGGTGAAGGCAATCTGGTGGTCCGCGGGGCAATTGGCGGCCACGCTGACGGCGTAGTTGGTCTGGGGATAGGCGTTGCCCTGGGCGGCGATGTCGCCGTAGTAGGCCTCGGCGGCGGTCACCGTCACATAGGGATCGGTGGTGCTGAGAGTGGCGGAAACTCCGGTGGCTCCGACCAATCCGCGGTTGCCCAGGCGGATGGACAGACCTGCCGCTTCGCCGGGTTCCAGATGTTGGTTGACGTTCGAATCCAGGATCTGAACCTGCTCGATCGCCACATAGGGGTAATCCGGCATCAGGGGCCGGGTGGTGATGAACAGGGCGGATTCGTCGGCCAGCGGGGCCGCGGCGGTGGGGTAGCTGTTGCCAAAGGTGTATTCCAAACCAACGGTTTCGGTATGGTCTTCGATCCCGATGGTGCAATAGTTTCCGTGGGGATAGGAGTCTCCATCGCCCAGGTCGATGTTGTTGAAGTCCTTGTACTGCAGCTTGATCTGGCCGTCGCCGGTGTGGGTGGGATAGAAGACCGGATCATAGAGGATGGCCTGAAATGTCTGCTGGGTGGCGCCGTCGTAACCGGAGACCAGATGATACCACTCCACCACGTAGTAATGCAGCGAGGAGTTGTAATAGGTATAGACGTTGCTGGTGCCGGAGACCAGGTCGAGGTCATCCCAAAACGCGGCGATCATCGGGCTGGGGCCGCCGGCATCGGGCATCCGCCAGTTGCGCCAATCGGCATCGGCGGTCTCGCCAAAGGCGATGAAGCCGTTGGAGGAGATCGAAGCGCGGGTGTAGTCCACCCCGTAGTACTTGAAACTGAACGGCAGATTGACAGTCTGGATGGCGACGGCGCCGACCTGGTCACCCTCATCATAGGAGGAGCCGGGATCGCTGAGGCTCAGGGCCGTTCCGCTGCCGCCTTCGGCGGGGGCGATGCCGATCCACTGGTAGGTGGGGCATTGGTCGTAACCGATGTCTCCATCGTCGAAGATGAAGTAGCCATAGGCATCCTGTCCGAGGGGGTCGGTGATCGAGGTCTGGCCGACGGTGAGGGTGAAGGGGACGGTCTGTTCAAAGCCCTGGCTGTTGTAGAGATACAGGCTCATGGGGACCGTCATGCCCTCGATGGCGGTGCTGCGGGCCAGCAGGGTGAAGGTGTCGGCGGTGTTGCTGGCGGTAATGCCATGGTTCAAATTGCCAAAGTAGCCCAGGGAATCGGATACCGCCAGAAACATGTCATGCGAACGCAGGCGGGCGCTGATGCCGGCCAGGTCTGCGTTGCCAGCGTTGGTGAGGCTGAGGGTGAACGGATACTGGTCGCCGGGATTGATGACGTTTCCCGCGGCTCCCACAAACGTGTAGGATTGCAGTTCAAGATCGCCGGAGGCCACGGTCAGCGGAACCTGGACGACCCAGCGGTTGTCGTTGCTTTCCAGTTCCAGGCTGAGCAGGATCTGATGCTGGTCGGGGCAGTTGGGCGCGATCTCCACCACGATCGGGATGGAGTTTTGCGCCGTGCCGCCGGCGGCGATCGCAGTATAGGGGATGTTTTCCCACTCGATGAGCGTTGCCTGGGGATCGGAGGTTGTCACGGTCCCGCTGAGCGAGAGGGGCGCGGAAGTGGTGTTGCGCACGGTTACGTAGAGTTCAACGGTTTCGCCGGCGTTGGGCAGGCCGTCGGAGTTGCCGCTTTCGCTGTCGTCCACGGTCTGTCCGGCATAAACCGCTCCGCCAAAATCCTCGATCAGGATCGACTTGACGTCCGGTTTGAAATCATGCTTGTTCACTGTGAGGGTCAGGCTGTCGGCCAGCGCGTCGCTGAAGGTCAGAAACGCCTTGCCGTCCACGCCGGAAAAGGCCAGATACTGGGCCCCGGCGGAGTTGGTGAGGGCAACGGAGGCTCCCTCCACCGGCTGGTTGGCGTTGTCTTTGACGATGACTTCCAGATTGGAACTGCCAGCAGGGATCGAAGCGGGCGCTGTTACGTGAAAACTGGTGGGTATCCCCACAAAGACTTCGGCCGTGGGATCGCCGATCAGGTTGCAGAATCCCGCGAAATTATAGGCCTGGGTGGAGTTGCTGACGCCATAGATGGCGTTCAGGTAAAGCTTGCCGTAGAGCATGGCCGCGCCCATGTCGCGCAGGCCGAGGGGGTAGAGGCCGTGGAAGATGCCCACGTCCAGGCAGTTGTTCATTGGGGTGTGGGTACTGGAGGTGGCCATGCCGATGGCGGTCACTGCCCCGCCCAAACTGGCTTCGGAGCCGTAGCGAACTACGGATTCCGTGGTGCTGGTGCTTCCGCCCCAGGTTCCCGTGGAACAGGTGATAAACACAGCGTGGAAGAGCCTCCAGGCGTTGTTCATCGAACTCATGGAACTGGGCCAACCGCTCATGCCGATGTAGCCGCGGTAGTTGTAAAAGGCCACGCCATGATTGATGGCGGCGTTGATGGTAGTGGAGCTGGGGCCGCTGGTATAAAGTTCCGTATAGGTGTAATCCGGGTTTACAGCCAGAGAATGGTCGTGGATGTATTCGTTTGTATAGATCGTCGAGATGCCGGAGGAGGCGGTGTCGCCCACCAGAACCATTCTGTCCAGCCAGGCTGCGGTGCCAAGGTCGACGTTCTTTTCCAGGGACCTGATCTTTCCCATGTAATCGACCATCTCGGAGGCCGTGTCAGCGGAAATCCGTCCAATTATCACGTCTCCGAGGTTGTCGGATCCGGCCAGCCAGGTGTAGTAATAATCCATGTAGGTATAGTAGGTGGGAACGCCGATGGTGCCGGAGTCGTCGCCGATTATGGTGATGTAATCCGGCCGGGTGGCGAGGTTGTTGTATTGGTTTTGGATATAGGTTTTGATGGCGGTGTAATTCGTGCCCGCTACATTGGTGCTGACCGCGGTCACGAGGAAGCCTTTCTGGCGTTTCCAGGTTACGTATTCGTTCACTTTGGCCAGATAGGTGGCATCGGAGTAATTGCCGTAGATCACCAGGATCCTGGGGCTGGTGTAGCTGATTTCGCGGTCAAGGGCCTGGTCGTAGTTGAGGATCAGGCCGCGGTAGATCTTGTCGAAGGCCTGGGAATAGCTTTGGGGTGGGGCGATCTCGTTGACCCCCGGTCCGCCGGTGAAGTCGATCCTGAGGTCAAAACTCTCCCGCACAGTCAGTTGCCGGGTATCCGGGTCATACTGGAAGGGGTAGAGGTTCACTGTCACCACGCGGAAATCGCGGATCACCTGTGGCTCGGAGATCACCGCCGGGTTGGCGGGATACCTGGCTTCCGCGAATCTGCCGGCAAGGCGTTCGCCGTTCAGGCTGGCGCTGAAATCCAGATCGTATTGGCCCAGCGCCTGGCTGGCGGAGTTGATCACGCTGAGGCTGGCGCCACCGCTGTAGGGTATGGCCAGCGTGGCGCTGAACACGGGCAGGGTCTCCTGTTCCTCGATGAACAGGTAGGGGGTGCCTTCCACCTTCACTTTCTGCAGGGATTCGCCTTCGCGATCCGTGTTTTCCAGGGTCCAGGAAGGCAGGTCGAAGTGCAGCTGGAGGCTGGTTTCGCTGCTGCGCGTGATACTGAACGGGGATTCCGCCGGGCTGGCCCAAACGGCCAGGGGGAGAATCAGGGCGGCCAGAAGTGGCCAGAACATGGTTTTCAGGTTCATCGGTGATCCTTTGGTGAGGTTTGATTGTTTGCTGATTGTGACCGATGCAAAAAACGGTGCAAAAGATTGGATATTTTCGCTATACGGGTTAGACCTTGATATTATCAGCAGCTAACTGCTTTCGCCCATTCAATAAATAGTTTGAATCATTGGATTGGTTATGATGGATTGACCTAACCCTACGACCTAGACAATCCCAGATCATCTGTTTTTTGAACCTGGCATAAAGATTTAATGACCAGTTCGTTACCCCGTGTAGATTTACGTTGCGCATGGCAACTGACGGAATATCATATCAAATAGATAGATATTCCAAGGATGAGAAAAGTGACAAAACAAATAAACATCGGCATCAACGGGATGCACTGCGCGGCTTGCAGCGCCAGGGCGGAAAAGGCCCTGGGCAAGCTGAAGGGAGTGACGCGGGCGAATGTGAATCTGGCCCTCGAAGAGGCAGTGATAGAGTTTGACGACCGGCTCATCAGGCCGGATGAATTTGCCCGGACGATAGCCAGCCTGGGTTTTTCCGTCCGTGAAGAGGTAAGCCTGGGGGAGGATGAACAGGTTCTGGCCATGCGCCGGGCTGGCCTCCGGATGTGGCAGATGTGGGCGATCGCCATCGTGGTGACCGTGTTCATGGCAGCCCATATGGTCTTTCACACCATGCTGGTGTCTCATGCCATCGATGCCTGGCTGGTGTTTGGCCTGACCCTGTTGGCGATCGCCGGCCCGGCCCGCGGAGTCTATGTTTCGGCCTTCCGCTCGGTGCGCAGCGGCAGCGCCAACATGGACGTGTTGATCGCCATGGGGACCCTTTCCTCGCTGTTGGTGCTGCCCCTGTCCTATCTGGTGAAGATCGATCCCCACAGTTTCAGCGGCATCGCGGCGATGATCCTGGCTTTCCACCTCACCGGCCGCTATCTGGAACATCGGGCCCGGGGCAAGGCCTCCGAAGCCATCCGCAAGCTGTTAAACCTGGGCGCTAAGACCGCTTTGGTCCTGCAAAACGGGGTGGAAACGGAGCTTCCGGTCCACAAGGTCAAGGTCGGAGACGTCTTCATCGTCAAGCCGGGCCAGAAAGTCCCGGTGGACGGAGTGATCGTGAGCGGCAGCGCCAACCTCGACGAAGCCATGGCGACGGGGGAATCCATGCCGGTGCGCCGCCGGGAGGGCGACAGCGTGATCGGCGCCACGGTCGATCTGGACGGGTATTTTCAGGCCCGGGCGGAAAAAGTGGGGCAGGACAGCTTTTTGGCGCAAGTAGTGAAGATGGTGCAGGAGGCGCAGCACTCCAAGGTGCCGATCCAGCTTCTGGCAGACAAGGTGACGGCGGTGTTCGTGCCCGCCGTACTGGCCCTGGCGTTGCTGACGTTTCTGGCCTGGCTGGCCTTTCCGGGCGCAATGGGCGCGGTGGCCCGCCTGATCGGCGGAATCATCCCCATCACAATTCCCCCCGCGGGCATCGCGGCTGCGCTGATGGCCGCCATCGCGACCCTCGTGATCGCCTGTCCCTGCGCCTTGGGACTGGCCACACCCACCGCTTTGATGGTGGGCAGCGGGATCGGCGCCAACCGGGGCATCCTGATCCGCAACGGCGAGGCTTTGCAGCGGATGAAAGACATCCGGGCGATAGTTTTTGACAAAACGGGAACCCTGACGGTCGGCAAACCCAGATTGATTCAGACGGAAACCCTGCAGGGGACGGAATCCCAAATCCTGGCTTTGGCCGCCAGCCTGGAGCAAGCCAGCGCGCATCCCCTCGCCTTGGCGATCTTGTCCGCGGCGGCGGAGCGGGGCCTCCAGCTACGGCCAGTGGAGGACTTCAACGATCTGAGCGGCCGGGGCGTGGCGGGAAAAATCGACGGTACCGGCTATCTGCTGGGCAGCCGCAAACTGCTGCTGGAAAGCGGGATCGTTGACTGGCCGGAAACCGCCGGCACAACCGGACCAGCCCATGCCACCCAGATCTGGATCGCTGACTTAGACAAGGTCCTGGGCGTATTCTACGTGGCCGACGCGCTGCGTCCGGAAGCCGCGGAAGTGGTGCGGGAACTGAAGGAAATGGGGATCGAATCCATCCTGCTGAGCGGAGACAACGAGCAGACCGCGCGGGCGATTGCCGCCCAGTGCGGCATCACGCGGGTCCGGGCCAACGCCCTGCCAGGCGACAAAGCCAATATCGTGAAGGAGTTGCAGGCGGAGTTTGGCGCTGTGGCCATGGCCGGGGATGGGATCAACGACGCTCCCGCCCTCAAACAGGCGGACATCGGGATCGCCATGGGCCAGGGCACCGACATCGCCATCGAGGCGGCCGACATCACCATCCTACGGGATAAACTTGCTCTGATCCCCCAGGCGGTGAACCTCTCCCTGCAGACTTTCCGCAAGATCAGGCAAAACCTGTTTTGGGCCTTCATTTACAACCTGATCGCCATACCCCTGGCGGTGATCGGAGTCCTGCATCCCGTCCTGGCGGAAATCGCCATGGCCGGCAGTTCCGTGACAGTGGTCACCAACGCCAACCTCCTGCGGCGTAAGTTCAAAAGCTGAGGGTTTTTCGAGTTTTCAACACAGAGACACAGAGGGACGGAGAAACAGAGAAAAAATGCGATAAGGGAGTCTGAAGAGAGTTAGGGAGGGCATGTAGAATTACTGGGAAAATACGGTTCATGAAAAACTCATAAGAGAACATGATAGATGAGCAAAGCATATTCATATTTATCCTATTGATCCACTTTTTCCTGCCAATCTGCGTTCTTTTTTAAAAGATTCCGACCAAAATGAGAGTCGATAAAACCCGGGGCGCGGAGAATGATCCCCGCGCCCCTTGGTATCGGAGGTTGGTATGGTTTTGAGTTTAGAGCCGGCGGTGCCGGGGGCTCCTGTACACTTCGTTGCTGCTGACGGTCATTCTGGGGTAGGCGGCCAGATGCGTGAGGCTACCATCCCAAACCAGGGCGGAGGCGACGAAGGTGTCGTGTTCGAGGCGCAGGTCCTGGCCCAGGCCCACCGCGGGGAACTGATTCAGCTGGGCCTTAGCAAACAGCTCGAAGAGGGTGGCCAGGGCCTGGGGATCGGGCTTGCCGTCCTTGTAACGCCTGTCCAGCACGTCAACGACATAGCTGCGGACAACTTTGGCGTGGAGGTCTTTCCAGATCTCGGGACGGGAAACCAGGTCCAGGCCGGCGAAACGGCCGTCGATTTGGGCGTAAAAGCCGCACTGGCATTCGATGAGGGGAAAGGCGGCGATGACCTCGTCGATGTTCTGGCGCCGTTGCTCGTAGGCGTCGTGCATGGCTTCGGTTCCGGAATGGGTTTTGAGGGATTCGTGGAGCTCGCTGATGTCGTCCCAGATCTTGCCCTGGTTGGAAGCGTGGCCACGGTTTTCCTTCAGGCTGTCGGTCACCGAACCCATCTTGAAGGAACGGCTACGGGAGGATAGCACTTCGCCGGATTCCTGAAAATCCCGGCTGCGATAGCTCCAGCGGCCCAGTTCGGTGCAACTGACGGGGACGATCAGCTCAGTATCGGCGCCGATCAGGACGCTGGTATTGAGGATGCGGTTTTGTTTGGCGCCAAGCAGTTCTTCGCCATCCAGAATGAGGACGGGGGTCTTGCCGGTGTTACGGACTTTCAGGTTGGGAACGCTGCCGCCTTCGCTGACTTCCGAGATGACGATCGTGTGCTGCTGGAAAGCCTGGTGCAGAGAGATGTAGTCTTGCGAGCTGGGCTCTTTGCGCAGGATGGGGATGATCCCCAAACCGCTGGAATGCTGAGGGGCGTGGGAGTGGAACAGACCCAGGTCTGATAGAATGGAAGGGTTCATAAATGTTACCTCCTTAGGTAGCATGCTTGCTCTGATTGGGATTGGCTCGCGGCTACAGCGCCGGGGTGGGGGACTTACCCCCGCAAGAATACACTCACTTCGTTCAAACGCTTTCGGCTCGACATGGGGAAAGGGCTACATTTGGGACCTCCTGTCTGACTACCTTCCCGATTACCAAGTTTCTACAATTACTACACTACATAATCTAAGCATTTGACCCGAAAAAGCAAGAAAAATCTGCTGTTTCCGGGGGGTTTTTCAACACAGAGACAGGGAGACACAGAGTCACGGAGAAAATGAGAAATATGGGAAAAGAGGGACGATGCGACGGTTTATATTCTCAGTATCAGCACAAAAACAGAAGAAAGGCACTTTGACAATCCTCAGTGGCTCTGTGTCTCCCTGTCTAGTGTTGAAAAACAGATCAGTTCAGCAGGACGACCCTACTCGTGGCGGTCTGCCCGCCGGCGGTGGCACGGATCAGGTAGATACCGCTGCCCAGCCTGGTTCCGCCCTCGGCGGTGCCGTCCCATTCTGCTATGGTTTCGCCGTCCTGGTCCCTGGTTTCCAGACGGCGGACCAGCCTGCCGCGCAAGTCGTAGACTGCCACTTCGCTCCGGGCGGCGCGAGGAGTTTCCACTTTCACAGACACCTGGCTCCTAAAGGGGTTGGGCGAGGCGGTGACTGTCATTTCTGGACGGGGGGTCTGGGTGACGTCACTGGCGCTAACCGGTTCAGTGAGATGATAGACGTAGACATTGAGGTTGGGATAGACCATGTAAAAGGCGTTGTCGCCGGTGGTGATCAGATTTCCCGTGCTGGTGACGAGATTGGTGTCCGCCAGGGAAATGGTCTGCGCTTCGAGATCCAACAGGCGGATCATTTCCGGGGTCGCGGTGTAGTGGTGGTAGCTGAGGTAGTAGCCCTCCTGCAATTTGTAAAGCCGTCCGGGGTTGGCCAGTTCGTGCAATGCCTCAAACTCGGGGGAGTAGTCCACGCTGGTGCCGGTGACCTCAAAAATGCCCAGGCGCCGGTTATCCGGGATGTTGAAGAGGTCAGTGCAGATGGCCAGAAAGCGGTTGTCGCCCAGCAAGTGGACGTTTTCGAAAGTGTGTTTGGGAGTGTAGTCAAAGGCATTGGTCATGCCGCCGTAGTATAGCGGGTAGAAATCCACAGAGTTGTTGGGATTGACCTGCAGTAAAAGGGTGCGCACGAGATCGAGCCAATCGGAATCGAAACGGCTTTGGGTCACCAGGTAGAGGTTGTCGCCAAAATCGTCGCTAATCGGCACTGTGGCCCAGCTTTCGTAGTAGATGTGGGTGCGCTGCAGGGTCTGGTAATTGAGCAGATAGCTGGTTTGCCCCCCACTGCCAAGGTAGGCGGAAATGATAACGCGCTCATCGTCCAACCGGTTGAAGGTGACGTTGCCGTAGGAGCCAGAAAAATTCCAGTAATGATCGCAGGTTCCGGCCTGCAGGTTGAGCAGGTAGATGTTGCTTGAACTGGACAGGATCATTCTTTCCGGGCTGAGGAAACGAAAAGTACCGGCGTCGATGGGATCATCCAGGAAACTGAAGCCGGGATAGGGGATCACGAGTGTCACGGTTTCGAGGCCAGGGGTGATCACCGTCATGAAGAGTTTGCCGGCGTTTTTCTGGAGGATGTAGGCTTTGTCCTGAAAAGCCTGGGCCAGCACCAGTTCCGGGTAACCGCCGTCCTGCTCCAAAGGAACCGGATGGACGTAGGTATGGATATCCTGGGGAATTGATACGGCCAGGTTGAGGCTCATTGAATAGCTATGAACCTTGAAGCCGTTGTTGTGGGGGTAAATCCGGTAGTGGCGCAAGTAATTGCCGTTGGGGTCCAACGCGCAGACAGGATATTCGGCGTAGGCCCGCATGACGCCGCCGTAGGTCAGGCGCAGGCCGGGAATCGCAGGCAGGGCTTGGATCAGAGTGGTTAGCAGGA
The DNA here is from genome assembly GCA_964583755.1 of uncultured Candidatus Cloacimonadota bacterium. Lineage (GTDB taxonomy): Bacteria > Cloacimonadota > Cloacimonadia > Cloacimonadales > Cloacimonadaceae > Syntrophosphaera. The sequence continues at coordinate 57,963 of CAZOVZ010000003.1, forward strand.
CCACTGTGAAAACAATCCTTTTCATCCTGGTCTCCTTTGCCTAATCGGCTGAAGTGGGTGGTTTATAAAATGATGCGTTTTAGCATCAGATAGTTGCAAAGAAATCTGTCAAGCATAAAGTTAGGGCGATCTGCCATCTGGCCTTGGATGCAACTTTGGGTGAGGGTTGGAGGAGGGATCATGTACCTGGGGCGGATGAAAGCCATTCTCCCGCCGGGCGCTCTTTTGCTTGAAATTAACCACCAAACACTCCATGGTTAACGCAGGCCGGCGGCTGGCAGGGATGGTGTTTTTTTGCCCCCAGATTTTCCCCAAAAGAAAGGAGGGAGATTTTGGGGTCTCCCTCCATTTCGTGAGTACGATTTGCTTGTTTAGAAGAGGGTGTAGCTGAGGCCGAGGCCGATCACTTCTTTCCAGCGGACGTCGGAGCTGAGTTCCTTATCATAGAGGAAATCCAGGCTGACGTTGGCGCTGACCAGGCCCCAAAGCTTGGTGGAGAGCATGTTTTCCCAAGTGAAGTCGGCGGCTTTCCAGTCGTCGTTCAGGTCATCGGATTTGGAATTGAAGAGAGCCTTGTAGGCCCAGAGTTTGGAATTGTAGCTGGCATTGACCAGGCTGAAGACATGTTTGAATTCCGCCACGCCTTCGAGGCCGCCGTCGACCGGAACTTCGTCCAGCCTGCGGTTGTAGTTTTCGCGCACGGCGCCGCCGAGGCGGATGGACAGCTTGGTGGCTTCCAGGTCGATGAGGTTCTTCATGATGCCAGCGCTCTCCGTGAACAGCATCGGATTCACAAAGTAGGTCTCGGCGCCCGCTTCATCCAGAAATTGGGATTCCATGCGGAGGGCCGCGTAGGGATCCACCCACTGGTCCAAAGTGAAGCGGAAGAGACCTTCGAGGTCGATCTTATCGGTGGATTTTTCCGGCTCTTCCCAATACTTGTCGCCCAGGATGTCGGTTTTTTGCATATGGGTCTGGCCAAAGGCGAGTTTGAGGGTGTTTTTGTTGTGGAGCCAGTCTTTGAGCTGTTTCTGCGCCACGGTGTTGGAGGCGGCGGTCCAGGTGATGTTGCTGAGTTCGGTTCCGGTCCAGTTGTCGCTAAAAGCGCTCTGGGTGAGGTTCATCATCATGTCGGAATCCAGTTCCCAGCCTTCCGCGGCGAGGGCGGACAGCCCCAGCAGGAAGATGGCGATCAGTACGAATTTGCAGGTCTTCATTTTATACTCCTTAGGCCCAGATGCCCGCTTCCGTAAAGACGCGTTTGATCTTTTCCAGCAGGTCGGACTGGACGGGTGCGTAGTCTGCGTTGTTGACATGCGCGGCCACGCCGAACTTGATCTCGGCGGCGTTGGCGTCGGCGATGGAGATACCCGCGGCGGGGTCTTTGAGGATGCGGGCGTCGGCGTTTATGATGCCCAGGATCAGGTCGCGGGCCTTGTTCAGATCGGTGTTGCCGGGCACGGCCACGTTGAGAGCCACGCAGCGGGTCGGCATGGCGGAATAGTTGGTGATGGCGCCGCCGGTGATGGCGGTGTTCGGGACCACTATCTTGCTGCTGCCGGTGAGGATGGTGGTGTGGAAGATGCCGATGTCGTGGACGGTGCCGGTCTGGCCACCGGCGGTGACGGAATCACCGACTTTGAAGGGTTTGAAGAGGATGAGCATGACGCCCGCGGCGAAGTTGGAAAGGGAACCTTGCAGGGCGAGGCCGACGGCGAGGCCGGCGGCGCCGAAGATGGCGACCAGCGAGGTGGTCTGGATCCCCAGTTTGCCGATGGCGGCGATGATCACAAAGATCAGCAAAACGGCATAGATGATGTTGCCGAGGAAGCTCACCAGAGTGGCGTCCAGCGGTTTTCTGTGCATCATCTTGCGCAGGATGTTGGTGATCCATTTGGCGATCCATTTGCCGATCACGAAGATCAAAATGGCGATCAGCAGGTTGATCCCGTTGACCTGGGCAAACTTCAGGACTTTTTCCCAAAGATCCGGTTTCACGATCTCGGCGGCCTGGGCTGCTGCCTGCGGAAGCTGTTGGCCAGCTTGTAAGAATATGGGCATAGTGTACTCCTTTAATCTGTTAACGGCTGACGCCGGTCCGTAGTGCCGCCGGTCTGGCAGGGCTGGGATGGTTGCAAACGTCCAAGCCAAATCGGCAAAATACTATCTTTAATAACATTATAAGAATGTCCGGGCTTTTTGTCAACCAGAAAATGAATTGGAGAAGCTTTTGTGGTTGAAAGAGTTAGTGTTTTACATAGGATAAGGGGTTGGAAAAGCGCTCCCGGGGCTGGCGGGCAGGTCCCGGAAGCGCTTGTCTGTCATAGGCTAGAGCTTACTTGCGGGATATGAACAGATCCCTGATCTGCAGGTAGGGCAGGATGCTGTCGCCCAGGTTGAAGGTTTCGCTGGAAATCCCGGCGACGTTATTCAGCATCTCGATGATATTGCCGCTGAACATGGTCTCGCTGATGGGATGCGAGATCTTGCCGTCGCGGAGATAATAGCTGTTTTTCAGGACGCCGGAAAAATCGCCGTTGGCGTTGGCCCCGCCAAAGGAAGCGCGCATGCAGAGAACTCCCTCTTTGACCGTTGCGATCAGTTGCTGCAGGGATTGCGGCCCCGCCGGGATCACCAGGTTCAGGTTGGGCCCAACGCTGCGTTGTTTGCCGGTTTTGTTGGCCGCGTAGAGCGAGATGGGGTAGTTGCGCAGGATCCCGTTTTCGATGATGGGAGCTGGGCTCAGGCGGAAACCGTCCTCGGAAAATCGGCCGGGGTAACAGAGTTCGGGATGCTCCGGTTGGTGGAGGATATTCAGCTTTTCGTCCAGGATCCGTTGGCCCAAATGATCCGGAAACTTGCTGGTCTTGTTCAGCAAACCGCCGGATCCGATCTGGCTCTGGATGAAGGTCCAGGCCAGTTCGTTGGCGAAGTAGGGCGAGACGATCATGTCGCCGGTGAAGTTAGCCGGCACGGGCTTGGTTTCCACCTGTTCGGTGGTCTGGCGGATCAGCTCTTCGGTGAAGTTGATCTTCAGTAGTTCGCGGTCCAGATTCGGCACGGCGAAGAACGAGTAGTTCATGGAACTCGTCTTCCGGCCTTGTTTGGCGGTGAAGATGGTGTTGAAATTGTAGGCTCCGTTTCGGTGTTCAAACCAGGCGCCGTTGCTGTTCAGATAAGTGCTGTGGTTCTTTTGGTGGGTGAGGCCGCCATCGAACTGGATACTGGGAAAGCGGTTTTTCACCTGAGAGATGAATTCCTGCAGGCGCCGGATTACGCGGTCCGGATCGGGTTCCAGTTCTCCGTCCGTCCAGGAGCCCTCGTCCAGAGGGGAAATGTCGAAGGCGGGGTCCGGATTGGAGTTTTCCACGGCCTGCATCACTTCTTCCACGGCCCGGTCCAGAGAGGCGGCGTCGAACTGGTTGAGCCGGGTTGAAGCCTGCTTGGCGTCTTTGATCACGCCCAGGGCCACGCTGTTGGTTTCCACAGTTCGCAGCAGGTTCAGTTCCTTGTAGATGATGTTGAATTCCTCGTCGGTTTCGGCGTCGTAGCGCAGGGAAACCTTATCCGCGCCCTTGGCCTTCAGCTTGTGCAGGATGCTGTCCAAAAGTTCGCGCGGGTTCATGACCGGCCTCCTATGTTGATCTGGCATTTGATGGCGGGACCGCCCATCCCGACGGGGATCATCTGCTTTTTGCCGCACATACCGGCGCAGGTCCAATCCATCTCCGATGAGACCATGGTGATGGTTTTCAGCAGTTCGAAGGCGATCCCGGAGATGGTCGTTTCCTTGATCGGGCGGCCCAGGACGCCGTTTTTGACTTCGTAGCCGCGGGTCACGCCAAACATGAACTCACTGGTGGAATCCGCCTGGCCGTTGGAGGGCTGGATCAGGTAATAGCCATCCTCGAGTGAGGCGATCATGGCCTTCAGATCGTCCTTGCCGGGCACGATCATGGTGTTGCGCATGCGGATCAGCGGTTCGTCGTAATAGGCATAGGCGCGGGCGTTGCCGGTGAGCGGCAAACCCAGGCGCAGAGAGGTCTCCTTGTTGTGCATGTAGCTCTTCAGGATGCCGTTTTCGATCACGACGGCGTCCGTCGCCTCCGTGCCTTCATCGTCGATGAACACGGGCACCGGGCAGATCGCGCCGTCCCAGGTGTTGGCGATGTCGATCAGGGTCACGCAGTCGCTGGCGACTTGTTTACCCAGAAACTCGCCGGCGATGGAGCCGTTGATCACAAAGTCAGCTTCGGTGGTGTGGCCAACCGCCTCGTGGGAGAGTATCCCCGCCAGGCGCGAATCCAGCACGCATTCGAAGGTTCCGCTGCGGGCAAAGACGGCGTCGCGTTTTTCCATCAGTTCGGCATGGATCTTGTCGATCAGGGGATAGAGTTCGGCGGGTTGGCCGAAATGGTCTTCCCATTGCCCGAAGCCGCCGGCCATGTCGTAATGCTGGAGGGGTTCGCCGTTGTGAACGCAGGTCATGGCGACCACGATCAGGGAGCGCGGAGTCATGGATTTCAAGTCGCCGCCGTCGCTGGTGACGATCTGTTTTTCCATCTCCAGGGATTGATAGCTGACTGTGCGCGAGGCGAGGTCCGGATATCTGGCCGCGATGTGGGCGTCCAGGTCTTTCAGGTAATCCAGTTTCTGCTGGTTTCCGGCCTTGGGTTTGGTCGTGAAAAACAGATATTCGCCCCGGGCGGGATTGGCCGGCAGGATGCCGGCGGGTCCGTTGACCCGGGAAGCGAGCAGTTGGGAATTGGCGAGGGATTTTTGGATCACCCGGGCCAGTTCGGTTTCAGTGACCAGTGGCGAGGAAGCCAGGCCCCAAAGGCCTTTGGCATAGCTGCGGCACATGCTGCCCGCGCTGCTGGAACTGCCGTTGTTGACGACAGTGCCGTTCAGCAGGGCGAGTTGGACGCTGCGGTTTTCCTGAACCTTGAGCTCGGCGTATTCGGCGCCGGCCGGCATCAGTTTCGCGAGTGGTAGATTGAGCATGAACACCTCCTTGCGGGTGTTGTTTGTTTGTGGCGGAGGGTCCGCGGCGCGGAACCCGCAGAGCAACAGCCGTTTTCGCTGGGTGCTCCGCGCTTGTTCTGCCCCCGGTCCGGCCAGCCAAAGAAAAAGGCCGGAAGCGGTTCCGGCCTTGGATGCTGATCTATCCGAGTTCCGGATAGAGGGGGAATTTATCGGTCAGTGCCCGCACCTCGGCTTTCATCGAGGCCAGGTAATCATCGTTTTCGTGATTGTCGCGCACCCGTTTGATGAAGGCGGCGATCTGTTTCATTTCGGCTTCGCCCATGCCGCGGGTGGTCACGGAAGGGGTGCCCAAACGCACGCCGCTGGCCACAAAGGGGCTGCGGGTGTCGAAGGGGACGGTATTCTTGTTGGCCGTGATTCCGGCCAGGTCGAGCGCTTCTTCCATCTTCTTGCCGCTGGGTCCGCCTTCTTCCTCGGCGCCCATGTTGACCAGCATCAGATGCGTGTCGGTGCCGCCGGAGACCAGCTTGAAACCGTTGTCCGTGAGGGCTGCTGCCAACGCCTGGGCGTTGTCGATCACGTGTTGCTGATAGGTTTTGAAGGCAGGCTGCAGGGCTTCCTGGAAGGCCGCGGCCTTGCCGGCGATGGCGTGCATCAGAGGGCCGCCCTGAATGCCGGGAAAGACCTTGCCGTCGACTTCTTTGGCATACTGTTCCTTGCAGAGGATGATTCCGGCGCGCGGACCGCGCAGGGTTTTGTGGGTGGTGGAAGTCACAATATCGGCGTAGGGAACGGGGTTCATGTGCAAGCCGGCCGCAACCAGCCCGGCGATGTGGGCCATGTCCACCATCAGCTTGGCGCCGATCTTGTCCGCGATCTCGCGGAAGCGGGCAAAGTCCATCTTGCGGGGATAGGCGCTGGCGCCGGCGAGGATCATCTGCGGTCTGTGTTCCAGGGCCATCTTTTCGATCCCGTCGTAGTCGAACTGCTCGGTGTCCTTGTTCACCTGATAGTGGATGATGTTGTAAAACTGTCCGCTAAAGGAAAGCGGGTGTCCGTGGGTGAGGTGGCCGCCGTGGGCGAGCTCCAGGGACAGGACGGTGTCGCCGGGTTTGACCAGCGTGAAATAGGCCGCCATATTGGCCTGGGAACCGCTGTGGGGCTGGACGTTGGCGTGTTCGGCGCCAAACAGTTGCTTGGCGCGTTCGATCGCCAGGCGCTCAACTTCGTCGATGTGCTCGCAACCGCCGTAATAGCGGCCGTAGAGGTTGTAGTTGATCTGGCCGGTCTTTTTGCTCCAGCGGTAGGGGTAGCCTTCGGCGTACTTGTTGGTCAGCACGCTGCCCTGGGCTTCCATCACGGCCAGGGAAGTGAAGTTTTCCGAGGCGATCAGCTCCAGGTTTTCGCGCTGGCGCCTGAGTTCGGCGGACATCGCCGCGAACAGTTCCGGGTCTTGCAGTTGGATTTGTTTCACCGGGTTTCTCCTTCTATGTCTTTGATTTTTTGGATTCTCTGGTTGTGCCTGCCGCCCTCGAAACCTTCCTCCAACCAGGCTTTGACGATCTCGATCGCGTAGGGCGCGGCGGTGAAGCGGGCGCCCAGGCAGAGGATATTGGCGTCGTTGTGGCGGCGGGAGAGGCGGGCGGCGTCGGTGGTCGAGCACAGCGCGGCGCGGATGCCGGGCACCTTGTTGGCGGTGATGCTCATGCCGATCCCGCTGCCGCAGATCAGAATGCCGAGCGTGGCAGCGCCAGCCGCGACGGCTCTGGCGGCCGGAGCGCCGGTATCCGGATAGTCCATGGAACGGGGCCCGTCGGTGCCAAAATCGTCAAATTCGTGATCGGGGAAAGCCGCCTTGATCGCGGCTTTTAGTTCGTAACCGGTGTGGTCGGAGGCGATCGCTATCTTCATGATCCACCTGCCATCTGGCAAGCCGCGGCGATGCTGTAATACTTGGATAGCGCGCTTTCGTTGCGGCTCATAACGATCACCGGTTTTTGGGTGCCCTGGATCAGGCCAGCCAGTTCGCCGCCGGCAAACAGCATCAAGCCTTTGTAAAAAGTGTTGGAAGTCTCCAGGTTGGGAAAGATCAGGACGTCCGCGTCCCCGGCGATGGGGCTGTCCACCGCTTTGACCGCGCCCGCGGCGGGATCGCAGGCCAGAAAGATGTCCAGGGGGCCGTCGATGACGCAGTTTTTGATCTGCCCGCGTTCTGCCATTTTGGCGATCATCGCGTATTCCAGCGTGTTGGGCATGGCGCCGATGACCTTTTCCGTGGCCGTGATCAGCGCCACTTTGGGGATCTGGATGCCAAATCCGCGGGCCACGGAAACGGCATAGTTTACCATGGCAACCTTCTGGTCCAGGTCCGGAAAGGGCAGCACCGCCGTGTCGCTGATAAAGAGAAGCTTGTGGTAGCGCGGAACTTCGATCACGCAGACATGGCTCATCACCGCTTTGGGGATCAGCAGCCCGCGTTCCTTGTGGATGATCTCGCGCAAAAACCTGTCCGTGCTCACCAGTCCTTTCATCACGGCATCCGCCTGATCTTCCCTGGCCAGGCGGACAGCTGTCTTCACCGCCGCTTCCGGGTCGGGCTGGTCGATGAGTTCCCAATCCGTACAATCCAGGTTTTCCTGGCGGCACAGCTCTTGAATGCGCTGTTTGGCGCCGACCAGGATCGCGGTCGCGAAGCCCTGCGAGACTGCCCTGTTGACGGATTCCAGGGTGTGCAAATCGTCCGCGGCGGCCACGGCGATGCGGATGCGCTTGCCGCTGGAGCGGACATGTTCTGCCATTTGGGACAATGACTTAAGTTCGGTCATGAGCGTTGGATCCCTCAGGCCAGCAGGGCGGCCAGGGCGATGGAATAGAGCTTGGAGCGCTCGCTGTCGCCGCGTGAGGTCAGCACGCAGGGCACCTTGGCGCCCATCACGATCGCGCAGAGCTCGCCGTTCATCAGTTTGACCACGGATTTGTAAAACGTGTTGCCGGCCTCGATGTTGGGAAAGAGGATGCAGTCAGCGTCGCCGCAGACTTCGCTGGCCATGCCTTTGATCCTGGCGCTTTCCTTGTCCACGATCAGATCGAAGCCCAGCGGTCCTTCCACGATCGCGCCTTTGATCTGGCCACGCTGGGCCATTTTGGCGAGGATCGCCCCGTCCGCGCAGGACGGGATTTTGGGCAAAGTCTGTTCCGACGCGGCCTGGATGGCGACCTTGGGCTTTTCGATGCCGAGGAAATGGGCCACTTTGATCAGGTAATTCGTGATCGCCACTTTCTGGGCCAGGTCCGGCAGGGGGATGATCGCCACGTCGCCGAAGGTGAGCAGTTTGTGGTAGGTGGGCACTTCCGCCACCGTAACGTGGGAGAGGATGGCGCCGTTTTCCATCAGCCCTTTTTCCTTGTTGAGGATGGCCCGCATGTAGCGATCGGTGCTCAGCAGGCCTTTCATCAGGAAATCACCCTCGCCGGCATTGATCAGTTCAACCGCCCTGGCGGCGGCGACCAGATCGTTGTCCACGTGCACGATGCGCAGGATTGAGGGGTCCAGTTTGTGCTCCGCGCAAACCTTTTTGATCAGCGCTTCATTGCCCACCAGGATCCCTTCGATCAGGTCCATTTCCACCGCCTCGTGCACTGCGCAGATCGTGTGCGCGTCCACGCCCCAGGCCGCGACCATTCTCTTGTTGGGACGTGGTTTCAGGATCTCGAACATCTGGTCTAACTTGGTGATTTCCATTCATTGCTCCATGTATCGATTATTTTTGTAATGATTACGATTTCAGAGGGACCCGCAGCGGCTTCTGCAGCAGGCGTTGAAACTGCCAGAAGCTGGCTTCGCCCCGGGGATCGAGCAGCCGCAGTTCCAGCCGGTAGCTGCGCAGAGATAGGTCCGCTCCGCCGCTCAGTTCGCCCCACAGCAGGTAGTCGGCGTCGCTTGCGCGGGCCAGATCTTTGATCCGGTCCAGGTCCAGCGATTCCGCCGGGGCCGATTCCGCCAGGCGGGGAAGCACCAGGCGCAGTTTACCGCTGGCGATCAGGGCGTCTGCCAGGGTGGCCAGCAAGAGGGAGTCCGACCACGCTTCGCCGCTATGGTCGATCACCGGTCCCAGAAACACCGCCGGCTTGTAGGGAGCGGTGAAATCCTGCAGCCAATAACCGGCCACCAGCCCCGACGCGGCTTCGCGCGCGGCGCTGAGGTCGTCGGCCGGTTCCCAGCGGCTGAGACGGGTGCGAACGCAGCCCGCCAGGGCCAGGACAACGGCCAGCAGCGGCAGAACTTTTCTCATTGTGTAACTCCCGGATTTGCGCTATAATGTTAGTATGCAAAAGGCACCACAGGCCTGAAAACCGCGGTTTCTTGCCAAAAGAACAATTCCCGGCAGGGTTTTGATATTTGTCAAGTGCAATCTGCGGAGTCCAGGCGGGCTGATAATTTTACTTGTCAGAACGGCGGCCTTCAGAAACAATGAAACGAATTTGGTCAAAGGAGTATATCATGATCTCTATCGGTACTTTTGTCGGACTCATTTTCGCGATCTTCGTGATCGCTTTGATCTCCAGGGGCATCATCGTGGTGCGCCAGGCTGAGGTGGTAATAGTCGAGCGTCTCGGTAAATATTTCAAGACCCTCGATTCCGGCATCCACATCATCGTGCCCATCTTCGACAAGATCCGGCCCATCCATTGGCGCTACAACAAGGCGGACTACCGGGGCAATACCGTAGTCGTCCAGCGCCAGGAAAACCGCATCGACCTCCGCGAGACCGTGTACGACTTCCCGCGGCAAAACGTGATCACCAGCGACAACGTCTCCATCAACATCAACGCCCTGCTCTATTTTCAGGTCACTGACCCCTACAAGGCCGTCTACGAGATCGGCAACCTGCCCGAGGCGATCGAAAAGCTGACCCAAACCTCGCTGCGTAACGTGATCGGCGAACTCACGCTGGATTTTACCCTCACTTCGCGTGACACCATCAATGCCAAACTGCGTGACATCCTGGACGAAGCCACCGACAAATGGGGCGTGAAGGTCAACCGCGTGGAACTGCAGGAAATCCTGCCCCCGGAAGAGATCCGCACCGCCATGGAAAAAGAAATGCGGGCCGAACGCGACAAACGCGCCAAAATGCTCTCCGGCGACGCCGACCGCGAATTTCAGGTCCGGGTTGCCGAAGGCGACAAACAGGCCAAGATCGCCCGCGCCGAGGGTGAGGCCCAGGCCAAGCTGCTGGTTGCCGACGCCGAGCGCAAATCCATCCAGATGATCGCCGAGGCGGTGAAGGACACCAAGACCGATCCCGCCCAGTATCTGATCGCCCTAAAGTATGTAACCGCCTTTTCCGAGGTCACCAAACAGGGCGACAAGACCATCGTGGTGCCCTATGAATCCGCCGCTTTGCTGGGCTCGGTGAAGACCCTGGCCAATATCTTTGAAAAATAACCCAAGGAGTACACATTAATGTCCGAGATCTTCCATATTAAGGGACGAGAAATACTGGATTCCCGCGGCAATCCCACCGTGGAAGCCGACGTGGTGCTGTCCAGCGGAGTCATGGCGAGGGCCGCCGTGCCCAGCGGAGCCTCCACCGGCGAACGCGAAGCCATCGAACTGCGTGACGGCGACAAATCCCGCTACGGCGGCAAAGGCACCCTCAAGGCAGTCCGCAACATCGACGAGATCATAGCTCCGGCCCTGATCGGCCTGGAATCCACCCTGCAGGCCAATCTGGACCAGATCATGCTGGAACTCGACGCCACCCCAAACAAGGCCAAGCTCGGCGCCAACGCCATCCTGGCCGTGTCCATGGCGGTCGCCCGCGCCAGCGCGATGGAGCTGGATCTGCCGCTCTACCGCTATCTGGGCGGAGCCGGGGCCACCACCCTGCCCGTGCCGATGAGCAACATCATCAACGGCGGCGCCCATGCCGACAACAATGTCGACATCCAGGAATTCATGGTCATGCCCCTGGGCGCTAAAACCTTCCGCCAGGCCTTGCAGATGAACGCCGAGATCTTCCACGCGCTCAAGTCCATCCTCAAAAAACGCGGCCTCTCCACCGGTGTCGGCGACGAAGGCGGTTTCGCGCCTGACTTGGATTCCAACGAAGAAGCCTTCAAGGTGATCGTGGAAGCCATCAAAGCCGCCGGCTACAAAGCTGGCAAGGACGTGTTCATCGCCATCGATTCCGCCGCTTCCAGCTTTTGGCAGAACGGCAAATACAAGTTCGAAGGCAAACTCGTCGGCTCCGAAGCAATGATCTCCTACTATGAAAAGATGGTGGACAAATACCCGATCGTCTCGATCGAAGACGGCCTCGCCGAAAACGACTGGGCCGGCTGGAAGAAGCTGAACGCCAGGCTGGGCAAGAATATCCAGATCATGGGCGACGACCTCTTCGTGACCAATCCCGCCATCATCAAAAAAGGCATCGCCGAAAACGTGGCCAACAGTGTCCTGATCAAACTCAACCAGATCGGCTCCGTCTCCGAGACCATCGACGCCGTCAACACCGCCCACAAGGCCGGCTGGACTTGCATCGTCTCCCATCGCAGCGGCGAGACCGGCGACACCTTCCTGGCCGACTTCGCAGTGGCCATGAACACCGGCCAGATCAAAACCGGCTCCATTTCCCGCAGCGAAAGGGTGGACAAATACAACCAACTCCTGCGCATCGAGGAAGAGCTGGATGCCGCGGCCTATTTTCCCGGCAAAGCCGTGATCAAGCAGATCTAACAACCGGGTAAAACCAACAACCATACAGGGCGGGAGCGATCCCGCCCTTTGTTTTGCCCGGGACCGGCTGCCCCCATGGGCCCTTATTGCACCCTCAAACGCCACCGGAAATCCACGCGAAGGGTTCCCGGACTTTGCCCAGGAGGTCTACCCCCAGTTAAATCGAACCATTAGAGGATGCAATAAGGGCGGAGGGGGCGGGGATTTCAAACGTTGCCTTCCGCACAAAATCCACCACGGCCAAAACTTTTCTTCTGTTTATAGTGGGTTACGGTTTTTGGTTGGGCTGAACCGAGAACGCTACTTCCAGTGGCACAAACCGATACAGGCGAAAAATAATATGCAGGGATTGCGGAAAAGACCAGTAACATTGATAACTTGCTGAGCTTTTACTTGACAACCGAAGGGGAATTAAAAACTTGTTTCCTACCGTGCATCTCTAGCTCAGTTGGTAGAGCAACTGACTCTTAATCAGTGGGTCCGGGGTTCGAATCCCCGGAGATGTACCAGTTTTGCTCCGTCGCCTCGTGCGGCGGAATTTATATAACGGCGGCGATTTGCCCTTTGCTCCGCCTAAAACATGTGCTAAAGTGCGGATACTCATGTGATTCCGGCTTTAGCGAGCCGGAATTTTTTTGCCCCGGGAAAACCCCCGGAGCGCAAGGAGTATAAGTATGACAGCGTTACACGCGCAACAACCCTGCGACAAAAACGAGTACGTCTTCACTTCCGAATCGGTCTCGGAAGGCCATCCAGACAAGGTTTGCGACCAGATCTCGGACGCGATCCTGGACGCGCATCTGAATCTGGACCCGCTGGCCCGGGTCGCCTGCGAAACCCTGGTCACAAAAGACCTGGTGGTGCTGGCCGGGGAAACTTCCTCGGCGCGAAAGCTGGACATCGGGATCGAACCGATCGTGCGTAAAGTGATCGAAGGGATAGGCTACACTGATCCCGGCCAGGGTTTCGACCCCAATTGCGTGATCAAAAACCACCTGCACGCGCAGGAAAAGGCGCTGGAAGAAAACCTCGGCGCCGGCGACCAGGGCCTGATGTTCGGCTATGCCTGCAACCAGACCAAACACCTGATGCCGGTGCCCATCGCCATGGCGCACAAGCTGCTGCAAAAACTCGCCGAACTCCGTAAATCCGGCCAGATCCCCAACCTGCTGCCGGACGCCAAATCCCAAGTGAGCATGCGCTATTGCGGCCGCGTACCCAAAGCCCTCGAGACGGTGGTGATTTCCACCCACCACCGCAAGCTGGACGCCAAAGCCTTCGCGGAGATGAAGGCCGGGATCGAAGAACTGGCGATCAAACCGACGATCGAAGAGATGGAAGCGGATTCCTGCAGCACTTTCAGCGCGGAAAACTACAGCGTGAAGATCAACCCCCTGGGCAGGTGGGAACACGGCGGCCCCGCCGCGGACACCGGCCTCACGGGCAGAAAGATAATCGTGGACACCTACGGCGGCTGGGCTCAGCATGGCGGCGGCGCGTTTTCCGGCAAAGATCCCACCAAGGTCGACCGCAGCGCAGCCTACATGGCCCGGCACATCGCCAAGAGCGTGGTGACCTCTGGCCTGGCCGACGAATGCCTGATCCAATTCAGCTTCGTGATCGGCGATCTGGAGCCAGTTTCCCTGATGATCGACACCTTCGGCACGGGGCTCGAACCGGATTCCGAACTGGAAAAAAAGGTTCGCCGGAGTTTTGACTTGACAGTAAAGGGATTGATCGATTATCTTGACTTGCGTGGACCTATTTACTTCCCCACGGCTTCCTACGGCCATTTTGGCCGTGACGACGCGCAGTTCAGCTGGGAAAAGGTCAAAAAACTATAACAGGCAGGTTTGATGAACCTCTATCAGCAACTGAGTCAGGCCGAAAGCTTCTTCCTGATCGCGGGACCTTGCGTGGTCGAAGACGGCCGCGTGATGGACCTGATCGCCAGCGAGCTTTGCCGTCTGCGCGACGCCCTGGGCCTCACGGTGGTGTTCAAAGCCTCCTACCAAAAGGCCAACCGCAGTTCCGGAACGTCTTACTCCGGTCCCGGGCTGGAGGGTGGATTGAAGGTTTTGGTGGACATCAAATCCCGCTACGCTTTGCCCCTGCTGACGGACGTCCACGAACGGTCCGAAACCGCTGCCGCAGCTGAAGTTTGCGACATCCTGCAGATCCCCGCCTTCCTCAGCCGCCAGACGGAGCTGATCCGCGCCGCGGCCGCCACGGGCAGGATCGTCAACATCAAAAAGGGCCAGTTCATGGCTCCGGAAGACATGCGCGCCGCGGCGGACAAAGCTGGTGACAACAAACAGATACTTCTGACCGAGCGCGGAACCTGCTTTGGGTATCACGACCTGGTGGTGGATTTCCGTTCTTTCTCGACTCTTTCCGCGACCGGGTATCCGGTGGTCTACGATGTCACGCATTCCCTGCAGCGCCCCAGCCTGGGCCAGGTTTCCGGCGGAAATCCGGAATACGCGGCGATGCTGGCGCGGGCCGCCATCGCCACCGGCAGGGTCAAAGGTTTGTTTTTGGAAGTTCATCCCCAGCCAGGCGAGGCCAGCAGCGACGCGGCGAGCATGCTGCCCCTGGCGCAGTTGGAGCCGTTGCTGCGGGATTGCCTGCAAATCGCCCGGCTCAAATGGAGTGACAAATGAGTTATCAAAGGGTCGAAAAACCCAATAAACCGCCGGTCAGATGGGACCGCATCAAACTGCTGGCCTTCGATTGCGACGGCGTGCTCACCGACGGCAAGATCATCTACGACAGCACCGGCAACGAACTGAAACACTTTGACGCCCACGACGGCATGGCCTTCATGCTGCTGCGCCAGGCGGGGATCATAACGGCTATCATCACGGGCCGGAATTCCCCCGTCGTCGAGCGCCGCGCCAGGGACCTCAAGATCGATCACGTCTTTCAAGGCATTGCCAACAAGCAGGCCAGGCTTGGCGAGCTGCTGGCGGAACTGAACCTGGAATGGCAAAACGTGCTCTACATGGGCGACGACTGGAACGACGTCCCTTGCATGTTCAAAGCCGCCGTTTCGGTCTGCCCCAGCGACGCGCCGGACAGCGTCACAAAGCTGGTGGAACATGTCACGGAACGGGCCGGCGGCCACGGCGCCGTGCGCGAATGCATCAGGATGGTGCTGGAGAAGCAAGGGATCTATGACCAGACGCTGCTGGCATACATCAACTCGATTTCTTAGCCTGCTGGCGGCGTTGCTGCTGGGGCTCTCCGCCTGTGGCAAAAGCGTGCTGGACACCTCCACGCCCGCTTCCGACGGCAGTTTGCCGGATGAAGTCAGCACGGCCGTGACGATCACCCAATACAACGGCGCCGAGGCCGTCAGCCTGCTCAACGCCAAGCGGATAGACCGTTTTTACAACCGCCGGCTGACCAAAGGCTACCAGGTCGATCTGGACAGCATCAACCCCAAAACGCGCGAACGGAACAGCCTCAAGGCGGACAGCGCGTATGTGGACGACGCCCGCAACGAAACCTCCGCCTTTGGCAATGTGCGGCTGGATTCCTCCAACGGCAGCGTGACCTCGCAGAAGATGTTTTGGGACCGCAATACAGATCAGATCACGGCTCCAGGGCCGGTGACCCTCACGCGCGGCATGGATGTGATGCGCGGGGACAACCTCACGACGGACACGAAACTGGAAACGGCGGTGCTGGAAAAAGTCTCGGCGGAAGGCGAGTTTGGCGATGTTTACGAAGGTTGGTAGCCTGCTGTTGCTGCTCTGGCTTGCCCTGCCGCTCTGCGCGCAGGAACAGGCGGAACAGCTGAGGGTGATCCATTCGGACAAGCTGACCCTCACCACCCAGCAAGAGGAGAAAGTGCTCAACCTCAACGGGGCTGTGCATTTCTGGTATGGCAAGACCGAGTTTTTCTGCGACAAAGCGGTGATCTTCCGCGAGCAAAAGATAGCCCGCCTGGACGGGAACGTGGTGGTGAACAACGATTCCCTGCTGCTGAAATCCAACAGCCTGGTCTACTACCGCAACGCCGAGGAGCTTCAAGCCGCTGGAAACGTCTACGTGCAGGAACTGCGCAAGACTGGCTCCTTTCGCTGGATGAGATCGGATTTCGCGACTTTCAACAAGCAGAAAAACGAGTTGACGGTCTGGGACAACGTATCCTCCTTCGACAAGGAGGAAAACGCCTGGGCCACCTGCGGCTATATCTTTTGGGACCGGGGCGTGGGTGTCGCCACTCTGACGGAGGATCCCGAGATCCGCGCCGGCACGCCGGACACGCTGCATGTCACCGCCAACATGATCAAACTTTATGACAAGGAAGAGAAGCTGGAAGCCACCTACAACGTGGTGGTCACCACCCGTGACTACCGGGCCACGAGCGACTTTCTGATCTATATCAACCAGGATAACAAGGCCGTCTTCACCGGCCAGCCGAGGTTCAGATCGGACTTCGCGGAGGCCGTCGCCAGGGAATTTTACCTCCATCTGGAGGACCGCAAGCTGACCCGGGCGGAATTGGTCGACAGTTGCCTGGTGGAGTTTTCCGAAGAGGCCAACGGACCCAAAACCAACTGGGTGCGCGCCAGCTATATCAATCTGGATTTCGACGCCGAGAACATCAGCAAGTTCCAGGCGGAAAAATCCGTCAGCTACAACTACCTGCAGGAAGAGCGGGCCGAGCGGGACTTTTTTATCAATACAGCCAGCGGCGACTATCTGGAGGCGGAGTTCGGAGCCGACAACAAGCTGGAGTTCATGAAAATGCGCACCGGCATCAACGGTATCTACAAATTTCGCGGGGATTCCTGAGCGAAACTTCGCTTCAGGCAAAGAGAGACATGGATAAACACAAGATAATGGCCCAAAACCTGGTCAAGATCTACGGCAAACGGACCGTGGTCAACGATCTGAGCATGGAAATGAACCAGGGCGAGGTGGTCGGAATCCTGGGTCCCAACGGCGCCGGCAAGACCACCACCTTTTACATGATCCTGGGCCTGGCCAAACCCAACCGGGGCAAGGTGATGCTGAACGAGCGAAACATCACCCACTATCCGATGTACCGGCGCGCCAGGCTGGGCCTTGGTTATCTGGCCCAGGCGCCCTCGATCTTCGCCAAGCTGAGCGTGAAGGACAACGTCCTGGCGATACTGCAGACCCTGCATCTGAGCCGAAAAGAACAGCACAGCAGGCTGGAAGAGGCCTTGGAGGAGCTGAACCTCACGCGTTTGGCGGATCAGAAAGCCTACACCCTCTCCGGCGGGGAACGCCGTAAACTGGAAATCACCCGCGCGCTGGTCACCAAACCCACTTTCATCTTCATGGACGAGCCTTTCGCGGGGGTGGATCCGATCGCCGTGGCCGACATCCAGGACATCATCGGCAAACTGCGGGACAAGGGCATTGGGGTCATGATCACGGACCACAACGTAATTGAGACTTTGAAAATCGTCAACCGGGCTTATATTATCTTCG
>CAZOVZ010000004.1:0-71574 GCA_964583755.1 uncultured Candidatus Cloacimonadota bacterium
GCCTCTGAGTGTGTCATTCCAAGCGGCCGCCTGACCGGTGACCTTCACACTTATAGTGACCCGCGGCCGCTGTGGAATCCAGGCTTGTGGGGGGTAATGCCCCTTGGATTGGTGCGTTGTTTTTTCTATGAGTGATGGTTTTCTGCTATCAGGCTGAGCCGACTGTTTCGCGATCATGGATATTGTTTGAAGGCCTGGATTCCACGCCAGCCGCAGGTTACTGTAAGTGGATAGGTTACCGGTCAGGCGGCTGGCTGGAATGACACGCTGAGGCTGGGTGGTGGGGGGCTGGGGTTGGGTTGCTGAAAGGTGGGTTTCTGGGTTACGGGTTGGGGGCCGGAATGACACGCTGAGGCCGGGTGGCTGGTTGCAGGGGCTGGGTTGTCATCGCAAGCCGCGGGTCACGATAAGTAAAAGCGTCGCAAATGTAACCAACCTCAGCAACAAAGGTTCCACGAAGCCAGTTTGGAGTTCAAAGCCCCTAATCCAGCTTCACCCCTTCCCCCGCTTCATTTGGGGCTTTGGACTTCAAACAGTACGAGCGACACAGCTTAGCCATTTGGAGTTCAAAGCCCCTAAACCAGCTTCATCCCTTCCCTCGCCTCATTTGGGGCTTTGGACTTCAAACAGTAAGAGCGATGAAACCACAAACCCAGGGCCAGATTGCGCCTGAAGTCCAAGCGCCCTTTAGGTCTCAATCATTGTGGAGTCGGAGGGAAATCGACGCCAATGGCTGATCGACAGTTACTTTCGCGAAAAGTGGCCTATCGCCGGATCTGCTTTTTTTTGGGCAGGGTGCTGATCCCAAACGGGAGATAGAGCGGGCAGTTGGTAGTAAACACGGCGATCAGCGGGATCACGGCCAGGAGGCCCCACCAGGAATTGTAAACAACACCCAGGCTGGCGATGACGATGGCGATCAGGACGCGGACGATCTTGTCTGTTTTTCCGACATTCTTTTTCATGGTAGTTCCTTTTTGATCTGATCTTGATGGAGGATATTTTAATCCTTGCGCCGCCTCAGGCAAGAAATCTGTGCCCCAGCCGCAATGTCTGTCAAGAGTTACATAATGTAATAACGCAATTACTTTATGTCCGTTATATTTTGCTTTAGCCCCTTTTTCTCCACCCCTTGGCTCCTATGACCATTGCGCTATCATTACGGGACCATTACGGGTGAAGCCCGTAATGGTCCCGCAATGGTCCCGTATTGCCTATAAGAGAGAATGGGTTATATTATCAGTGGATAAAATCGGTGGGCTTCCCCTGGAGGCTTGCCCCTAACGCCAACTTTGATGAACAAGGAGAAAATTCATGAAGGCAACCAGAGCAAACCTGTTGGGCGAATTTACCGGCAAACTGAACGATCTGATCTACTACCGCCTGCGCCCGGGCGGCAAGATTTACGTGCGCAAGCAGTTCAAATTCAAGGACCATCCCGCGCAGCCGGGGTTTGCCAGCGCTCAGAAGGCCATCTACGCGCTGAACCCCTCCGCCGGCTACAAACGCGACTTGCAAGACTATCTGGCGCTCTACAACAATCTCGCCCAAAACAAAGACAATCCCCTCCAGTCCTGGACCAACCTCTACAACAAACTGATGTACGCGATGCAGCGGGCTTTGCCGGGCCAGGTGGAACTGAAAAACATCACCCGGGAACAGATCTTCGCGCAAAACCTGCCCTGCCGCACGGTGAAAGACGCCGTGGACGCCGGGCTGTTACCCTCCGTGCGGGACTATGAGCAGTTTAGGGAGCTGATTTAAAAAAAAGAGAACGCAGATTGATAGGAAAAAGAGGATCAACAGGATTAACAGGGAAAATAGGACTTTACAAAACTCTTAGCTGATTTCGTGTCAATAATGGACGCTGTTCTAACCCAATAACTTTATCCTACAAATCCTCTTTTTCCTATCAATCTGCGTTCTCTTTCACTAACCCAGGTCAGAACTTGAGGTCGAACGTGTAGCGATAGCCGAGGGAGTAGGTGAAGCGGCTGGGGTCCTGGAGGCCGAGCTCATCGCAGCGTTTGAAGACGCCGGAGCTGACCACGTAGATCAGGTCCACGTCGAAGCCGTGCTTTTTGCTCTTGCCAAACATGAACTGCGAGCCCAGGCCGGCGGTGAAGCCGGAATGGGCCTCGTTGGCGGTCATGCCCAGGGTTTCGTCTTTGGCCACCACTCCGTTGATCCCGTAGACCAGGAGCGCCTGGGGGCGCCAGGTCTTATCTGGTTTGCCGTAGAGGTATTTCAAGCCCAGGGCGTAACCGGCGGTGTACTGATTGGCGCCGAAACCCGCGGTGAGCGCCAGATTGTCCATGAAAAGGATGTCCGCGCTGCCGCCGAGGCCGCCGTAGGGAATCCCCCAACCAAGGCCCAGACAGGCCTTGCGTCCGGCGGGGGCGAACATTCCTCCCTGCGCTGGCAGGGACGCCGCCAGCAGCAGCAGGATCGTCAGTAGGGCAAGTTTACGCATCTTTAAACTCCAGTGGGGCAGGCTGTTGGAAGAGTACCGGCCATCCCAGGCTTGTCTTCAGATAATACCGCCCGCAAGCGGGAATCACTCCAAAATAAAGGTGTTGCCGCTGGACTTGCTGATGCATCCTTTCAGCTCCAGATTGAGCAGGATGGTGGATAGTTTTCCGAAGCTGTGGCCGCTTTGGACCAGCAGTTCGTCGAAGGAGATCTCCCTCTGGGCGCTTTTGAAGAGGTCGTAGATCTTTTGCTCGTCGGCGGAAATGTCCGGCACGGCCTCCAACTGCTCGCCGGAAGCGGTGTCCAGGCCAAGGGCGGTGAGGATGTCTTCCGGGCAGGTCACGCAGAGGGCGCCGTTTTTGATCAGGTAATTGGGGCCCTGGGCGTTTGGATGGGTGATTTCGCCGGGCAGGGCGAGGATGTCGCGGCCTTGTTCCAGCGCGAATTTGGCGGTGAGCATGGCGCCGCTGGTCAGGGCTCCCTCCACGATGAAAAGCTTGTGGGAGAGCGCGGAAATGAGGCGGTTGCGGGCCGGGAAATTCCAGGCGTCGGGTTTGGTGCCGGGTTCGTATTCCGAAACCAAGGCGCCGTGGGCGACAATCTTATCCGCAAGTTCTTTGTTCACTGGTGGATAGATGCGGTCGACCCCGCTGGCGAGGACCGCGACGGTGGGGCAATTTTGCTCCACGGCGGCGATATGGGCGGCGCTGTCGATCCCCATGGCCAGGCCGCTGACGATGGTGGTTTGCCTGGCGCAGACCGGCCGCAGCAGTTTCTGGCAGGAGGAGCGCCCGTAGGCGGTGGGTTTGCGGGTGCCCACCACGCCCAGGCAGACATTCCCCAGGGCGCGGGTCAGATCGCCGCGATGGTAAAGGATCAGGGGCGGGCCGATGATGCCGCGCAGGCCCAGGGGGTAATCCGCATCGGTGTAGCAAAGGGTTTGGATCTGGTAGTGGCCGCAAAACTTGTCGATCTGGACAAAGTTGGCGGGCAAAACCGCCTGCGCCAGATGCCGTCCGGCCTCAACGGGCAGTGCTTTATCCGCGTAGACGGGATGGTTTGGATGGCCAACGAATTCGAGCGGATCGGGATAGCGCGCCAGGAGTTCCAACGCGTTGCGCAACCTCAGGCCGGGAGCGGTCTTGAGGCAGAGCCAGGCGGCGAGTTTGGGGGTCATGATTCGTTGAGCAGGCGAAACAGCGTGTATTTGAGTTGTTCGAGATTGTAGTGTTCCACGGACGAGATCGGCAGCACGCTGGCGCCGACCTCCGCCTGGAAGCGGTCCGCGATCTCCTTCACCCTGGCATCCCGCTCTTCGGCGGGGATGGTGTCCAGCTTGGAAAGCACCACCAGGAAGGGCTTTTTGTCCATGAAGGAATCGTGGAGATAGAGCTCCGAACGCAGGACGCGGTAGGCGGCCACGGGATCCGGAGAGTCGGCGTCGATCAGAAAGAGCAGGATGCTGGTGCGCTGGATGTGGTTTAGAAACTGGTGGCCCAGCCCCTTGCCCTGATGCGCGCCCTCGATCAGGCCTGGGATGTCCGCCATCACAAAGGATTGGTAATCGCCGACGCGCACCACGCCCAGCATGGGTTCCAGGGTGGTGAATTCGTAATCCGCGATCTTGGGCCGGGCGGAGGACAGCACGCTGAGCAGGGTGGATTTTCCCGCGTTGGGAAAGCCCACCAGGCCCACATCGGCCATCAGCTTGAGGACAAACTCCAGCTCGATCTCACGCGTGGCCCGGCCAGGCGTGGCATGGCGCGGAGCCTGGTTGGTGGGGGTGGCGAAATTGATGTTGCCCTTGCCGCCGTGTCCGCCTCCGGCGATCACGATCTGTTCGTTGTGCTGGGTGATGTCGGCCAGCTTGACGCGCCGCCCGCTTTCTTCAACCTGGTAGATCTCGGTTCCCAAAGGCAGGCGCAGCTGGATGTCCGCGCCGCTGGAACCGGTCTTTTTGGCACCCATTCCGTGGTTGCCGTTTTCGGCTTTGTAGAGTTTGTTGAACCGGTAATCCAAAAGGGTGTTCACATTTTCGTCGCCGAGGGCGATCACGGAGCCGCCGCGCCCGCCGTCGCCGCCATCCGGTCCGCCCTTGGGGATGAACTTTTCCCGCCGGAAACTTACCGCGCCGTCGCCGCCGTTGCCGGCTTTGACGCGCACTTTCGCGTGGTCGATAAACATTAGCTTAAGTTATAATCCTTCAATTCATTACTGCAAGTTTGTAGTGGCGGGCGCTTCCGGGTTGGGCCACCCGCAAAAGATAGACACCGCCGGGCAGGCGCTGGCCATTGACCCTGCCGTCCCAGGCCAGGCTGAGGTTTCCGCCCTGGACGGGGCGGTCGGCGATGGCGCCCAGGTTTTGGCCGCGCAGGTTAAACACGTCGATCCGCAGGGATTCCGACTTCAGCCCGGAGAGTTTGAGCTCAAAGGGAGCGGCGCCGTAGCGGAGGGGATTGGGCAGTTGGCAGGCCAGGCGGGAAGTGGGGATCAGGCCATCCTGCGCGTCTGTGCTGTCGTAGGGCCAATCCACGAAGTCGACGTTGTTGTCGGTCACGGTGATGGTTCCCGCGGCTGGAAACGAAGAAAGCGACGCGGTGTAGAGCACGGGCTGCGAGTAGTCCAGGCTGGTTGGCAGCGGTTCGATGGATTCGCCGCCGGGGACGTTGAAAACTATCGACAGCGGAAAATCGCCGTTGGGATCGAAGTAATTGAACGACAGTAGATTGGTTTCGGGGTCAAGGCTGATGTTCTGACACTGGGGCAGGGCGTTGGAAGCCACCTGGTAGCGGTGGTCGGCAAAAAAGACCAGGCCAAAACCGCCGTAATCTCCAAAGCCAAAAGAGGGGTCGCCGCTGCTGAGGTCGATCGTGGCGCGGATGGTGGCGCTGCCGAAGACCAGCGAGTTGCTGAGGCTGGGCCAGGGGCCAAAATCCGGATCTCCGGTCAGGTCGGCCAGATTGCAGGCGGTGAAGAGTTTTCCGCCGCTGACCTGGGACTGGATGGAGCCGATATTGTCAAAGGTGGGCAGGCCGGAGGCAGCGTCGTAGCCGATCTTGTAGAGCCCGGAGGGCAGCACGATGGGGATGTTGCTGTAGACCATCGCGTAGGTGAGGCTGTCGGTGATCACGTCCGGGTTGGCGATCAGGGTCAGGTAGATGTTGTAGGAGGTCAGGGAATTCATGGTGGGAAACGACCCGGAATGGTTGGCCAGGGCGGTGTGGATCCTGGCGTCGGACACGCCCACCCAGGCCTCCGTCAGGTCCAGCATCGGCGCGTAGAGGGTGACGGAATCGCCCACGGCGTCCGTGGCGATCTGGCCCAACTGGTTCAGGGCGGGGGGAAAGGCGTCGGAATCCAGCCTGGGAACGTGCATGAAGGCATAGCTCTCTCCCTGCAGTTCACCGCTGCCGTGCAGCCGGTATTTGAGGGTCTGGCCAAACTGGTAGGGGATCAACGCCTGTTGGGTGGAGATGTTTAGCTGTTCGGATTCCGCCATCTGCCAGGCCGCTCCGTTGATGGAATAATGGCACTGCACCAGTTCCGTGCCTTCCCAGCGCAGGCGGAGGCTGCCATCCGGACAGACCGACGAATGCCGCAGCATGAAGGGGTCGCCGAACTGGGCACCGAGCGTGCCCGCCAGCAACAGAATGAATACCGGTAAAATCAAGTGTTTCATATAGGCTCCCTGTGGGTGTTTATGGTTCGATCGATTCCGGCTGGGGCTGGGTTGACAGCTGTTTGCGGAATTCGGTCCAGATCGTGGCGTTGGGCCCGCTGAATTCATCCGGCGCCCAGGCAAATTCGGGGCGGCGGTCCAGCACGTATTGGCGCAACTTTTCCGGAAGGGCGGAAATCCCTCGCGGCAGCTTGGCTCCGCGGGCCACGATGACGATGTTGCCGGGGCGGTCGCCCATCTTCATGAAGGGCAGCCAGGGGCAGATCTCCGTCCAGGTGAAAACGGCCGGAACGCTGCTGTTTTCGGGATTGCTGAGGTCAGACTTTTGCACGATGTACTGGATGAACTCCCCGGCCTGGAAGTTGTCGCTCTGCGAATGGAGCGGAAACTCTTTGCGGGGCAGGGGGTTGGGGTGGAAGGGAAAGATGTCCGAATAGTAGACGATCACATTGCCAGTCTCCACCGAAGGCAGGATCATCGGCAGCAGGTCGATGTCCGCGGCGTCGAAGCCCAGGTCCTGGTTGACCGGGTCGAGGAAGATGGGGAAGACTTCGTCGTCCTTGCCGGTGTAGGGATTGCGCCAGGTTTCCAGGATCTCGCCGGTGCGGTGGTCTTTGAACACGGCGGCCTCGCGGGACAGCAGGTCAAACCCGTTGCCCTTGCGCACGGCGCGGACCACGCTGAAACCCTCCAGCGCGAAGAGTTCTTTGCGCTTTTCGCCGGGCACCAGGCCATAGACCTTGCCGGTCCAATGGAAGACGGTATCGGAACCGCCGAGGTCGGCGCGGACGCGGACGTATCTGTCCAGAAAGCTGTTTGAGCTGTAGCGGAAGCCAAAGCTGCCGACCATGGTGTCAAATTCCTTGTCCGCGATGACAAACCTGTTGCCCTCCTCGCCCTCGCAGACAAACGAATAGAGGCGCCCGGCGTGGCGGAGGCCGGTGATCTTCAGCTTGCGCGGGGCCTGGCCAGCCTTGCTGGCAATCAGGATGAAGCGGAAGCCGGGATTGTCTTCCAGATAGTCCTCGATGGTTTCATTGACCTGGACGCGCGTGTAACCCCTCGCCGCGAGGTCGCTTTTGATCTTTTCCAGGTTGATGTTCATGAACGCCTGGTTGCCGGCCTTGCGTTCTTCCGCGCTGAGGGGCTCCACCAGCAGGCTGAAACTGGCGGGATCCGGCAGCCTGTCGGCGTCTGAAATGGCGGTGAAAGCTCCGGTTTCCGGGTTGGAAGTCACTTCCCAACTGGAGGGGTATTGGATCATGTAGTTGAACTTTTCGCTGAAATGGGTGTTCCATAACACCGCCTGCAGGGGAATGGCCAGGCAGCAAAGCGCCGCCGCGATCGCCAGTATGACGTGTTTGGGCATATAAAGTCTCCTCGACTCCAACGGAGTCCGTCTGCGCATTTTACAGGATATCCCAATTGTGTCAAGCGCGAAATGCCAACCGTCGCCGCCGCGGCGAATCCCTTGACAGAATGGGCTACCGGCAAAGATCGGCTTCGGCAGTTAACAGCGAAGGGAGGAAAGGATTCATGCGCCGCCAAAACCAGAACCCCGTGAGAGCCAGATGGGATACCTGATCCTCAGCGTGCTGTGCTCGGTCGGAATCGCCAATCTGCTGATGGCGTTCAACCGGGAAGGCAAGCTGGGCATGCTGCCGGTTTTCCTGGGCAACTATCTGGTGGCCGGGATCTTCAGCTATGCCAGCATCCCCTCGCCCAGAGCCTTGCCGCCGGCCTTTGACCTGGCGCTGGGAGTGGTGACCGGAGCCCTGTTTTTGGGCAACTTCTGGGTCTACCAGCGCTCCATCGTGATCAACGGACTGTCGCTCTCCGTGGGCGTGATGCGCGTCGCCATGATCGTCCCGGTGCTGTTGGCCGTGCTGGCCTTTGGCGACCGCCTCAGCGGCTGGAACCTGGCGGGGATAATCGCCGGAGTGGCCGCCTTCGGGCTCAAGGCGGATCCCCGCGAGCTGCGCAACCTGATGTGGATCGGGGGTTTGTTTCTGATCTCCGGGCTCACCGACGCCAGCCTGAAAGTTTTCAAGGAACTGGGCAGCGGAAGCGAGCCTGCCTTCATCTTTGTGATCTTCAGCTCCGCCTTTGTCTTCACCCTGGGAGCCATCCTCCTGGGAAGGCTTCCCGTTACATTGAAAAGCTTGCTGTTGGGCTGCGGACTGGGCCTTCCCAACCGCTATTCCACGGTCTTTTTTCTGAAGGGGCTGGACTCCGTTCCGGCCGCGGTAGCCTATCCGCTGGTGGCCGTGGCGATCGTGGCGCTGAGCATCGCGAGCGACCTCGTGTTTTGGAAAAAGCGGGCCACCCGGCGGGACGCCCTGCTCTGGGCGCTGCTGCTGATCAGCCTGCTGCTGTTGAATCTTTAGCCCGGCCCCGTTTAAGGGCCAATCTCTGCTTGACAGAATAGCGCGGCGGGAACGGAATCGCCGGCAAGCGGGAGGAACCATGAACATCGGTTTTCATTACTATGTGACCAGGACCCTGGCCGAACAGGCGGGCTTCCCGCCCGGCGAAGCGCAGGTGATTGCCTATGCCTGCCAGTATATCGACAACTGCCACGATCACGACAAGATCCCCATCAACGGCCTGCCGCCGGCCCTCTACGAAAGGATGGGAAGCGACTGGCTGGACCCCACCTGCACCTCCCACAGCGGGATCCAAAACATCCTCTACAACTTCGATTCCGTGCGCACCAAGGTCCTGCTGCCCTTTCATTTCATCCCCGGGGGTTGGAACTCCTCCCGCCGCCGGTTTGACTACCTGACCCCGGCGGAAGCACCGCTGGCTTTGCAACTGGTGAGGGTGGCGCTGGAAAAGCTGAGATCGGTGGAAAGCGGTCAGTTTCGCCTGCTCGGCCTGATCCGGCTGGGAATAGCCCTGCACACCTACGAAGACAGCTTTGCCCACCAAAACTTCTCCGCCCGCAACTACAGCCGCGACAACGGCGTTTCCCAGGCCCACATCGTTTACAACAACGAGGTCCGCTCGCAACCCATGCTCTCGCGCCTGACCGGATTTTTGGGCTACAAGATCGGCCACGGCCTGCTGCTGACCTATCCGGACGACTTCGGCGCCCGCATCACCTACAGCGACGGACGCAACCGCAAGGTCAGGGTGGACAACTTCGATCGGTTTCGACACGCTGCCCTGCAGACCTACCATCTGCTGCGCCAATACACCGCGGCGCCGGACCAAAGCGCGGATTGGCTGCCCCGCCTGGAAAAGCTCCTGAAAAAGAACTGGCGCCAGCCGGGAAACTGGTTGAAAGCCTTTTCCGCGCAGTTTCCGGAATACAGCTACGGCTACAGCGAAAGCGGCTGGAAGAATGAGGCCCTGGAGCCTGGCAGCTCAAGTGTTTACGAGTTTCGGGGCGACCTGAAGTGGCTGTTTTTTCACCTGGCCGCCTACGAACAGCGCCAGGCCGTGATGGGCATCCTGCCGCAGGCCTGAGAATATCTTCAGTAGAGCGTTCGCAGCAACCGCGCCACTTCGCTTTGGCTGAGGCCTGGCCTGAGCGACCGGGCCAGCCAGGCCTGCCGGCCTCCGTCCACTATTCCGCCTCTGGATAGCAGCAACGCCGTTACGCGGTAGAACATCTTCGGCGCCGCGATGCCGATCAGGGGCTGGAGGTAATCCGGATCCACGGCCAAGCCGTGCAGCAAAAACTCCTCGGAGGGATCGTCCGCCACCCAGACCAGATAGTAATCCGGCACGACCGGCAACCCCGCCAGATCCTGCGTGACGGCGTCCCAGCTCAACTGCGCGCTTCCGGCCGACATCGCCAGAACCAGATTGCGCGGAGTTTCGGGCGGGGCCCAAAGCACTGTCCCGGAGAGGGAAAACTTCAGCAGAGGCAGATTTTCCGAATCGTTGTGGATATACAGGGTGTCGCTGTAGGCCCCTGCTGCCGGGGGATTGAAGCTGATCTCCAGCGTGGCCTGCTCTCCCGGTAAAATGTGGCCTGGCAGGCTCCCCGCGACCACGCTGAAGGCTGGATCCGCCTGGAAAAACTCTGCTCCGGAGATGAACAGGGTGTCGTTTCCGGTGGACTGCAGCACCAACTGCCCGGTCGCGGATGCCCCGGCATAGATCTCTCCAAAGGCCAGAGCGCTTTCCGGGCTGGCGATCTGGGGATGGTAAAACAAGTCCGTGAAACTGTATTTTATCCCTTGCAGGATCTCCTTGGAAGTCATGTTTTGCAAAAAGAAGATCAATTCGCAATTGGCCGTGACCCAACTCGGATTGGGCGTAAAACTTAGATTGACGGTGGTTTCCTGGCCCGTGTTCAGGGTTATGGCGCTGCCGTTTTGGTCCGGAATCATCAGGCGATTGACGTTTTCCACCGTGGTGAAGATGCTCCAGACGTAAGGGATGTGGGATTCCGTCAGAACTGCGTGCAGCTTGAGGTTGCTGTTGGTGTCCGGCTCCGTCTTGGCCACAGTGACCTGAGCTGTGAACACCCCGCCCTCCGTGCCGCCGGTGGCGCTGACGGTGTAGCGCGAGGCGACCTGCATCCGCTCGTTCACCTTGGTCAAGTAGGCATCATAGGTCGCGCCCCCGACGCTGCGATTGAGGCCGTCAAACCAGGCGGTGGGCGTGCCGGGGTAGGTGTAGAAAGCGTTTCGGGCCGAGGAATAGACGTTCGCGAATGGGTCCCCGGTATGGTTTTTGATGATCGCCACCGGATGCCCGTTGCTGAGCAGCGCGTTGCAGGCCACAGCGGCGGCGTAGCAGGCGGGACAGCTGGTCCGGGTCGCGACTTCGACCACCACCAGGTTGCGGGGAACCGCGGCCAGACAGAGGGCCACTCCCGCCAATATCAAAATTGCCCAATACTTCTTGTTCATCGTTACCTCTTTCCCCGCCCCAGGCAGGTGGTTACTTGCGCCCGCAAACCCCGCTCGATGCCCTGCCTGGCAAGGTTTGCTTACATTACGCAACAGGGCTCATCTGTCAAGCAGAAAGATGATCCGGACAAGCAAATGCGGTCCGCCAAGCCCCTTTCGGCGTGGGTTGATTCAGATTGGGCTGGCCAGGCAAGGCCCGCCGCCTTCCCTGCCGTGCCGGATTTTCGGCTTGGCTGCTTCATATATTTGATTATTATAGTTGTAGTGTTGTTTATGCAGCGAGGTGTATCATGCGTAATATCATTGTACTAATGCTGATGTTATTTTGCTTTGTCTGGCTCGCGGGGGAATCTGTCCTCAACCGCTCCAATTCACCCTGGTCAAAGAGTGCCAACCCCGAAGAACTCTACAATCAGGCCCTGTATTACGATGCCGGGGTGGGCGCGGAACCGAACAAGCGCGAAGCGATGCGCCTGCTGCGGCTCTCCGCGGAAAAGAACTTTTCCCGCGCGCAATACAAGCTTGGCCTCTGCTACTACCACGGCGACGGAGTGGAGCAGGATTACCTCACCGCCCTCAACTGGTTCAGCCAGGCCGCGCGCCAGGGCCTGCCGGAAGCGCAATACAGCCTGGGCCTGTGCTATGCCATGGGCAACGGCGTGGAGCGGGATTGCGAGTCCGCCGCACTCTGGTTTCGCCGGGCGGCGGAGCAAGGCTATTCCAAAGCCCAATACTGCCTCGGCTGCTGCTACGATTTTGGCGAGGGGGTTTCCGAGGACAAATCCGAATCCGTGAGATGGTACCACCGCGCGGCCCAGAGCGGCAACGCCAGCGCCCAGTATAGCCTGGCCTGCTGCTACGACTTCGGCGAAGGGGTGGAAACTGACCGCGCCAAGGCCATCCAGTGGTATGAATCCGCCGCCAGCCAGGGCCATCCGGGCGCCCAGTTCAATCTGGCCACGATCCACTTCAACGGCGAAGGCGTGCCGGTGGATTACGGCCAGGCGGTGAAATGGTACAGGCTGGCCGCGGAACAGGGGTTCGCCGACGCCCAGTTCGTGCTGGGAAACTGCTACTACGGCGGGCTCGGCCTCACCCGGGACGACGGCGAGGCGATCTTTTGGTGGAAACTGGCCGCCTCCAGCGGACACGAAACCGCCCGCTACACCTTCGAAAAAGTCAGCCGCGACCTGACCGAAGAACAGCTGCAGCAGCTTCAGGCCAGGGCGGAAAAGTGGAGTGCGTCGCGCCCGCTGAACTGACCCGCCTAACCTCCAAACCGATGCCGGGCCAGGTCCACCCGCCCGTTAGCCAAAAATCCGACCCCTTCGGCTTCCAGCAGTTGCCTTTGCTGCCCGCCTCCCGCGCCTTCCGGCAGGGCGATGGAACCATCGGAACGCAGGATCCGCCACCAGGGCAGATCCCGCTTTCCGGATGATGAATGCAAGATCCTGGCCACCTGCCTCGCACCGTTGGGAATCCCCGCCAGGGCTGCGATCTGGCCGTAAGCGGCCACTTGACCCGGCGGCACGGAGCGGATCGCGGCGATGATCAGAGCGGTGGAAGAGCAGGCAGAGAGGGCTTTCCGCGGCTTGCTCAACACAACTTCCAAATCTCTATTTCAGCTTCAGGCACTTCCGCGTCGCTGCTCCAGCGCCGTCTCCGGCCCTGATCAGATAAACCCCGCTGGGCACGCTGGCGCCCGCGGCGTCGCGTCCGTCCCAAACGAAGGTGCGGTTGCCGGAAACGCTCCACTGGCGCAGGATTTGGCCTTTGAGGTTGTAGACTTTTACCGTGAGGGGAGTGGTGTCCGCGGCTTTCAGGTCGATGCTGACCTGATCTGTAAAGGGCGAGGGATAGAGGCTTAGCGACACTTCGGCGGCGGGAATGGTGGGATCATCCGCTGCCACGTTGATCCACATATAGTCGAAAGTGGTCTTTTCGTAGTTTGACCAATTGCCGCCGAGCCATTCTTGTTCGATCTGCACCCCGAGTTTGCCTCCCTGTTCCTGGGAGTACGCGTTCAGCCAGCGGCTGGAATTGACCCAGGTTCCCTCATTTACTGTCAGCAGTTCTTCAGTGCATTGATACTGGGCGTTGTAGCTGTAGTCGTAGCGTTCCGTTTCCGCCCAGGCGTCACTGATCCATTCGTAGTAGGATTCATGCTGGGTCGCGCCCATTGCTTCAGAGGGAAAATAGCCCAACATGGCGATCGGAAAATACCTGCTCAGGTAGTAGATCAGATCGAGGCCGGAGCTGGTGTCCCAGGAAGTGTAGCTGAGGACAGTGCGGGAATCGTTGATCCAGTTGGTGGAGTCCGCCGAGGTTTGGGCCAGGTCTTCGGTTATCCTGCCCTGCGCGTCGCTGGTGAGGGCGCTATGGGTGTATTCCGTTTCCCCGGAAAACCAGTCCACCATCCAAGACGTCATGGAATTGAGCGTGCCGGCGCCGTAGCTGTAATGGTAGCGCACGTAGGGTTCCCAGGCACGGGACTTCATGTCAAAATTGATGTCATAATAGCCGTGGATGAGCCGGTTCTGATTGTCGTAGACGTAGTTCATCCGGATGAAGGGAGTTCGGATTCCTTCCCAGTAATTGTACATCATGGCGGAAGCGACGTAACCCTGGTTGTTGTAGGTCAGTTCGATGCAGGATTCCTTCACCCATTCCCGCTCCCCAGTGTCCATGGCCCAGACCGAAATGGAGTCGGGCATGAAGGGATTCGCTCCCATCGTGTAGTGCATTTCCGACCGGGTATAGGGCTCCCAGTCGTTCAGGCTGTAATCATAACCGACCATTTCGGTGGGAACCCATTCCCCCCGCAGATTTCCGCCAGCCCCAGCCTGGCGCAGAAAACGGAATAAATCCTGATGGTCCAACGGTTGGGGCGGCCCCGCCAGGCAGAGCAGCGGCAGCAGCAGTAAAGCAAAAGTCAATGATTTCTTCATTTTATCCTCCCTTGAAGCGATACAAATGTTTAGTAGCACCGGCATTGTGTCAAGCTTTATTTTCCTGGGCCATTTTTAAAATGATTTACCCCCTTGGCTCCTATGACCATTACGCTATCATTACGGGACCATTACGGGTGAAGCCCGTAATGGTCCCGTAATGGTCCCGCAATGGTAATGGGGGAGAGGTTGCGGTGACCCGTCTTAGTGCGGGCGTTTTCGCAGGAAGAGCTGGATCGCTATCAGCAGCAAAGTGCCGAGCGAGGAGAGGGTTCCCGCCAGGAGCAGCGCGGGCGTGTAGCTGCCGGTGAGGTCGTGCAGGCGGGCTCCCATCACCATCGCCAGGGCGCTGAAACCGTAGGCGGAAAAGAGGATGCCAAAGTTCTGGCCGAGGTGGCGGACTCCCCAAAACTCGGAACTGAGCACCGGATATAGAGCCAGGGTCACGCCGATGCCGATCCCCAGAAACACCGCTGTCAGGTTCAAATGGGCCAGCAGGCTGACGTGGAAGGGCAGGATGAAAAACAAAGCTGTCTGGACCAGATAGACGCTGATCATCAGTTTGAGCGAGCCGACGCGGTCGCTGATCCAGCCCGCCAGAGGCCGGCTGAGCCCGTTGGAGAGGGCAAACAGGGAAACCGGTATCGCGGCCTGGGCGGGATTCAGTTTCAGCACTGCGACGCCGAAGGAAGGCAGGATCCCGATGATCAACAGCGAGCCGTAGACCACGCAGAGAAAGGACAGCCAGGTGAGCCAGAACAGCCCCTCGCGCAGCATCCGGCGGGGCTCGACGTCCTCCAACACGCTGCTGGTGTGGCCGGAAAGGTGCATCGCGCCAAAGAGGTGGATATACCATTCGTCGTCGGGGGATTTCACCAGATAGGAGGCCAGCCAGGTCACGCCGCCGGTGATCAGGCCGATCAGGATGAAGGTGCCGTGGATGTCTGCATGGGGCAGCAGGATCCGCGCCTTGAGCGGCGCGAAAAAGAACGAAGCCAGGCCAAAGCCCATCACACCCAACGAAACGGCCAGGCCGGGATGATCCGGAAACCAGCGGCGGATGGGAGGCGCGATGCAGGCATAGGATATCCCGCAGGCCGTGCCGCCGATCACCCCATAGCTGAAGACCAACCACCACTTGTTCGGCAGCAGGACCACCAGCGAGCTGAGCAGCCCGGCCAGCAGAAACAGCACCGCGCCAAGCCTGATCTGGCGCTTGAAGCCAAGGGATTCCTGCAGCCTGCCCCCGGGGATCATCATGAGGGCAAACACCGCCATGAACACGGACAGGGGGAGGGTCGCGTCGCTCTTGCTCCAATCGAAGCTGCGCTGCATCGGTTCCACAAACACGCCCCAGGAATAGGACAGCCCACCCATCAAGGCGATCAAAAAACCGCCGAATACCACTGCCCAACGGGACTTCAACCACGTTCTGGCGCTTATCATATTCCTCCCTGCTCGTTAATGGACTGATGTCGTCACAGTTTTGGGGTCCGGCACGAATTTCTTAAGCGTCTGAAATCCGGCGATCCTGTCAAGCTTTTATCTGGCCCAGCCAGCTCCAAGGCTGGCTCCGCCTGGCCTGGATGCTCCAATTCAACTCTTGGCCCAGTCCCGACTCCCGCAACGGTTTTGCCTCCCAGCGCGGAAATTACTGTTCCGGATGGGTGATCACGACCCGCCAATCCCTGCCCTGAAGCTGGACGGTGTCCCAGGCGGCGGTTTTGACCCCCTTTTGCCTGTGCCCGGCCAGCAAGTAGACGTACTGGCCCTGGCCGCGCCTGTCCCGGCTGATCTTTTGGGCCAGTTCCAGCAAGGTCCCGTATTCCCTGTAGATGGGGTCGGTCAGGACGTTTTTGCCCAGTTCCTGCGCATCCTGGTCATAGACCACGTAGCCGTCGGCCTGCATGATCCAGAGCTCGTAGTTTTCCAGCACGCGGATGTCCTTGATCAGGCTGGCCACCAACAGCTCCGGACGCACCAGCAAGTTCACCGAGCCCATGAACCCGCCATACTGGCTGAAGACAGGATGGCTGAGGTTCACCGCCAGATAGCCTTCCACGGTCAGGAATCCCCCGCTGAACACCGGCGCCCGCCGTTCCAGCATCTCGCGCACGTGGCTCTGTCCGCTGATGTCCGTTCCCTCGAAGTTTTTGTAATCCGGCGGTTCAACAAACCGCAGGATGCCGCGCGAATCCACAAAAGCCGACTCGAAGACAAGCGGCTGGTCCGCCAGATACCGTTTCAGCTCCGCCCGAATCTCGGATTCAAGGTTCCAATCGATCCGCCAGAGTTTGAGGTTGGAGGCCACGTAACCGTCGATGCCCTCAAGGGCCTTTTGCAAGCGGGGAACGAAGTGGTTGAGGGACAGGTCCATTTTGTCCGGCACCCTCAGCTCCGGGATGTTCCTTTGCGCCGCGACCATCCACCAATCAAGGTTGGCGAGCTTTTGGAACCCTGCTTTCCGGCTAATGCCCCCGATCTCGTAACTGACCTCGCCCCGCTGGCCAGCAACGACTTTCCGGATAGCCGCGGCGAGGGATTCCCCTCCTTCGGCCAACGCGTTCATGAAGATGTATTCCGGCTCGCGGTCCAGGATCGTTTTGCCTTCGCGGTCCACCACAAACCAGGTGAAATCTTCCGGTATCCCCGGCAAACGGGTCAGGCTGGCGCTCAGATCGTCCAGAAACACCGATGCGCCGAGGGCTCCGGTCGTTTTGGCGCCGTCGGTGACCGGAACCGCGAAGAGGGCGGATTTTTTGCCGGAAGAGCGACTGTGGAGCGGCCAGCCGTGGACTTCCTGCCCCGCGATCAGGCCTGGGAAGTAATCCCTGTCGCCGATATTCAGGTTGGTGTAGTCCAGGGCGATGCTGTAATAGTTGCCGTCCGGCAGCGCGTAGAAGTAGGCTCCGGGCAGTTTGGCGTTCAACTCCATCAACTGAGGCTTGAGCTTTTCCCAGTCGCCTCTCTGCGCCTCGTTCTCAGCCGCGATC
Source organism: uncultured Candidatus Cloacimonadota bacterium (assembly GCA_964583755.1). Taxonomy (GTDB): domain Bacteria; phylum Cloacimonadota; class Cloacimonadia; order Cloacimonadales; family Cloacimonadaceae; genus Syntrophosphaera. The sequence continues at coordinate 16,961 of CAZOVZ010000004.1, forward strand.
GCCCGCAATCCGACCAGGGCCTCCCCGCATCGCCTTTCCAACTCCGCGCAGGCCGTATCCAGCCAGGCCGATGCCTCCGCAGTGCCCCAAATCGCCCCTGCCACACCAAGCGACAAGATAAGCATGATCAGCTTTTTCATGGCTTCCTCCACCGCGGCGAGCTTTTTCTATAGGATCACCACGATGGGACGATTTGGCACTAATCACTCCGAGCTGTCAAGCAAAATTATTCCCGCTCTGCCGCCGGGAAGTCAAAACCGACCTGGCCGCAGCTCCAGTTACTTTTGCAGGATCAGTTTGACGTCGGGTGCGGTGCTGTCTTCAGTGCCGGTTTTGTAGGGCACCACGGTGGTCTTGTTGGTCATCGAGCCCAGGCCAAATTTCGGCAGTTCCGGATCGTACCAGGCGGCGAATCTGGAATCTTTGAGCAGGCTGGAGATGTCGCAACTCATGGTCAGCAGATGGTTGGTTTTATCGATCCGGTAGCTGATGTCGCCGATGCGGACGAGGTCGCTGGCCTTGCGTCCTGTCACGCGGTAGAGCCCGGGCTTGAACCTGGCCAGGGGGACGTCGATATAGATCATCGCCCAGACACTGCTGTTATCCGCCGGATTGGCGATCACGGACATGTAGGAATACCAGTTGTTGCCCATCTTTCCAGAGGCGGGAAAGCCGCCGTCGCGGGTCTGGATGGCGGCGTAGAATTTGGTGTCCGACCAGCAAAAATAATCCGCCACGATGTCCAGATGCCCGGCGCTCTGGTCCCGGGCGGGGTCGGAAGAGACTTTGGTCATCTGACCAAGGCTGGGCAGGCCTTTGCCGCCATAATGGGCGGGATGCACCGTCCGGAACTGGCCGGCGGCGGACAAACCGCCCAGCAAAAACGCGGCGCCTGCCAACAGGAGTAGATGTTTCATCAAGGTTCTATGCATTCAGGGTCACCCTTTGATCCAGATTTATGATTTTCACGGGTAGCGGAGCCTCCTCCGGCTGTCAAGGCAAAAATTCCCGCCTGCCAGAAAGTTTCCCGGGGGCAGCGAACGATCCCGCTCCCCTCGGCTGGTCAAGGCTTGCGGCTAAGCGCCAGATCTCCGCTGAAGATGACCGCTTGCCTGCCGCACCTAAAAGCAGTATACTGTCTACAAGACAAGAAAATTGCCCCGGGAGGAAATATGCCCCTGCCCTTTAACGTGAACCGTATGCTGGATACGGAGCTGCACTTTCCCCAACGTTTTACCCAAATGACGCCGAAAAACTACGGACTTCTCTTTTGGAACGAAGGAAACAAAAACTCCCACGACTCCAACCACGCGGTCATCACGGACCATCTGGGGCCCGAGGCGTCGGTGCGGGACATCGAGTTTTTTTACAAAACCAAGGGGATCACTCCCCGCATCTATCAATCCTACAAAGCCAACGAGCTGGAAAAGCTGACCCCCGCCCTGGAAAACCACGGCTTCAAGATCCAGGTCCACGAAGACCGGTTTTATTTGCTGGACCACGCAGGCAGCCTCAGCCCGGTGCCGGAGCTGCGCATAGAACGGATCCGCAGCCTGAGCGTGGACATCATGGAGATGATCGCTCTGGAGTTTGGCGGAGATTGGACGATCAAGGTGGTGGAGCGCCACCTGCTGCATCCTTCCTTTCATCTGTTGGGCGGCTTTGTCGGCGACGAGATCGCCTCTTTTGCCTCAGTGAGCGTCTTTGCCGGCTACAGCAGGGTGGACGATGTCTTCACCCGCGACAAGTTTCGCGGACGCGGCTTCGCGGGAGCCATGATCGATTACCTGATCAAATACCACAAAGCCCAGAGCGAAAACCACCTCTACCTCTACAGCGAAAACCCTTCCGCCAACCGCATCTATGAAAAGGCCGGATTCACCCCCCTGGACCAGAATTTCCAGTGCTGGACGGCCTTCAAGGAAGTCTGACAGAGCGGTCCCCCGCGGCAGTGAAAGCAGCAACAACGACGGACCAACGCCCCAGGGTCTGCCTGGCCGCCCTCAACAGCGCCTGGTATCAATCCAATCCAGCCCTCTACCATCTGCGCGAAACTCTGAGAGGCATTCCCTGCCGGGTTTTCCTGCGGGAATTCACCACCGCGGAGCCGTTGGGCGACGTGTTGAAGGGGATCTGCCAGACCGCGCCAAGCCTCGTCTGCCTCTCCGCCTACATCTGGAACCGGAGCTATCTGGAAACATTGATCCCGGAGCTGAAAAAGCTGTTGCCCCAGGCCCGGATCGCCATCGGCGGTCCGGAAGCCGCTACTGGCGGCTATGGCCTGGAGGAAAGTGACCTGGTGTTTGCGGGCCCCGGGGAAGGCGCCTTCCGCCGCCTGGCGGAAAGAGGATTTTCCCTCGGGGGCGGGATTCACAGCAGCCCCGCTCCCCCGCTGCGCGAACTTCCCTTCCCCTACCACGCCTCCGACCGTCCCAACCTGCAAGGCAAACTGGTCTACTACGAAAGCTACCGCGGCTGCCCCTACCGCTGCGTTTATTGCCTTTCAGCCACGGATTCCCGCCGGGAACCCCGCTTCGACGTCTCCAATCCCAAAGACCGTCGCCGCCTGCGTTCCGAGCTCGACCGCCTGATCGCGCTGAAGCCCCGCACGGTCAAATTCATCGACCGCAGTTTCAACTCCGACCCCGCCCTGGCACGCCAGATCTGGAGGGAAGTGATCAAGCGCCCCGCTGCCTGCGAGTTTCACTTTGAAATCTACCCCGACCTGTTGGGTGAAGAGGATTTCCGCTTGCTGGAAACCGCCCCGCCTGGCCGCATCCGTTTCGAGCTGGGGATCCAGACCGTGAACGAAACCATCTCCCGCAACTGCCGCCGCGCCTCGAGCTGGCAGCGTTCCCGGGCAGCGCTGATCGCCCTCCGCCAACGCACCCCGATCTGCCTCCATGCCGACTTGCTGGCAGGCCTGCCGGGGGAAGGCCGCGCTTCCATCCTGCGTTCGCTGGATGAGCTGGCCCGTTGCTTTCCCCACGAGATTCAGCTCGGCCTGCTGAAAATACTGCCCGGGACCCCGATGCTGGATATCGCCCGGGAACGCGGCTACGCCTGGATGGATGGCCCTCCCTACCAGATCCTCAGCACGGACAAACTCACCTTCGCGCAGGTGGCGGAGTTTCAGGATCTCGCCCGCGCTGTCAACCTATACTGGAACAAGCAGGAATTCAGCCCCCAGTGGGAGCGGATCATCGCCGCCGGCATCCGCCCCTCCGCCTTTTTCCAAAGCCTGCAAAGAGCCCACCGGCGGCGCTCCCAGCCCCTGCACAGCGTATCCCGCCAGGACCGGGCGGCGATCTTCCAGACCTGTCTGGAACGCCATTTCCCCAACTGAACCTGATTCAATCAAAACTGCTATCAAGTTTGGTCATAAGCACCTGGGCATGAGAAATAATTCTTGACATCTGAGGTGAAGTAAATATAATGTATTTATCTCTTGGCATGCAAGTTTCTCTGCCGCGGCCAGCAATGTTTGTAGCGCCCCAACCCCGGCGAACGGCTTGCCTGTCAGGCAGTGCCAGGCAAACCTGGCAAGGAGTCGCCCATGAAGGATTACAGCCGCGCGTTTTGCGTAATCCTGTTTTGTGACCTCAAACGGGTGTGTTCCTGCGGACACGCCACCAGCTATTTTCCATCCGGCCTGCCCCACCCCTCGAGAAACTGCCAGGCCGCCCTGAACCCGCTCCCCCCCGCGGGGAACGCGCATTCGCAAGCGATACCAAGGAGGTAACCATGTCGCTCAGTGTTATCAAAGGACAGAAAGTTTCCAACGACACCCTTAAACAGGAAAACGACAACAAGATCCTCGGCAAGGTCAGCCTTGTCCTGGAATGGATGATGAAAACCGGCCTGGGAGGCGACGTCGACCTCTCCGCCCCGATGTTGGGGCTGGATGGCATGATGTGGGCCAAAGACGCCATTGTCTACTACAGCCGACTCGTCTCCGAGGACGGCGCCCTGAAGCATCAAGGCGATGTTTCGAACGGGGTTACCGGCGAGCAGATCCAGATCTCACTGCCGGATGTCGACCCCAAAACCAAGACGATCATCGCCGCCATCTCCGCCAAGCCCCTGGATCCCGTGGCGACCGGCCCCTTCCACCTGGGCAGCCTGGCCAGCGCCACGCTCAAACTGTTCGCGCATGACGGAGCCAGGACAAAACTGCTCTGCAGCTACGATCTGAAAGAAGAATTGAACAAAAATTCCGCCGCCGTGATGGCCCGCCTTTCCCGCGACGGCGACGGCTGGAGCTTTGAACCGGTCGGCCAGCCTTTGGGCGAAGGCAAAAACGCCAACGGCATCGTGGACATCCTGCGCAAATACAGCATTTGGTACCGCCGCGGGGACATCTCCGACATCGTGGTGGACAAGGTCAATGAAGCGACGCCGATCATCACCGCGGCCCCCGCCGCACCCATGGAAACCCCCAAGCCGCAAAAGACCTCTCTGCCCATCCCGCCTCCGCCGCCCCCGCCGGTTACCTCTTACAAGTGGCTGTGGTGGCTGTTGCTGTTGCCCCTGTTGGGACTGCTCTGGTGGGGCATTTCCGCCAAATCCTGCTCCCGCGCAGAAGTCATCGCCAAACCCGACTCGGTCGAAGTCGTCGTTGCGGCCGACACCGTGAGGGTCCTCACCCCCGCCGAGCAGGAACTGGACAAGGATCTGATGCTGAACGCCGTGCATTTCACCACCAGCCTGTCCCGCCTCGCGCCGGAAGAAAAACAGTTTCTGGACCGCGTGGTGGCAGCCCTCAAGGCCAATCCGGACATCAAGCTAATCGTGCAGGGCCACACAGACAATGTGGACACCGACGAGGTGAACATCCCGCTCTCCGCCAGCCGCGCCCAAAAGGTGGCAGATTATCTGATTCAGGCCGGGATCGACACCGCCCGCCTGGAAGCCAAAGGCTTTGGCTCAACCAAGCCCGTGGCTGGCAACGACACCCCGGAAGGCCGCGCCAAAAACCGCCGCGTGGACTTCGCGATTGTCAGGTAGCCCCAGAAATACTGATAAACAAAGGGGTCCGGAATACCGGACCCCTGTTTTTTGGGAGAAATACCATCCACCGACTGCAGCTTGCGGTTACCCGCCCTGTCTCGGTTTTATCACTCCGGCTTTAGCCGCCAGGTGGATGACGGAGGCGGAGCGCATCCTGGTCTACAATCCTTTGTCAGTCAGTTTTTGCAGCAGTTTCTCGATCAGCGCGGGGTCGAAATCGAAGGTTCCTTCTTTCTTGACGCCCAGTTGGGTCACGATCACGTGGTTGAATTCCGTGATGCCCTTAGCCTCGAACATCTTTTTCAGGCAGGCGACCTTGCAGCCGTCGATCAGCAGGTCTTTGACGCCGTCTTCCGTCATCGTGCCTCCGCAGGCGCAATCGCCAGCTCCGATGCAGGTGGAACAGCCCATTTCGTAGCGATTGGCCAGATGCAGCGCCTGAGTGAGTTCAAAGCTGATCACGCCGACGTTGCTGGCGCCACCGCAGGCATAAACTTTGGTGGGCGCTGTGTTGCTGACGCAGCCGCTGCTGCAGTCGTCGCCGCAGCTACAGCCGCAGTTTTGTTCTGTCATATCATTCTCCTTTACCTTTTAGCGAGCTGATCTCAGCAGGAGTCAACACTTTCCGCTGGCGACCCATAAACTTTTTTCGACAGAGCCTGGCGAAGCTGGCTGAAGGCCTGCATCGGTACCTAAAAGAACACTCCGAATAGATAGCCGGTGAAGGTGGAGAAGATCACCACCAGGCCAACGAACGCGACGGTCTTTTGGGGGCCCAACACGGTGTTGATCACCAGCATGCTGGGCAGGGACAAAGCCGGCCCGGCCAGCAGCAGCGAAAGCGCGGGGCCTTTGCCCATGCCGGAACCAAGCAATCCCTGCAAGATCGGCACTTCGGTGAGGGTGGCGAAGTACATGAAGGCGCCGGATAACGCGGCAAAGAAATTGGCCAAAAGTGAGTTTCCGCCCACGGCAACCTCGATCCAGCGCGACGGCACCCAGGCTTCCTGTCCCGGACGGCCCAACAGCGCTCCGGCGATCATGACGCCCATGAACAGCAGCGGGATGATCAGTTTGGCGAAACCCCAGGTGGAATCCAGCCAATCCTTGAGCTCGCCTTTTGACAGCGCCAGCCAGAGGCTGAACAGAAACACCGCCGCCACGAAAGCGATCATCGGCTGAGCCGGAAAGGCGAATCCGAGTATGGCCACGACAGCCGCGGTCAGGATCACTCTCCACAGCCTGAATCCGTAAAACGCGGTGAGGAAAAGCCCAAACAACAGGGCCAGCACGGCGGTCACCAGCCATTTATAGCCGTACATCCAGTTCATGAAGGGCGCCGCGGTGGCGGAGTTGGGCTTGGCCCAGTTGAGCACTATCAAAATCAGGACCATCAGGCCAAAATGGATCAGGGTCTGCCAGAGGGGACGTCCCCTGGCCGGTTCCGGCAGGTTCAAAAACCCAGCCTGGCGGTCGCGCTCTTCCTTGCGAAACAGCAGGTGCATCACATAGCCGATCGCCACGCTGAAGGCCACTGCGCCGACCGTGCGAGCGATGCCCATTTCCAGGCCCAGGATGCGGGCCGTCATCACGATCGCCAAGACGTTTATCGCCGGTCCGGAATAGAGGAAAGCTATGGCGGGGCCGAGCCCGGCGCCCCGTTTATAGATCCCGCTGAACAGGGGCAATATCGTGCAGGAACAGACTGCCAGGATGGCGCCCGAAACCGCCGCCACGCTGTAGGCCAGCCAATGTTTCGCCTTGCCGCCCAGAAAGCGCATCACCGCTTCCTTGCTGATGAACACGCTCACAGCCCCGGCGATGAACAGCGCGGGAACCAGGCAGAGGAGTACGTGCAGGCGTGCATATTCCTGCAGCATGAAAAAGGCTTCGTGCAGCCCATTCAGAAACCTGGGCGCGGTGAAGGGAATGAAATACGCGGCGCTGAAAACCGCCAGCATGATCACGAGCAGCTTGAGTTCTTTCAGTTTTTCACTCACCGCCTGACCCCCGGATCCAGTTCTTTTTCACTTCCGTTACGCAGCCGTACATGTTCAGCACGCAGGGGCAGAGCAAGTTGTAGAAAACCTGATTGTTGTGTTTGCGGTTAGCGATGATGCCGGCATTCCTCAACACCGAGAGGTGCTTCGAAACGGTGGACATGTCTGCCCCGATCAGGTCTTTCAGCTCGCAGACGCAGTGCTCGCGTTCGTTCAGCCGGTCCAAAATGAAGAGCCGGGTCGGATGCGCCATGGCCTTCATGATCACGGCCATCTGCTCGTATTTGCCATCAGTTGTCATTGGTCTTCCTTGCCTTTTCATAGTGTTATTGCCTATTTGGCAATCCTGCCAAGTACGTCAAGATTTTTCTGCTGAAGCCCACTCCAAAATCCATTTTTTGCCCCCTTTGGCTCCTATGACCATTACGCTACTATTACGGGACCATTGCGGGTTTCACCCGTAATGGTCCCGTAATGGTCCCGTAATGGTAATGGGAGAGAAGAGGTTAGGATATCTGGCAAAACCACGAAAACCGTAGTAACAGTTTTCCGGTGTCTCCGGTCTTTGTGCCCGACCCGGTGACTCCCCGCCAAACCCGCTATTTCGCCAGCAGCAGTTTGCGGCAGAGGGAGACGCCTCCAAAGCGCAGCCGGCAAAAATAGATCCCGCTGGGCTGGCCGGCTGCATCCCACTCCAGGGTGTGGCTGCCTGCCTGGAAGGGGCGGTCTGCCAGGACCGCAACTTTCCTGCCCCGAAGGTCGAATATTTCCAGCCGGGCCTGGCCTGTTTGAGGAAGGCTAAAACTTATGCTGGTGCTGGGATTGAAGGGGTTGGGCCAGTTTTGGCTCAGTTCCGGCAGGGAGGCCGGGGAAGCCTGATCCGAAGAGGCGGAACCGCTACCGGCATTGAAGGTGAAGGCGGTGAACACCGCTTCCTGGCCCACGTCCGGCGGATCGCCGAAATACCAGAGGTTGAGATGCGCCCGGGGCTGTTCAGGCCGGGGGATGTGGGGGCCAAAGTAGTCCCATTGAAAGATCAGGTTGGTGGGGGATTCGGCGTCGGGCCCGCCATACCAGGCGCGGAATTCCACCCGGTCCGGCTGCCAGTTGAAGGCATGGCTGGCGATCTGTTCCGCCCCGATGGCGGCGTCGAAACGGGCGATGTTTCCGGTCCAATCCCAGGGTTGGACCACAAACTGGCCGATCTGGTTGCCGGGTGAGCCCCAACGGCTGTATTCGACATCGATCTCGTTGTAGGGATTCCACCAGGAATAGCCGGGATCCCAGGCGTTGAGATACTGCCAGAGGAAGATGCCCAGCACGGCGCGTGGATGCAACTGGCCGAGGGGGCCCTGGGTGGTGAAGATGTAATCGCCATAGCCGAGGGCGTCCGCCAGGGTCACCTCCGTGCTGTACCAGGCTCCGCCGGTCTGGCTGATGGTGAGGTGGAGGCGGTCCTGGGAGTCCACCCAGACGCTTTGGGGCAGATTGCTGAAGTTGTTGGGGCCGGGGCCGTAGAAGCCCGGGCCCTTGACCCGCCAGGTCCGGTTGGCGAACTGCAGGGTGCGCCCGCCGGGAAAGTCGTCCCACTGGGCCTCGTCGATGGTGGGAGAAGCGGTGCTGTAGCAGGTGATCTGGTCGAAACAGGCGGAAGCAGCCGGCGCGGACTGGCCCTGAAGGAGGGCGAGGACCAGCCGGAGGGAAGCAGTTCCAGCCGGGGCGGGAGCGCTGATCTGGTTGAAGGCGAGGTATTGATCCAGAGGGGAGGCGGAACTGGCTACCGGATAGGTTTCCAGGCCCAGGAAGCCGCCATCCGGGCCAAACCATTCCAGCTTGACGCGGGCGGTGGTTTCGCCGCTTAGAGGCGCGGCGGAGGGGATCAGCACAAAACCGCCGATCCGCCACTGTTCGCCGGGCGCGCAGCCCAGCTCTTGCCAAAAGCCGGATTCATTGACGGCGCCGGTGGCCTGGCCGTTGGCCAGTGCGGCCAGGGAACCGTGCCAGGCCTGCGCCGAAGACCCGGTGGAGCCATATTGTTGCCAACCGCCAAAGGCGGATCCGTCGAAAACCTCGAAACTGGGATTGGCCAGGACCTCCTGTCCGGCCAGGGCGAAACAACAGGACAGCGACAGAAACAGGCAACAAACGCGCAAGATCATGGCGGGCAGCTCATTCAAAGCGGATGTCGTCCAGATAGAGGATTACGCCGCGGCCCCGGCCCACCAGGGTCCACCAGAAGGGCGTCCGCACCCGCGAGAGGTCTTTGCCCTTCAGGTCGATCCGGTAGAGTTTCCACTCATTGCCCAGCTTCACGCCAGGCAATTTGGCGATCGCAGTGTCCGGATATTTGGCTTCGGGGGACTCCAGGCCCACACCGAAATCCACCGTCTCGCCGCCGTATTCGCTGCGCGCCCAAAAGCTCAGCTGCTTGGCGCCTCTGAGGTCATAACCGCCGGGCAATTCGCCCCAGTTTTGCGGCGGATCCTGCCAGGCCACGCCCACCCAGGTCTGCGCCGCCTGATAGTGAAAACGCAGGCAGGTGGCGCCGCTATGGGGGGATTCCGTGGACCGGGCGTCCAGGGCGAGGGATTCCACATTGCCCATCCAGCCGGAGATGGCCCAGGGCTGAGGTTCGGAATCCGCATAGACCGCGAGGGGAAGCCGGAGGCGTGGCGTGCGAATTTCGCCCTCCACATGGATGGGCAGATTGGCTGTGGCGGCTCCGCCGGAACCGTCGCGGACGGTGGCGTAGAGGCGGTAGTTGCCGCCGCCGGCAAAGGCCAGTTCGGCCTCCGTGCCAGACGAGCGTTGGATGATGCCGCCCAGTTCCAAAGGCTGCCACCAGGTATCGCCAAAGGTCAGGTATTCCGGGGCTTCGGGGGTGACGCGCCACTCAACGGAAAGTTCCGCGCCTTCGGGATCGGCTGCTTCCAACACGGCTTTCAGGGTGTCGCCCGCCTTCACGGAGCTGGGGCCGGCAAATTTTGAGATTTGGGGGCAGAGGTTGGCGGGCTGCCGGCCACTCCAGATTTCGGTGAGGGCGTCCACTCCACCGAGCTTGTCGCCGTCGGGCAGAAACAGGCCAAACCAGGTGGCGGTGGCTTCCGGCTTGGCGCCCCAAATGAAGGCGCAGCCGCCCAGACAGAGGTCCGGAGCCTCCAAACAGCCCTGGCGGAAAAAATCACTGTAGAGAAAGGCTTTTTGGGTGCTGCTGAGTTCCGGCGGGACGCCAAACTCGTTGAGGGAAGTTTCCCAGACTCCGGGAGGGCCGAATTCGGTCACCAAATAGGGTTTGATGCCGCCCAGAGCCCTGTAGCGGGCTGGCAGCGAGGGCAAACCGCCGTAGCTGTTGATCCCCATGATGTCGATGGAGGGGCAATAGCGGTGGACGGAGGGGACCCGCTGGCCGCCGATATCGGCTGTGACGACCATTGTGGGATGCCGGGGATCGAGCTGTTTGACCATCGCCGCGAGGGCCTCGATGTGTTTCCAGATGGCAGGGTCGTCGCCTTCGCCGATGCCTTCCATCTCGTTGCCGATGCCCCAGATCAGCACGGCGGGATGGTCCCGGAAGGCGATCACGTCTTCGCGGATCCGGGCGGTCTGCTCCGCCAGCATCAGGGAATCCCGATAGTCAAAGCCATGACGGGGATGCCCCAGCCAGTGGCCCACGATCACCGCCAGGCCGAGCGAATCCGCCTGGTCGAGCTGACTCCGCAGGTCCGGTCCCACGCCCCAGGTGCGGAATGTATTCGCCCGCGAAGCCGCCAGCAGTTCTTTGGAGCCATCGCCGCCGGCTCCCATCACATAAAAGGGTTCTCCCCCGCGCAAGAGCTGCCAGTGGCCCTGAGGAGTCTGGATCAGTTCCACCGGGACCGCCAGGGCAGACAACCCCGGCGCCAGCAACAGCAGCAGACACCAAGCCAGGCCAACCCGGCGGAGGATGACAGGGATCATTTCAACAGCACGCACTTGCGGATTTCGGCGCCCTGCCCGGCGCTGAGGCGGTAAAAGTAAACACCCGCTGCCACTGGCCGGCCATCCAAACCGGTGCCGTCCCAGGGCAGACTGTGCTCTCCGGCGGCCAGGCGCGCGTCCGCCAGGGTTTTCACCTTTTGGCCCAGAATGTTGAAGATTTCCAGGCGGACAGCGGCGGCTTCCTTGAGCGTGAAAGCGATGTTGGTGGCGGGGCGGAAGGGGTTCGGCCAATTTGGCTTCAGCACGAAATCCGCCGCCGGGGCGAGGTTTTCGCCGGAGTTCACGCCCCCGCCTTCCCAATAGATGTCGTCCAGGGCAAACGAGCACTGCGCGCCCTGCTCTTCCAGGATCACAAATTCATAGCTGAGCATCCTCAGGTCGATGTAAAGGCCGCGCAGTTCGGAGACGGGGATGGCGGCCTGAGCCCAGTCGCCGTTGCGGATCAGGCCAAAGGCGGTCTGATTGGCGGGAAAGGTGACGTAGTTCTGGTTGCCCCAGGAGTCGATGATGCCGATCTTGAAGGTGACGTTGGCGGGAATCTTGATCCGGAACTTGAGGCTGCCTTCGCCGAAATTGAACAGGTTGACCGGCTGGACGGACATGATCCCGGCGCCAAACCAACCCAGGCCGGTTGTGGTCCAGGAAATCCCGTTGTCGCCTTCGTAGGGCGGAATCGTGCCCGCTGTGAGGGTGCCTTCCCAGACATAAATCTCCGCGTCCACGCCGATCTCCAGGGCATCGTCCGTGGGAGTGAGGTCCGTATAAATGCCGTAGGTTCCGCTCTGGAAGGCGGGCGGGCCCAGATGCACCTCGCCCTGGCCGTTCCATTGACGCACTTTGATGTAATCTATATACAGGTCCGCCGGAAAGGGCATGGTGACGGGCAGCCCACTGCCCGGATTGCCCAGGCTGTAGGCGTCCGTGAAGGCGCCGCCGATGGCCAGGTCCGCGATCAGGTAAAAGGGCTGCTGAAACTCCGCGGACTCCGCGTCGATGGCGAAGGGCTCGGTGTAGAGGTCGTATTCGGTGCCGCCGTCGATCACGGTGAAGCGGAGGCTGGCCTGATCCCAATAGGTGCGGTAGATCAGGTATCTGCCGGTGAGAGGGGGATCGTAGCCGTAGTAGGGGCGGCAAAAGACGTCTTCCGGATCCCAGGCGAGACTGGCGGCGCCGGAAGGGTTTTCCGGGGTGACGGCGGCCTCGGTATAGAAAAGGGCGTTGGCGCCCACCATCTGGTTGACGGTGGAGTTGTTTTGGCCATTGCCGCCGTTGTGGGTATCGTGGAGGTCACGAAACGCCTCCTTGAAACCCATTTCCATGATGTCGATCTCGCCGTTGCGGGGCCAGGCGTAGTTGGCCGTGCCCAGCATCCAGAGCGCGGGCCAGCCACCCAGATTGATGTTCGGCACCAGGACCCGGGCCTCGATCATCCCATACTTGAGCGACACTTTGGATTTGGTGTTCAGCCTGCCGGAGGTGTAATTGAGGGGATTGCCCCACTGATCCACGATCCCCGGGCCGGATTCCTGCCTGGCGGTGACGCGCAGGGCGCTGTTGCCCGGTTCGCCGGGAATCTCCGCCACCGTGACGTTGGCCGGGGAATAGTATTCCAGTTCGCCGTTGCCCCAGCCCCAGGAACCGTTGCCGGTCTCGATGATCCAGCCCTCGAGGTTGTTGAAGTTTTCTTCCCAGAGCAGTTCGCCGATCTGGGCGGACAGGGGTACGGCGGCCAGGAGCAGCGCCGCGAGGAGAGTTTTCACAAGGTGCGGAAAAAGGGACGTTTTCATCGGAGATCCTTTGGCAAACACCGCGCCGGCGTTTGCCTCGATATGATCAAAGCCCGTTTGACGGCAGGCGCCAACCGGGCTTTGATACTCATTTTAATGTGTGCCCGGCCTCAATCCCGGCGGGACAACGTGCCCGTCTCGGTATCGTAGACATAACCCCATTCGCTCAGATCCGCCAACGCGAGCACGGGATCGCTGTAGAGCGGCAACAGGTTTTCCCCGGCGGGATCGTAGAGCAATCCCCCGACCAGGTTGCGCAGCAGGACTGCATAGTAGGTCTCTTCCTCGATCCAGTCCGCCTTCCACCAGGTCACTCCGTCGAAAAAGTGGTCCAGGGTGGCGCGGTAGGCGCGGATGGCCTGCTGCCGGGCGTTTTCGCTGCCGCCCGCGGTGTAGAGTTCATGCAGGGATCTGGCGGTGAAATACTGATACTCGCCGATGGGGATGTTGGCGAGGATCGACGACCAGAGGTAGAATTTCGCCTTGGGCGAGGGGGAGGCATCGTTGAGGTCCCAGATGTTTTCCATGTTGAGGTTGGCGTCCGCGAAGGGATTGGCGGGGTCGTCCAACACGCTGGTGTCCGGATGGATGCCTTCATTGGGGCCGTAGAGGTCCAAAACGTAATCCGTGGGGAGTTCGGCCACGGAGACGGGGTCGCCGGTCTGGCGGTCGCAGCCCGCGATGAAGATCAGCGCCAGGGCCAGGGTGATCAGGATCAGTGTTTGTTTCACGCTGTGCTCCTTAAAACTCGTAGCTAAAGTAGAATCCGGATTGGAATTCATAGTCGTTCAGGACTTCCAGGCCTTCGTTGGTGGGAGAGCCGGCGTCCAGGGTCCGCAGCAGCGACCTGACGCCAAGGCGGCTGGAGTTGGTCTTGGAGAGGAAGTTGTCGATCAGCACGGAATAATCCAGCATGAACTGCCAGGGGAAGGTGATGTTGAACTGGCGGTACCAGTCCAGGGGACCCCAGGCGTCCTTTTTGGCGTAGGCGGCGATGTAGTGGCGGTTGTTGAGGATGAATTCCGTGGCCAGGGAAACGTATTCCGGGGCGGCGCCTTCGGGATTGCCGGAAGACTGCTGCTTGCCGCCTTCCAGGTTGGCGATGATCTTCAATCCGCGGTTGGGATTGAGCACAAAGCGGCCCTTGGCCAGCCAGACGTCCTCCGCCGGCAGGCCGCTGCCAAACGGGGCGTTGGTGTTGCCTTCCTGGTAGAAAAAGAGGTTGGCGTCCGTCACGGTCTCGTAGCGGGTCACGTTGCCGCCCACGCTGAAGGCGAACGCGGCGTCCTCCTTGCGGTCGCTGTCCCAGGCGTAGAAATAGCTGGCCGGAGTGGGATCGTAGGTGAGGAAAAACTCGCCAGCCAGCGCCTGCCGGTTGTCCAGCACGGCAAAGGGATCTTTGTCGCGGTTGCGGGGGCTGAGGCCGGGAAAGAGGTCTGTGCCGTCGATCGAGGGTTCCAGGCTGGGGTTGGATTCCAGCAGGTTGGTCCGATACAGCGCCCGGGGCAACAGCCAGATATTGCCCAGCGGGATCAGGAGCCCGCCCTCAAATTCCAGTTTGTTGCCCAGCGCCGAATAGGGCAGGGTGGTGTCGAATTCGCGCAGGGGGCTGCCGCCGTCCGCAACCAATCCGGCCAGGGTGACCGAGGCGTCGATCTTGCTGCCGGCGGGGCCGTCCACCGTAGCTTTGGCCTTGAGGCCCTGGGTGTCCAGCAGTTTGATCTGGTCCCGATAGACCTCGCCGTCCTCGTAGTAGTAAAAGGTTTCATCCAGCTTTTCGCTGCCGGCGAAGAGCCAGCCCAGCTCCAGCTTGGTGCGGGGGATGAGTTTGGTCTCCAGGCTCAGCGAGGTCTGCCGCGTGGCGCGGGAGGTGGCTTCGGTGGCGGTGGTGGAGGCCTGCGCGCGGGCAAAATCCTCCGCGTGGATCAGGGTGAATTTGGCCAGCCGGGTGGCCCAGTCGTATTTGACCAGGGCTTTGGGGTTGGCGCCCCAATAGACCTCGGGGCCAGCCACGACGCGGAGTCCGGGCAGAAACTTGTTGCCCACGAATTCCAGGCCGTAAGGCGCTTTGGCGTTCCAGATGTCCATCCCTTCCATGTCCGTGGCTTCGTAGAGCAGGCCATAGAGGTCGCCCTGGTATTTCCAATGGTAGCGCGGGACGTGGTAGAAGGCGTTGAGGTCGAAAGCGGGGGTGTGGTAGGTGGCGTCGAAGCTGTAGATCTCCAGGCGTTCGGAATCCTTGACCTCGCGGGTAGTGTTCACCGCCAGGCCGGCGGCGTTGGTTTCGGAGATCACGTTCACATAGGTGGCGCCGCGTTTTCCGTAGTATTCGTCGAGCTGTTTGTCGACCACGTTGCCCAGGATGTTGAGGGTGAAATTGCCCTTGATCCGGCTGATGGGGTTGAAGGCGAAATCCAGAAACAGCATCTCGCCATTGGAAAAATCCAGCCCGTTCTTGCCGTTGGTTTCCACCTCGGCGGATTTTCCGTTGAAGACCAGGTCTCCCTCCAGGCTGCCACCAGTGAGCCGGAGCGCGTCGCTCTGCTGTTTTTCGGCCTGCAGTTGGCGCAGGTTGGCAGCCACGGCGAGAAAATCCATGTCGATCGCCGCCAGTTGAGAGTTCAAGGCGTCACGATCCAGCCCGGGGAGGTCCATTTTGAACATTTTGGCGATCACGTCGTAGGCCATTCTGGGCCGGGCGGCGTAGACCCCGTCGTCGTTGGGGTCGCCCAGGGCGCAGATGCCGAACCACTCTTCGTTCATGTTGTTGCGGCCCTCGATGAAGTCAAAGGAATAACCGCCGTTGCTCCAGGAAGCGTTGTTGTCCTGCACGAACAGGTTTTCTTCCTGCTTGTATTTCCACCATTCGTCGCGCCATTCGAAGAGGCAGCCGCCCAGGGCATTGCCTTCCTCGCCCTTGCCGCGGCTCTTGCGGTAGATCTCGGACCAGTTGCCCTTCACGATGTGGGCCTGGCCGGACTGGTCCTCCCGGTTTTCCAGGGCGTTGAAGGCGTCGCTGCCAAACTCCATCAGCACGATGGGCAGGCCCAGTTCCTTATCCACCCGTTTCCAGAGGTCTGTAAAGCTGATCCCCCGGTAGGCGTTGACGCCCAGGAGGTCGAGGCTTTTGCAGGTTCCGGCGATCAGGTCCAGATACTGGATATCGCCGTTGACGATGGTGAACGGATGCTTTCGGTCAAGCTGTTTGCCGGCGGCAATGATCTCTTCATAGAGGCTGTAGAGGTATTTCGCCCGTTCCCGGTGCCGTTCGCCCACGGGCAGGTTTTCGATCTCGAAGCTTGCCCATTCCAGGCCATAGTTGTTTTCGTTGCCCAAAGCGAACATCAGGACGCCCGGAGTGTCGCGGTAGAGCTCCACCACACCGAGGATGTCCCGTTTGATGGCTTCCCGGGTGGCGGGATCGGCATAGTTCGTCTGGGGAATCCAGGCTCCGTTCACGTTGAAGCCGTATCTGCCCATCAGATGGTTCACGATGGTCATGATCCCGTGCTCCCGGTGGATGTAGGCCACCCATTTGGGGGGGATGAGCCCGAAACAGCGGATGGTGTTGATCCCGGCGGCTTTCATCAGTCCGCACTCGTAATCCAGAACGTTCATGATGAATTCATCAGAGTGGCCCCAGAGGTTGTAGGAATAATTTTCGCCGACCGGCGTGTAGCCCCAGACGACGCCTTTCACGAAGTAATCTTTGCCGTCCACTTTCAGGCTCCACCCGCCGGCTTCCTTTTGGGGGTAGACCTGGTTGGTTTCCGCGGCCAGGCGGGGCGCCGCCGCGGTGGAAAACATATCATCAGCGCGATGATGAACGTTAGTTTTGTTTTCAAAGCAAAACCGTGATCGGTCATATCATCCTCCCTTAAATTGTCAAAGGAATCTGCAAGATATTGAGCAATTACTGCTATATAGCACTCTCCGCCCGGAGCGTTTTCGTGTCAAGCATTTTTTTGCCGCTGATGCAATTATTTGCCGGACAGCGTTCCCAGCGCCACTTGTCACCCGCCCTCTGGCGTCAGGTTCAAGGCAATGAGAACACCGATTGATGACAGACTGTAGATTAGGATAGCCGCCGGGACTTGCCATCTGGCGGCACTTGGGCTTTGTGGTTATCAGGTGGACACTCGCCAGTTGTCGCCAAAGAAAACCATCCCACTCCCGCTACTACAGGAGGACAGCTTCCAGGGGAAGGATGCGCACTGACTGGGCAGGGCACTATCGATGTCACAGCCCCGAAGCATTAAGCGTTAAACAAACGATAAGCAAACCCTTGCGTAATGGTTTATTCATTGCCTGTCAAGGGTTTAGGCCAAGCTTTAAGCAATATCCGGGCCTTTGACGCCCCGCTGGGATGGAGGCGAAACCTCAACATGCTGGAGTTAGTTAAAGTGTTGATATATATAGTATATATACTATATATTATATAATTGTTTTTATTATTTATATTACTTATATTACTTATATGATTACTCCCCTTTACCTCTCAGATTTGCGGCATCAATTCCCCTCTCTTTCCTGCCGGGGGGATGGAGAAAGCAGAAATTGCTAAAAGCTTGGGTTAACTTACTGTGGTATATGCAGTTATATGTTAAGCAAGGGTCTGCTTAACGCTTGCTTAATGCTTAGAGCTTATCAGCCATATTGCTGGTATTCTATGCGGTCGGTGCTTTCGCCTCCATCACCCAACCACTTCATCACGTCATCCTGTGATCCCGATGATCATGTCGATCCTGTCATCAGAGTTCTATTCTTTTTCACGCGATTTTCCGTGGCCTATTCCAAAAAAAGCGTAACCCACTATCCATAGACGGGGTTGTTCCTTATTGCAATCCTTAATGAATCGTGTAATCCACCCGAAGAGTTCCCGTCCCGGGCTCGCCAACTCTCACGGTGGATAAGGACATTCAAAAGGGATTGTAATAGGAGCCAAAGGGTAAGTGAGTTAATTGGTTAGGGGTTAACGGGGCCGAGGGCAGAGCCGCCTCCGTTCAACCGTTCGTCCGGTCAACCGTTCAACGGATTAACTAGGCGGTGGGGCGCAGGTGCCGCGCTTGACCAGGGTCGCTTCCAGGACCAGGTGGCTAAAGTCTGTATTGGCTCCGCCGATCGCGTCCAGGAGCATCTCCACGGCTTTGGCGGCCATGGCTTCGATGGGGGCGGCGTTGGTGGTGAGGGGCGGAAAGACCACCGAAGCCATCAGGACGTCGTCGAAGCCCAGGACGCTGATCTCCTCCGGGATGCGGAATCCGCTCTCCTGGATCACCTTCATGGCGCCTATGGCCATGGAATCGTTGGCGCAGACGATCGCCGTGGGCGGCTGGGTCAGGGAAGCGAAATACTGGCCGGCCCGTTCGCCGGATTCGAAGGAATAATCGCCCCGGAAGACCAGCTTCGGATCGGCTTTGAGGCCAAAGCGGGCCAGGGCGTTGCGGTAGCCCAGCAGGCGGTGCTTGCAGACGTCGGAATCCATCAGGCCGGAGACAAAGCCGACGCGGCGATGGCCCAGGGAGAGCAGGTATTCGGTGGAGTGGCTGCAGCTGTTGAAGTTGTCGATGGTGACGGAGGGGAGGGATTTATCCGCGGCGATGTTGTCCAACAGGACCAGGGGGAGGAAATGCTTGATCTCCTGGATCCGGTCTTCGATGCGGGGAAAGCAGCAGATGATGGCGCCGTCCACCTTTTTGGTGTTTTTGAGGGGGTTGAGGTCGTCAAAATCTGAAAAGAAAAGGATGTTGTAGCCGTTTTTGGTGGCCTCGGCCTCCAGCGATTTGAAGACGAGGGAGTAGTAGGGGCTGGAAATGCCATCCTGGATGTTGTCGTCCAAAAAGAAACCGATGTTGTTGGTGATCCGGGAACCGTTTTTTTTGTGGCCGACATAGGTGCCTTTGGTGCTGTCCTTATAGAGGACACCCTCATCGACCAGCTCCGCCACGGCCTTGCGCGCCGTCATGTAGGACACGCCCAGCCGCTCCGCCAGGACGCGCTCTCCGGGCAGCTTGTCCACCAGGAGGCCCTGGCCGATCAGGTCTTTGATCCGGTCTTTGATCCGGATGTACTTGTGGATGGCTTTGGTCATCAAACTCACTTCACTTTAGGGCGGCCATGGGGGCCGTATAGCAATCGATCGGTGCCTGACAGCCGCGAGTTCCGCGTAGGCTCTGTTGCTATCAAGCAATGAAAACAATGATTGCGCAAGCTCCAAATAAGTCAAGTAATCTTTTAAACGGAGCCCAGGCCTGTTCCGGACGCCGGAGGTATTTTTGGATGAGCACGAAAAAAAGCTTGACACGATTGGCGGCGGCGCAAATAGTGCTATATAGCAGTCAATGTCGTTTCACACTTTGAATAGATGAATAAATAGCTTCTCTAAAAGGAAGGTTCAAATGGCAATCAAGACGCTGAGTTTGATCTTTGCGGCGGTGGTTTTTTTGCTGGCCTTTGGCTGCGACAAGATCACGCCTCCGGATCAGGTTCCGGACTCCACGGAACCGGTTAATTACACCCTGGTCTGGGCGGACGAATTTGAAGCCGCCACCCTCAACGGCAACAATTGGGGCTTCGACCTGGGTTATGGCGACAACGGCTGGGGCAACGACGAGTGGCAGCAATACACCAACGCCCCGGAAAATGTGCGGTTGGAAGACGGCAACCTGGTGCTTTCGGCGGTCTGGGATTCGATCAACTATCCCGTGCCCGGCAAGCGCGACGGCTCGGTGACTTCCGCCCGGATCAACACCAAGAACAAGTTTTCCTTCAAATTCGGCAAGGCCGAGGCCCGGATCAAAGCGCCCACAGGCAACGGAATGTGGCCGGCGTTCTGGATGCTGGGCAAGAACCACGACAGCGCCGGCTGGCCCCAGTGCGGCGAGATCGACATCATGGAGCTCAGCCCGCTGCTGCACGGCGACCAGACCACCCTCTGCACCCTGCACTGGTGGGACGAAGACAGCTCCAGCCATCGCTCCTACGGCACCCGCAAACGCCTGTCCGCCCCGCTCTCCAACGATTACCACGTCTACGGCGTGGAATGGGACGAGCAGCGGATAGTCGGCAAGATCGACGGCATGCCCTACTTTGTTAAAGTGATCGATCCGGGCAGCATGGACGAATTTCTGAAAGAGTTTTTCCTGATCCTCAACGTGGCCGTGGGCGGCAACCTTGGCGGAGCGCCGAATTCCGGCACCGTCTGGCCGCAGAGCATGCTGGTGGATTGGGTGCGGGTGTATCAAAGCGAAGAATCCCTGATCCCGCTTGAGACCTTTGGCGTCTTTACCGATGAAACGCCGGTGGACGCGGGCCTCACGATCGAAGTGGACGCCCAGATCTACGTCTGGGAAAACACCCTCAACCCCGCCACGATCCCACCCTATGAAGGCGCGAACGTGCTTGCCTGGACCAGCGCGGGGGTAGGCTGGTTCGGAGCCGGGATCAGTTCCACCACCCCGCTCGACCTCTCCGGGTTCGCCGAGGGCAACATCAAATTCATGATCAAAATGCCCGCCAATGTGACCTTCAAGATCGGCATCAGCGACAGCGAGGACCATCAAAGCTACGTGAGCTTCCCCGCCAACCAGACCGCCTACGGATTGGTCCGCAACGGGGACTGGGGACAGGCGGTGATCCCGCTTTCCGCGATCCGGGGCAATGTGGACCTGGAATCGCTGGATTACACCTTCATCATCCTGGAAGAGCAGGGCGCGCAGTGCAGCTTTGCCATCGACGACATCTACTGGGACGGCGGGGGATCCACGCCGGGCAGCGTGAGTTTTGACCAGGACAGCTACGCCGATGACGCGGCCAGCGCCACCGTCAGCGTACAAGACCAGGCGGCGGCGGGGCAGACGGTGAACGTCTCAGTTTCCAACGGCAGGGCGTCAATCGGCCTGGCGATAGAGCTGGACGCCCTCGGCGGTGGCAGCGGAACCCTGCACTTTGGCCCCACAAACGACGCCACGGATACGATCGCCATCACCGCCGGCGGCTCCATCACCGCGTCCTATACGGACAGCAATGGCACCCTGAGGACGGATACCGCCAATATCAGCGGCACCGGACCCTCCACCACGATGGGCATCTATTCGGAATCCCACACCGACCCGATGCTGGCCTACAGCCAGATCGTCAACAGCGCGGACTGGAGCGGCAATCCCGCCGAACCAAACGAACAGAGTACGGCAGTGACCCCGGTCGACGGCAGCTATGTGCTGTCGGTCAATTTTGCAGACATCGGAGCCGGTTGGGGCGGGATCGCCTTCAACTTTGGCTCGCAGGACGTCACCGGCTATTCCGCCCTGGTGATCAACATCAACAAGACCGCCATGCCCAACCTGGCACACTTCGGCATCAAATGGGAAGACAACTCGGGCGGCAACACCCAGGTCGACATCTCCAGCTATACGCCGACGATTTCCGGAAACTGGGCGCGCTACGAGATACCCTTGAGCCAGTTTCCGGCGGTTAACTTTTCCCAGGTCAAATTCCTGGGCCTGTGGAACCCCACGACCAGCGCCAACGTCTATATCGTGGGCAACCTCTATTTCGACGACATCCACTTGATACAATAAAGGGAGCAGAGCATGGGAGCAAGCGTACGTCACTCCACGAGACCGGAAGACAGGATCTCGTTTCAGCAAAAGCTGGCCTATTCGATAGGCATGTTTGTGAACAACCTGCAGGCAGCAGCCCTGCCGGCAATGGTCGTCATCCTCAACCTGGGGCTGGGGATGGACGTGGTTTTGGTGGGCCTGATCGGCTCGATTCCTCGGATCTTCGACGCTGTCTCGGACCCCATCATGGGATTCATTTCGGACAACCACCGCGGCAGGTGGGGACGCCGCCGGCCCTTCATCTTTGCCGGCGCCCTGCTGGCCGGATTGATCTTCGCCGTGATGTGGCAGTTGCCCTCCGGCTATGTGGATTTCCTGGGCAAAGACCCTGTGGCCAAGCACCAGGCGATCACAACGGAAACCAGCGAAGCGACGGTGAACGAACAGGGCGGCCTGGGCATCAAGTATGACCCCGAACATCCCGACGTGTCGTTTGTACTCTACGGGCCCAAACTGCTGTCCACGCAGGCCGGATCAACTTTCGCATCCAACCTGGGCGGATTTCCGCAGGTCGAAATGAACGTGGACATCCCCGCCCATAAGACCCTTAAAGTGGCCATGATTGAGGCCGGCATCCCCAATCCGGAGACCTATGCCGTGGATCTTGCCCCGGAGAAATCCCAGGACGGAAAAGGCAACCTCTACAAATTCAAGGTAGCCGACCTGAAGCTGGTTGAAACGGCCGGAGGAAACCAGACCCTGGACATTCAATCGGTGGGCAGCGTGGTGGTCAGCATCACCGGGTTGGAAGGCACCGGCACGGCCACCCTCAGTTCCATCAAGCTCCGCAAGCACGAAGGATTCTTCACCAAGTACTTCATCTATTTCCTGATCATGTCCATCCTCTTCTTCCTGGCCTATACGGTCTACGCCACGCCCTTTGTGGCTTTTGGCTATGAGATGACTCCGGATTACCACGAACGGACCAGGCTGCACGCCTTTGCCAATACCGTCGGCCAACTGGCCTGGCTGGGGGTGCCCTGGTTTTACGCCATCATGTCCAGCGCCCTGTTCCGGGATTCCGTGCACGGGGCGCGCACCCTGGCTATCTTTGTGGGTATCGCAGTGGCGGCATTGGGTGTTATTCCGGCAATTTTCCTGCGGGAAACCCAAGTCCTCGAGCCGGTGCAAAAAGTGGCCAAAGGCGTGTGGAAAAACCTGGCGGAGTTCTTCAGCGGGATCAAGACCACCTTCAAATGCAAGCCCTTTGTCCAGATCTGCGGGGCGACCTTCCTGGTGTTCAACGGATTCCAGCTGGGAGCTTCATTCTCGCTCTACGTGATGATCTATTACCTCTTCAACGGCAACAACTCCAGCGCGGGCAAGCTGATGGGCTGGTATGGTATGCTGACCTCCATCGCCA
The DNA here is from genome assembly GCA_964583755.1 of uncultured Candidatus Cloacimonadota bacterium. Classification (GTDB taxonomy): domain Bacteria; phylum Cloacimonadota; class Cloacimonadia; order Cloacimonadales; family Cloacimonadaceae; genus Syntrophosphaera. Next base: position 39,720 of record CAZOVZ010000004.1, read on the forward strand.
CCCTGGGAGTGATCCAACTCACCGGCTGGATCGCCACCCGGATCGGCAAACAGAAGACCTTCCTGCTCACGATCAGCCTCTCGCTGATAGGATTCGCGCTCAAATGGTTTGGATACAATCCCGCCCATCCCTATTGGTTGCTGTTCGCCGCGCCCTTTGTGGCGTTCGGCACGGGATCCCTGTTCACCCTGATGGGGGCGATGATCTCCGACGTCTGCGATTACGACGAAGTCACGACCCATCAGCGCCGGGAAGGCGTGTTCGGCGCCATCTACTGGTGGATGGTGAAGATCGGGATGTCCCTGGCCGGGCTGCTGACCGGCGTGCTGCTGAAAATATCGAAGTTTGATCTCGCCCTGGGCTCCGGACAGGAAGAACGCACCCTGTTCCTGCTGAGGGTGTTCGATGTCACCATACCCCTGATCACCTCGGCGATAGCGATCCTGATCATTGCCAGATACACTCTGACAGAAGACAAGGCCTACGAGATTCGCGGCATCCTGGAAGCCCGCCGCAAAAAGACGCCCGAACCCGCGGAGAATTAGGATACGGCCATGAACGCGCTGCCGGTAAAGCGGAATTTGCTCTCGTTGCTGCTGTTGGGGCTGCTTTGCGGCCTGGCGGGACAAAACTCAACTTCCGAGATCTTGCTGACCTCCGCCGCCGGCGACAGGCTGGCCCGGCAGGAAAACGTGACTTTCGTGGCCGGCGAAGCGGAAGGGGTGGTCCTGCGCGTATTTCCGGAGCAGTTGAGGCAGACCCTGGCCGGGATCGGCACCTCCTTCACCGAATCCTCCGCGTACGTGCTGGCCCAGCTCGACCCCGCCCGGCGCGCGGAAGTGATGCAAAACGTCTACGGGAGCGAAGGCGCCAATTTCAGCCTGACCCGCACCCATATCGGCGCCTGCGACTTCACCCTGAAAGGCCGATATTCCTATGCCGATGCCGGACTGGAGAACTTTTCCATTTCTCCGGACCGGGAAGGCTTTGACCCGGCGGAACATCCCCGGATCAAAGACCCCGCCTACGACCTGCTGCCCATGATCAAAGAAGCTTTGGCGGTCAAAGCCAGGCAGGCGGACGGGGAACTGAGGATAGTAGCCTCGGCCTGGACGGCCCCGGCCTGGATGAAAGACATCGAAACCTGGTATGTCCCCGGCGGCCCCGCCAACAACTGGCAGGGCACCGGGGGCACTTTGAAGCCCGAATACGAAAGAAGTTACGCGGAGTATCTGATCGCCTACCTCGACGCCTATCGGGCGGAAGGGGTCAAGCTCTGGGGCCTGACCCCGGTCAACGAGCCCTACGGGGTCAACGGCCAGTGGGAAAGCATGAATTTCACCCCGGAAACCCAGCGGGATTTCATCAAACACCATCTGGGCCCGCTGCTGCGCGAGGGCGGCTATGGCAACCTCAAGCTGCTGGTCTACGACCAAAACCGGGACGGTCTGGAGCACTGGACAGACGTCGTCTACGCCGATCCGGAAACCACGCCCTATTTGTCCGGAGCGGCGATCCACTGGTATGAAAGCACCGTCAAAGTTTATGAGGACGTCCTGGACCGGGTCCACGCCAAACATCCCCAGTTTGACATCATCCACACCGAAGGCTGCATCGACGACCTGGGCAAAGACGCCCCCGGCGGGGTAACCGACCCGGCGGGCTTCAAGGAATCCGGCTGGTTTGGCAATGACGCCTTCTGGTGGAGCAAAACCGCCACCGACTGGGCCTACTCGGTGACCTGGGAAGGCACCAAGGCGGAAGACCATCCCATGTACACGCCGGTCCATCGCTATGCCCGCAACGTCATCGTGAGCCTGGATCACTGGCTCAGCGGCTGGATCGACTGGAACATCGTGCTGGACAGCCAGGGCGGTCCCAATCACGTGGGAAATTTCTGCGGAGCCCCGATCATGGTCGACACGGCCACCCAGCAGGTCTACTATACGCCGGTGTACTATGTTTTGTCCCAGTTCAGCCGCACGATCCGCCCCGGCGACCGGGCCGTGCAGACCAAACTTGACCGGGCCGGGCTCGGCGCCGACGACCTGCATGCCTGCGCCACGCTCAACGCCGCCGGGCTGCTCAGCGTTCAACTTTTGAATACCACCGGCCGCCAGATCGCTTTAACGCTGCAGATCGGCGATTCCCACGCGGAGCTGAACATCCCCGCCAACGCGGTGCAGACCGTGCGCGTGCAGTTACCAATTGATCGCCAATGAACAGGCTTACCCCTCTACTGCTGGCATTGATCGCTGTTTTGTGCGCGTCCTGCGGCCAAAACAGGCTGATCCCCGCGGAAGCTCCGGCCGGGGTGAAACTGCTGCTGGAATCGGATCAGGCGATCGAAGCCGAAGAACCTTTCATTGCCCGGGATTTCAACCTTCAACCTTACGGCCAGAAGCTGGGCCTGGCAGCCTCCTACGGCTGCTACCGCGAGGGCCAGGCTCCGGGGATCAAAGGCCCCAGCCGGGCCCAGATCCTCCAGGATCTGCGAATCATCGCGCGGTATTGGAACCTGATCCGGGTCTACAACGCTGACGACGACACCCAGCGCGTCCTGGAAGTGATCCGCGACTTCGAGCTGCCGTTGAAGGTGATGCTGGGCGTCTGGCTGGAAAACGAAGAAGGCCGGCCCGCGGCCAAAGCCTCCAACATCGCCAACGTCCTGCGGGGGATCGCGCTCGCCAACGAGTTTCCCGCTCAGGTCGCGGCTGTGAACGTGGGCAACGAGACCCAGGTCTACTGGTCCGGGCATCGGCTGCAAAGAGAGCTGCTGGTGAGTTACCTTCGGGCCGTCCGGGACTATACCTCAGTACCCGTCACCACTGCCGACGACTACAATTTTTGGAACCAGGCCGAAAGCCTGGAGCTGGCCCGGGAGCTGGATTTCATCGTGATCCACGCCTATCCGCTGTGGAACGGCAAAACGCTGGATACCGCGATACCCTGGCTGGACGCCACCTTCCGCGCGGCGCAACAGGCTCATCCCGGCAAACTGCTGGTCCTGGGCGAGGTTGGCTGGGCCACCGCCTATGACCCCGGCAAGAAAGGCGACGGCGAACAGGGCACGCTGGTCAAAGGCGAAGTGAGCCTGGCGGCCCAGGAGAGGTTTCTTTCCGAACTCTCCGATTGGGCGCGGAACAACGCTGTGACCTGCTTTTGGTTTGAAGTTTTCGACGAACCCTGGAAGGGCGGGGGGAAAGCCACCGCCGCCTACGAAATAGAAAAAAACTGGGGCCTGTTCTACGCGAACCGCGACCCCAAGCCATCCTTCACCAGTTACCTGAACAACCAAGGAAATTAACATCCGATCTCATAAGGAGAAAACCATGAAAAACTTGATCATCCTCAGCCTGGCGCTGTTCATCGTTTCGATGAGCTCTGTTTTGTTCGCGCAAAACGCGCCGATCAACTACGAACCGGGCGGCCAGGGAGCCAGTTGGACCTGGACCGTATTCGAAAATGGCACCAATCCGCCGGTGCAGATCATTGCCAATCCCCACGCGACGGGGATCAACACCTCCGCCAACGTGGCCCAGTTTACGGCCCTGGTGGCAGGCCAACCCTGGGCGGGCTGCGAATCCCAACACGGCGCCGACATCGGCACTTTCACCTTCACCACCAGCAACTGCACCGTCAAGATGATGGTCTACAAGACCGTGATCAGCGACGTGGGGATCAAATTCGCCTCCAGCAGCGGCGCTTCTACCGGCGAGATCAAGGTGCCGAACACCCTGATCAACCAATGGGAAGAACTTACTTTCGATTTTTCCACCCGCATCGGCGAGACCAACGACCAGATCATCGTCTTCCCGGATTTCAACCTGGCCGGCAGAACCGCCGACAACGTGATCCTGTTCGACAACATCACCTTCTCGCCCCAGGTCGCCATCCCGGAGCCGGACCAGCCGGCGCCCACCCCCAACTTTGCCGCGGCCGACGTGATCTCGCTGTTCAGCAACGCCTACACCAACGTGCCGGTGGATACCTGGTCCGCCAGTTGGGACCAGGCGGACGTGGCCGACGTCATGATCGACGGCAACGCCACCAAGCTCTACAGCAACCTGGTCTACGCCGGGATCGAATTCACCTCGCAGACCATCAACGCCACCGCCATGACCCACTTCCACATGGATATCTGGACTGCCGATCCCACCGCCCTCCCAGCAGCTTTCAAGATCAAGCTGGTGGATTTTGGCGCCAACGGCGTCTGGAGCGGCGGCGATGACGTCGAACACGAACTGACCTTCGACGCCAACTCCACTCCGCCATTGGTGAGCAACGCCTGGATCGGATTCGACATCCCCCTGGCGAATTTCACCAATCTGACCACCGTGGGGCATCTGGCCCAACTGATCATCTCCGGAACCCTCAGCACCGTCTATGTGGACAACATCTATTTCCATAGCGGCGGCTCCGCCAACGGCGACCATACCCAGGCCCCCGTGCCCGCCGTTTTGGGCGATTGCCGGCCCAATCCTTTCAAACCCGACACCACGATTGAGTATCAGATCGAAAAATCCGCCCAGGTCAGCCTCAAGGTCTACGACCTCAAAGGACGCCTGGTGGAAACCTTGGTGGATGGCTACCAGCCAGCCGACAGCTACAGCCGGATCTGGAATGCCGAAACCGCCCCCAGCGGGGTCTATTTTTACCGCCTGACGGTGAACGGCGTGCCCGTCGCCAGCAAGCGGATGACCCTGCTTAAATAAAACCCCAATCAGCTTGCAAAGGAGCTATCAATGAAAGCGAAAAACCTGTTACTGGCGATGCTCATGCTGGCGTTCTCCGCCATCATGTTCGCCCAATACACCACCGTGGATTTTGAACCGGCGGGCCAGGGAGCTGACTGGACCTGGATCGTGGGAGAAAACGCCGATAATCCGATTATGCAGTTCCCCGCCAATCCTGTCAGCGGCGGGATCAACACCTCTGCCACCGTCGCCCAGTTCACCGCTCGTGCGGGAGGACAACCCTGGGCTCTTTGCTTTACCGATGGCATCGCGCCGTTCCAGTTCAACTCCACCAACGCCATCTTCAAGATCATGGTCTACAAAACCTTGATCAGCCCTGTGGCTGTGAAGTTTGAAACCGGCAGCACCCCCATCCAACTTGAGGTATCCAACACCCTGATCAACCAATGGGAAGAGCTGACCTTCGACTTCACCGGTTCCATCGGCAATTCTTACAGCCGAATGGTCATCATCCCCGATTTCGCGGCCAGGACCGAAGATCATACCATCTATCTCGACAACATCCGTTTACCGCAAGGAAACGTGGCGCCTCCGGCGGTGCCGACCGTGGCCGCCCCCACCCCGACGGAAGCGGCCGCGGACGTGATCTCGCTGTTTAGCAACGCCTACACCAACGTGACAGTCGATACCTGGTCCGCCAGTTGGGATGGGGCTGATGTGGCCGATGTCCAAATCGCCGGCAATGACACCAAACTCTATACCAACATGACCTTCGCCGGGATCGAATTCACTACCCAGACGATCGACGCCACCGCCATGAACCATTTCCACATGGATATCTGGACCCCAAACCCCACAGCGTTGCCCAATGTGTTCAAGATCAAGCTGGTGGATTTTGGGGCAAACGGAACCTACGGCGGAGGCGATGACTGTGAACACGAACTGACCTTCGACGCCAACTCTGCCCCCCCGCTGGTCACAGCCAGCTGGATCAGTTACGACATCCCCCTCACCGCCTTCACCAACCTGGTCACCAAAGGCCATCTGGCCCAGTTGATCATCTCTGGCAACCTCAGCACCGTGTATGTGGACAATGTCTATTTCTTCGTGGCTGCGCCTGCCGGCAATGATGCCACCCTCAGCGACCTCACGGTCAACGGCGCCACCATCGCCGGGTTCCTGCCCACCACGCTCATCTACAGCTATGAAGTGCCCTTCGGCGGCAGTACGCCCACTGTAGGCGCCACAGCCAACGATCCCAACGCCGCTTATGTCATCACCCAGGCTTCGGCGGTCCCGGGATCCGCAACAGTGGCGGTAACCGCGGAAGACGGCTTCACCACCCTCACCTACACAGTGAACTTCACCATGGACGCCGGTTTTCCGACAGTCGCTCCGCCCGAACCCACCGAAGATTCCGAAGACGTGATCTCCATCTACAGCGATTACTATGGCAACGTCCCCGGCACCAACTTCAACCCCGGGTGGGGCCAACAGACCATCGTGACCGTGGATTGCCCGGTCGCCGGCGTCAATACCCTGCGTTATGAGAACCTCAACTACCAGGGCACCGAGTTCACAAGTCAGGATGTTTCCGCCTATGAATTCCTCCATGTGGATTTCTGGACCGGCAATTCCACCGCCCTCAGCTTCTTCCTGATCAGCCCCGGCGCTGAAACCCCCTACGTCCTGCCGATCACTCCAGGACAGTGGGTCAGCGCGGATATCCGCCTCGACAGCTATGTGCCGCCAGTCAACCTGGCCAACGTGTTCCAGTTCAAAGTGGTCGGCAACGGAGATGTCTGGCTGGCCAACCTCTACTTCTGGAAAGAGCCCACACCTCCCGGTTCGGATGCCACCCTGGCCGATCTGAAAGTCAACGGGACCACTATCAGCGGATTCGCGCCCCTCTCCGAAAGTTACACCTACGGATTGCTGGAAGGCACTGTCGCCGTTCCCCAAATCACCCAAGTTGCGACCACGGATCCCGGCGCCACCTACATCATCACCCAGGCCACGGCCATCCCCGGCACAGCCACGGTTGCTGTCACCTCCCAGAACGGGCTGGTCCACAAGACCTACAGCGTGCACTACGCCATCGTCTGGCCAAACTCCGTGCCTCCGCTTCCCACCGAACCCCAGGCCAGCGTCATCTCCCTGTTCAGCGACCAGTATGCCAATGTGGTCGTGGATACCTGGCTTACCCCCTGGTCCCAGGGAACCTACGAAGAAGTGGTGGTCGCCGGTAATCCGGTGAAGAAATACACGCTGCTGAACTACACCGGGATTGAGACCGCGGGAGCCAACCTGATCGATGTCGCCGGCATGACCCACGTGCATGTGGACATCTGGTCTCCCGACGCCAATGATTTCAAGATCAAGCTGGTCGACTGGGGTGCCGACGGCGCCTGGAGCGGCGGTGACGACTCCGAGTTCGAGCTCACCTATCCCGCTCCCGCCTCCGCGCAGTGGATCTCCTACGATATCCCCCTGACGGCCTTCACCGGGCTGAACATCACCGGCCACATGGCGCAGTATATCCTGTCCAAGGGCCCGCTGGGCACCATGTACTTGGATAACCTCTACTTCTATGCCGGCCAACCCGCCGGACCGGGCAACGTCGGCATCGTCAGAACCGCCGAAACCGTTACGGTTAGTTGGGGTACCATCGCCGGAGCCACTTCCTACACCGTCTATGGCGCGGACGACCCCTACGGGACCTATACCCCCGCGTTGGGCGGCACCTACAATGGCACCAGCTGGACAGCCCCCATCACCGGTTCCGCCAGATTCTACCGCGTGACCGCAAACATCGATTGAACTAACCGGGGCCTGGCCAACCCAGGCCCCCGCTGATTTGGAACCCAAAGCGTCCGCGCCGCCGCACCCGGCAGTGCGGGCCGCTTTGGGCTTCAGACGGCGATGACTGGCAACCTGCAAGGCAAAGCGAGAATCGTGTCAAACAACAGCACCGAACCCAGATATCAGTTGAGGGATGATGGCGTCTTTGCCATCGCGGATTACAATTCCGCCAAAACTTTTTCCAGTTTCTTTCCCGGCCTGGCCGGAAAACTGGGCACCCCCATGTGGACCTTCTATGTCAACCGCGGGCAGTGCGTCTGCAGCCTGGGGATCGAGGGCAAACACAAGCCCATCATGGAATTCCTGCCGGCCAACTGGGCCTACAATCTGGTTTCCACCCAGGGCTTCAGGACCTTTGTAATATTCCCGGATCAGACCGGCATCAACTTTTACGAACCCTTCCAAAACCACCCCCAGGACGCCCGTCTGGGGCGGACCCAGAGGATGCTGATCGCCCCGGCCCAGTTGACCCTGGAAGAGGATAACCTCAGCCTGGGACTCAGCTTCAGGGTCGAATACTTCAACATCCCGCAGGCCAGCTACGCGGGCCTGGCCCGCCGCCTGACCATCCGCAACCTGAACCCGGAACCGGTGCGCCTGCAGGTCCTGGACGGCCTGCCTTTGATCGTGCCCTACGGCCTCGACGACTTTTGCCTCAAACACATGCGCCGCCTCTTCGAAGCCTTCGCGGAAGTCACCAACATTGATCAGCAGGTCCCCTTCTATAAACTCAAAGTGGAACCCGCCGACCGCCCCGACGTGGTGAGGATCACCAAAGGCAATTTCTACTTTGGCTTTGGCCCGGACCGCCAATTGGTCAGCCCCGTCTACGATCCCGTGAAAATCTTTGGCGGCCGCGCGGATTACCTCCATCCGGAAAATTTCATCTCCTCTTCTTGGGAAGAGCTGACATCAGATCAACATTACGAAAACCGTCTGCCTTGCGCGATGGGATCCTTTGAGGCCACGATAGCCGCAAATCGCACTTACACTTATACCTCAGTTATTGGTCACGCCAGGTCAGCCACCGAGCTGAACGAGCTGGTCCCCAATATTATCCGCGACGGATACCTTGAGGAGAAGGCTGTCGAAAATCAAGCGATCGTTTCGGAATTGACCCAGCGGAACTTCATTTGCAGTTCACAGCGGGCGCTGGATCAGTACGCAAGGCAGAATTTTTTGGACAACGTGCTCCGGGGCGGCTTCCCGCACACCCTCCAGGGCAGGCGGGGAAAGGCGGTTTTGCATCTCTATTCCCGCAAACACGGCGACCTGGAGCGGGATTACAACGACTACCGCCTCACCCCCACACCCTATTCCCAGGGCAACGGCAACTTCCGGGACGTGAACCAAAACCGGCGCAGCGACGTCTGGTTCAACCCCGAGGTCGGCGACGGCAATGTGCGCCAGTTTTACGACCTGATCCAGCTGGATGGCTTCAACCCGCTGGTGATCAAAGAGCTCCGCTTCGCGGTTGCCGACCCCTCGCGCCGGGTTGAGATCCTGGCGGAATACCTCGGCCCCCAAAACGTCGCAACCGTTGGCGGGTATCTGGCCGCTCCTTTTACCCCCGGGGATTTGATGGTGTTTCTAAACGCCCAGGGCATCGCGGTCAAGAGCGATCCCGACGCCTTTATCGGAGACCTGCTGAGCGTCAGCGCCAAACTCTATGGCACCGAACACGCGGAAGGCTACTGGACCGACCACTGGACCTACAACCTCGACCTTTTGGAAAACTACCTGGCCCTCTATCCAGAACGCCGGCGGCAACTGCTGTTCGACCAGCCGGAGTTCAGCTTTTACGACGACGCCCATCGCGTCCAACCCCGGGATGACCGATATGTGGTCTGGGAAGGCCGCTGCATGCAGCTCGAAGCCGTGGTCCTCGACCCCGAAAAGGAAGCCCTGATCCGCCAACGCGGCCTGGAACCAAACAAGGTTCGCACCGGACACGGCAACGGTGAAATCTACCATACCACCCTCTTCGCCAAGCTGCTGTCCCTGGTGGCGAACAAACTCTCCTCCCTGGATCCGGAAGGCGTCGGCGTGGAGATGGAAGCCGGCAAACCCGGCTGGTACGATGCCCTCAACGGCCTGCCCGGCCTGATCGGTTCCAGCCTCAACGAAACCCTGGAGCTCAAACGCCAGCTTCTCTTCCTGCTCGCGGCCCTGGCCGAGCCGGGCATCCGGGACCGCCAGTTCTCCGTCTTCACCGAACTGGGGGAATTCATCTCCACGCTGCAAAGTTTATTGGCGTCCTCCCTTTCCCCCTTTGAATTTTGGGACCGCTCCAACGCTGCCAGGGAAAGCTTCCGGGCCTCCACCAGGTTGGGGATCGACGGAACCGAGCGCTCTTTTTCCGCCGGCGAACTAAGCGCCTTCATCGAAGCCGCCCTGCGCCAGGTCGATTCCGGCATCGCCAAAGCTTGGGACAATGATTCCGGCGTGATCGGCACCTATTTCATCCACGAAGTGGTGGAATCCGTCCCGCTAACGGTTGCCGGAGCCGGCGGCAACCCCGTGCCCAAACTGAATCACAAGGGCCTGCCCTGCTTCCGCGCCCTGAAGTTTCGCCAGTTGCCTTTGCCGCTGTTTTTGGAGGGGCCGGTGCATTACCTGCGCTGCGCGCCCGCTGCCGAAGAGGCTGCCCGGCTCGCCCGGAGCGTCAGGGCCAGCGCGCTGTTCGACCCCGTGTTGAAGATGTACAAGGTAAACGAATCCCTCGCCAGCCAACCGATGGAGATCGGCCGGGCCAGGACCTTTTCCCCCGGCTGGTTCGAAAACGAATCGGTCTGGCTGCACATGGAATACAAATACATGCTGGAGCTGCTGCGCAACGGCCTCTACACAGAGTTTTACCGGGATTTCCAGACCGTCTTCGTCCCCTTTCTGGACCCCGCTGTATACGGCCGCAGCATCCTGGAAAACTCCTCCTTCATCGTCAGCAGCGCCAATCCCGATCCCTCCGTGCACGGAAACGGCTTTGTGGCTCGCCTCAGCGGCGCTACGGCGGAGTTTATCAGCATCCTGAACCTGATGGCCCTGGGACCCCGCCCCTTCGAGCTCGATCCCGCCGGCAAGCTGCAACTGAACCTCAAACCCGCCCTCCCCGCCTGGCTGTTCACCACCGAACCCCAGACCTGCCGGCTGAATTTCGCCGGCAAGATTCAGGATCTGGAGTTTCCCCCCGACAGCTTCAGTTTCATGTTTCTGGGCGAAATTCTGGTCACCTACCGCAACCCCTCGCGCAAGGACACCTTCGGCCCGCAGGGGGCCGTTCCCACCCAATGGAAAGTGACCTGGCGCGACGGCTCCGTTCGCAGTTTCGAAACCCTCCGTGGCGATATCGCCGAACAGATCCGCGACCGCCGGATCGACCGGCTCGAGGCGGAACTGCGCTGACCCTACAATCTAACTTTATGGAGAATACATCGATGAAAGACTACGAAGACCAAATTTCCGAGTTAATGGCAAGCCTGACCGTGGTTCAAAAGATCGGCCAGTTGCTGCAGCCGGAGCGCCAGTTTATCACTCCGGACGAAGTGAAACTCCACCACATCGGCTCCGTGCTCAGCGGCGGCGGCTCCGTCCCCGGTGAAAACCGCCCGGAAGACTGGATCGCCATGAATGACGCCTACTGGGCTGCTTCGATGGCGGAGGAGGAAGGCCGCCGGCCCATCCCGCTGATCTACGGGGTGGACGCCATCCACGGCAACACCAACGTTTTGGGTGCCGTCGTCTTTCCCCACAACATCGGCCTGGGCGCCGCGCGCGACCCCGACCTGCTGGAACGCGTAGCCGCCGTGACCGCCGAAGAGATCGCCGCCACTGGTGTGGACTGGACCTTTGCGCCCACCCTCGCCGTGGCCCGCAACGACCACTGGGGCCGCACCTACGAAAGCTATTCCGAAGACCCCGCGCTGGTGGCAACCTACGCCTCCAGATTCGTCAAAGGCCTCCAGGGCGATTTCACCCAGGATAAAGTGATCGCCTGCGCCAAGCACTGGATCGGCGACGGCGCCACCCTCCACGGCATCGACCAGGGCGACATGTGCATCTCGGAGGAAGAACTGCGCAGGATCCATCTGCCCCCCTATCAGGCGGCGATCAAAGCCGGCGTCCTCACGGTGATGGTCTCCCTCAGCAGTTGGTATGGCGAAAAGTGCCACGGCCACAAATTCCTGATCACCGACCTGCTCAAAAACGAGCTTGGCTTCGACGGCTTCGTGGTCTCAGACTGGGACGGGATCGACTATCTGGATGAAGACTACGGCGAATGCGTCGCCCTGTCGCTCAACGCGGGGATGGACATGTTCATGATCACCTCCAAGTGGAGGGAGTTCATCTCCCATGTACGCCAGCATATCGCTTCCGGCCGCGTCTCCATAGACCGGATCGACGACGCTGTCCGCCGCATACTGCGGGTGAAACTCCGCTTTGGCATGTTCAGCAAACCCAGGCCCGCGCAGCGCAAACTGTCCCTCGATCACTCCAGCTTCGGTTCTGCCGCCCATCGCGAGGTGGCCCGCGAAGCCGTGCGCAAATCCCTGGTCCTGCTCAAAAACGAGGATGACATCCTCCCCCTCTCCAAACATGCCCGCATCCTGGTCACCGGCAAAAACGCCCACAACCGCGGCCACCAGTGCGGCGGATTTACCGTCGCCTGGCAGGGTGTCAACGATAAAAAACCGCCCGAAGACACATCCTACGACCAGCCCGATCACGAAAAACCCCGTGATCCCGCCGAGAATGCCGCCTTTTCCTGGGGCTCGCTGATCGTGGGCGGAACCTCTATCTGGGAAGGAATCCAGGCTGTGGCTCCCAACGCCGTTTTGAGCGAGGACGGCTCCGATGCCGATCCCGCACTGCATGATCTGGCGATCGTGGTCATCGGCGAAGTGCCCTACGCCGAAATGCTCGGCGACATCCGCGTCGAAGGCCTGGCCAAGGGCCTGAAGATCAGCGCCGGCTCCACCGCCGAAACCCCTGCCGTCGAAGACGCCCCCGCTGTGCCGAAAGGGCCCTATGGAACCCATCTCTACCTCCACGAATTGCATCCCGAGGACATTGCCACCATCGAAAAGATTGCCGCCAAAGGCATACCCGTCGTCGCTGTGATGATCTGCGGCCGGCCGCTGGTGATAGAGCGGGAGCTGGACGCCTCCAAAGCCTTTGTGGTGGCCTGGTTTCCCGGCTCGGAAGGGCGGGGCGTGGCGGATGTCCTCTTTGGCGACTTCCCCATCCAGGGCAAATTGAGCTTCTCCTGGCCCCGTTATGACGATGAAAACTGGAATCTGGGCGATCCCGGCTACAATCCGCGGTTTCCCTACGGCTTCGGATTGGAGTACCGTAAACCCATTTAACTCGCGCAAACTGAACATGATGGAATGGGGAACCCGCGGCGGTTCCCCATCTTTTTCCTTGCCAACCGCGGCGGACCTGAAAACCGTGCCGAAACTACGCTCAAAGGTGACGCCGATGGCACAGATAATCAACGTTCGAGACCACAAACCCGGCCTGGAGGCAGCCGCCAGCTACATCCACGGCAAGTGGGGCAGGCCACAGAACTTTGACTTTTACCTGGACTGCGTGGTCCATTCTTCCCTGTCAGAGCAAGCATTGCCCCGCTTTTACCTGATGGTGGAGGGGGACCTGGTCATCGGTTGCTACGCCCTGCTGACCAACGACCTGATCAGCCGCCAGGACCTGCTTCCCTGGCTGGCCTGCCTCTACGTGGAAAAACCCTGCCGGGGCAGGGCCCTGGGCGGCAGGTTGCTGGAGCATGGGGTCTCGGAAGCGCGGCGGCTGGGATTTGAGAAAGTCTACCTGACCACGGACCACGACGGTTACTACGAAAAGTATGGCTGGGTCAGGATGGAAGACGGTTTCAACCTCTTCGGCGAGCGAGGCAGGATCTACTTTTTCGACCTCCGTGGGGTGGGCATCGGATAATTATCTGGACAACCTGGCATACTGTCTCAGATAATGAACACCTCTTCCACGTTCTTGTGGAAAACCCGGGCGATCCTGACTGCTAACAGCAAGGACGGCAGATACTTGCCCGCCTCCAAGGCGATGATGGTCTGACGGGTGACGCCCACTTTTCTGGCCAGCTCTTCCTGCGTCATCTCCCCCGCTTCAAAGCGGCATTTGCGGATCTGGTTGATGTTGATGCTGGTCTTAAACATTGAAACTCCCGGTGCGGTAGAGGATCAGGATGGCCCCGGTCCAAAACACGTAGAGCGAGATCCACGCGTAGTAAGCCAGATCAAGCACCTGTCCCAGAGGCACTTGCAACGTGTCCAGATGCTTCAGGTAAAGCGCCAGCGCATAGATCATCACCACCGCCAGCAGACCGTGGATGGCGATCAGCGCCGCCTGGTAGCGGATGGTCTTGTCGCGTTCGTCCAGCTTGCTGAATTTCGCCCCCAGCCCATGCCGGATCAGCCAGAGGGACACGATGAACAGCGTGAGCAGCAGCAAGGTCAGATCCAGATTGGGCAGTCCGGGCAGCCTCACGAAGAGGGCTTTGACCAGGATGAACAGCACCCCGCTGAACAGGGACCAGAGGGCTTCCTTTTGTTGCAGCAGCATAAGCAACTCCCAAATCAAAGTAATCCGGCTGAAAAGTGTCAGATCGACATGTCAGCCAGATCTGACTCCATGAATAAACTCATTTACATTATGTCAAGCATTTTTTACATATACTCTGGTAAAAGATATGACAAAGCCCTCAAACCGACATCCATCTTATCCCGCCCTTATTATACTCCCATCTGATTCCCGAAATCCACCCGAAGAGTTAGCGAGCATGGGCCGGGAACTCTCACGGTACCTAAGACGTATCAGGTGAGACTGTAATAAGGGCCAGGGGGGACCGTTCCTGCCAGAGACCGGTTTGCCAAAGACCAATTTTTCATTATTCACCTCCACCTATAGTGGGTTACGGATTTTGTGAAAACCCTAAGGTAACATTTTTCACAGTAACATTGCCCGCCACGGGTATATAGCATGAGGGTAAAATTCCGGTTTGCCAGAATCGGCCTCCGGATTATATTCTCAAAGTGTAGAAAATTGGAATCCGGCACCAGGGGAAAAGCTTGCCGGGCGTTCGTTAACCAACCTTTTTCAAGTCGCAGGGGGAAAGATCTGTGTGCGATACCAAGAAAAGTCCCAGAAAGATGAATCCGGAGGAGCTGTTCGAGTTTCACCTGGCGTTTATGGACAACCGCTGGTGGTTTGGCTCGATCTCGGTGGCTTTGGGCCAGCCCTGGTTCAGCGAAGAACGCCGGGTGGCCCTGATCCAGCTTGAAGAGGAAACCGGCGATCAACCCTGATCAGGAAGCCGGAAGTTGACAACAACCTTTTTTACTTGACTGTATTGCCGGCGGGGATAAGCTGAGTTTGTGGTGGCTAAGCTGCCGAAATCAGGCTTCTCCCCGCGTCCCGGCAGGTTTTGAAACCCAACCCCAAACCGACAGGAGGTGATGATGCTCCAGTTTGTCAGGTCAGTTTCCGCCAGCGTGGCGCTGTTCGCTCTCGCGCTGCTGTTCTCCGCCGCTCCCCTTTCCGTGGAAGGCTATCCCATCCTCGCCAATTACTATCTTTCGGCTTTCGAGCCCTACCAAAACAACACGCTGGTTCCAGCCCTGGCCCGCTATGACCTACTGATCCTTGATATGGAGATGGGCGAACGCAACCCTCAGGCCATCAGCGGAATACGTCAATTGAACCCGGAGGTGAAGATCCTGGCCTACATGACCTGTCAGCAGATAACCGTAAGCCCGGACCCGCTGACAGAAGTACTTCGTGACGACCTTTTTGACGGAATCGACCCTTCCTGGTGGTTGCAGACAAACAACGGCGATCGGGTCACGGGTTGGCCTGGCACTGAAATGTTGAACTGCTCCGTGTATTGCCCCCAGATTGGCGGCCAGACCTGGAACGGCTACTTTGCCAGTTTCATCACCGGCTCAGTACTCTCCAACCCCTGCTGGGACGGCTTCTTCGTTGATAACTGCTGGTCAACCGTACCAACTGAGATGCCTGATTTCGATGCCTGCAACCTGCATTTGATCGATTGTAATGCCGATAGTGTGATCGATCCGCGCGCCTGGCTGGACCAGCAATGGAAAGCAGGAATGGACCAGATGCTCGCGCAATTGCGGCAAGCTAATCCGGGCAAGCTGATCGTGGGTAATGCCGGCTATGACTTTGGCGCCCACTTGAACGGAGCGATGTTTGAGGAATGGGACGATTCCAATCCGGACAACGGTTTCGGCTTCGACTGGGGCAAGTTGCTCTGGATGCAGGCGGACCTGCCTTCCCAACAACAGGCTCCAACCTTGAATGTGGCAATCGCCAGGCAGCCAGGCAACCTTCCCACCGACTTCCGCCATCTGCGTTTAAGCCTCAGCGCCGCTCTGCTGAGCGACGTTTACTATGGGATCGACAAAGGGCCCGAAGCCCATGCCGACACCTGGTGGTACGATGAATTTGACTACGACCTGGGGCAGCCGTTGGAAACACTGGAACTGCTTGGGCCAGAACAGATGATCAATGGTGGCTTTGCGAGCCTGGCCGGCTGGAGTGCCGAAGTGATCAGTCCGCTGAGCTTGGAAAACCACCTAAGCTTGGGCAATGAAAACGGCAACACCTTTGCGCGCTGCAACATCGCCAATACCGACAGCCTGGACTGGCATTTCGCCCTCAAACAAACCAACAACCCCGGCCTGACCTTCACCTATGGCCAGCAATACTTCATTACGTTTCGCGCCAAAGCTGACCATCCCCGCCCCATCGAACTGGTTATAATGAAGGAAACTGAAAACTGGCAATGGCTGATGCCAGCGCCAGTGTTGCAATTGGACACGGTCTGGCAGACCTTTGAGTACCTGGTGACTCCCAGCACTACAAACATCCCCGTCGCGACCGATATCCGCTTCGCCTTTTTTCTGGGCCAGGAAGACGGAAGCGTCTGCATCGACGACGTCAGCATGCGGCGGATCGATGCCGACCGCGCGCTGCAACGCCGCTTTGCCAACGGCCTGGCCATCTGCAACCCTACATCTTTTCCCGTGACGGTGGGTCTGGACGGCACCTACCATCACATCCAGGGGCATCAGGACCCGGCAGTGAACAACGGCCAGCCCTGCACTTCGGTCACTGTGCCCGCCTTCGACGGCGTGATCCTGCTCAACTATCCGCCCCCGGCGCTGCTCAGCCCGGAGCCCTGGATCCGCAAAACCGCGGCGGGGATCGAAATCAGTTGGCCCCCGGTCTCCGGGGCAGGCCAATACGTCTTGCAATGTTCCGCGAATCCGCAATCCGGCTTTGTGACCCTGGTCACCACGACCCTGACCCGATACACCGATATCAGCGGCCAGAAGCGGTTCTACCGGGTGATCGCGGTTACTTCGACCCAATAGAGATTTCAAACATATACCCACATCAGGAGGTGAAATGATCAGATTCCTTACCTTGCTGGCGCTGACCGCGCTGCTGTTTTCCTGTTCCGAACCGACCCGGATCGTCCTCAGCGACGCCAACGACGACTCCGTGGCCCATCTGGCGCCGGACCCCGAGATCATGGGCAACACGGAAATCTTTTTCATCCCCGGCACCATCCAGGGCTCGGCGATCTGGGTGATCAACGGCCCTTCCGCCAACGTTGGGATCGACCTTCGCGACCGTGACAACACGGCTTTCATCTACTACGCGGACAGCTATGTAGGGAAAAGCGCCAACGTGGCCCAGACCGGCACTCAGATCCCTTGGAACCGCTGGATGCGGGCGCGCCTGGTGGTCTATGAATCCGGGCTGTCCGGCTGGATCGTGAGCGCCCTGGAAGCCCTCGGAATGGACTTTTTCGACAGCCTGGAAGACTACATGATCGAGCAGGTCTACGAGACGGACATCTATCTGCAGGCGGACGGCAAACGGATGAGCACGCCGGTCCGGCAGGTTAGATAACGGGTCTTCGCTCTGACCCTCTGAACCAATCCAGACCAACCTCCCATGCCGGCTCCAGCCTTGGAGCCGGCTTTTTTTCGCTCACCCCTGCCTTCAGTTGGTTACGGCAAGCCCTGTCCCGGCGAAAAATCTTGACCAAAGCAAAGCCTGTCTTTTACTGGCAGCGATTTTGGGTGTTACTGCCCGCATCAATCTGCCAGACAAGAAGTTCCGCATGGGCCAGTCCCGGCGGATTTTGAGTTTATGACCCTGTTTCAAGAGGTAATATATGTTCCAAATGATCTTTGCCATCACGGTTTTCGTGATCACCTACGTCATGATCATGACCGAGTGGATAAACAAGATGACCGCCGCCCTATTGGGCGGATTTCTGGTCGTGGTGGCGCAGGCCCTGACCCAGGAAAACGCCTTCAGCAAGTATGTGGACTGGAATGTGGTCTTTTTGCTGATTGGGATGATGATGGTGATGGGCGTGCTCAAGGAAACCGGCATCTTCCAATGGCTGGCGATCAAGACGGCCAAATTTGCCAAAGCCCAGCCGATGCGCATCCTGCTCTTGATGTTTGCCGTCACGGCTGTGGTCTCCGCCTTTCTGGACAACGTGACCACCGTGATGATCCTGGTCCCGATCGCCCTGTTGATCGCCAATGAGCTCAAGATTTCGCCGCTCCCCTTCATCATCACCATGGCCATCGCCTCCAACATCGGCGGCACGGCGACCATGATCGGCGACCCGCCCAACGTGATGATCGGCAGCGCCACCAGCTATTCCTTCATGGATTTCATCTATCATCTGACGCCCGTGATCGTGGTGGTGACCATCACCAGCCTCGGCCTCACCTGGCTGTTTTACCGCAAGGGAATGGAGGTGAGCAACGAAAGCCGCGCCCGCCTGATGAATTTCCGGGAAGACAATCTGATCGCGGACAAAACCCTGCTGCGCCGCTCGCTGATCGTGGTGGCGTTGATGCTGGCAGCCTTTCTCTTGCAGGACAAACTGCACCTCCAGATCGCCACCATCGCGATGATCTCCGGCCTCACCCTGCTCATCTTCAGCAACCGCAAGCACGTGGAAAACTTTCTGGCCAACGACATCGATTGGGCGACGATCTTCTTTTTCGTGGGGCTGTTCATCATCGTCGGCAGCCTGGTGGAGACAGGTTTCATCGGCCAGGTTTCAAACCGGATCATGGCCGCCTCGGGCAACGACCTCAAAAAGACGTCCGTGATCATCCTCTGGTTTTCCGGCATCCTTTCCGCCTTCATCGACAACGTGCCCTTCGTGGCCACGATGATCCCGCTGATCAAGAGCATCGCCACCCATTTCACTCCCAGCCAGATGGACCCGGTCTGGTGGTCACTTTCGTTGGGGGCCTGTCTGGGCGGGAACGGAACGCTGATCGGGGCTTCCGCCAACATCGTCTCCGTCGGCATCGCCCACAAGAACGGCGTCAAAATCAAGTTTCTGGATTTCACCAAGATCGGGGCGGTGTACATGCTCAATTCGCTGTTGATGTCCACCCTCTACATCCTGGCCCGGTACTTTTGGCTGGCGGGAAATTAAAATGGTTGACCGATTTAACCTTTGGCGCATTATTGCTTTTATCGCTTTTGAAGGAGATGACCGATGCATTTAACAAACTTCCTGGATGCCCGCAACATCTGCATTGAGCGGCGTGTCCTGACCAAGGAACAGGTTTATGCCCAGATGGTGGAAAACATCTGCCACCACCGCAAGTTGCCGGTCTGCGGCAAAGAACTGCTTGAACTGATCCTCAAACGCGACCGGGAAGCCACTACCGCCTATCCCACCGGCATCGCCATCCCCCACATCCGCATGGATGGATTCGACGACACAGTGATGGCCATGACCTTCCTGCAAAATCCGCTGGATTACGAGGGCACCAAGGTCTCCTGGGTGGTGTTGATCATCACGGATAAAAGCAGTTCCAAGCTCTATCTGAACATGGTTGCGGCTCTGCTGGGGGTATCCAGGGACCAGGCTTTGAGCGCCTCACTGACCTCATTGCAGGACAGCCATGCTGTGATCCACCGGCTCAAACAACTGGACATCGAGGTCAAAAAAGACCTGACCATCGCGGACATCATGGTCCAAAACCCTGTCAGCGTGGGGCCGGACACCCTCCTGCGCGGCCTCAGCGATATCATGAGCGAACGCGACATCTCCTCCGTGCCGGTCACCGACGCCGACGGAAAATACCTCGGCGAAGTCAACATCATCAACTTCCTCAAAGTGGGCGTGCCCAACTATCTGATGATGATCGACAACCTGAATTTCCTGCTTTCCTTCGAACCGCTGGAACATTTGTTTGAAAAGCTGGACGAGGTGAGCGTGAAGGAGATCATGATCCGCGACGAAAAGACCCTCGGCCCCCATGCCTCCATCATCGAAGCCGTCAGCGAAATGATCAAGCACAACAAGCGTTCCCTGGCGGTGCTGGACAATGGCCGGCTGGTCGGCGTCGTCACGGCCATGGACATCTTCCGGAAAGTGATCCAGGCCTGACATGCATCTGATGCTCGCCGCTCTGGTGATTTTCATAGTCACCTATATCCTGATCATCACAGAGTGGATAAACAAGATGCTCGCCGCCCTGATCGGCGGCTTTTTGCTGATCCTGACGGGCATTCTGAAGCAAGAGATCGCCTTCGCGGCGATCGACTGGAACGTGATCTTTTTCCTGATCGGGATGATGCTGGTGATCTCCGTACTGCGGGACACCGGCGTCTTCATGTGGCTGGCGATCAAATCCGCCAAACTGGCCCGCGGCCGGCCGTTGCCGATCATGCTGCTGATGTTTCTGATCACCGCTTTCCTCTCCGCCCTGCTGGGCAGCGTGACCACCATCATGATCCTGGTGCCGATCATCCTGCTGATCTGCCACGAGCTCAAGATCACGCCCATCCCCTTCATCATCACGATGGTGGTGGCCTCAAACATGGGCGGGGCGGCCACGATGATCGGCGACCCGCCCAACATCATCATCGGCAGCGCCACGGAATTCACCTTTCTGGATTTCATCACAAACCTCACCCCGCCGGTGCTGCTGATCACCGGCGCCAGCCTACTGTTGATCGTGGCCATGTACCGCAAACAGCTGAAGGTCAGCGACCGCGATCGCGCCATGCTCATGAACTATCAGGAAGCCAACCTGATCCGGCGTCCGCGCATCCTGGCCATCGCGCTGGCAGTGACAGCCCTGATGCTCACCGGCCTGGCCCTGGAAAGCGTTCTCCAAATCGGCACCGCCACCGTCGCCATGTCTGCCGGGCTCTTTCTGCTGGCGGTGAGCGGACGCAAGCGGGTCGAACAGATCCTGGTCAACGACGTGGATTGGGTGACCCTGTTCTTTTTCATCGGCCTGTTCATCATCGTGGAAAGCCTGGTCGAGACGGGATTCATCAGCCTGATGGCGGATAAGGTGATGTCCATCACCCAAAATCAGGCAAAACCGACCTCCATGGCCATCCTCTGGTTGTCCGGAGTGCTGTCCGCCTTTATCGACAACGTGCCTTTCGTGACCACCATGATCCCCGTGATCGAAAACATCGGCCAGACCATCACCCAGGCCCATGAACTCGACCCCATCTGGTGGGCGATGGCGCTGGGAACCTGCCTGGGCGGCAACGGCACCCTGATCGGCGCTTCCTCAAACATCGTCGCCGCCGGCATCGCCAAGCAAAACGGTTTCCGGATCTCGTTCTGGGAATTCACCAAGGTCAGCGCCCTATACACCCTGCTTTCGCTGCTGATCAGCGCCGCCTACATCCTGCTGCGCTATTTCTAAGGCTGCTTTAACACAGAGGCACTGAGAGAAGAGGATTAAGGGCAGCATGAAAGCTGAGGTTTGAACAGGCAGAACTGTTTGAGAAATCAGAGTTTGATTTTTTCACCACAAAGAAACAGAGTTTACAGAGTAGAGTGAGCAGAGGTTAATGTATCTCCATCTCTTTCCCACTCACCATTTCTCTTTTCTCTGTCCCTCCGTCCCTCTGTTTTAATATAATCTTTCAAAGCCTCTCCCCGCCTCTGTTTTCGGGGACTGGGCTTCCTCAGATATATCACCGACCACCAGCCAAAAACGGCTGTTGCTCCACTACTGGCAAGGTTTTTCTCTTGGCTTGGCAGCTGGTTAGAACAGCTCCTCCGCGGTGTCCAGCGGCCGCAGGCATTCCTCGGAGTTATTGCCCACCTTGTTTACGAATTTGGACACCGGGTATAGCGCCAGATCCCCGTCTGGGCAGGGTTTTAGCAGGGGTACGAAATCCAGCGCGTCCAGCCTGGTGTGTTCCAGCCAGTCCAGGCGCTCCTCCCCGCTCAGGATCACCGGCATCCGCTGGTGGATGGGCTTCATGACGCCGTTGGCCTCGGTGGTGATGATGCCCAGGGAGGGCACATAGCTGCCGTCCGGCGCTGACCAGGCGTCGTAGATGCCCGCCAGCCAGAGCAGATCGCCAGCGGCGGCGTGGATGAAAAAGGGTTGCTTGTCGCTCTGGCGCCATTCATAGAACCCGGTGGCCGGGATCAGGCAGCGGCGGCGCTGCAATCCGCCACGGAAGGTCGGTTTCTCCGTGATGGTCTCAGAGCGCACGTTGATCATGGCGTAAGCGGGGATGCCCTGGCTCCAGGAGGGGATCAACCCCCAGCGGAAAGCCCCGACATACCTGCCGGCAGCCTGGCTCACGACTGCCCTCACCGTCTGGGTGGGCGCCACGTTGAAATTCACTTCGATCTGGTCCGCGGCGTTGGTGAGCCGCAATTCGCTGGCCAGTTTCTGCAACTGGTCGTATTTGATCACCTGGGCAAATCTTCCGCACATGGTAAACTCCTTGGGGTTGACAATATCCGCGCCCCGCAAAAACCTGCAATACATTTTTAGACCCGCGGGAAGGAAACATGGCAGCATTTGACATCGATAGAGTCATGATCGAGCTCGGAAAGCACTTTAACGCTGTGAAGACGCCGATCGTGGATTTCATCCAGACCACGACCAAAGACCCCTTCAAAGTGCTGGTGGCAACCATCCTCAGCGCCCGGACCAAGGACGAAACCACGTCCAGGGCGGTCACGAAGCTGTTCAAGGTCGTCAATGAACCAAATGACCTGAACAAACTCAGCGACCAGGAACTGGACGCGATCATCCGCCAGGTGGGCTTTCACAACGCCAAGACCAAGCACCTCAAGCAATTGCCCCAGGCGCTGAACGAGCTCTACGGCGGCCAGGTGCCGGCGGAAATCGACGACCTGCTCAGGCTTCCCGGCGTGGGGCGCAAGACCGCCAACCTGGTGCGGGCGGTAGCCTTTTCCCTGCCGGCGATCTGCGTCGACGTCCATGTCCACCGCATCTGCAACCGCTGGGGCTATATCCAGACTCGCAATCCCTTCGAAAGCGAGATGGCCCTGCGGGCTAAACTGCCGGAAAAGCACTGGCTGAACATCAATTCCTACGTGGTGGCCTTTGGCCAAAACCTCTGCTATCCGCGTAAACCCCGCTGCGCTGACTGCCCGATCAGCCAATGGTGCCAGCGAGTGGGGGTGTTAAAAGATTTTAAAACAGAGGGACGGAGGGACAGAGAAAAGAGAAATGGTGAGGATATACATTAACCTCTGCTCTCTACTCCGTTAACTCTGTTTCTCTGTGGTGAAATAATCAAACTCTGATTTCTCAACAAGATCTGCCTTTACTCAGTTTAACTCTATGTAAAATCCCCTCTTTTCTCCGTGTCTCTGTGTAAAAAACAACTCAGTCCGAATCGAGGCTGTTCCAGGCCGCCTGGATGTCTTCGAGGTCGAAACCCTTCCGGTATAAAAAGGTGAAGGCTTTTTCCCTCAGTTTTGGACGGGGCAGGTCGCGATGGGTCGCGCAGTATTTAGCGAGTAACTCCGCCAGGTTGTCTTTGGCCTCGGCGGGGCTGTAGAGCTCTGCCAGCAAGGGTTCCCAGACCGAAGTGGGAATGCGTTGGGCGCGCAGTTTGGCCACGATCTCCCTCTTGCTGGCCCTGCGGCAGCTGTAGGAGCGGATCAGCATGGCGGCGAAGCGGGCGTCGTCCAGATAGTTGTTTTCCCGAAAATCGTCCAGGATGGCGTCGATGGTGGCTTGGTCAAAGAGCTTCTTTTTCAGGAAATTGCGGGCCTGAAAGCTGCTCCGCTCCGCCTGGGCAACCCAATCCAGCAACAGGTTCCAGGCCCGCTGCCGCAGGATCGCCAGCAGTTCGCCCACCTCGTCCGGGCTGGCTTCGCCGGCAAAACCAACCGGCCAGGCCGCCGGAAGCATCCTCTGGGGGAGACTGCCCCGGCTAACGCTGTCCAGTTCTATGGTTACGGTATGTTTAGTCTTCTGTGCTATCCTCAGAATCATCGCCGCGCGCGGGGTCCAATAGCAGATCGGGGGTCATCTTTTCCTTTACCTGGGCTTCGATCTTGGCCAGCAGTTGGGGGGTATCTTTCAGGTACTGCTTGGTTTTTTCGGCTCCCTGGCCCAGTTTGTTGTCTTCGTAGGAAAACCAGGAACCGCTCTTTTTGACGATGTTCATATCCACCGCCATATCCAGGACGATGTCCAGATGCGAGATCCCTTCGCCGAAGATGATCGGAAACACCACGGTGCGGAAAGGCGGAGCCAGCTTGTTTTTGACGATCTTGACCCGGGTCTTGGCTCCGATCACGTCGGTATCGGTGCCGCCGGGGCGGATCGCGCCGGCAAAGCGGACTTCCATGCGGATCGTGGAGTAAAACTTCAGCGCCACGCCGCCGGTGGTGGTTTCCGGGTTCATGTAGGCGGTCACGCCGATCTTCATGCGGGTCTGGTTGATGAAGACCACGGCGGTGTTGGATTTGGAGACGATCGCCGTCAGCTTGCGCAAAGCCTGGCTCATCAGCCTGGCCTGGAGGCCGACGTGGCTGTCGCCCATGTCGCCTTCGATCTCAGCCTTGGGGACCAGCGCGGCCACCGAGTCCACTATCACCAGGTCCACGGCGGAGCTGCGCACCAAAGTCTCGCAGACTTCCAGGGCCTGTTCGCCGCCGTCTGGCTGGGAGAGCAGCAGATCCTCGGTCTGGACGCCCAGATGCTTGGCATAGGCGGTATCCAGAGCGTGTTCGGCGTCGATGAACGCCACCAGCCCTTTCAGCTTCTGGGTTTCAGCGGCGATGTGCAAGGCCAGGGTGGTCTTGCCGCTGGCTTCCGGGCCATAGATCTCCGTGATGCGGCCGCGGGGGATGCCCCCGATGCCCAACGCCAGGTCCAGATTGAACGCGCCGGTGGGGATCACGTCCACCACTTGTTGGGGCTTGTCGCCCAGGCGCATCAGGGTGCCCACTCCGTACTTCTTTTCCAGTTGGGAGATAGCGGTTTTGAGGGCGGTCTCTTTGTTTTTGTCCTGCATGGTTCCTTCCTTATTGCAGATTATACTGATTCAAAACTGTGTAGCTGGGGCCTTCGGGCTTCAGCACGCTGCGGTAGAGCGTCACCTGCCCAAAGGCGTGAAATTCCCGGTTGACCTCGCTTTGCAGGATCTCCCGCTCCAGCGTGGCCGGGATCTGGGCTTTGATCCGCCCCAGGGTGATGTGGAGCTTCAGCGGTTTGGGATCCGGTTCGATTCCGGACTGGCGGACCGCTCCCAACAGGCTTTTATGCAGATCGAACACCGCTCTGTCCTGGCTTTCCAGGCTGGCCCAGACCAGTCGCGGCTGCCGGGCGGGAAACAGCTCCAGGCCCCTCATCCGCAGGGGCCAGGCGGCCAAACCCCTCAGCTCTTTGGCCAGAACCTGTTCCAGTTCCGGGATCCGGGCGGAATCCACATCGCCCAGAAAGAGCAGGGTCAGATGCAGGTTGGCCTCCTTGACCCAGTTCACCCCCGGTTGGCGGCGAAAGGCAAAGAGCCTCGCCTCCAGGTCCCGGCGCACCTCGTCCGGCGCTTCCAGAGCGATGAAACAGCGGTAGTTCATTCAGCGCTTGTAGCCGATGTCCCGCAGGAATTTTTTGCGGTGGGTGATGTCGGTATCCAGCTCGATCCCTTTGGGTGAATTGCCGTCGATCACGCCCAGAATGCCCTTGCCCTGCTCCGTGGAAGCCAGGATCACCTGCACCGGGTTGGCCGTGGCGCAAAACAGGTTCACCACCTCGTTGCAGTGCTTGATTGCCGTGAGCACGTTGACCGGAAAGGCCCCGCGCATCACGATCAGAAAGCTGTGCCCCGCTCCCAGGCGGTACATGTTTTCCACCGCGCATTCGATCAGGTCGTTGTCCGTGCCGTCCTTGCGCACCAGACACGGCCCCGAGGCTTCGCAAAAAGCCAGGCCGAACTTCACCCCCGGAACGCCGTTGACCATGATTTCATAGAGGTCTTCGACCGTCTTGATAAAGTGGCTTTGGCCCAGGATGACATTGGCATCGGAGGGGAATTGGAGCGGCTCAAGCTTGAGTTCCATGCTGCAAACCTCGCATCAGATTATGTTGGCAAGCAAAAAAGACAATGCCTGCCTGTCAAGGAAAATCAGCCTTTTCCCCCGCCTGGGGTTGTTAGCCACTTCCAAAGAATGATTTGGGTAGATCGCTGAACCTGGGATTGCCGCAGAACTGATGTAGGCGATGGGACCGGTTGGGGTTAAAATCGCAGTCTGCCAGCTAGCAAAAAACCCGGCGCGAGGCCGGGTTTATAGATTTACGCTCGGGAGCGGGGTTATTCGCTCTTGGCCGCCGGGATCACCGACACGTATTTGCGGTCGTCCTTGCGGGTTTCGAACTTGACGGTGCCGTCCACCAGGCTGAAGAGGGTGTAGTCCCTGCCCATGCCGACGTTGGCGCCGGGGTGGAATTTGGTGCCTTTCTGGCGGACGATGATGTTTCCGGCCACGACGATCTCGCTGCCGTATTTCTTCACGCCGCGATATTTGGGATTGCTTGTGCGGCCGTTGCGGCTGCTTCCAACACCTTTTTTATGTGCCATTCTTCACCTCGTCCTTAAGACCGGATTCCGGTAACTTTTATGCTGGTGTATTGCTCACGGTAACCTTTTTTCACGCGGTAACCTTTCCGCTTGTGGGTGTGAAAAATCACCTTCTTCTTGCCTTTACCGTGCTCGATCACTTCGGCAAGTACTGCTGCGCCTTCTACGACAGGCTGGCCAACCTTGATCCCCGCTTCGTCGCGAAGCATGAGGACCCGGTCAAATTCCAATGACTGGCCAGGTTCCGCCGTATTCAGCAGGGGAACGCGAAGGATCGCGTTGGCTTCGGCCCTGAACTGAAATCCTTTGATATCCACGATGGCGTACATCTTGTCTCCTTAGATTTTTGGATAGATGAGCATGATTTTTACGGGGCAGATATCCGTCAAGCAAAATGTAGCTTGGGTGTCCAACCCAGAGACACGGTGGCAGGGAGAAAGTGAAAGAACAGAATGGAACGTAAGGTTGTCCACTAATTCCGCGAAGTACCACGAAGGGCAATAGTAGTGCGGCGTAAAGCCATGGCCGCATCACAAGGCTGGGAGGATGTGATTCTGCAGCCCTGATTCGCTGGTTCCAATCGCTTCAGCACCAATGTAGATAAGCAGATACGCCCTAACTGGTACTTTGATCCTAAGGCAGCCCTGGCACTTCTCAATCTGATCGAAAGTCGCAGCTTCACCTCAATCAGAAGCATCGCAGAAGCCTTCGGGAGAAGCCGTCAGTGGGTCTTCGTCTATCTGGAAGCACTGGCTTCGGCAGGTGTGATAGGCGTTAACCAATATGGCTACTGCGTATTAACCAAGAAGGACGTCGGCAAGGTGGGCATCAAAATCAAGCATGGCATACTCAAAGGACAAATCTCCCATTGTGCTGAATTGCGTAAGCAGCAGAGACTGCAAGATAAGTTGGACGCCTGGCATATATAAGTTGAAGACCCAGAGCCGCTTGAAAAGGAGATGGAAGCCTTTGACATTCAAAACCAAAAATCAATGTTGTGCTTAGTTCCTATCAGCAGTTAGCCACCAATACACGATGCTCATGATTGATTACCTGAAATTAGAGTTGACAGAATTCTATAGTTCTGTTCTAATGTAATAGTGGGTTGTTGATGATTCTGAAATGGACGCAAACCCTTTCCAGAAGAGACTTACGGTTCGCAAGGAATTTAGTAGGAATATTGTAAATGACTGGTTTTTTTTGGCTGAGAAGAACGACAATGTGATAAAATGGGATCAGGATCCAAAGTCCTCGAGGGTTCCTGTGGCTTATCCTCATGAACAGCATGTAATTACCCCCACTGACAGAACTTACAAAACAAACGAACTGAAACTTCAGCATTCGCAAGGCCTATATCGCTTAACAAATTATATCTCCAACGCGTCGAATAGATCTCCCCATATCTGTTCTCAAGGGCATGATATGTTTCGCTTTAGGCTGAAATTATGGAGCTCTTCAAGTAGAGGCTCTAAACTGTATGATGTCATCGAAAATGCTCACAAGCAAATTGGCACGGCACAATGACCCTTAGATTTATCTTCATGGAACTGAGGATAAAATGGAAAATTTTATAGCAGAAAAGCGTATTAATCAAGGGAGGAATTAGCATGGCTGATCACGACACAGATACAAACGCTCCGCAAAACAGGAAAATTGGATTTCTCTTACTCATAGGCATTGTACTGATGCCGTATGTATTTGTATGGTTTCTTCTTAAGCCAGGTTACACAAAAACTGCAAAAATCCTGGGATTCAGTTGGCTAATAATCGTATTACTGATCATCATTATTCCGGATAAGGGAAGTAAAGAGCCCGTTATTGAGAGGGAACCAGCCGTTGAAGAATCCAGTATCGCGAGCGATTCCATTTTAGTTGATACTCCAGCGACCAAACCTGAAGAAGTTGCGAAAGCCACGTTTGAAGATCTGATGCCTCAAAAAGAGAAGAGTTTGATCGAGATCCTAAAGAAAGCATGGGAAAAGGATGAATTAGACTATACTGATGCTGAGAAGTACAGGTTGGTAAGGGAAAGGAAAAACGTTATTAGTAATGGTTATCAAATGACAGATTGGATTGGTACGGTTAGCAGTGTTCAATATTATCCTAATGCTAACGAAATCGAACTAGAAATCAGCCTCCATGAGGGGAAAACTATGCGGCACTATATTAGGGTAGGAACTGGAGCTTCAGAGGACCTCAAAGTAAACAGAACAAGAATCATACAAAAATTACCTCACACAATTAAGGAAGGTTCTTCATTATTTGATATTGCTCTAGATCTCAAACCTGGAAACACTGTCAAGTTCACTGGCACGTTTTCTTTAGAGAGTTATCAATGGAGTGAGTACGAAAATCCTTTGGATGATATTGAAAGCCCATCATTTAGAACAAAATTCAGCAAGTTAGAAAAAATGGACTAACTAATAGTTAGCTGGGAAGCTTCAACAGTAGTTGTGGCATGTTATCTAGTATTATGATTATAAAGAGCCGGGATTTACCTGTGTATCTGGGTTCGCTAAACGACTCAGGAGTTGAAATCAGGTATGAGGATCCCGACGGTGAGTACATCATCATCGAGATAGGTGATATCATTTATGTTTTCTACGCCCTCGAATGAGTATGGTTCAAATTTGGATTCAATTGTCAAAAGATTCGTGTATGCAAAAGCAGCATGTAGCGTCACTAAAAGATAATTATAAGTAAAAAACAAGGAGAAAACAATGAAAAATCACTTTTTGTTGCTAATCCTATTAATAGTATCATCTTTGGCTGTTGCCGATACTACATATTATTATGTAAATATCGATAACGCCCCAAATGGGTCGGCAAGTGGATACATGAAAGTTTACTATTATGGTGAACCATATGAGTTTCAGACAAGTACACTGACATTTTTAGAAAATTATAATGGAGGGATGGGAGGCAAGTACAGGTCACCTGACCAACTTTTCGAATCGACATCCTCTTGCTGGATTACGATTAAATGCTCCGCAAAGAAATCTTGGGGTCCGGAATGGTTGTGGGGCTTTAGCGAACAAACATTTACTGGAGGATCTCGAGTCTCTCTTCCAACTATTCACGTTGAAGATCCTCCCACACCTCCGGTAGACCCACCGGATCCAAAATAGCATATAAGTTAAATATAATGAGCATAAGAACAAAGCTGACAAGATTAGTCCTTGCTTCTGTTCTTATGCTCTGTTTATTACCTTGTCTAGCCGTCTTGCCATATGCTATGATAGGATCTGTAGAGTATGGCAACACTCCACTGAACAAGCTATTACGTCTGTCTAATGGAAAGTATGTATCTCTATCAGGTATGACTTCCAGAGTTTTTTCTCTTGTTGGCAATGAGATCGTAATTGAACAGTCGTTTAACAATCCGGAACGATATATTAATGTTCTAAAAGGAGATGACGATACCCTATATGCCGAGACTATATTCGGGACTCTGGATATTTATAGCTATAGTCAAACGGATGGACTCTGTTTGCAAAGCAGCACTGATCTTAGAGATGCTGCAGGCGATATTACTCTTGTTTCAACAAACATGTGTTTTATGCATGCTAACGGGACACTAATCTGCGAAGGTAGTTCAATCACCTTCGAGGGCGAGGAACTTTACTTTCGCTGTATTGTTGACGTTCAAGTGCCAGAATCACCTGTTTTGCTATCTAGAGTATATATCGACTACAATGCCAGGTACAAAGGATTCTTTTTTTTAAATGGTCATTATATTTACTTGGGGTTCAACGGAACATATTATATTTCCGAAACTCCGTCTGCATATCCAGACAGCCTAGCTGTTGTGGGGTCTGGACAGCTAAACATTCATTATTCAAAACAGATTGAGAACGATATTTATTTCGTCTGTAGCAACTCAACTCAGGAATACCACCTAGTAAGACTGCAAATTGCCACAAATTGCTCCCCTTCAATATCTACAATACTAATTACGAATTTGAGGAGTTTATTTGATCTAACAGAAGTATCTGGAAATACGATTTGTTTAACAGGTAAAACCAGTACAGGTGTTTGGCAAATTGAGAAACTTCTATATACCAGTGATGATGTATGGCAATATGCTGACACTGCAAGCTTAGATGATGATTTCTACAAACTTTTTCCAATATCCAATGGCTATTTTGCCGGGGGGTTCTATCGGTCAATTCTGATGGACAGCGACTTGAATCAACAGGCAATCATCAATGAGACTTCCAGTTACTTTCTATATACGATTGTTCTTGGCCGTTTTTTAATTTTAACTGAGTCAGTGTCATATGGCAATTCGAATGGATTCAGAATTTTTGATATGCAGAACGAAGAGTTTTTGGATTTTCAAAACAATGGGTTTTTGCCGTTGAAGAACTCATCTGATGGTAACCGTTTGGTATTTATCTCAAATTTTATTGATATTTTGGAGTTATCACAATCTGGAATATCTGCTAGATGGAGAATACCTACACCTAATGGTGTTAACAGGGTTGACTCTTATGATAATTTAGTTGTCATGTGCGGTTTTATTGATGATCAATGGAGAATACTTGTTTACTCACTGACCGACACAGGTATGCAACTTCAATCTGAGTGTGTTGTGCCACATATATGTGCGGATATTAGCTTCTATTCGGATGATCATTTTTATATCAGCAGATATACCGAAACAGACGAGAGTTGGGTGTACTTTTACAGAATTAATGCTGACTATTCAATAACCTATCTGGATGAGTTGACGATAAGTGGAACACGGGCTTTGATCCTGAGCGACAAAGTTATTTATGGAAACGATGGTGGAGCAGTCATCAATTCATCAAATCCAGATAGCCCTTTTGTTTCTAACATCATAACCCTTCCAAGTTATGGTAACTGGGGTAGTACTTACGACGGACAAGGACACTTTTTGATTAATGATTTATTTCATTCATTTCTGATTGATACAAATTACCAAATTCGAGGATACATTAACGGCATAAACTTGTTTTTTTATCAAGCAGCAAATTTCTTAAATCCTGGACCGGCAAGCTGTACCAAGGCTAGATTTGATTGTATGGTAGTAAATGAAGATGCATATCTAGAAAATAGTTTAAGCCTATCTATGGATAATTATCCCAATCCCTTCAATCCCTCCACGACAATATCCTACATGCTCCCCTATCCTTCTGAGATCCATTTGTCAGTATATAACCTTAAGGGGCAGCTAGTTAAAACGTTAGCCAAGGAATTCAAGTCTGCTGGAATCCATCAACTTGTGTGGGATGGCAAGGATAACCTCAACACGCAGGCATCATCTGGAATATATCCCAATTAATGCAGTAGTCTCCTAGCACCAAAAGAAAAGTGTTGCATATATTCGC
>CAZOVZ010000005.1:0-68988 GCA_964583755.1 uncultured Candidatus Cloacimonadota bacterium
GATATCAGTCCCAAAAAAGGGACTGAGAAAATCCTACTGCATTATTTGGGTTAAATCCGTCTAATCTGTTCAATCCGTATTAAACTACTTTTGATGAAGTGGTTTCCACATAGGCAGACGAGGACGTCTGCCGCTCCAAGAAACGATTCATCCGTAAAATCCGTCTAATCCGTTCAATCCGTATGAAACTCATTCTACGGAATAGACAGCTCAGACCATGGGTCGCAGCTACAAACGGGGACATCCACCACTCCACCACTCCATCACTTCACCACTCCACTACTCCACCACTCCATCCCCCAATTCGTGCAATTCGTGCAATTCGTGGACAAATCCAGAACATCCGTAAAACCTGTGTGGAGCAGTTATCCGCGGCCGCAAGAACCTGGCGAAAAAAAAGCATTGACGCATATCCGAAGCCCAAAAATGTGACCTGATAGGATAGAATTGGTATGGCAAAAAGAATGATCATCGCGATAGACGGACCCGCTGCTTCCGGTAAAAGCACCACCGCCCGGCATTTGGCGCGGCTTTTGGGCTACGCCTATCTGGACACCGGAGCGATGTATCGGGCCTGCGCTCTCAAGGCGAAACGCCTGGGGCTGGATTTGCGCGATGAACAGGCTGTGAACGCCATGCTGCAAGACCTGGACATCCGCATCGAAACGAACGGCCAGGCCAACCTCATCCGCCTCGGCGGCGAAGATGTTTCCATTGCCATCCGCGACAACGACATTTCCGCCCTCGCTTCCGCCATCTCAGCCCTCCCCGCCGTGCGCCACAAGATGGTGGAACTGCAGCGTAAAATGGCTGCCGACGGCGGCGTGATCCTGGACGGACGCGACATCGGCACCTTTGTTTTCCCAAACGCCGACCTCAAGTTCTTTTTGACGGCCTCTCCCGAAGTGCGGGCCCAACGGCGCTGGCTGGAACTGCAAAAGAAAGGCGTTGTCGCCGATCTGGAACAAGTTCTGGCGGACCTGGTGGAACGCGACCGCAACGACGCCAGCCGGGCCTTGGCGCCCCTGGCCAAAGCTGACGACGCCATCGAAGTGGACACCGGCGGCCTGAGCGTCGACGGCCAGGTGCTGACGCTGTATCAGATGGTTTTGGAGCGCAGCGGCGAACCTTTGGTGCTGCTGGCGGAACATTCCGGCTTCTGTTTTGGGGTACGCCGGGCGATCAACCTGGCGCTGGAAGCCAAACAGGCTGGGAAAACCGTCTGCACCGTGGGCGAACTGATCCACAATCCCCGCATCGTGAGCGAATTGAAGGAACAGGGTATCAACGCCTGCCCGGAGATCCCGGCGGTTACCAGTCAGGTGGTGGTGATCCGCTCCCACGGCATCGCCAGGCAGGACCTCGACTCCCTGGTCGCCAACGGCAACGAGATCATCGACGCGACCTGCCCCTACGTGAAACGCACGCAGGAACTGGTGGCCTCGATGGCGGACTACCCGGTGCTGATCCTCGGCGACGCGGAACACCCGGAAGTGAAGGCCATGCTGTCCTATGGCAACGAGAACACGCGCGTGGTCCAGGCGGACACGGATCTTGCCGGCCAAACCTGGCAAAAACTCTGCGTGGTCTGCCAGACCACCCAAAAGATCGCCAATCTGCGCGCGCTGGCGGTTAAACTGCTTCCCGCGGCGCTGGAACTGAGAGTTTTCAACACCATCTGCCTGGCCACCACCCAACGCCAGGAATCCGCTCTGGCCCTGGCCGCGAGGTCCGACCTGATGATCGTGATCGGCGGCCGCAACAGCGCCAACACCAAAATGCTGAAGGAACTCTGCGCAGCCCACACGGAAGCGCTGCACATCGAAGCGGCGGACGAACTGGTGGCGGCTCACCTGGCGGGGAAAAAGCGCATCGGCCTGGTGGCAGGGGCGTCGACTCCGGTCAGCCAGGTCATCGAAGTTTTCAATCAAATCAAAAAAATCACTGGGAGTCCTGGCGCGGCGACGCGAATCGAGGAAATACCCCTGTTTAAGGAGGAATCATGTTAACCCATGATCAAAACGAAGTCATAACCGGCCTGACGGAGAAGGACCTGATGGAAGGCGAAGACACTACGTCAAAATCAAAAGACGATGCCACAGTACCCGAAACGGAAGCACCTGCCGAAGAACCGGAAGTAATGGAAGAAACTCAGGCGGAACCTGAACAGCAGGACCATCCTGAACCCGCGGCGGAAACCCCCGCCGAAACAACCCCCGCAGAATCCGCGGAACCAACCGCCGCAGAAGCCGTGGAACCAACTGCCGAAGCCGAGCCTGAAGAACCGGCTGAAGAACCGGCCGACCAATCCGCCGCCCCAGCGCCCGGAGAACCGGCCAAAAAGACCCGCCCGGTCAAGATCAAAGCCGTCAATCCGGAAGCTTTGGCCCCGGAAAACGCGGACATGCTCGAGATGATCGAAGCCTACTCCTCAAACGCCCGCAGAGGCCAGATCGTGGAAGGCAAAGTGGTCGTGGTCAACGAGCGTGAGGTCGTGGTCGCCGTGGGTGGAAAGTCCGACGGCGTGATCCCGCTCAGCGAGTTTGAGCTCAGCGAGATCCCGGAAGCCGACAGCACCATCATGGTCTACATCAACGACATGGACAACGGCGAAGGCCGGCTGTCGCTTTCCAAAAAGAAAGCCGACTTCATCAAGAACATCGAGCTCATCAAACAAGCCCATGCCGACGGAACCCCCGTCCACGGCACCATCAAGCGCCGCGTCAAGGGCGGGATGATCGTGAACGTTTTGGGCATCGAAGCCTTTTTACCCGGCTCCCAGATGTCGCTGAAACCGATCCCCAACCTGGACCAGTTCATCGGCAAGGAAATGAGCTTCAAGGTGGTCACCATCGATGAAGAACACCGCAACATCATCCTCTCCCGTAAAGCAGTGCTGGAAGAAGAAGCCAGCGAAAAACGCAAGGAACTCCTCGAAAAGATCGAAGTGGATTCCGAGCTCGACGGGGAAGTGAAAAATATAACCCAGTATGGCGCCTTCATCGATTTGGGCGGCATCGACGGATTGCTGCACCTGACCGATATGTCCTGGGGCAAGCTCAACCATCCCTCCGAGATGCTGAACATCAACGACAAGGTGAAAGTGAAAGTCATCAAGTTCGACCCCGAAACGAACAAGATCTCCCTCGGCCTCAAACAGCTGGTCCCGCATCCCTGGGACACCGTGGAGATCAAGTATCCCGAAGGCGTTCGCGTGACCGGCAAGGTCGTCAGCGTCAAATCCTTCGGCGCTTTCGTGGAGATCGAGCCCGGCGTGGAAGGCCTGGTCCACATTTCCGAAATGTCCTGGACCAAAAAGATCACCGACGCCCGCAAGATCCTCAAGATCGGCGA
Organism: uncultured Candidatus Cloacimonadota bacterium; assembly: GCA_964583755.1. GTDB lineage: Bacteria > Cloacimonadota > Cloacimonadia > Cloacimonadales > Cloacimonadaceae > Syntrophosphaera. The sequence goes on from CAZOVZ010000005.1 coordinate 3,355, forward strand.
CATGGTGAACGCGATCGTGTTGGAACTGGACAAGGAAAACCGGCGCATCTCCCTCGGCATGAAGCAGATGGATGCCAACCCCTGGCTCTCGATCGAGGACCACTACCCCATCGGCTCCGTGCTCAACCGCAAGATCAAGAGCCTAACGGCGTTCGGCGCCTTTGTCGAGATCGAAGACGGGATCGACGGTCTGATCCACATTTCGGACATCAGCTGGACCAAACGCATCTACCATCCGCGCGAAGTCTACCGCAAGGGCCAGGAAGTGGAAACGGTCATCCTCTCCATCGACCGCGCCCTGCACCGCATCGCGCTGGGCGTGAAACAGCTCTCCCCCGACCCCTGGGAAAATCTGAATGTCTCGCTGCCCATCAACACCGAAGTCAAGGGCAAGATCAGCAAACTGATCCCCAAAGGCGTGCTGGTTGACATCCAGGTCGGCGAGAACACCGTGGAAGGGTTCATCCCCACTTCGCATCTGGCCATACCCAAACTGGAGCATACCGAAGACGCGTTCCACCCCGGCGAAGAACTGCCGCTGAAAGTGATCGAACTGGACATGGAAAACCGCCGGCTCATCCTCTCCGTGAAGGCGTTCTTCTTTTCCCGCGATTCCATCCTGCAGGAAGAGTATATCGCCATCCACGAGCAATACATGCGCGACCGCATCGCCCATCAACTGAAGAAAAGAGCCGAACGCGTCAGCCGCGAAAAACAGCAGGCTGAAAGCGGCGAAGCCCTGCCCGTGGATGCCCCCGATGCCGAAGCTCCGGCTGAAACCGAGGAAGCCCCCGTTCCGGCTGAAGAGCCCGTACCAGCTGAAGAGCCAGTTCCGGCTGAAGAACCTGCTCCCGCTGAAGAGCCCGTCCCCGCCGAAGAACCCGCTCCGGTAGAGGATACAGTCCCGGCCGAGCCCGAAGTCGAAGCGCAGCCCGAAACTCCCGCCGAACCTGAGGCGATCCCTGAGGTGGTGGAAGTGCCTGCCGAAACCCCGGCTGAAGAACAGGAAATCCCGGCCGAGCAACCAACCGAAACCAAACCTGAAGAATAAACCCCGATGCGGGAAGCCAGGCCAGACTCGCCAGACCGGATGATGTCCGCCGCTCCCCGCCACTCCGTAATATCAAACCTGATGGCGGTTCTCCGGAACCGCCATCCTCTTTTGCTCTGGGATTTCGCCGTTCCCCTGCTGATCTTGCTGCTCGGGACCGTCGTGTTTCGGTTTTGGGGCTGGGATCTGGGCATCAGCGGCTGGTTTTTCCGCGGCTACTGGATCGGCAAGGACATCTCCCTGTTCACCCTGCTCTACGATTACGGAACCATTCCGGCCCTGGCGTTGGCAATAGCCGGCCTGGGTTTCGCGGTCCAGAGTTTCCGTTCCGCCAAGTTTGCCCACTGGCGCAAGCGGGGGATCTATCTGGCGCTGGTGATGGCCCTGGGCCCAGGTTTGATCGTCAATTCCCTGCTCAAAGACCACTGGGGCAGGCCGCGGCCCCGCAACATCACCCAGTTCGACGGCCGTTACGCCTACGAAAAACCCCTTGCCATAGACCTCAGCAGCCCCGGCAACTCGTTTCCCAGCGGCCACGCCGCCATGGGCTTCTATTTTTTTGTTTTATACTTTGTCTACCGCGGCCGGAGGCGATCGCTGTCCTTTCTGCTGTTCTGGCTGGCCACCGCCTATGGCGCGCTGATCGGGCTGGCCAGGATCGCCCAGGGCGGGCATTTTGCCTCCGATGTGCTGTGGTCGGCGGGGATCGTCTATCTCACCGCCGCGTTTTTCTATTACCTGATGGAACTGGACCGGATTCCGGCCAATCCGCCAAAAGAGGTCACATGAAAGTTAAAACCCTGATAGTCATCGCCCTGTTGGCGATCCTCTGCCTGGCTGTGTATGCCGGCAAACAGGCCAACCCCTGGGTGGAAAAGAGCAAATGCGTCGGCTGTGGGGATTGCCTGCGGGCCTGCCCCACAGGCGCGGTCAGCCTGTCGCACGGGCGCGCTGTGATCGACGACGAACTTTGCATCAACTGCAAATTCTGCGTGCAAAGCTGCACCTACCGTGCCGTCAGGAGTCCCCTATGAACTGGCGTCCGGCTCTGTGGCTGATCCTGCTTCTGGCCGCGGTGATGGCCCTGGCGGCTGCCTGCAAACAGGTAGCGGCCACCGAATACAACATCGATTCCTCCTCCTGCAACGCCTGCGGCGAATGCGTCCGCGCCTGCCCCAACGACGCGATCCGCATCAACAGCGCGGGCAAGGCGGAGATCGATCCCACCAAATGTACCCAATGCGCGAGGTGTGTGGCCGTATGTCCAAACAACGCAGTCTACTGATCGTCGCCGCCCTGCTGCTGGCCTGCGCCCTGCCGGCTCGCAGCCATGTCTCCCTCCAAAACGGGGTTTTCTACTTTAAACACAAAGGCGATCCCGGGTTCACCGGCTTCCAGCGCGTGGACTGGCAACGCGACCTCGCGGCCGGGCTGAGCCTGGAACTGAGTTCCGACCTCAGGGCCACCGATCGCCCCCGCCCCAGCGAAAACCAGAAAGCCTGGCACATCACCGACCTGACCGCCGCCTATGACCGCGGACCGCTGGAGCTGCGGGCGGAGTATCAAAACATCCGCTTCACCAGCCCCACCCTGCTGCAAATGTATCCGGCCCTGGACCCCAACGAGTATCAGAAACGCCGGATGCAGCATCTGGGCACCTTTTCAGCAGCTTACGAAACCCGCCGCCTGGAGCTGGGCGCCCATGCCCAGTACAAATACCTGCGGAACACGCCTTACCTCGCCCAGCTTAACGATGTCTGGGAGATCGAGATGGTGGAGCAGGACAACGCCGGCTATTCGGATGTCTATTTTGGGACGGACCTGGGCGGAAAACTCTTGCCAAACCTCACCCTCGGGCTCGGCGCTGATTACAAGGACGCCCTTCAAGCGGATAGCGGCCTCTATCGGCTGACCAACCTCAAAGCGGGCCTGGCAGCGGATTATCAAATCCCCGCTGGCGTCCAAATGAATGCCTCTTTTGAGCTGACTAACCGGGATGGGCCATCCGTTCCGGATCAGAAAAGAAACCTCCTCCACACCCGCCTACGGCTGCAGAAACGCCTCTCCCCCGCCCTCTCCGGCTTCATCGTCTACGAAAACCGCAGCTGCGCCGATTCCAAGCTGGGCAGCTACCGCCTGATCTCAAACTACCTGCGCGGACAGCTCAGATTCACCTTCCCCTGGGATCCCAGCGCCTCGTCCTACCTGGTTGCCGGTGCCAAATACAGCCCCGAAAATAAGGCTGACGCCATCTTCGCCGAAGCGGACCACAAGCTGGTTGGCCGCCTCATCGCCGGCGCCGCCGCCAATCTCCAACCGGACCACCTGTCCCTCTACACCGCCAAACTGAGCTATTACTTCCTCCCCGCCAGTGAGATCCACCTCCAATACTACTTTCGGGACGGAAACTCCGACACCGTTGGCGGCAAAGGCAACCGGAGCTATCTGGGCCTGGGCAGCAGCCTGTACTGGTGAGCTGGTAATCGGTTAAAAGCGCCTGTCATTCCGGCGCGGCCCCCTCCGTGGCGGCGGATTCCAATCCGCCGGATCGCCTTCAACGCCCTGTCATTCCGGCGCAGGCTGGAATCCAGTTCTGTTTAAGACAACACTTTAACGCCCCTAATTGTCTTCCAGTTCCGGCTCCCGCCCGGCGGAGCATTTACCACTAACTCATTAATCATTAAGGCTCAAGTTCAAATAGAGTGGGTGCGACTACCGTCATCCCAGCGTAAGTTGGTATTCAGATAGACATTCTTATGAGCTAACTGCTTTATAATAAATCGAGTACACCAGTTCAAGATTACGGTTTGCACCGGAATGACAGAAATGGCGCTCGTGTTTACCCACCATAAATGAACTTGAGCCTTTTGTTTGAAGGCCTGGATTCCACGCCAGCCGCAGGTTACTGTAAATGTGTAGGTTACTGGTCAGGCGGCTGGCTGGAATGACACGCTGGGGCTGAGTGGTGGGGGTCTCGGAGCGGCAGACGTCCCCGTCTGCCAACGGCCCGGAGGGGCGTTTTGACGATGCGATCCGGGGTGAGAGCAATCCCTGCCGGGCTTTGTTAGACGGAGACGTCTAACACTCCGATACGCGGGGCTGGGTGGAGGGGGCTTGGAGATGCAGAGCCTGTCTCTGGGAAACGGGTCTCATGACCTGGAAAGAATTCTTTGTAAAACCCTGATACTAGCCCCCCAACCAGTCAACTGCAGGGGGGCTCACCCACTCCGGGGATAAGCGTCCCTTGTGGATTGCTGAAAAGACAGGCGCTCGTTATTGGTTACCCACTCAATATGAAACTGAGCCTTGTAAATCCCACTTCTTCCCACAGGGGTACCCTCGAGTGGGGCTTCCTCAATAATCCGCGGCCTCTTCGCCCCCGGCCAAGACCTCGCCGATCAGGGTTCCAATGCCCACTACTCTATCAAAGCATCAATAGAGCAGTTGGACCTTGCGAACCGCGACTTTGCCGCCCTGGCTGAGCCGGATCAAGTAGCTTCCCCGCGGACAGCGCAGACCCCTGTCATCCCGGCCGTCCCAGTTGGCCTCGCCGCTGGGTCCGATGGCTAGGTTTCGCACCACTTGGCCCCGGAAATTGAAGATTTGCAGTTCCAGCGGGATTCCCCCCTTGCCTGCCAGGCTGATCCGACAGATCGAGGAAAAGGGGTTGGGACTGGGATTGGCCAGGCCAAACTCCGCCAGAGGAGAGAGCTCTTCGGCAGCGCCGACCGTCTCCAGCAGAAAATCCTGGGTGGCGACCAGACCGGACGATACAGTCACGCCGTATACCGTTTGAGGCGCGAAGCCTGGCGCGGAGCAAGTCAGGTCGTAGCTTCCCGGCGGCACCGACAGGCTGTAGTAGCCCGCCGCGTTGGCCTGGACGCTGTAGGATCCAGCCTGGAGGCTGGCCTGGGGGATGGGATTGCTTTGCCCGTCGCGCACGTAGCCGGCGATCGAGCCGTTTTGGATCACCGGTTGCCAGGTGAGCGCCATATCCGTGAAGTAGGCCTCGTTGGGAATGGTCAGAGTCACGGGCGCGCTGCCTTTGGAGAAAGTTACCTGCTTGAATTTTCCCAGGTTGGTTGGCGTGGCGTTGTGCTCCGTGAATTCCACATTCACCTTGTAATCGCCGTCCGGAGCCTGGTTGCCCTGAGAGTCCGTCCCGTTCCAGGTCACGTTGTGCAGCTGATGGTTGTTCAGCGAAGCCCCGGTGATGGCGCCGGTCGTGTTCCCGCCGGAGCTGGCGTTCCAACGGATCAGGGTGTAGCGATAGGGAATCGCCCAGACCTTGATGGTCTTGATGAACTGGTTGGCGGCGTTGGTGATCCAGATCGCGCCGCTGTTGCGGGGAGCGTACTGGCCATGATAGGTGACGGTGCGCACGCTGAAACTGAGCGTTCCCCCGGTTTCGCGGCCGGGCTCGCCCGCCACACCTTCCGGAGTTGGCATATAGGCCAGTCCTGCCAGCAGGCTGGACATGACGAGTAGCATTATCGCGGTTAGCAGGTTCTTCATCCTGGCTCCTTATCTCCCCGGGGCAACTATCCTGAAGCGGGGCGGTTGTTTAATAGCAAACGTCATTCCAAAAACCAAACTCTTATCATGCATTTGGGCGCACCCCTCAATAATGCGCCTGAGCCAGCAACTCCTGATAGCGTAGCTGGCTGGGACGGAAGCCTTTGTCCCGCGGGGGAAAGCCCTGGTCGAACTCTGCGGCCGCGGCGGGGTCCACATCGTAAACATCATCCTCAAGAAAAGTGCCCTGGACGCCTTTCAGGGCCCCGGGAAAGAGCTCCAATGCCTGCAGCGCGGGAGAATGGAGGCCGCCCCTGCCCAGGATGCCACGTTCCTCCGCTGCCTGGAAACCAAACCGGCAATAGTAGGCGGGATCCCCGTAGATCAGCACGGCCCCGTATCCCAGTCCCCTGGCGATATCCAGGGACTTTTGGATCAACGCGCCGCCTATCCCCCGTCCCTGATACTCCGGCGCCACGCAGACCGGGCCGAAACTGAGCACCTGGCGCTCCAATCCACCGATATCGACAAGCCTGGCCAGGGTGTACATGATATTTCCCACCAGGCGCCCGTCCACCGTCGCCACCAGATCCAGATCCGGCAAAAAGCAGGCGGCGTCCCTGAGGATGTGGGCCAGATAATGTTCGTCGCAGCCGGGGACATACAAGTCCCAAAAGGCGGCGCGAGTCAGTTCTTCGACCGCCCGGTGATCGGCTGGCAATTCCCGGCGCAAAGTGATCTGCATGTGTGTTTCCCCTTCATTTTGTGGGCAACCGACAGGTTCACCCTGTTGCTGATCTTTGGCGCGAGCCCCCTCTGTCAAGCCAAATCTGGCGGCCAGCAGTCCCGCCAAGAGCGAAAAAACTTGCCAGTTAGCCGTCGGCTGGATAGTATTTAATATAGTAAGAACACTGAGGTGAGACATGAAACATAGATTTTTACTGTTGCTGCTCCTGGTTTTGGGATTGACAGCGACCCTGGCAGCCGAGCCGATTGGTTACAAAACAGCCCTGGGCTTGCATTTTGGCACATCCTCCGGCAACGGCTATTCCATGCGCTGGATGGGGCGCAACCACGGCATCCAGGGCACTCTGGGCGCCTACACGGCGGGCAAGAACACCGTCATGTTCGATGCTCCCTACGCCTACGATTACATCGATGACGTGGTCACGGTCCGCGAAAAAGGCAAAGAAGGCTCCGTGATCCTGGGCCTGAACTACATGTACATGCTGGATCACTTCCGCTCCGGCCGCCTCTACATCTTTGGCGGCGGCTCCTATCAGTATTATCAGAAACGCACCCACTACATGGATTTCCAGCGGGTCCCCGATGGCACCGACGGTCAACATTTCATCGCCGTTCCCAACACCAAAACCAGCGAGTTGGAGCGCCAACACAGATGGACCGTAGGCGTCGGCCCCGGCTTCGAGTTTGACCTCGGCAGCCAGTTCCGCATGTCCTTTGAACTGCCTATCACCTACAACTGGAAAGACGACATCGTGATGTACATCCCCCAGGCGGGGCTGTATTACTACTTCAAATAGGAGACTAATCCTGGCCGTGCCAGCTTTTGCGGCCATCGGAAAACTTCTGGCAAGCTAAGGGGAAGGATGTCGCCGCCGCTCATCCCAACGCTGCTGCTTTGCGCCGTTTCCGTCCTGGCGCCAGGGGCGCTCTCCGCCTGCGTGATGAGCGCGGTGATCACCCAGCAGGGCCGCACCCTCGACGCCATCCCGCCAAGCGGCCTTCCGTCTGAATTTACCCAATACAACGACCTCTGGGATTACCCCTGCCTGGTGATGGCAAGCTCCAGCCCCGAGACTAACGACGACGGCTACGGCATTGTCGCCTATCAAGACAATGACCCCCAGCTCAGGCCTCAATACACCTGGCATAAGCGGGTAACGGAGGTTTCCGGGTTTGGCCAGACCTACTACACCGGCGATTACCTGGCGCCGGATCACACCGGGCCGGCCGCCCCCAAGGATACCTTCGACCTTGCCCTGAACGCCCTGCGGGACAGGGCCGCCGGCGCGTCGATCGCCCTCTTTCACGCCCGCAACGCTTCCGGCCGGACCCTGGGCAACCATCCCTTCACCTTTGACTGCCGGGACCGGACCTATTCCTTCATGCACAACGGTTTCAACTCCGCCGGCCAGTTCATGATCAGCCGCATAGGCCAGCTCTATCCGGACGGTGACTGGTTCAACCGCCATCCCAGCAACTTTTTCGGGGATACCGACCCCAACCAGTGGGTGGACAGCGAACTCCTGTTCCACTATCTGATCTGCCACATCATCGACCGGCAGGGGGACACCCTGGCCGGCCTCAACTCCGCCCTGAGCTACCTTTGGGCCCACTATCCCGGCACGGCGAACCTCAGGATCAACTTCATCCTGAGCGACGGGGAAAAACTCTACGCCCTGCGCAGCACTCCCCAGACCGGCACAAACTCCCAATACCGGCTATCCTACAAACACTTTCCCGGCCTGGGCTACGCGGTTCGCACCCTCTCCCCCGCTCCCGGCGACACAGAACTGCAAGCCTGGGAACTGGTGGTGCTTTCGCGCGATCAGGCACCGGCGCATTTCCCCCTGTTCGGATTGCCGGACAGCAACTGTCTGACGGCTGGCGGCGGCCAGCCGGCGGTCCGTTACAAACCCCTGCTGGGACAGCCCGGGGCCGTGATCAGCCCCAATCCCTTCCGCGACAGCGCCAGCCTGCGCTTCAGCTTCAGCAATGCTACGGAAATCAGGGCTGTGATCTGCGACGCGAAAGGCCGCCAGGTCTGGTCATGGGCTGGCGATTACAGCTCTCCATCTGCCCATCCTCTGGTCTGGAACGGCAGGGACAACCAGGGACGCAGGGTCGCCGCCGGGGTCTATTTCCTCACCGCTACCAGCGGAAACGAACACCTGACCCGGAAGATCATATTGCTAAAATAGTATCAAACACGGAGGCATGGAGGCGCAGAGGGGATTGTAAAAATTCCATTACATCACAATGCTTTAACGAGCCCCAATCCAAACAATCTACAATATTGTTAGTCTTTTCTCCGTGCCTCCGTTCCTCTGTGTTAAAAGAGAAAAGCCCCGCGCAAGGCGGGGCTTATATCATTCACCGATTATCTTGACCAGCAATCGCTTTCGTCGCTTGCCGTCGAACTCGCCGTAAAAGATCCGTTCCCAGGTTCCCAGGTCGAGTTTGCCGTCGGTGACGGCAACGACCACCTCCCTGCCCATCACCTGCCTTTTCAGATGCGCGTCAGCGTTATCTTCAAAGCCGTTGTGGGCATACTGGGAATGCGGTTTTTCGGGGGCGAGCCGCTCCAGCCAGGTTTCAAAATCCGCGTGCAATCCGCCTTCGTCGTCGTTGATGAACACCGAGGCGGTGATGTGCATGGGATTCACCAGGCAGAGGCCTTCGCGGATCCCGCTGTCGCGCAGGCATTCTTCCACGCGCGCGGTGATGTTCAAGAATTCGCGGCGCTTCGCCGTCTGGAACAACAGCTCCCGGCGAAAGGACTTCATCAGATGATCGGGGATTTCTCGATCAGGGCGGCCAGTTCGGTGGGCGAATCGAAGATGAATTCGGCTCCGGCTTCTTCCAGCTCCTTCCTGCCGCGATAGCCCCAGGCAGCGCCGAGCGGTATCATGCCGGCGTTGACGGCGGTTTCGATGTCAACCGGGGAATCGCCGAGAAAAGCGATGTTTTCCGGATTGGTCTTGAGGCGGTCGGCCAGTTCCAAAGCCCTGGTGGGATCCGGCTTGGCAGGCATGTCGGGTTGTTCGCCGCTGTAGATCCCAAAGGGATTCTTGCCTTGGTTGATCATCACTCCCCGGAAGAAATGGCGGATCATTTTCTTGGTGAAATAGTGCACTTTATTGGAGAGGATCGCCACCTTGATCTTGCGGGCGACGCAAAGCTGGATCAGATACAGGATGCCAGGATAAACCCTGGTGTGCAGAAACCAGCTTTCTTCGTAGTGATTCCAGAATTTTTCGGCAATCGCTTCCTGCTCGGCCTGCTTGTGCGTAGACGCCGGAGTTGCCCGTTTTACCAGTTCAAATAGCCCATTACCCACAAAATCCTTGTACACCTCGACAGGATGTTCCGGCAGCCCGCTCTCCGCGAGGGCCTTGTTCATGCTGTCGGCCATGTCTACCAGACTGTCCAGAAGGGTTCCGTCCAGATCGAAGATGACGGCTTTGATTTTGGGTTTCTTTTTCATTTTCTGTTCCTTTTGTGTTGATTTATTTAGCTATCATTTCCGCATAAAGCGATATATGCGAAAACCGTTACCGATAATATCGCCTGTATTTTACTTTATGCTTTTTTCGTTCCAAACCCCGGAAAAAAAACAATTCCGGGCAGGCGCCATTCCACTTTCTTCCGCGCCGTGGCTTGACTGACTGGCAACTGAACCGTTCATCCCGTTTTCCGGAATCAGGTTCAAGCAATACGCAACTGCTTTGCCGGCAACACACTGACGCCAAAACGCCAGCAAGCACAGTACATCAAAATTGAATGGCTGTTATTTGTCTATCTTTTTATAATAACTTAAAGCGAAACCTATAATAAAGCAAACCAAACTTGACATGATTTGCCCTCCCCCGATCATGGCGCGGTAGATTGAATCAAGGAGAGATCATGATCATCGCCCAAATCGTCGGCGCCCGCCCGCAATTTGTGAAACTCGCCCCGCTTTCCGCCCTGCTGAGGCAGCGGCATCAGGAAATCATCATCCACAGCGGCCAGCATTACGACATCCAAATGAACGACGTTTTCTTTCAGGACATGATGATCCCCGCGCCGGATTTCAACCTCAACATCGGATCCGGCTCCCAGGCTCTGCAGACGGCGGAGATCATGGAGGCGATGGAGCCCATTTTGCTGGAAAACAAGCCGGACTACGTGATCGTCTACGGCGACACCAACACCACCCTGGCCGGCGCGTTGGTCGCCGCCAAGCTGAATTTGCGGACGGTGCACGTGGAAGCCTGCCTGCGCAGTTTCAACCGCAGCATGCCCGAAGAGATCAACCGCATCGTGGCCGACCATGTCTCCGAGATCCTGCTCTGCCCCACTCCCACCGCCATGGAAAACGCCCGCCGGGAAGGCCTGCTCGACAAATGCCACCTCACCGGCGACATCATGGTGGATAGCCTCAAGATGGGCCTGAAACTGGCCGCGGAGCAATCCGACGCGCTCAATGAACTGCGGCTTGAGCCAGGCGCGTTTTGCCTGCTCACCCTTCACCGGCCCTACAACGTGGACGATCCCGCCAGCCTGCGCGCCATCCTCGCCGGCTTGAACAGCCTGGGCCGGCAGATCGTTTTTCCCGTTCATCCCCGCACCCGCAACATCCTGGCCAGTTTCGACCCCGACCAGTTTGGCAACATCCGCTACATCGAGCCCCAATCCTATCTGGACTTCATCTCCCTGATGCAGGCCGCGGACCTGATCATCACGGATTCCGGCGGCATCCAAAAGGAAGCCTACATCATCCGCAAACCCTGCGTGACCCTGCGCTACGAAACCGAATGGAAAGAGACCGTGGCCAGCGGCTGGAACCTGCTGCTCCCGGTCAACGCGCCCGATTTTCCCGCCGCCATAGCCGGTTTTCAAGCGCCGGACGCGCATCCGGACCTCTTTGGCAGCGATGTTGCGCGCAAGATCCGTGACCTGCTGGAGCAAAAAGAGAACGCAGATTGACAGGAAAAAAAGGATTGTCAGGATAAACTTGCTTGGAGATGACATGACAGAGACAGTTGAAACGAGATTACCCGATGATGCGCTGCATAGGGAGTTGACGGATAGGATCATCAAATGTTACTATCAAGTCTATAACGCTTTGGGCTATGGTTTTTTGGAGAAAGTGTACGAAAACGCGCTCAAACACGAACTAATCAAGAACGGACTGACCGTTGAATCCCAGAGAGAGATCAAGGTTTTTTACGATGGCGTACAGGTTGGCTACTACGTATCAGATTTATTGGTTGAGGGAGTCATCCTGCTGGAATTGAAAGCTGTGGACATGATCCTGCCAGCCTATGAGTATCAATTGCTAAATTACCTTAAGGCGACTGATATCGAAGTTGGCTTGATCTTGAATTTTGGTCCAAAGCCCACGATTAAAAGACGATCTTTTTCCAACCTCCGGAAGTCTCTACTGCCAGCTTTCAAACAATGATCTATCTGCACTATTAGGGAAGTCAAGCATGTTAGTAATAGACGCCGCCCATATACTGAAGAACCCTCTCAAGCCTCTTCCTGCTACCCGTCTGAAGGACTACCCCAATCTCCTATGTTCGCTTTTTGAACAGCCAAACGGAGGTTATAGGGATTGGAGTCCAAAATCCTGTCAATCCTCTGGGGATACCCATGTTTGGGGCTTCCCCAGTTACCTGTGTTCACTATTGATCAGCCAAACAGAGGTATGTATGAAGTGGACTCCTAAATCCTATCAATCCTCTTTTTCCTCAAAATCTGCGTTCTCTTTTTGGAAGTAAAACCATGAAAAGCAACAACGTACGCTTGATCCTCATCGGCGGGGGCACCTGCAGCGGCAAGACGACCATCGCCCGCGCCATCGGCAAACGCATCGCCGACCTCAAGACCGTCATCCTCTCCCACGACAACTATTACAAAGACCTCAGCCACCTGCCCCCGGAAGAAGCCGCCAAAGCCAATTTTGACCACCCCGACGCCATCGATACTCGTAGCCTGTTGCGTGACCTCAAAGAGATGCTGGCCGGGGAATCCGTCTATGTGCCGGATTACGACTTCGCCACCCACTCCCGCAGCGAAGGCACCCTCTGCATCGCCAACGCGGACGTGATCATCCTGGAAGGCATCTTCGCCCTCTACTATCCGGAACTGCTGGGCCTCTCCGACCTCAAGATCTACGTGGATTCGGATTCCGACATCCGCCTCGCCCGCCGCATGCAGCGCGATATCCTAGAACGCGGCCGCAACGTCGAAAGCGTCCTCAACCAATACCTGGAAACCGTCAAACCTTCCCACCAGGCCTTCATCGAACCCTCCAAAAAGAACGCCGACATCATCGTTCCCGGCGACAAAGATTTCGACAAAGTGCTCTACATGCTCAACGGCTTCCTGCTCTACGAACTCGTCCGGTGAAAGAAATAGAACTCTGATAACGAGATCGACATGATCATCAGGATAAAGATCATTGATTTCAAAGTGAAAGTTCTGATGGACTCTGAAGATTCTTGTCGGACATATTCCGCTGGTAACGTTGGTTTTAACTGGAATTCCCCGGGGCTTGCCATCACTATCATATCTTGTCTTTCTTTTGATCAGAGAAAATCATGTCGATCCTGTTATCAGAGTTCCATTGTCCCATCTTTTCCACTTTCCGCTTGACAGAATCTTAGCACTCTGAATTTGTGTTTGCTAATATAGCCCCCCGGGTTATACTATAAACCAGAATACATATTATCGTATGGAGGATAAAAATGAAACTGAAACCCATTGAACAACACCTCGTGGTCAAAGTGAACAGCGCTGCCGAGGAAAAGAAAGTCGGCGGCATCATCATCCCCGACACCGCCAAGGAAAAGCCCCAGATGGCCCCCGTGATCGCCGTCGGCACCGATGAAGACCTGCAAAAGATCGTCAAGGTCGGCGACGTCGTACTCTACGGCAAATACGCCGGCACCGAGATCGAGATCGAAGGGGAAAAACTCCTCATCCTCTCCAAAGACGACATCCTCGCCATCGTAGAGTAAACCATGCTGGAAATCACAGCGCAAAATTTCGAGACCGAAGTACTGAACTCCGAACTCCCCGTCCTGGTGGATTTCTGGGCTCCCTGGTGCGGTCCCTGCAAAGCCCTCACCCCCACCGTGGAAAAGCTTGCCGTCGAACTGGAAGGCAAGGTCAAATTCGCCAAGTGCGACATCGACCAAAACCGTGACATCGCCGGCAAATATGCCATCATGTCGATTCCCACCCTCCTGATCTTTCACAAGGGCCAGGTTGCCGACCAACTGATCGGCCTGGTCCAAAAAGACAAGATCATGGATAAACTGAAAGGCTACCTCTAAACAAAACAACCTTCAAGATAGAAGCCCGGTCTCTTCGGCCGGGCTTTTTGCTTTGGTGCCGGTCGTGCCGCCACGGGCGACATGTGGACATGTTTGTGGCCCTCCGGGCCATGGCAGACGGGGACGTCTGCCGCTCCAAGACCCCCATCACCCAGCCTCAGCGCGCGTATCGGAGTGTTAGACGTCCTCGTCTAACAAAGCCCGGCAGGGCTTGCTTTTCCCCCGGATCGCCTTGACAAACGCCCCTCCGGGCCGTTGGCAGACGGGGACGTCTGCCGCTCCAAGACCCCCACCATCCAGCCTTAGCGTGTCATTCCAAACATCCATCCCAGAGGCCGCCCTCTGGGATGGAGGTTTGGAATCCAGGCCGTAAAACATCTTGAAACAAAGCGTCACGCAGTTGTCAGCACTTTAGTGATATACCCCTCTCCAGTCCCCACACAATAGTCAAGAACACATTGGGCATTACCCCCACAATGCTGGATTCCACAGCGGCCGCGGGTTACGATAAATGTGAAGGTCACCGGTCAGGCGGCCGCTTGGAATGACAAACTCTGGGGCCCGCGGACTAAAGCGTCATTGCTTACGGACTAAACCAACTCTTTAATCCGTCTAATCCGTTTAATCCGTATGAAAGTTTCTCTGCCAACTCTCCTCTGCTCCCTCCGTTTCTCTGAGCTGAAAAATACCCCCTCAGTTCCCTCCAATCCTGACCATCCCCATTCTAATCAGATCAGGTAGATCATGTCGATCATGTCATCAGAGTTCTATTCTCCCTGGCCGCGTAGACCCGCTCAATCCGCGGCACCACGCCCTACTCCCTTATTGCCGCCTCGCGCGCCATAGCCATACTCGCCCAATACATCCCCAATAAAGTTGGGACTGTCTACGGTCTGTATTTCACCGGCAGAGGGACAGGCCATAAGGGCGAGGTCAATGAGCGGCGATGCTCTGACAGACGGACTGGGTGGATAGTTCTGCCCTTATCTCGGGACAGCAACGCCGAAAGAGACCCCCTTTATACAAGTAAAATCTGCGGAATCCGCGGAATCTGCGTGAACTCATCTTTACAAAAATCCTTTCAATCCCGACCATCCTGTTCATCCCGGATCTATTCATAAAAAAAGACCCGGCCAAAGACCGGGTCTGTATTATCGGATTGGATTATTGGTTATTTGATCAATACAGCCTTGCGCTGGAAGCTGTCCTTGCCGGCGAGCAGGCGGATGTGGTAGACGCCGGTGCCGAGGGCGTTACCGTTGGTGTCGGTGCCGTCCCAGGCGATCTGGTAGCTGTTGGCGGGCTGGGTGCCCTGATAGAAGCTGCGGATGATCTGGCCGCGGGTGTTGTAGATGTGAATCGTCACATCGCGGCTTTCCGCCAGGGTGTAGGGGATCACGGCATTGGGATTGAAGGGATTGGGATACACAGCTTTCAGGGTGGTCACGGCGGGAATCACGGGCGGTGTGGTGCTGTTGGTGCTGTAGGCCAGGGTGATCGGGCCGAAGTAATCGACCGCGCCGTCCATTTCCACTTCTTCCAGCCAGTAGTAATAGGTGCCGTCCATCAGGTCTTCCCTGTCCACGAAGGTGTAGGTCTGCAGGGTGGAGGTGTTGGTGGCCTGGATCAGCGGGCTGACCAACTGGGTCTGGCCCAGTTCATTGACCGTGGCGCGACGCACGTAGAAACCGTTCATGTTATCCTCGGACTGGGTGATCCAGGTCAGCTGGACATTCAGGTCGTTGGTCATCGTGGCGGTGAAGGAGGAGAGTACAACCGGCAGGGGTTCGTCCTCGGTTGTAACTGCGATTTCGTTCGAATTACCGCTGGTGCCGTAAGCATTATAAGCTCTGACCACGTAGTAGTATGTGGTGCTGGGGTCAAGGCCGGTTATGGTGAGACTGGTCACATTACCGGCATTATAATCCTGGTAACCGGTAACATAGACGAGGGTGCTTCCACCAGCCATGGTGTGGGATCCAAGATTCGATGCAGTATCAACGCTATACAAGTCCCATTCAGTGCCAAGGGTCACAAAATCTGTAGTGATATTGTCACCAGTGTTGGTGGGATTTACATTAACACCACTAGTTACGGTTGCCTTGCGGACCAAAGTCCTATCCACTGTTTGGAATCCCCCATCGGCGGTCCATTGAGTACCTGGATCCTGATCTATTACACCGAATATATCAACATAGTGGGCGTTTGTGCCGTCATTATAATACAAAGCGACGGCATCGTCACCGTTGAAGTTTACTGCTGCATTGGTGATAGCTGTAACTCCGATTGGTAAAGTGAGGGCGGCAAGATCGTTTTTATAAACAACGGTTCCGCCATGGGCAAGTGTTCCACTCAAATTTATATCACTGCCGGGAGTGGCAGCCCCGTTCGAGTACAATTGCAAGTAGTAATTGGACAGATCAACCGGGTTGCCAGTGCCATTGTAGATCTCAATATATTTGTTACTGGCTGACCCCTCAACATACTCAGAGATGATCAAGTCTGTTGCATTAGTTCCTTCGGTTAGATAATAAACGTCAATTTCGTAACCGGTAGTGCCAGAAACAGCATCCCAAGTTGCGGTAAAACCGTTCTCTGAAACAGCATTCGCAACAGTCGCAAGCGGTGCTTCAGGGGGCGGTGGCGGGGAAACGGTCCCGCTACAGCTAACAGTCTGTGAAGTCGCGCCCGAAGACGAGCAGGTAATTGTCTCCCCATTGTAAGAACCGATGGCCAGATCGGCTATTAACTGAACGTAGACGGTCGCAGAAACGCTGCCTGCTGCAGGCGTAAAGGACAAAGTAGTTCCAAAAGGCCCACCAGAAATGGAGGCAATCTCATAGTTGGTCCCGGCAGAGGTAACATCTACGTTAGCTGTCAAATTGGTTCCAGAAAGGGCAAAACTCAGTTCTTGAGATGGGCCGTTGCCAAACACATATGTAAAACCACTCAGTGTTGTTGGATCGACCGTAAGAGATGGGACTGCAGCTGTGCTCTCAAAAGTACCTGATATTGTTAAGGGACCCGCTAATCCTGCTGTACCGGTTCCTGCTTCCGCTGAATACAAGTAAATCCTAAAACCGCATGAGGTTGCAACATCGGCATAACCAGTTCCAAGCGTCAGTACATTACCAGACCAATTACTGTTGGCATCAGTATTGTTTAGAACCCCTGAATTATTGGTAAGATTGCTATTTAATGTGGTGTAATTATTAATCAAGGCTGCATAACTATCAGCACTACCTCTCCATTCAGTATCGCGGGTCCCTGTTCCGCTCCTTCCGATACCGAAATTTATCGTAGTAACGGTAAACTTATAACCGGCGGCTGCCGTCATGATAAACCCTATGTACTTACCAGCATCGGGACTGGCAGATGTGGGCCACCCTGTTGCTCTGAAATTATTGCTGCTTGATGAGGTAGTTACACCAACTTTATCAATGTTACTCATTGTAATAGCAGGGTAATTTGTGCCGTTGTAGCCGAAACTTTGAACGTTACCATCAGCTCCAAAAGTGTAGGTTGCTGTGAACGGCGTTTGGGCAAAAACGAAACCCGTCGCACACAAAACCAATAGGACAAGCAATGTCTTTTTCATAATTCCTCCCAGAATTACTCGTATTTGAATTTGAAAATACAATCTAGGTTATGTGCAGTCTGGCTTGCAGGCAGATTTCTGTCAAGTTTTTCTTTTCTGAGCCTGGCCGGAGAGCTTTCGAGTTTATCGTAAGGCATTGATAATAAGCAGGTAAGCGCTGCGAAATAATTCTGGTTAGCCCGCCCCAGATGAGTCTTGACTTTAAGAGACAGGGGTTAAAAATCTGGCAGATTTACGCTTAGCTTAGGATGCTATTCGCCTATCCCTGGAGACAAGAAAGGGCTGCAAAATACAACCCGGATAGGAATGTTTCCCGCTGATCCCGCGGATGAAAAGGGGGATCTTGCAGATCAAAGCAGTTTGAGTAGTGAGTGGCAATGAGGTGTTCATTTTTATACGGATTAAACGGATTTGACGGATTAAACGGATTAATCAGTATAGGTTGGGAATGCGTTCCCATTTCAAACTGGAACCGCCGAAGTTGATCACATAGCCCAAACGCAGGTTTGCCAGTTTCAGATAGTTGAAAAGTTGTTGCTTGTGTATCGGCAGAATTGCGTCCAAAGCCTTGATTTCGAGTATGATCTTATCGAAGCAGACAAAATCGACCCGGTACTTTCTATTGAGTTGCCTGCCCTTGTACACTACCGGCAAATCCACTTCCCGCGCAAACGGAACATCCCTGGATTTGAACTCATAACCCAAGGCTTCGCAATACACTGCCTCAAGCAAGCCGCAACCTATCTCCGTGTGTACTTCCATGCACGCGGACAGGATCTTCTCAGAAAGTTCTTCAAACAGCAAACTCAACTCAATACCCCATTTATTGTGTAGCTTTACATATCCGATGTTCTGGTAATCTAAGACTTTCCGATTTCAAAAGTGTCGTGGCGGTTTTGCAACTAAGAATAAGAATTGTCGCTTTCTTGAAAATCCGTTTAATCCGTCAAATCCGTTTAATCCGTATAAAACAAATCCTAATTACTCCTGGCCTTGTTCACCAGGATGTTCCACGCGCCCTTCCAGAAATACTTCCAGTCCGTCCAGAACGGCCTGGCCAGCTTTTGCCGCAGGTAGCGCCGTTCGGATTCCACGATCTCCTCAAAGGTTTCCGGCATGTCGGTATAGAACGGCGGCATCAGGCCTGGCTTCACCTTCAGGCGCAGCTCCTGCATGTCCGGCGGATAGAGGGAAAAATAATGTTCGCTGAGGGCGCGGACCCCCACCAGGGACAGTTCGCCGCGGAAGAAATTGATGAACTGGGGCAGTTCGTCGATCCACATTTTGCGCAGGACCTTGCCCCAGGCGGTGACGCGGAAGTCGTTTTTGAACTTGCCGCCTTCCTGCAGGGAATTGGTCTGATACACGTAGTCCTGCAGGTATTCGCTGTAGGGGTGCATGGTGCGCAGCTTTTTCACATAGATGACCCGGCCGTCCTGGCCGAGGCGTTTCAGGCGGATGAAGGGGCCGTAGGTGGGATTGGGATCGGTGCGGGGCGGTTTGGCTTTTTTGAGGATGAAGTGCATCTTGCCGGCGATCTCGCGCTTGTGGATCAGCTCAAAACCGCAAAAGTAGAAACGGCCGAGCATCTCGGTCTCGGAGAGGGCGCGGTTTTTGCCGTCGGTGAGGGCGAAATACCAACCCTGCAGCACCGGCAGCTTGGGCATCACGCGGCGAAAGAGGAAATCGAAGAAATAGGCGACCGCGCCCAGATAGGGCGTGAGGGTGGCGTAGAATTTCGTTTGGCGTTCGGCGATGGTCTGGCCTTTGCAGATGAAAACGCCGCCGTCCTGCAGCAACTCGTTGACCTTGATCAGGTAGAGGTTGATCCGGCGCAGGTCGTTGATCTTGCGCAGGTTCAAAAACATCTGGCGGGAGCCGGGCTCTTCGTTTTGGATGTTGCAATAGTCCTCGGAATCCAGGACCAGGGTGCTGGCTTTATTGAAGCAGGTGAGGTCCAGATATTCGTTGACGAAGTCAAACAGCTCCTTGCGTCCGTCCAGATAGTTTTGCCAGAGGGGGACGAGGATGCTGTCCTGGGGGTCGCATTTGGAGTAGGGCGGCGCGTAGCAGACGTCGCTGATGGCGGGCACCAGCCTGTCGCTGTCCAGATAGAACTTCGGGCTTTGGGATTCTTCCAGCGCGGCGGAGCGGGTAACCAGCTGCGACGTCGCCTCGTCGCCGTCCTCCCGGCGGAAACGCAAGGCGTAGTAGAGCCCCATCAGGATAAATAACTCCAGCAGCACGCTGCCCAGGATGGTGCCCAACACGATCATGCGGGAATAGTGAAACTGCCCCAGAACGTACATCAGGCCAAAGATGACGGCGACCGCCACAAAGTCGCACTTGATGATCCGCGTGAACATCCGATAGCCGTTGTCGACAGTCTTCAGCGAGTACTTCAAACCCCAGATCCCGCTGCCGATCCAGACCAGGGTAAAGGCGATCAGCGAGCGCCACCAGATAAAATTGGTCAGGATGGTGCGTGTGCCGTCCCGAATCTTCGCCACAAAGAGAAAGGCAAAGACCACAATGGCGATGTCCAGCAGGAGGAGCAGGTACTTGGAAATTCTATATCTCATGGGGTTAACTCACGCAGATAATGACGTGTAAAAGTCTCACACAGATCACACAGATTTCACAGATATTTTATAAATCTTCAATACTTCCATTCACAACTCGCTTGATGTTTCCCTTCAAATCTGTGGTGTTAAAATTGACCAATATGCCCAAGGGCTTACCCGTAATCTTTAGATAAGTTTGCAATTGCTTTAGATGAATCAGAGCAAGCGTTTCAACAGATTTCAATTCAACCAGAACAAGATCCTCAACCAGCAGATCTATCCGATATCCCAAGCCTAAATTCGACCCTTTGTATACAACGTCCAGTGGCACTTGCTTTTGAACAACCAAGCCGGAAAATCCTAATTCAATGAATAGGGCTTGTTCGTAGATACTCTCAAGCAAACCTGGACCCAGTTCATTATATACGGTGAAGATCGCTCCCCGTATCTGATAAGTGATATCATTTAGTTTCATTTATTCTAGCTTACTGAGTACCAAATCCGTGAAATCTGTGCGATCTGTGTGAGACTCTTTCAGCTGAAAAAATCAATCGTGCGTTCCAGGCCGGTTTTGAAATCCACCCTGACCTCATACCCCAGCAGATCCTTCGCCTTGTCGATCCCCGCCAGGGAGTGTTTCACATCCCCCGCGCGGTCGGGCTCGAACTTTGGCTCGATGTGCTTGCCCAGGATATCGTTGATCATGTTCACCAGGTCGATCAAGGTATAGCGTTCACCGCAGGCGATGTTGATCACCTCGCCGGCGGCCTTGGGCGCAGTGCAGGCCTGGAGGTTTGCCCAGACGTTGTTTTCCACGAAGGTGAAGTCTCTGGATTGCGAGCCGTCGCCGTAGATCACAGGCTCTCTGTCCTGCTGGATCAGGCGGATGAATTTGGGGATCACGGCGCTGTATTGCGAAGTGGGATCCTGGTTGGGTCCAAACACGTTGAAGTAGCGCAGGGCCACCGTTTCCAGTCCGTAGAGCTGGTAAAACACCTGGCAATAGCGTTCCTGGGCGTATTTGGTGAGGGCGTAGGGCGACATCGGATTGATCGGCATCGTCTCCACCTTCGGCATGGTCTCGCTGTTGCCGTAGATCGAGGAGGAGGAAGCGCAGACCACCCTTTTCACGCCAAACTCTTTGGCCGCTTCCAGGATGTTCAGCATCCCCAGGATGTTCACGTCGTTGGAAGTGATCGGGTCGTTGATGGAGCGAGGCACGGAAGGCAACGCCCCCTGATGCAGGATGTAGTCCACCCCCTTGACGGCGGCGCGCACGATATGAAAGCTGCGCAGATCGCCCTCGATCATGGTCAAATTGGGATTCTTCATCAGGGGCAGGATGTTCTCCCGCTTGCCCGTGGCAAAGTTGTCCAAAACCCGCACTTCCCGCCCTTGTTTCAGAAGCTCTGTAACGATGTTGGAGCCGATGAAGCCGGCCCCGCCGGTGACTAAGTATGTCATATTCATTCCGTTTTCAAAAGATTTTGAGAGTTATAGCGTTTTGGGGATTTAACGGTTTATCGTTTGGGGGTTGGGGCTGTTTCGTGGGTTGATAAAGACTTAATCAGTCCTATCAGCATCATTCTGATTCTCTTTGCTTTATTAACATATTCTTGGAGGTCATTCAAGTAATGCAGACGGGTGCAAATCTCCAACTGAGTTTCCAGTTCTGCCAGAGAGCCTTTGGCTATATACAGGAACTGAATGAATTCTTTGGCGTTGCGCCTGCCTGAACCTTCCGCGATGTTTGATGGTATGGAAATCGCCGCTCTTTGCATCTGTGAGGTGATACCATATCTTTCGGAATCTGGAAAAGCCTTGGTTGCATTGTATACATCAACAACAAAATCCATGCTTAGCTTCCATAACTCCAAATCTCTAAAACTGGTCATAACCACTCCTCATAGCATTGGCCTACAGGTTTATCGCCCAAAACGTAAAAACGCCAAAACGTTAAAACGCTAAAACGCTAAAACGCTATAACCTACCATCCCCCAATCTGCGGGAAACCGCTTTTTTAACTTGGTTTTTTACAGATTGAAGCACCAACTCCCTCGCCCAGGGCACCATGCCATCGCTCCACCTTTGCGGATGGGTATTGATCATGATCTGATCCGGCAGCTTTCCAGTACCGATAAGTTCAATGAGGTGATAAGTGCTTTTCACCGGTATATCGTATGGACTCTGAACCTTGTCCCGGATGCTGCTATCCGCGCTGTTCCACTTCCGGCCGGTGTCGGTGAGGTAGAACATCTTGCTGTAATCCAGGTCGAAATAGGGCTCGCCGTTGATGCCGCAAGCGCGGTAGCTATAGTCTTTCCAGAGGTCCCGGTTATCGTGTTTGGAAAGCGGGCTGCCGTGCATGCAGACTGTCTCGATGGGAGCCAGTTTCCGGAGCTTGGCCAGATTCTGTTGGAAAGACCTGAATGCCTCATCCGTGTTGCCCTGGCAGAGGTCCATATCCTCGTAGTGATATCCGATCTCATGGCCCAGAGCCAGGATCTGCCGGATGGCTGAGGGTTGGAAAGACTGGGGCACGATCCGGAAATAGTAGGTGGCCGGTATCCCTTTCTGATGCTCGATTTGGGCAAACTCCAACGAGTTGAGGGGCAGTTTGTCCACGTCGTGGCGCAGGATGACCCCACGTTCTGCTGGCTGGGTCAGAAACTGGTTGAAGGTCTGAAAGCTGTATCCGCCCTTCCGCAAAGCATCCAGCATTTGCTTGTAGGCCTGAACTGTAAAGTCTCGCATTTTAACCTTGGGCGGGCTCTTTGATTTTAGGCAAAAACAGGATCAGCCCCAGCCCCAAAAGAGTCCCCGCCAGGTTATTGATCAGGTCCAGCGGATTGAAGGACCGATAGGGTAGCAGGTACTGGATTAGCTCAAACAGGATTGCGGCGGGGATCACCACCACCACATACTTCAGGACAGGCCTGGTAACAAATACAAGCTGGCCATTGAGTCTGGCCAGCAGGTAAATCCCGGAAAAAGCCAGGAAGGTCAGCGAGTGCGCCAGATAATCCAGCCGGAAGACCAACCGTGTTCCTTTCAATACCCGGTTGGCGCCATCGCCAAGGGGTATGGTGTTGATTAGCAGGAGGATGGCAAGCCAGAGCCAAAACAGTTTTGCATACATGTATTCTGAGCAATTCGGTTGTGAAGATGCAGTCATACTTAAGCTCTGTAGCAAAAATGGGGATCAGCAGTATTTCTGCAAGGTAATGTATTCCTGTCTACTAATTGTATAATCTGCATTATCCAAACTCACATTTATCCCAATATTCACACCCCATGACTACAAACAAATATTCAGGTTTTGATCATCAGATGACGACGATATCACAACTTCACTTTCGGCAATAAAAATTACCTCGAGGCTGGCAAATAATGCACATTGCTCAGATCCCACCAATGAGATGATTTAATCCTGGAGTCTGGGTAACATAATAAGTACCAATAAACAAAATCATTGACGTCTATCATATCTGTCATCATTTTATGTGCTCTTTCTCTATACATTTTTTTTTGGCTGCTGTCTTCTAAAAACTTATGTACTTCATTAAGCAACCGATCTTTCTGGTCAGGTTTAATGCCTATGGTTAACCCATAATTATGTTCCAAATCTTCGAGAACGCCAATTTCGCCAACGAAATCGTTGTATCTAATTGAAGGAGTACCCAGAATAGCAGCTTCGTGAATCATACTTTGACTATCCGCTATGAGTAAGTCTGAAAAATAAATATACTGGTGTATACTAATGGGGTTGGCTCTCAACTGGTATTTTTGGAAATCAGGTGGTAGTTTTTTTTCCGATGTAATATAAACTGACCCAAATGGCTCCAACACGTCTATTATGCTACGCACCAACGAGTCATCCAGACCCCTAATCCCTTTATCATGATGTGCTTCCAGCCCAACGGTTCTAATCAGAAAATACCGATTATCACCAATTCCATGTTCTATCACCGATCGATCAGGTGTAAAAACGCTATCCTGCAAATAAAAAAGCTTTTGATACCCCTTATAATACTCAGTTTTGTTTAGGAATCGCCCCATGTCACAACTCGAAGGCGCGAATATTCTCGTTACAAATGGCCAGCCAAATCTGGCGGAATTTGGCACTATATAGTGATCATCATCGTTGAACAGGAAATGAGGTCTCCCCGTAACTTTCGCAGCTATACCTATATCGGACCCACAGGAAACTACTCTATCGATCTTGTTATTAACAATAAACAGACCAACTTTAAACAATCTGCTCCAAACATCCCTAGCAATGGAGAAAAAGTTGTTTTTCCGGCGGATCTTCGAAATGTTAAGGTAGTGTAATCCATCCCCTCTCACCAAGTCTTCCAGAATATCTTTGGTCTTAATAAGGACGAATAGTTCATCTCCACCATCCCTGAGTCTTTTCATAAGTACCTTAAAGGTGTAGTAGTGGGATGGATGGGCAAGATAAAACAAATATTTCATAGTTATCCTAGGTATACATCCAGTACCTATGTTTGTTAATAATGTAATCCATCTATCCGTCAACCTGGATGATTTTCTCGGCTTTAGATTCGATTTTTCGCATTTCCTTGCTACTCATGGACTCAAACAAAGGCAACCCTACGAGCTTGTCATGAACAAAGTCATAAACTGGAAACAAGTCAGGTTCAGAGCTCCTGAGGGGCTGCAAATCCAATAACCGCGGCTGGTAATAAACGCCAAACTTATGTTCCAGATGCTTAGCCTCAATGCCTTCTTTATTCAAAGACTTGATACTCTTAGGAGAGTATATGCCGTCATGAGTGCAAAAAAGTTTCGTATAGCTTGATACAGAATTCTCATTGGACTGGAATCTGTATCCATGTGTGCTCAAAAGATCCATCATCTGTTTTGCCACTATTCTTCTCTTTTTATTCAAAGCCTCGATTTTATTTATTCGCGCTGCGAAAGCTTTTGAGTAAAGTTTGCATGGCTTTCGGAGTTCTTTATTGACTACGCCAGCTTCTCCTTGAAACTTCGACTGAGAGTAACTTTTTCTAGCATGAGCGAGGAGCAAGATAATATTGTCAGTTACGGCGCCTAATCTTAGGCTGTCTAAAAGTGTTTCTACCACTCTATTAATTACCTTTAAAGAGGATTCATTGGGAAAAGTGCATTGAATTTCTTTGGCTCTATTATACCATTGCAGGTTATCAGTAGCCAGTATTCCACCTCCTAGACCAAAGGCATTTTTGCACAACGTGAAGCATGCTATATCCCCATAGACACCGGCGGGTACTCCATTCTGAATAGAGCAAAAGCCTTGAGCACAGTCTTCTATTAAAACTAAATTATGATAACTACAAATTTTACGCAGTGCAGGCATATCACATAAAAAACCACCCAAGTGAATTGCCTGGACAGCAACTGATTCTGGTGTGACAGAAGATGGAATGGAGTCAGGATCGATTGTCCAGTCATGCACATTTACATCGTGAAATTTGGCAACATTGCCTGAGGCTGTAATAGGTTTAATCGCGACATTGCATGTAAGCGGAGTTGTGTGCACCACTCCCTTAATCCCAATTGATTGATAAGCCAGAAATAAGGCACTCCTGCAGGATGATGTTAACAACACATACTTCTTTCCCGTTAGCTGCTGGAAATAGCGCTCAACTTTTCTTTCAGACTGGGTGCAAAGAAGCGAGTTGACTAAATCTAAAACCCCAAAGTTTGCCGAATAGTACTTAATCATCTTTCCCTTAAATACTTGCATAACAAGAAAGGATACGCAAAAAACGGTCTGATATCATTTCGATCCCAACAAGCTTCTGTAAACGATTTGTAAGTCTTAAGTATATCGCCAAGATTATGTATCCCTTTGATGATACCCTGGATTGAATATGGCAGATCCGTATATAGGTTGATCCAGGTTTTGTTAACAGGATAGCTTACTCGGTGCGGAACGGATCCCCGGGTCAGGTAATTGTAGATTATCAGTGGATAATTGACTCCACACTTTGCCGCTAAACCAACCCACAGCCAGGTGCGGGCATTGATCTCGATCAGCTTGGGCTTACCGTCTCTGGGATCCCGCAGCCACTCCACCTCGCACACTCCGGTGTAACCGATACTGTCAATAAGTCTCTCGCTAAGTTCCAGCATCTCTTGGTCAAATACACTTTTACAGCAGGTAGCCGTACCAAAAGCGACGGGATGCTCCCTCAATTTTGCTCCCATCCAAAACGAAAAAACCTTCCCTTTGATGGCAAATAGAGTTACGGATACTGTTTTATGTCCGGCGGGAATCACTTCCTGGATAAAATACTCGCTGGGCTGTATTCGCTCAAGTGTGTTATCCCACACATCAACCAAGTCCTGATCGGTATTGGCGATTATCGCTTTCTTGTGATATAGCTTGTAAAAACTCAGGCCATTGTTGCCTTTGATTATCACAGGATATCTTATTTCCAGTTGCTTAGGGTTTTCAGTTTCGGGAAAAACGCTCTCAGGTATTGGGATTTCTGCTGCCAGAGCCAGTTTAAGCAACTCGCGTTTATTGTAGATTTTGTCGATCACCGATACATCTTCAGTAATTATGTTATAGCACTCGCCCAGCTTAGTTTTATTTCTAGCAATGGTATATACAGCGTGGTCATTTGAGGGCAATAACAGCCAATCCTGGAGATGCAGCGTTGAATGCAGATTTAGCAAAAACCTGGCGAAAGCGTCGGTTGAGTAATCAGGGGATTGATAAAATCCCGTACAGTACTTGGAATGCCTGGCCACGCAATTGCCCTTGTCAACAACAATGACTGGAATCCCGGCTTGGCCCAGCAAACGGGTATTTGCCAGACCTTGGACATGGCCTTCTATTACAATTACTCCCTGTGGTTTTCTCATGTTTGAATCGCTCATAATTTCAGAGAAATGGACGCGTCCCTGATCAAAAACCTGCGCTTTCCATTTGGATTCAGCGGTATATCGTCAACCGGTTCGACTCTCAGCTTCAGATCTTCCTTGATCACGCTTTTCATGATTCCCATAACTTGGTCGTGAACGGATTGATCGTAGCCTCCGTTAACTTTGATCAAAACCCTAAACTCGTCTGTGGCCTGTTGCAGTATTTGAAACTGGTCGACGGCGGGGATATTTTGGAATAGCCCGGTAAAGTTATTGACGGTTAGATACTGTCCGCCTGGAGTAATGAGAATATCCGAACTCCTGCCGTATATGCGTTCAATCTGCAGCAAGTCTCTCCCACAGGAGCATTGTTCATCCGAAAGTTCGACAACATCCTGAGTATCGTAGCGAATAAAGGGTGTGGCAAAATTCCATAAGTCGGTTGTGACCAACCTCCCTATCCTGGAAGGATTGCCATCAGCATCAACAACTTCGGTAACTGCGTATTCATCAGAAGCATGATACAGCTTGTGAGTTGGGCATTCAAACACAACAGCCCCGCCCTCGCAGCTGAAGGAATCGTATATCTTACAGCGAAAGATATTTTCAACACATTCCCGGTATTCTGGCAGCAACGTACTGCCAGTGGTATTGATCGCGATCAACTGGGGGATTTCAGCTTTACTGTGCTCAATGTGTTTGGCCAGCAAATAGAGCGGTTCCGGATAACATCTGAGTATCTTGGGTTTAGATTTATTCAGTATCCTGACGATGTGATCAAATTCTTCCTGATTCAGACGGTTGGCCAACACATAGACTGTTCTGGTGGAAAAATCCTGGATCTTCTTGATCAGCCCGTTCCGGGGGATCTGGCTGATCCGCAGGATCTTGTCGCCAAGCCGGAAATCCATCCACTGCCAGCAGCGAATTGCAGTGGCCTTACGAAGACTGCTGGCCCTGCGGTCCAGATAAAATTGCAGGGGTTCCCCTGTGGAGCCGCTGGAATTGTTTCGCTCAAGGTCTTTCAGTTTAGCGGTGCTATCCATCAAGCGTTGGGAGCGAATTCCCTCCCGGATATCGTTTTTAGTTAGAATTGGCAGTTTTGGCAAATCCGCCACTGTACGTATATCCTGTGGAGTCAGGCATGATCTTTTGAAGATATCACGGTAATAAGGGACGTTACTGTACGCGTGATCAATTAGCTCTCGCAGCTTGGAGTTTTGAAACTCCCTGAGTTGTTCTGAAGACCAGAACTGGCTTTGTCCCAAAAAATTCAAATATTTCCTTATCTGCTTGCCGGTGATCAGATCAGAAATGGGCAACGATACCTTTTCTGAATAGTAATTGAATAAACTCAAATTATAATTCCTTATCTATTACTGTCTATGACTTCCTGATAGACAGATAGCAGTCTCCGCGCGGTCAACAGCGAATCCAGCCCAAGTACGGCTTCCCTGGTATTTACAGACCCTTTATACGCCAGCGCCTGCAGCAATTTAGCGCAGACCTCGGCAGGATCATGTCCGCAGATAAAACAAGCCTGACTGTCGCCAAAGCGCTCTCTGACATCGCCCACATCCGTGGAGACGATAACGCAATTACAAGCCATGGCTTCCTTGATCACGTTGGGGCTGCCCTCCGCTATGCTTGTAAGCAGGACAACGTCCGCGGCGTTGTAGAGATAGGGCATGTCGGCATGTTTGACGCCTTGAAGAACGTGAAGTTCGGCCTTGCTATCCCTCTTCAGCAATTCAACGGCCTGTTTAGCGAGGGTAAAGTTCTTGATCGGTCGGGCTGGGTTCGCCGCGAAGAGAATGTGTTTATAATCATCCGTCCAGCCCAGCCGTGCTCTTGCTTTTAGCTTGTCCATGGGACGGAAGAGTTCAAGGTCAACGCCGTTGGGTATCACGCTCAAGCCCCCTATTTTAAGAGAATCCAGCATCCCCGCGGATTTGACAATGCACGCTTGCCAGAACATCCAGTTAAAAACCTTGATCACGGGCTTTAATAGAGGTCTCTTTACATTCCAGCCCATCAGGGATACAACCAGCGGTCTCGCTCCCGCCAAAGCGCACACAAAACCGCAAAAAGAAAAATGCGCGTGCACGATGTCATAATTCCCCGCCCTCAGCGTTGCCCGCAACGGCCTTACATTCGCCAGATATCCCCTCAAGCCCTTACCCCGGACCTGATAGTAGTCCACCGCCAGTCCGAGCTGTTCGAGAGAATCGCCCTGTGCCCTGACCAGCTGGCTAATCCCCGTATTGGAGTTGCCACCCGATACGAACAGCACTCTCATAACCATTTACCTGTAGCCATTTCCTGATAAGATCGATTATAATGAAATCTTGAACCCAGAAGCAACCCTCCCGCAGCCGCAGGCCCAAATCTGTGTTTTGATAAAATACCCGGGCCCCGTCTTTTTCCAGATATTCGGGATAATCCAGCCCGAAGGAAATTGATGTTTCGATGATCTTGTGCTCCCGGGAGTTGTTGGTATCCACAAAATCCACGGCCAGGATCGTGGTATCCCACTTGTCTTTGAGGGCGATTGCGGCCTTAATTGCGTCTTCCGGGAATAGCGCCCGGTCCAGCAAACCCGAGCCGGAGGCCCGAAAGTCCTTGCCTTTCATCCGGCGGCGGTAACCCGCGATCACGTCTCCCACCACGAAGATCCTCAGGTCATAGGTCGCGTCCTGGATAAACTCCTGAAAATAAACATAGTCCTTTTCGAAAGAGTAGGTCCACAGGGCCTTGCGGCCCACACCAAAATTTTGCCGGATTATCCTGAGCGCCTGTTTCTGGCTGTGCACCAGTTCCACTCCGCGGGAACAGGAACCGGTGCGGATCTTGGAAACGAGGGGATAGCTGGCAGTTGCGGCAAACTCCTCTGCCTCGGCCTGGTCATGCGAGACAAAGGTCCGCGCGTGGTCAAAGCCATGCTCTCCCACCAAATAGTAGGTCCTCACTTTATCCTCGTAAGACCAGAGGTCGCGCGCGGAAGGGTAGCAGATTTTCCCGTGAAAGCTCTCCAAAATTCCCACTTTGGCCATCAGCTCGCTCAACCGAGACGGTTCCGAAGCATACGACGCGATCACCACGTCGACGTCTTCACATTGCTTCATCCAGTCACTGCGGTACAGGTTGAGGACTTTGTGCGGGAGTTCGTTAAACTCCAGAAATCGCCGGTACCTGAGGTAATATGAACCCAGGATGCCGTAACCGTTGTACTCAGTAGAACCTTTGTGGATGCCGATCCTGGGTAGGGATTCACCGGCATTTACCAATTTTACGTCTGGTACCTCTGGAAACAGGTCGTCCAAGCTCTTGTCCAGGGGAAACAGCTTACCTTTTTTTACCCTCAGTCGAGTCCGGTACAATCTTCCCAGGCTGGTGTTCCTTAGCTTGGTCTTGATCAGCCTGGCCGCGTATGTCTCTCGTTTAATTTTTTTTACTCCACTTATGCTACTTCACTACCTGCCATCTAACAGCGCTACTGGAACCTGGTTCGCGTTTGCGCCATGTTGGCGAGTACTTACATACCAGGATTTGGATTGGGCAATAGATACTGTAAATACAAACAACAGAGAGTGAAAAGTTGTATTAAGAACAGTCCCGGAATACATGAAAGTGTCCCAGAGCATGAAAAACATCAATATGTTCCTGGTTCGCTTGTCGGGGATGGTTGAGACCAGGTTGATATAAGCCAGCAACAAAAACAGGGTTGCCGGCCAGCCATATTCCAAAAGCATCATCACAATCCCAGAGGTGATGTTGCCATAAGCCAACCCGTAGTCTTCCATGTCGAAGGAATCATAATTCAGCCTGCCTGATCTGGCTTTGGGCAATCCGATGAGGTTGTTGGTATCCAAGGGACGGTTAGCAACCGAGGAAACCACCGCCATTGCTGACCCCCATCTACCCCGGGCCAGTTCTTCCGACCTCTTTTCCTCGGACACACCACTGTAGGAGAGGATGTAGTTCACGGCGAACTCCGGATCAAAATTGCCCCAGAGCTTTTTCTGGGGATTCAGGGTAGGATTAAGCCTGATGCCGATATAGATCACCACCGGCAGCAGTAGCGCCGCGTAGGACAGCTTCCGCAGGGTCTTGCGCGTGATAAAGTGTGTGATCAAAAATATCAGGATGATCGGATACAGCAGCCAGATGGCCCGTTTATTGGAAGCTACCGGAATGATCAGCAGCCCGAAAACGTACCACCAGTCGGTACCCTTGAATTCCTTGTTTTTTAGCAGCCAATAGACGATCACCCCGCAAACCGCCAGGGTCACGCCGACATTTCCGCCGGTATCGGACACTGAACCGATGATGTTCTCGCGGAAACCGATGATGACCAGCTTGACGATGGAAAATATGATCTGAAACCACAGCAGTTTGACGATCAGGTTGGCGTAGTATGCCATTTGCCCACCGGTCAGTTTCAGGCCCTTGATGCCAAAATACAGTGCAATGGGCATGAAGTACTTGTAATACTGAAAAGCGGCCCAAAGCAGCGACACGCCGCTGTAGAGATAATTCCAGAAGAACATGATCATAAAGAGCAGGGAAAAGACCAGAATTCCCGTCTCCTTTTTACTGACGGTGCTAAACCTGCCCCGGAACAGCAACGCGAAAGCCAGGATAATGAAGAGGATCTTGACCGGAACTCCCTGGTCGTCGACCAGCAGCAGGAACCCCTGGTTGAAGAGCAGCATGATGGTCATAGACAGGGTTGTGAGCTTCACTCCCCTCAAAAAGAAGAGATAGATCATGAACAGCGCGAAGTAGTAGGAGTATAGCTGCAGCGGCGGTATCGCGTGCATCGCGGTCTTGAATTCAAACATGGGATTCCCTTGGTGTTAAAGTATGATATGGTTTTGACATTACGAAATCCGCCGGTAGCAGGCAGAGGGGAAGATAGATACAGGAATCATGGCAGGGTCATGCGGCCAGTCATGGTTTGGACGTCCTGAACGCCTGGACGCGCTTGAGCAGATCTGGCAGCCTTTTGTAGGGAACGGCGCTGGCCAGAGCCGCCAAAACGGCTAGCAGGCGTAGCACAAGGTGCGATTGCAGCAGGGACATGGTCACCGCCCCGGCGACGAGCATCCACAGCCAGGCTTCTTTGCCGCTGAAGGTGCTCACGCCGATCCGTTTTTTGGTATAGGATACTTTCACCAGATAATCCAGCAGCGGAGGTATCAACACGGCGATCCCAATGCCGGCAAGCTGGAAGCGGGAGGCTGCCAACCAGAGATAAAGCAGCCCCAAAGCCCTGGAGGCTACATGGATGATGGTGATCATGTAAGTCTTTTTGGCTACTTCAAAGCCAAATCCACGCAGTTGGTCCAGGTTGATGAGAATGTTGGCAACAACCAGAAAACCGATAATGTAAAGCGAGCCCAGATACTGCCTGGTCCCGATCACCAGGATCAGCTCCCGGGCCACGCTGATGATCCCGATTCCCAAGAGCAGCAAAAGCGTGCCGGCAAAGCGGGAGATCCTGATGTACTCTTTGCCGAAACTGGCTTTTCTGATGTTTTCATAGAGCAAGGGCCTCCAGGACAGCCGAATCCCGGATTCCACGATCGCCATGATGGTGGTGAGGCGGTAAGCGAAGGAAAACAAAGCCAAAGTTTCCAGGTCGTAAACCCGGGAAATCAGGGTCCGCATCAGCGGTTGGTAGAGCGCGATCAACAGTATTCCCGGAACCAGCGGCAGGGAAAATCTGGCGATTTCAACCGCTTCCGGCCTGGAGAATTTTAAAATGAAGAACTTCCGGGAAGACAGCGCGTAGAGCACAGTGGAGCAGGTTGCCCCGCAGATATGGCCCCAGAGGATGCCCTGGATTCCCATCCTGAGCACCACCACAAACAGAACTGTGCTGAGAAGTTTCACCAGTACGGTGATCACGTTGAACAATACGAAGCGGCCGGCTTTTTTTTCGTAGCGGGGCAGGATGCTCAAATAGGTGGAAACTGCCGAGATCACCGCCCAGAGCAGACCCAACCTCAATTCGGCCAGGAAGTTTCCCCGGGGGAACAGCAGCGCGTGGGCCGAACCCTGAAAAACCAGGCCCAGCGCCGCGATCACCAGCGCCGACGCCAGGGTCAGATACAACCCGGTGGAGATCAATCTCTGCCTGCCTTGCAGGTCTTCCCGGTCAAAATAAAACCTGCCGACGGCACCGTAGAACTCGAGGTTGATTATATAGGTTAGAAACCCCACGGTGGAAAGGATCAGTTCTGCCACGCCGTAATCGGCTTGGGAAAGAACCCTCACGTAGACCGGAACCAGCAGGAAGCCGGCAAACTTGGTGAAAACCGGCAGAAAGCCGTAAACGGAGAAGGATTTTACAAATTCCCTGAGGGTCATGGCTGAGCCTTAAAGTTCAATTCCACCGCCTGAAAAACTCTTCAGAATTCAATACAGGTCGGAATCCAAAAAGCGGTAATGCCAGTTCCGGATCTCACTGAGGCTGTCCTGGCCGGTAAAATCGATAACGCCAAAATGGGTGGTAACGGTTTCCTCCCTGAATCCGATCTTTTCCAGGATCAGGTGTTCTTCGGTATGGAGATTTGACCAGAGATTGACCGCCTTGAAACCGCTGGCCAGAAAATGGCCGGCCAGCCCTCGCAGGGCGGTTTCCCTGGCCAGCCGCGAATCCGGTACAAAAAAAAGCTCCATCAGGTCCGCTTCGGTATCCGCGTAGCTTTTGAAGATGGCGTAAAACGCGGGCTCAGCCTTCCAACTGCCGCGCAGCAAGCGGTAGCGTTTGGCGGGATTATCCACCAGCCGCCATTGCAGGAACTCCCTGCCCCGCTCGACATGGAATCCGCTCCAGGTGACCTGGCAGGAATCCAGCCCGTCCAGAGCTGCCCCGTCGAGCTCAGACACTCTGATCTCCAGGTCTGGGGCTGGTTGGATAATGCCCTTCGCGGTGGCGCCAGTCAACCGGAAATTGGTCAGCAGCCCCACATCGTTCCAATCCAGATATTTGCGGTAGGAGTAGTGGGAATTGTGATTGGCAAAGCCAAAGATGCAATCGAAACCCATTGACTGCAGTTCGACATGCAAAGCCCGGTTCACCTCCAAATAGTAACCTCTGCCCTGATACGCTGGATGGGTGAAGCCCGCGTTCATCAAGCCCGCCTTCAGCTTCCGGCCGGATGGGGAGATCAGGGTCCTGGGCGATACCGTGTAAAAACAGGCCACCTCTCCTTCTTCTTCGATATAAGCGGCAATGACCCTGGCGTCGAGAGGATTCTGCTTTAGCCACCAGTTCCACAGCTCCGGATTGAAATCCTTGCGGAAGGCCGCGCTCCAGGACCTGCCCACCTGCTGCAGAGTGAGCGGATCTTTCCACCAAAATTTCACCAGCGGCACCTTCACCTCCTGCCCATCAAAAGCGTAAAGGCCTCTGCGTACCGGGCCCCGATGCGGCTCCCCCGATAGGAGGCCAGGCCGGTCACGGCATGAATGCTGCGGGGCAGGGGATCCGGCATCAATTCGGTGTCGTACATCCGGATGAAGTCCAGTTTCCGCTCAAAGAACTCCGTGATATCCACATAGGTATTGGGGATAAACGCGTTTTCCGGCAGCGCCGGGGCAAACTCCGTCTCGGACAGGGTCTCGTAGATCAGGATCTGTTCGATGTAGGGCTTGCGAAAGTTTTTGGTGGCGGAATAGGCGGCGTGGAATCCGATCCGGTGGTCTGTGTGCACGTCGCTCCGGTTGGGCAGATAGATCACCTGCGGCCTGGTTTGGGAAATGTATCCGTCCACTCCGCCGATGATCTCGCGCGTGGCGACCGCCTCCAGCATCTGGGTGGGCAGGTTCAGGTTGCGGCTATCGGCAAAGCCGTAGGCGCTGCTGATTTTCCTGACCAGGGCTTCCCTCGCTTCCAGCTGTTCGGGCTTGAACCCAAAGGGGTGGTTGAGGGTCCCCCCCGTCAGGTTGAGCCAGTAGATCTCGTCACCCTTGGCTTTGTGTTTTAAAATGGTGCCACCGCAGCCATAGGTCTCGTCGTCGGGGTGTACCGAGACAAACAGGACCCGCTGCGTTTCGGGTTGGTTTTTCATTTTTGCCATTTGGCTCCCAATATCTAAATCTGCCTGTTTGGCCGCGCAGTCACAGCACCGCGGCCAGCGTTTCGTAGCCCGGCACCTTTTCCAGGTAACCAGCCTCAACGGCTGCCGCCACCGTCCGGCAGGGCAACTGCGGCTCCAATACCTGTTCCGGTGTCAGAACCTTGAAGTCAAGCTCAGGAAACTGTTCCTTCAGGCTGGCTTTCATTTTTAGTTGTCCACAAATTACACGAATTTACACAAATTAAAAAGATCTACAATAAAAAGAGGATGTCTAGCACAGTTGCAGCCGATAACGGAAAAAATTCCGATCTCTCTGTGGCAGCATCAAGAGACTTGTATAAACCTTCTCTTGCCCACGATTGCCTAAGTCTGTTTTCCATTGATTTCTATTAACTCGTGTAATTTGTGTAATTCGTGGACAGTTCGTCCTTGGCTATTTCCGGTTGTGATGCCGCTGGCATCACTTCTGGATCCGGTAGCCCTGCAGTTTGTGGGCATGCAGCTCAGCCGCATGGGGATACTTTTCCTGCCACTGCCGGCGTATCTGAGCGTAAACCTCGGGAAGGTGGACTTTGGTGCCGATGTAAAAGGGATTCACGCAGCCGCGGGCGAAGCTCATCTTGAAAGTGTAGATGCCGTCTCCACGGGTTGCGCCACCGCCCATGGAGTATTTCTCCACTCCCAGCCCTTCCAGGTACTTAACCAGTTCCCAGCGCTGGAAGGTGTTGGCTTTGTATTCGTAGTATTCACCCAGGGTACCGCCCAGAAATCCGTTGGCGATCTTGCCGCCGACCAGGATCAGTTCCGCCGTGATGGGTATGTCCTTTAACCAGGTGAGGGCCAAAACTGCCATCTCTCCCAGGTTGCGGACCAGCGAGGCAAAAAAAGAGCGGGGGAAATAGTAGTAGCCGTCCGCCTGGTTTCTGGCCATAGTGCTGGTATAGATGGAGTAAAAATGGTCCAGGTCAAGCTCCTGGATCTCCGAACCGCGCTGGAGGGTGGTATGCAAGCCATAGGATTGGCCCTTGCGTACGGTTTTACGGACCCGGTATTCAAAGGAATCTTCCCAAACCCAGTCCAGACCACGGGAAAGATCGATGTAAACGTTATCCAGCACGTCGATCTGGTCAGTATAATCGTGCCAGCGGCGGTTGCCGGCCAGCGGGCAGTAGCGCACAAACTCCGTGACCACATTGCTCTCCCGCAAATGCTGCAATAAAGCCAAATTGTAGTTTTTCTGGAATCCGGCGTCTGTGACCACACCCGCGGGGCCATTGTAGCCATA
Source organism: uncultured Candidatus Cloacimonadota bacterium (assembly GCA_964583755.1). Taxonomy (GTDB): domain Bacteria; phylum Cloacimonadota; class Cloacimonadia; order Cloacimonadales; family Cloacimonadaceae; genus Syntrophosphaera. The sequence goes on from CAZOVZ010000005.1 coordinate 39,406, forward strand.
AGCGCCGGAAATGTCCCAGTATTGGCGGCTGAGCTCATAGCCAAGCTGGTTGAGGCTCTTTTTCAGGTAGGGATAGAAGAGGAAATTCTGTTCATCCTGATACCACCAAAAACACTCCAGCTCCGCTTGCTCAACTTCCTGGTAACTAAGGTAATACTGAGGGCTGAAAAAGGCAGGGCAATCTGTCTTATCAAGTTCCCACAGGCTCATCCAGGTAGGGAAAGCCGCGGCGTTTTCAAATCCGATTTTGATCAAGATTCAACTTTATATATCGTATTCTTGAACCACAGCGTCAAACTCATCCCGCAAGATAGACAATACCACAAAGTTTTTAAAAACGCCATCCACATAAGAAGCCCGGCGCAGCACACCTTCCGGTTTATAACCGCATTTTTCAAGCATCCGCAAAGAGCCCTGATTGTCTTCATGGACATGAGCCCAGATCCTTTCCAGACCCTTGTCGTAAAAAGCATGATGGAGTATCAGTATCCTCGCTTCAGTGGCGTAACCCTTGCCCCAGTGCTCCTTTGAGCCGATAAAAGTCGGACAGTGTCCAGACCGGTTCAAATTATCAATTGTGTTCAGGAATACACAACCTATGAACTCTTCCGTTTCCTTCAGGCAAATCGCGCAACTAACATTGACTTTGTCAAAAATCCTTTCTTCAACCCATTTTTGCTCGTTGAGAGTAGAAGTAAAAAGCCGTGTCCCGCTGAAAAACCGGCCAATTTCGGCATCATTGCGCCACTTGTGCAGTTGGACATGATCGCCGGGCTCAAAAGCTCGCAGATACACTCGAATCGTATTTTTCATAATTTCCTCATGCTGCTCGGCAGATTAACCAGGCGAGATTCAATCTCATCCGATCCGCTCAAGTCGCCGTGGAGCGAGTTGGCAAACATCTTCAGTTTATTCATCAGGATCCAGGCGGGGCGGGTCATGACCTTGTGTTCATTGGTCTGTTGCAGAAATTCCTCCCGTTGTGCGCGATCTGGCAGCAAAACAACGTTTAGCCAATAGTTGGAAACGCTGTCCGGGGGTTCGGCGATGTACTCGAGGCCGTCGCTGCGGCGAAAGAATTCCTGATACTTTTGCGCGGTTTCCCGTTTGTTGGCCAGGATATGGGGCAGCTGTTCCATCTGGGCGCAGCCGAGGGCGGCGTTGATGTTGGGCAGGCGGTAGTTGTAGCCGATCCTGTCGTGCTCAAAATTCCAGGGGTGGGGTATTTTGGCGGTGGTGGTGATGTGTTTGGCCAATTTGCCCAGGGCTTCGTCGTCGGTGAGGATCATGCCGCCCCCGCCAGTGGTGATGGTCTTGTTGCCGTTGAAGCTGAGTATGCCCAGTTTGCCAAAGGTGCCGGTATGCCGTCCCTGGTAATAACTGCCTATTGATTCAGCGGAGTCTTCGACCACGGGGATGTGGTAACGGCCGCAGATATCCACTATTCTGTCTATTTCGCAGGGGTGGCCGAAAGTGTGCATCGGCACGCAGGCGGAGATTCTTTTTAACCCACGAATGGTCACAAATGAAAGATCACAAATGGGCACGAATGACTGATTCGAAGATTGGGAGGGGGTACTACGGCTAGCAGTCGTACCAGTCAGCGCGGCCTCTGTCGTCTGTAGTTCAACTCTAACTTCATTGACACCTTGTGAGTTCCCATTTGTGAAAATTCGTGCTCTTTCATTCGTGTCCATTTGTGGTAGGAAAAAACACTGAAGAGAACCATCCACTTCGGCCATGACGGCATTTTCCTGCAGCCACTCTTCCAGGGCGGCGGCTGACAGGCCCAGGGTCCGGCGGTCGATGTCGATGAACACCGGTTCCGCGTTGCAGTAGGAGATGGCGTTGCAGGTGGCGATAAAGGTGAGGGGTTGAGTGAGCACCAGATCGCCAGCTTCCACGCCAGCAAGTTTCAAGGCAACATGCAGCGCGGCGGTGCCGTTGACCGTGGCTATGGCCTGCTTCGCGCCGGTGAACTCGCGGACCAGGTCCTCAAAGCGGTCGACGTATTTACCCACGCTGGAGACGAAAGTGCTGTCCACGCAGTCCAGCAGGTACTTCTTTTCGTTACCGCCGAAATGCGGCTCGTGGAGGGGAATGAAGTCCCTATTTGGATAGAGGGTGCGGATGAAGTCGATGATGGGTTGATGTTTCATGTTTGGTTTCTCCCACGAATGGACACGAATGAAAGATCACGAATGGACACGAATGAAATAGTCATAAGATTACGCGTTTCCATTGCAGGCGGGGGGTGCCGAAGTTTATCAGCAAAGCCAGGTTGAGTTTCAGGGCTGAGAGGTAATTCAGGGCTTGAGCGATATGCTGATCGGTTAGGCCAGAACAAACTTTGAGTTCCACCACTATTTGATCGTAGCAGAGGAAATCGGCATAGTACTTCTTATCGAGCAAGGCTTCCTTGTAGTAAATCTCCAAGCGATGTTCTCTGCTGTAAGGTAAGTTTCTTTTGGCAAACTCGAGTGCCAAGGCTTCTTGGTAAACCGGTTCCAGAAAAGCAGAGCCCAATTCGTTGTGCACAGCCATGCAAGCCCCCACTATCTTGAAGCACTCTTCCTTAAGCAGGAAACTCTCAGGTGTAACATTTGTGCTCATTTGTGATCTTTCATTCGTGCCCATTAGTGGTATTGCTAAACGTTCTTATACTTCTGGTTGTCGGGGTCCGAAATGATCCCATCCCACAGGATCCGGAGGATCTCTTGCATTCCGTCCGGGACCCGTTTGGTAATGGAAAAGCCCAGTTCGTTTTGGATTTTGGCAAACGAAACCCGGTAGTCGCGAGGATCCTCGTTCTTTTGCACGTAGTTGACCACCAGATCCGGGACCAGTTTCTGCAGCTCTTCCGCCAGCATCTTCTTTTGGTAGTTTTCGTTTGTATCACCGACATTGAAGACGTTTTTGTTCACTTTTTCCGGTGCCGCTTCAAGGACGGCGACGCAGGCCCGGGCCAGGTCTTCCACATGGCAGTAGGGACGCCAAAATTGCTCTCCGAAGATCAGCAGTTCGCGGTTCAGGGCCACGTCCCGGGCAAATTCGTTGACAGTGAGATCGAAGCGCATGCGGGGAGACAAGCCGTAAACCGTGGAAAAACGCAAAGCCGTGGATGTGAAATCGGGACGGCGTTCCCCGGTTAAGATGTGATTTTCAAACTTGACTTTCAGTTCGGCGTAGAGCGAAACGGGATTCAGGGGCGAATCCTCCGTGACATAGCTGTCCCCTTCCATCTTGCCGTAGTTGCTGCAGGTGGAGGCGAAGACAAAGCGTTTGACAGTTCCTGAAGCCACGCAGGCTTCGAATAGGGATTTGGCGGCCTCCCAGTTGGTCGCCGTTGCCAGTTCCGGCTGCTTGGCGCAGGCGGGATCTCCCACGATCGCGGCCAGATGGACCACGGCATCGGTTTCCTTGAGAACTTCGGCAACTGCTGCCGCATTTCTGATGTCGGCCTTCACAAACTTGAAATTGGGGTCGTTGTAGACTCCGATCAGCGATTCGCCGCCAAACAGCAGCGAGTCGATGCCGATCACCCGGTAACCCTTGGACAACAATTGCCTCACCAACACTGAACCTATGTATCCGGCAGCGCCTGTTACTAATACTGTCATTTTTTTCTCCTTGATTTATCTGCCACGAATGTACACGAATGAAAGATCACAAATGTTCACGAATGAACTCTTTAGGTTTTTGAAGGTTGAGCATATAGTTGTTGAGAAGGTTGAAACGGCAGGCTGGGAAACTCATTTGGCATCCCCAACCTTCTCAACCCTTTCAACTTACTCAACCCTCTCAACCCCTCAAACTCATTCGTGTTCATTCGTGCCTTTCATTCGTGTTCATTCGTGGGTTAGCTTGTCAACATATTTAGCAATAGCCAGGCTGGCCGTCAAGCCGGGGGATTCGATGCCGATCAGATTCACAAAACCCGGTAGCCCCCGGTCGCTTTCTTCGCGGATATAGAAATCCCTGGCCCCCTCGCCCGGGCCCTGCAGTTTTGGCCGGATGCCAGTATCGTCGGGCATCAGGTCCGCGGGCTCGATATCGATGTAGCGATTCACGGAGGCACAGAAATCCTGGAAATAGCTTTCGTCAAATTTGTATTCAACCTGGTCCACATACCAGGCATTGGGGCCAAACCTGACCTCACCGTTGAGGTTGACCGTCAGATGGATGCCCAGAAAAACGCCCTGGGGGTCGGCAACCGGATAGACCAATTGCTTGATGCCGTGAAGCTTGGTGGTCTTGTAATACTCGCCTTTGCACAGATGCTGCTCCAGGTCCAGGGTCTGGATGTTCAGCCCAGCCAGCGCGGCGACCCGGTCCGCCCAGAGACCGGCCGAATTGATCACCCGCCCGCAGTGAAACTGTTCTCCGTTGGCAAAATCCACCAGATAACCCTGGCCCTCCCGCCGGATTGCTGTCACTTCCATGCCGTAGACCACGAACGCCCCTTGTTCCTCAATCTGAGCGGCAAGACAGTGCATGAATTTGTGGGTGTCGAAGATTCCGGTGGAGGGAACCTGCAGGCCGGACACGCATTTGACCCGCGGTTCCAGGGAAATGACTTCCTCCCGGGACAGCAGCTTCAGGCCTTCACAGCCGTTTTGCCGGCCCAGCGCGAGGTATGACCGCAGGGTGTCTTCTTCGGCCGGAGCGGTGGCCACGATGATCTTGCCGGTGTTTTGAAACGGCAGGGAGTAGTCCCGCAGATAATCATACAAAAGGGTGTTGCCTTCCACGCAGAGGCGGGCTTTCAGAGATCCCGGCGCGTAGTAATGCCCGGCATGGATGACCTCACTGTTGCGGCTGCTGGTGTGTTTGCCAAAGCTGTTTTCTTTTTCCGCCACCACCAGATCGGGGTCCCGTTTGGCCAGTTCGCGGCCGATCGCCAAGCCGACGGCGCCGGCGCCGATGACCAGGGTTCTTATCTTTTCCAATTTAGTCCTTCTTTTACCACTAATGGGCACGAATGAAAGGCACGAATGACACGAATGGGTTGAGAGGGTTTAGGGGGTTGGAAATGCCCAATGAGTTTCCCAACTTATGTCTAAACCTTCTAAACAACAAAGTGCTCAACCTTCTAAACAACAAAGTGCTCAACCTTCTCAACAACGTAGTCCTCAACCTTCTCAACAACAAAGTCCTCAACCCTCTCAACCCATAAAGTTCATTCGTGAACATTAGTGATCCTTTATTCGTGCTCATTCGTGGGCGATCCCCCGCCGTTTTCGAATCTGTCTTTATAGATCTGCTGGGCTTTCTCGTAATCCTCGATGCGGCCGATATCCAGCCAGTCATCCTCAATCGGGTAATGCGAAACCGGCTTGTTTTGGCCGAGCAGGGATTTGATCAGGGTATCCATGCCGAAATACTCGTTCGGAGGTATCAGGTTCAGGATCTCCGGTTTGAGTACGCAGATTCCGGCCAGGATGGTGGTTTTGATGTCCGGCTTTTCTTCTATCCCCGAAACATAGTCGCCATCGAAGAGGATTTTGCCAAACTGGGATTTGGTGATCAGCTCTTTGGTGCCGATGGTGAGTAAACTGTTGTGCCCTAGGGCAAATCTGTACATCCCTGAGATGTCAAACTGGGTCACGATGTCGCCGTTCATCAGGATGAAGGGGCTGTCCAGCCGGTCGCCGATAAGTTTGACCGGGCCCGCGGTGCCCAGGGGTTTTTCCTCTTTGACGATGGAGAGGTCCACCCCGTAGCGGGAGCCGTCGCCAAAGAAGTTGCGGATGTACTCCGATTTGTAATAGGTACAGAGAAAGATCGTGTCGAAGCCATGGCTTTTCAGATATTCGATCTGAATTTCCAGGAGTGCCTTCTCTCCGATCGGCAGCAAAGGTTTGGGGATCACTTCGGTGAAGGGCCTCAACCTGGTGCCCAACCCTCCGGCCAGGATAACAGCTTTCATTTTCCCTCGCTGATTATTGCTAAAAAGGCCGGGACCATCTTGCCCTGGACTATTGTTTTCACAGAGCAAGCAGCGCCGCTTTGGGAAATTGCCCGGGAATTGTAGGTGGCAAGATTGGCCAACAGCGTCTGCAGGCCTTGCTCAAACCCCAGGGGATTGTCTTCGATCAAAACACCATTAGCAGAGTTGACCACACCGAGCAGACTGTTGTTTTTTACTGCTATCACCGGCAGACCGGAGAGCAGGTATTCATAGAGTTTGGTGGAAATATTGTTTGTGTAATAGGAAGTAACCCGGTTATACACCACTCCAACGTTGGATGCCCGAAAAACACCGCTCAAAGCTTCGTCATCCAGCCTTCCCAGATACTGGACCGGCACCTCCGGTCCGGCGGCTGCGATGCTGTCTTGCACAAGTTTAACGGCCTCAGCTACCCCGCCGCCGATAATCTTGTAGCTCATGGGGATTTTACCCCGGTTGGCCTTGTAGAAACGTGTAAAGCCTTCAACCGACTCGTGTACATAACGGTTGGAAAGGGCCCCCAAATAGACCAGGTCCAAGGATTCAAACACCCTGTCCCGGTACTCGATGGCCTCTATCCCCACTCCGGTCACGTGCGCTTTGCCGGAGGGGACTTTGAAAAGGCGCATAACGCGCTCGGAGCCCATAAACACGTGCCGGAAAAATTTCACATTGAACTCGACCTGCAGATCATGGAGCTTGTTCTTTAAGCGGGAAGGCGTGACCCCGGGGGCGTACATCTGCATTACGTAGACATACTTTGAACCCAGGAGCAGCTTGATGGCAAAGGCCCAGGTCTGGTCTCGGATATAGACCAGGTCATACTCGTTGTCGCGGGTATGGTTCCGGACACCGGAGATAATCCGGAAAATCCTCGTGAAGGTCCGAAGTTTTTTAAGCAGCTTGATCTTGGATTTTGGCAGGCCCAAATCCAGGTAAACCGTCCTGAAGCTGCCGCTGACCTTCCTTTCCAGTCCCTCGTAGGGTGAGATCACGGTGAGATCGAAGCTCTCCGCCAGATATGCGCATTGATTGAGAAGAAATCTGCTGGAAAGTTGGTTCAACCCAACAATCAGGATCTTACTCTTTGCCAAATTTATATCTCCCTGCACATAATAAACAGATAACAATCACAATATTGCGCTAAGCAATATCAATACATCACACGATTCTGGTTAATGGAATCAGTTTTCTTTGGTCTTGATATTCACTGGAATCAGCCTCACCAACCTACCCTCAGTTTTACGAACATGCTCGATTAGTTCATCTGTGTATTCAGCAAAAGCCGGTCCACAAACAGCCTGAATTGTAGGATGAGGCGAATAGTTTATCTCCATGATCCTGACCTTATCATGATTGTCGATAAACATATCAAAATATAACTGGCGATTTACTATATCTCGGGCGGCAATTTCTTTCGCGATCGAGCAGATGTTATCAAACTGGGGCAGGTAATCCCCATTACACGCAAAAGGTATCTTCATGCCCCATTTTGTAAGGCCGTATTTGGCGATGATTCCGTCTCTGTTAACTTCGACAAATGAGCCTCCAGAATTAAGGTTATCGACTACTAGACCTTCTTTTCCCCTTTTTATCAAAACCTGTAAAACATGGATGGCATCTGTTTTCACAGACCTGTAAGTTACAACCCTGAGGGTGTTGATTGAAGACGCGTTCACTTTAGTCATAAAATCACTTTGTTTTACGCGTTCTTGTATAACAATGTCCTTTTCGCGTTGAACTCGTTCGAGCAGATCAACTTGCTGATCATCGCAAAAGTGCCCTGTAGCGTGGTTTAATTTATAAAATACGACCCCTCTTCCAGACCCTGTGTCGATACTTGGCTTGACAACCAACTGAGTTTCATCAAGGTTTCCAAGATGTTTCTCAACATTTGGTATGCGTTTATACCGTTCATCAAAACAACAGCCGTCGATCATCCTAATATATGTCCTTGGGAACAGGCTTGAATAGTCAGCAAGCCATTGGTTATATAAGGCTTTGTTTTCGTAATAAGCTGAGTATCTGTGATTTTGCAGTATCTGCTCGACAGGGAAGCTGTATACATAATCAGGAATGTACCTAATGTCAATTTCTCCCCTCAAACTTGAGTAAAGTTTGAAAAAAGTGGTAGAAACAAATGGATCGATTACCTTCCATTTATCCTTATATTCTTTGATTACCGCTTTGGAGAAGGAAGACTCGTCAATAGGTATGTTCTCACTCATTTTCTTAGCTAAAGCTATGTAAGCATTTCTTTTATGGCAATAAAAAGCGGCATAGTGAGCTATGTTATATCCCTTTCTGTACAGTTTGTTGTTTTTTGCCATTATACCTCGGAATGCATGTTTTGTTTTCGGCTCAAACCGCTCAATCTATAGTCTGCACTCATCATTTTTCTGCTATTTGATTTTGTACAGGTAGATCCTATAGCGTGATTTCTCATTTTTAAATGATTTCATGTACTCCAGGCCAATCTCATTGTAATTCTTGATCTCCAGGGCTGACAAAACATAGATGCAGTTCATGGCTTTAAGCAGGTCCGACCTGATCGAAAGGCTGTCTATGCTGACGTCGGTGTCTTTAGTTATATACGGGATATCCCAAGGACCTGGGTAGCCGATCTTGCGGGCGATATCGTCGCTGTAGATGGTTACCTTATTGCCCCAGCCATCGAAGTTGGCGGCCAGGAACGCGTATTTATCCAATTCAGCGGCCATCACCGCGCGCATCCTTCGTTTGTGTTCAATCGGGTAGCTGCCGGAATAACCTTCCAGCGAGTAAAACCCGCTGTAGAGGGCCACCGCTGGCTCCAGCCCGACCGACGCCACCCGGTAGGAATCCTGCGGTTTGCCGATGTAGTCTCTGATCTGGGCCAGGAGGTCCTCGCTGTAGAACTCCGAATAGGTGGTGATGACCTCCTGGTGAAAGAGATGCTTTTTCACAAGCTGTTTGTAGTTTACGTTCCAGGCAAAGAGGATCAGCACTTGGACAAGCCCGGCCAGTAATGCCAGCCAGGTGAGCTTGAGTTTGGCCAGCCGGAGCAGGGCAAAGAAAAACAGAAGGTACTGGAAAAACACCAGTAACCAGAAAAACCTCTGCAACTGGACCATCCTGAATATGGGTATGTGCAGCTGGACGCCGATCCAGGCCTTGGTACCCAGCCCAGCGCTGAGCAGGGATAGCCCGACAATGATCCCAAACAGCAGTTCCAGCTTCCGGTCGGCGCTTTTCCGGATCCGGCAATAGGCCAGGAGGGCCAGAGACAGCAGCATCGGAAACAGGGGAAAGCCGCTGTTGTGGCCGTAACTGCTAAAGATCATGGCCGGCAGGGACTTGATCGATTCAGCCCAGGAGCTGTAAAAGTATTGCATGTTGTAATCCTGCCGATGGGACACGTAAAGCGGAGTGGGGCTGAACACGCTGAAGGCCAGCTTGTAGGAGGAGACCAGGTAGAAAACGAAGACCAGGGCCAGATAGAGCCAGTGTGACCAGTTGACCTTCCTGGATTTGACATCCATGACGATCGTCGCCACGCCCAGAAAGATCAGGGCGAACATGCCCGTGAGCACGAAGTTGGAGGAAAACGCGTAAAAGAACGCGATCAACAGGGCGGTCCACCGCCTCTCCCCGGCGATCAGGAAACCGAAAAACAGCAGGGGCAGCCCAGACACGCTGGTGCCGGCGTTGGGCCAAAACCGGATTAGGGCAAAGGCCAGGGCCCCCAGATAGTAGAGGGTCCTATGGGTATTGAACTCCTCTTGAGCCAGATGTTTGAGCAGCAGCAGCATCCCGAAAAAGGCGGTCAGATGCACCAGCAGGTATTTCATCACTATGGCGGTATAGGGGGGGAAGACGATGTACAGCCATTGGATCAGCCCCAACGGCGGCCCCGGCCGGCGGGGTACTCCGCCCAGCAGGTAGGGGTTTTCCGGGGTTGAAAAACCGTTGGCTTTGATATTTCGGGCTTCCAGCACGGAGTTGACATGGTTGCTGTCCAGATTGTCGTGCGAGCCGTGGTAGGAATCCTTGCCCAGGATGATGATCGGTGCGAAATAGACAAAAATCGCCAACAGGCAAAGGCCCAACAGCAGCTCTTTTCTCAGGTTGACCGCTTTTTCCGGATTCACTGTTTACCTCTCGTTGATCAGGGCGTGAAAGGCCTTGAGCTCTTCCACAAACTGGTTGCAGGGCTGCAGTTTATACTCCCGCGTCAGGCCCTGGTTGACTATCCGGCAGAGCGGGATTTCCTGTTCCGGGATCGAAAAAGCCCTCAGCAGGGTGATCTCGCCCTGGGTGCCCCAGACCGAATAGCTGTTTTTATAGGAATTGTTCATGCCATAGCTCAGCAGGGCGCTTTGCCCCCGGCCAAAATCCATCAGGATGGAACCCTGGATGTCCAGGCCCTTGTCGTTGTATGTTATCACTCGTTGCTCAGCCGCCGGTTCGCGCCCGAAAAAAGTTTTGGCGGCGTGGATCACGTAAGCTCCGGCGTCCAGCAGAGCGCCGCCGCCCAGCTCCCGAATCATCCGGAAGTCGGTATCCGGAAAGGGCGGAAAACCAAACCAGGCCTGAAACAGCACCGGTTCGCCGATCTCGCCTTGGGCGATCATCTCGCGCACAAAGCCATGCTGCGTATGGTATTGGTACATAAAGCCTTCCAGCAGGCGGACGCCCTTGGACTGGCAGTAAGCGCGGATTTCGGCGTCCTGCTCCGGATTCAGCGCCAAAGACTTTTCACAGAGTATGTGTTTGCCGCTGTCGGCGGCAGCTTTGCAGAGTTCGGCGTGAGTCGAGATCGGAGTGGCGATGTAGACAGCGTCGACTTCTTTACTGTTCAGCAGTTCCGCCAGTTCCCGAAACGCCGGAGCGCCATAGGCCTGGCCAAGCGCTTCCGCTTTTCTGCTGTCCAGATCGAAGAAACCGGTGATCTCGGATACGCCGCTTTTGGCCATAGCCGGAGCCATGTTTTTGGTGGTCTGGTAGCCGCAGCCGATGATTCCAAATCGAGTCATTTGTTTATCCATGTTTCAAAAATACGCCAGGAGGCTGCGCAGCTCCACGTTGAGCAACTGCTGAAACTGAACCAAGTGTTTCAACTGGGCCAGGCTCAGCCAGGCAAAACCCTGCGGGTCTGGCACCAGGGCAGGATCGACCGGGCAAATCCGGTTGAGGCTGCATTCCCGGTAGAATCTGCCCCCTTCTTCGGATTGCCTGGCCGCGTAAAACGGAGCCCCGCGCTCAAACAGATCCAGGTAAGGCGGGCTATCTTCCACGCCACGGTTTTGCGCTATGCATTGCACTGTGGGCGCGAACTCCACCAGGTCAGACAAGCCCGGCTCGAGTTTTAGCTGCGCCAGAAAATGCCAGATCCCTTCCAGCCTGGCGCAGAGGAGGCCAATAAGGCCTTCGTGGCGTTGCCGGATGATGGGTTGGTCCCAGTGTTCCACTTCGCGGTTATTGGCCTGTATTTTCACTGCCAGCACCTGGAAATATTTGCCTTCCCTGTGGTTGATCTCCCTCTCCCCTATCTGCCACTGGCTTAGGTCTCGCAAGGGCGCCAGCCGCTTTTCGACCTGGCAGAAATAGCGTTTCCAGGTAAGGCCGTCGCGGATCCCGCCCAAAGGGGTGATCCCCCCGCTTCCGGTTTGCAGCAGCGCCTGCAGCCAGAAATCGCTCCTGACCACAAGGTCCCGGTATTCCCCGATCAGATCAAACAAGCCGGCCGGGTCGAACCTGCCGTGGGGAAGGCGGTAGTCGATCTGGGAGATGATGGAACGGCTGTCCATGTTCACCGTGTTGTCCGTTTCCATCAGGCTTTTCAACTGGCCCAGAGTCAGCCAGCGGTGGTTGGCGCTCAGTTCGATCTCGCCGTCATCCTCCGCGAGGACCATGATGTTCCGGTTGCGCTTGCCCAAAAATCTCGCGCCCTGCTCCGATTGGTATTGGTCGCAGATCACCCTTGCCCGGGCCTGGCCGTTGAAGTATTCCAGATACCGGGTCTTCCTGCCGCCATGGACCTGCAGGTAGTTGCTGCGGGTGGCCTGCACGGTCGGGGATATCTGATAGGTATTGAGGTTGCCGGGTTCGGCCTTGGCCTGCATCAGCAGATGTAGGACGCCGCCGATCTTTTGGCAGAGTATGCCCAGGACCCCGATCTCCGGTTGGTCGATGATGGGCTGGTCCCACAGCAGTTGGCCGGAAAGGCTGTCCAAAACCTGGCAGCCCCGGATGGAAAAAAACTTGCCGCTGTTGTGCCGCAGGTCCCCGGTCGAAGGGTCCCAATGCCACTGCTCCAGCCCGGAGAAGGGTACCTCCTCCACCTGGAAGTACTGCTGTTCATTGAGCCCGCCCAGCCAATCCCTGACGCCCTCTGTAGTGCTGAACTGGCTGCAGCCGAGCAGGGCTGAGAAAAAGAGCTCAAACTCGACGGTCTGGGCGTAATCCCCCAGCATCCGGGCCAATTTGGCTTTTAGCGCGGTTACTCGCGGAGCCGCGGTCATTCCCCGTAAATCTCCCTGAGTACCGAACCCATGTTTTCCAGGCAGTAATCCAATCCTTGCTTGGCCAGATCGGCGTAAAGCGGCAGGCGAACAACGCGGGCGGCCAAATCCTCGGTTTCGGGCAGAGAGCCGGGCCGGTTGCCCAGCCGGAGGCCCATCGGCGAAGAATGCAGAGGCATGTAGCCGATATAGGCAAAAATTTCGCGTGGCTTCAGCCTGAGGATAAACTCTTCCTTGTTCTTTTCAGTGTCGAAGACCACCCAGAAGGCGTGACTGTTTACAGTTTTAAACTCTGCGTAAGGCGTCACGCGGAGCAGCCCCTGGTCCGCGTAGGGCTGGAACAGCTCGGAATAGGCCGCTGTGACCCTGCTCCGCAAGGCCAGGATGGTATCCTCGCTCTCCAACTGAGAGAGCAGCACCGCGGCCAGGATATCCGACAGCAGATAACTGGAGCCGATATCCACCCAGTGGTATTTGGTCTTTTGCCCAAACAGCACCAGGCTCCGGTCTGTGCCCTTTTCCTGCAGGAAATTGGCCCTTTCCACCCAGTCCGGGCGATTGATCACCAGGGCTCCCCCTTCGCCGCAGCTGATGTTTTTGGTCTCGTGAAAGCTGAAGGTAGCGAGGTCTCCGAAGCTCCCGCAGGCTGCGCCGGCGTGATAACTTCCATAGGACTGGGCCGCGTCGACCATGACAGTCAGCCCGTGTTTATCCGCCAATGCGCCGATCCTGCCGATGTCGCAGGGAATCCCCGCGTAGTCGATCGGCAGCAGCATCCTGGTGTTGGGGGTGATCAGGCTTTCCAAATGGCCCACGTCTACGTTCAAAGTCCTGGGCTCGATCTCGCAAAAAACCGGTTTGGCCCCGGTCATGACCACCGCGTTGGCGGTAGAGCTGAAAGTGTAAGAGGGCAGGATCACCTCGTCGCCGGGCCCCAGGCCGGCCAGCCAGGCCCCCATCTCCAGCGCGGCGGTGCCGGAAGGGGTCAGATACACGTTTTCCAGGCCGTGTTTAACCTTGATGTGGGCTGCCACTTTGGCAAAAAACTGGTTGTTGCCGGCCAGCCGGCCGGATTTTAGGGCTTCCTGGCAGTAGAGGCCCTCGTTGGCTGTTAAAAAGGGTTGGTTGAAAGGTATTTTCACGCGGTTTCCGTTGTTACAAGGGTTACCCGGGCCGGATCGAAGTCCATCCGCCGCCCGCCTTGGTAAATGTAGTAGGCCGGCCTTTGGGAGCTGTCCGTTATCGGGGGGATCATATCTCCCAAAGCGGCCAGCACGGCGTGATCCACAACCTCTGGGCTTTTACTGAATAGCGCCGCTTGGAGGTAGCCAGCAGGCGGGAACAAGTAGTGGATCCCGGAGCAGGCAAGATCCTTCAGAACGGGGGTTTGGAACCTGCCTACTGCGACTTCGATCACCCCCCGCACAAAATCGTAGCCTGTGGAAAGCTGCACCAGATGTGAGCCGATGCAGTCTCCGCCCATGCGCGCGCCGATCTCGATGATCCAGGGATTTCCCCGGGAATCGATCCTGAGCTCGCTGTGCGAAGCTCCGTATTCTATTTCCAGGGCGGTGAGGGCGGCGGTCACGCTCGAGGCTACCTTTTCCCGGGCAAGCTGGCTCAGCTCAGCCGGCTGATGGTGCGCCTTCTCTACAAAGTGCGGCGCTCCACTGGTCTCTTTGTCCGTGTATTGCAGGATATGGTGTTCGCCTTGCCAGGAGATCGCTTCGACGCTGATCTCCCTGCCCTCGATGTACTGCTCGATGATCACGTCTCCGCCAAAGGATTCCTTGGCCGCGGCGCTGACCGCTGCCGTCAGATCCGCCGGAGCGCTGACCAACGCGACCCCGCGGCTGCCGGAACGGTCCACCGGTTTAACGATCAAGGGAAAATCCTCGCCTGCAAAACGGGGCAACCTATCCCACGAGCGGATCAGCCAGTAGCGCGGACAGGGAAGGTTGGCCGCGTTCAGCCTTTCCCGCATGAGATATTTATTGGTGGCATTCTGGGTGCATTGCATGGAATTGCCGGTCAGGCCCAGCTGGGCGGCTACGCGGTTGACGGCGACGGTGGCCAGATCTGAACTGATGGAAACCACTCCCCTGGGCTGGATTTCCTGGCAGACCCGCAGGATCCGGTCTGTGTCTGTGATCGAGATCGGATAAAAGCGGTCGGCCAGGTCCCTGCATACAGCGCCGTCTTCCCAGGCAAAGACATGGGTCTCGAAACCCAGCTCCCTGGCTTTTTCCACCAGAGGCTTTTGCAGGTAACTGGCGCCGATGACTGCCAGGCGGTCCGTCAATCCGCCATCCTCAAAAATTTGGCCGGATTCCCCGCCCAGATTTCTTTGGCGCCGATATTTTTGGTCAGCACCGCGCCCATGCCCACTGTGGCTTGTTCGCCGATCACCAGGTTTTCGCGCAGAGTGGCGTTAAGGCCAATGTGAACACCCGACCCGGTCTTGATATGAGCTCCCACCACGGCTTGGGCGGCCACGTGGTTGTAGGGACCCAGCTCGGTATTGTGGCCAACGCTGGCCCCCACCATTACGATTGAGCCCCTGCCGATCCTGGCTCCCGCGGAAATCATCACATAGGGCATCAGCACAACCCCGGGCTCAAACACCGCGTTGGGAGCGCTGTACACCGTGGGGTGGATGAACGTCGCCAGATCGCCGTCGCCAAGGCCCAAGCCTGCAAACAGGTCGAGGCGTTCCGCCTGGCCGTCGATCCGGTAGATCGAGTTGATAAATTTGTAGCCTTCCGCGGCAAAGCCGGGCGCGTCGGACAGGCTGCCCAACACGGGAAAAGATTCGATCTGGGAACCCCGAACCTCCCTGTCATTCAGGTAGCCGGCCATCTGCCAGGCACGATCGCCGCGCCGGTTGGCGTCCGCGATCGCTTCCGCGATCACGGTTCCGTTGCCGATGCCGCCCAGGATAATCACTTTTTGCATATGGCACCTATGGATTTCTTGATTGTATACCTTGGCCGCTGTTTGGTTTCCTGGAAGATCCGTCCCAAATATTCGCCGATCACGCCCAGAAAGAGGAAGTTCAGGCCGAACAGAAACAGGGTCAGCACGATCATCGAGGTCCAGCCAGGCGCTACCATACCCATCGCCTTGCGGATGATCAGAACGATCCCTGCCAAAAAGCTGAGTCCGGAGATCGCTGTTCCAGCCACAATCGCCGCCCGGATGGGAAACATGGAAAAGGAAAAGATCCGGTCCGCAGTCAGTTTGAGCATCTTTTTCAGGTTGTAGCCGCTTTCCCCTGCAAAACGAGCATCACGCTCGAGTTCTACTGCCACGTAATCCACTCCAATCCAGTATAGCAAACTAAGCGCTGTTGAAGTCTTTTCCGGGTACTTCTTCAGTTCCTCTATCACTTCGCGGCGGATCGCGCGAAACACCCCAAGATTGGGTTCATGCCTGATTTTAGTAATCCGTTTGCTGACCAAAAAGAACAGCTGGGATGCAAATCTCTTGAGGAAGCTATCATTCCTGGATTTCCACTTGGCTATCGCCATCGAGGCATCGTTTTCCTTCAGCGCGTCCACCAGTTTAGGGATATCTTCCGGCCTGTCCTGCAAGTCGGAATCCATAATCACCACAATATCACCGGAGACATGGTCCAGTCCGGCGGCTATAGCGTTTTGTTGGCCAAAATTGCGCATCAGCTTCAGGCCATTGACTCTGTCATCCTGGTTATGGATGTCCTCGATGATCTGCCAGGACCTGTCCTTGCTGCCATCGTCCACAAACAAGACCTCATAATCCTGGTTGTCTTGTCGCAGTTGTTTTGCCAAACGCTGATAGAGCTCAGGAAGCACTTCCTGATCGTTGAAGACAGGTATGACAACTGATATTGTTTCTGCTATCATCTTTTTAGCTGGCTTACCTTAATCCAATCGAGTATTAAAATATGGGAGTCTTGCATGTTGTAAACTTCCGGATTCAGAAGCCAAGGTCTTGATCGACAACCACCAAGTGTATACGGTCCTTATGTTTTTTGATCTGTCCTCTCACGATCACGAGATTCCTGCAAGAACTGTCTGGCTGTGAGCAACGTGGACATACGCCTTTTTCCACACAGGGCAGGTCCTGCAGGTTGGTCCAGTGTTTGTTGTTGTGTCTAATATAGGTCAGTGGTGCTGCAACATTGTGAATCCTCTCGATTGCAGCGTCAGCATCTTTGACTATCTTGTTTCTCCCTACGATACAAATCACGTGCAAGGGACCAAAGATCATCCCCGCCACCCGGTTGCCGATACCGTCCATGGATACGATCTCTCCTTTGAGGGTGATCGCGTTGGCACTGATGATCAATAAATCAGATAACAGAGATTCCCGCAGGTCCGTATAGAACTTAAAATCCAATTCTTTCCATTCCTCGTAAGGAATATTCATTCTTCCCGGTGGTTGATTTCCAAAAGCTGCAAATTGACCTGTTTCTGTCCTTTTTAAGGGCTGGTTGATCTGGTATTCGTTTTCTTCCTTAAATTGACTTTCAGCCCAGTCAAACAGACCTAGCTGATAAAGGGTCAGGCCGTCGCTGAAAGCGATCTTTTTAATATGTGGCCTTGCTGTGATGAAATCAGTTATAAACTGCTTGACTTCCTCTCCGTCAAAGAATTTACGAACAGGGATGTTGGATTTCTGAAAAGCAGATTCTAGTATTTTATACTTTGAAGCATAATAATCACTATGCTCTTTTCGAACATCAAGCTCGTTAACTGTAAACATACACTATATCAAACCTCTTTCAAAGCGAGTGGGTGGTTCAAAATTCTCTGATCGCTTACATGCGGAATGTTTTACAAACAAAATCTAACGAAGGCTGGAGTTACACCATGCTCTCTCAGACAGCCGCAACACGTCCTCCGCAATGGCAGGCTTCGCTGCGGCAGGTAATTACGCCATCATCCTTAGGTCCTCCTTAGCTTAGTTAAGGTATACCTAAGGAGGTGTTAAGGTTGATGTCCAGATGGACAGCACACTCTGATTAAGAAGATTGCGCTGGTCAAGACATGTCTAACTAATGGCACATAGCCGATTAAAGGCGGCAATTCCATTTTTCTTTTCGGCTGATTACTTCGGACTGGTCTAATTTAGTTTGAAAGATAGCTTTGGTTTCTATACTCCAGCCCCGAGTAAAAGGCGGAATTGTTTGATGTTCCTGATATAGTACAAATACACATAGGGTAAAGAAAGCAGGATAGCGGTAGCCATCAGGGGCAGGGGTCCCAAACCACTTATGTGCTTGATCAATAGAAAGATTGCAACAAGGGGCAGCATCTCCATGATCCTCTTCAGGATGAAGACAAGGCTCTCTTTGATATTCACTCCGGCGCATCCCGAGATATAGACCGTCTGCCACATCAGCACCAATACATTGGCCACAGAGAACACCGCCAGGGCCAGGATCACGTTCGTACCGGCCATCCCCATAAGGATGAGGATCAGTGCCCTCAGAGCCAGGGTGGCCAGGGTAAACCTGGTATATTGGCGTTGCCGGTTCAGCACGCCGTAGAGTGGCAGCAGGCTGAGGTTGAGCAGATTGGCAAAGCTCCACAGGGCCATGGCCTGGGCAAACTGGCCGGAAACCAACCATCGCTTTCCCAGAAAGACGCTGAACAGCTCCGGTCCGACCAGCATCAGCAAGATAAACGGCAGCAGGGAAAGATACACCAGCGCGCGCAGCACCTTGTCGATGAATGGGGCAAGGTCCTTTCCGCCGTTCACCATGTCGGCAGCCTCCTTGTGCAACACACGGTTGACGGAGTCACCCAACAGCAGCACAAACATATACAACAGGGTGAACGCTTTGGCGTAAAGACCGGATTCCTCGGTCCCCCAATACCTGGCTATCAGGATCACCGGCAGGTTGAAGGCCAGCAGATTGGCCACAAAGCCCAGATACTCATGCTTGGGATAATCGCTGTATTTTTGGGCCACTGTTTTAATGCCCTGCCAGCTGACTTGCTGGAAAACCTTGCAGGCATCTTTGAAGACGAAGGAAACGACCATCAAGGCGGGAAAACAATAATAGGCTATGCTTCTCACCCTGATCATTTGACTTTCCCCCACTTTACCCTGATATCCCAGCAGCAGCAACAGAATCACTGGCACTATCTGTAAAAGAATCACAGACATGGTTTGTAACCCAAAACGCTTTTGATGCGAAGACCAGAACCTTAATAGAAGAGCCAGAGATCCTGCAATCAAAGCACTAAGAAAGTATGCTTTGTAACGCAGAAGGGGAAAGCTGCCTCCCACAAGTTTTCCCAGTAGTGGATACGCCAAAACAACCATTAGATACATAATAGCCAAGATAAGTAAGGATAAAGCCAAAAGGTTTGATGCTTCACGTTGGTCTCCCGCTTGGACTATGGCAAAATTATAACGCAAAAACAGCGCCGGTGTCAGGATCTGAAGCACTGAATAGAAATATGCTCCCAAACCGTAGAGTTCGGGCCCCCACATCCTGGAAATCAAAGGCTCTGCCAGAAAACCTGCCAATGACGCTATGATGGGACCCAATGAAACAAGACCCACATTTTTGATAAATGTTCCCTTTCTATCGCTCATTCATCGAAAAGAAACGTGTAAAAACCTGGTGCAGGGACTCATCCTCGCAATCATTATGTTGCAATCTCAAACAATATTTCGTAAACAACTAACTGAATATTGACAGTACCAGAATCAACTTTCGGAGGGATGGTATTCTCATGTACAATATGCATTTAAGCATTTGCAGATCGATGTATCTCAACTTAATTATTAGCATTATCATGCTGAATACTACCTTTGTAATTACACGTGAATCGGCTTGGGTGTCTTTTTGCTTTTTTTCTCTTTGTCTGTTTCTGACAAGGTTTACGTTTGCGAAACTGTCATAAAAGAGTTTTCTATAACTCAATGCCGCCAATTTGAGATCCTCAGATATCTTGTCCAGATATTCGCCTGTCTTCAGAGCTTCCTCTCTATTGGTCAATTCAACTCCTTCAGATCCCTGAGTGCAAAAAATGGTTTTCACATTGTACTTATGGTCTGCACCAACTTCAATAGAAAGCAAAATTGACTCATGTAACCGCGGTGTTTGTATAGCAAAATCTGAACTGCTGAAAACAAAATTCCCTAAACTATAGAAAACGTATTTTCCCTCAAAAATCTCATAAGCCTGTATTTCATGAGGATGAGAACCAATTACTAAATCTGCTCCGCTTCGTACAAGTTTGCGTGCAGTTTTACGCTCCTGGGGTGACGGGTAAGGAATATGCTCAAAGCCCCAATGGGGCATTACTATTGTAAAATATCCTTGAGATTTAAAATTTCTGATGGATTGAAGCAGTTTCTTGGACAAAATCCCGACAGGGCCATTTGGACTGTTCCAGTTAGATCGCAAGAACTGTGTCGCTCCAAAAACTGCGATCATCACACCGTTCTTCTCATAACAATATGGCTTGTATACAGAATCACTGGATTCTGCCGCTCCAAAGCTATCAACCCCAGCTTCATGCAAAGTACTGAGTGTTTCCTTTAAGCCGATTACTGAATAATCCAAGATATGGTTGTTTGCCAAACTCAAAGCATCAAAAGGAAAAAGCCACTTAGCTGAATCGGGGTGGGCTTTGAGATAATACGCTTTGAGTTTCTCTCTTTTTTCTCCAGCGGTTAGCGGAGCCTCGAGATTGGCAATTACCAGATCGTGTTTTCTCATCTCCTGTAAGACATAATCTCCCCAGACAAAACTCTCAATTTTCTGGAAGGAAATGTCTCCACCTATGCAAATCTTAAGCAATTGGCTATGTCCTCAAACTCACTAATTTTATACGCTCGATAACTATACAATGCAAGCTGCTCATATATGTGAGATTGGCTGACGTACCCATAAATAACAGCAGCGTAAGTGCCAGCAGATTAGCCGTTTCACCAGCTCTACCGATTGCACTATGCCATAATTGTAACGCAGTAACAAGACTAGAGTCAGAAGCTGCAATATCGAGTTGAAGTATACCCGACCCCATAAAGCTCAGGACTCCACATGCGGGAAATCCAAGGCTCAGCTAGAAAACCTGCCAGAGACGCTATGATGGGGCCCAACGAAACAAGACCCACATTCTTCAGGAAGAGACCATTGCTTTTCACCTAAATGTTGGTTCTATAAGGACAAGCGCCACACTCAACTCTCTAGTGCTGGAAATGGTCGAAGGTAGCTCTGGCCAAAGCACTTTTGTAGGGATTGTCCGAATTCAGTGTGGGATCGTTAGATTCACAAGCGAGTAATCTAATGAAAGAATCCAACTGCAACTCTTATCGGTTCAGGCAGCGAATCGGATCTACTCCTGGCCAGGCGTTGCAACTGACAAGGGTTCTGCGGTTATACGTCTTCAACTGGCCCGGTACCCTTTCATAGGCCGGGTCATTAGTGTGAAATACAAATTGAGCCAGAGTTCCGTTCGGTATTCCCTCCATGCCTTTCACTTGGATGGGGGCAACATTCAAATCGTAATCATCGACAATAAAGCTTTTACCGTAAAGGATGCAATAGGTCATTGATCAGGCCGGTTTCAGAATCCTAAAGTTTTTGCCTTGAGAAATCATTACTTAATCAACTTGTAATAGTCTTGAAAATTTCTTGCAAAAACCCATTTGCTCAGGCTTTTACTGATTATTGTACTGGCTTTCCTGAACAATACAGAGGGAGAATTGTTTACTTCATAAAACATGATTCTACCTTCTTCATAAACAGGATCATCAATAGAAGTATAGTGGGTTCCCTCAATAGCATTGCCAGCGTCAGCTGCTGCATCAATAATAAATGTTCCTTGTTTCAGGCAGGATAGCTGTTCTTTTGTGATAATGTGCTCGCCGGGCGAATCTACCTCTATGCCGTTGATGATAATATCATAATCAGCCATCGTGTCATAGAAATCGACCATTGTTTTTCTGTAAAACATCCTGATATTGCAGTTAAACTTGGACATGATTAGCATAGCTCCCTGGCTGACATTCCCAGGCGCCAATATTGCAACCTTCGTGTTGGAGTCAGGTAGATATCCAAAGCTGATCAATGCGTGTAGCGTTGATGACATTCCAGCCATGACACTATTCTCTCTGATAAAGTTACTGGGGATCCAGGGTATTCTGACTTGCCTGTCTTTAAAATACAGTGATGGGTATATATTATCAAGATCTACAATTAATAATTCCCGGGGTTTTGCCACACTTTCGAAAAACTCCCTGCCTGAGCCTGTAGGGTGGGTCCACCCAGCAATCAGCTGCCCTTTTCTGATGTTCGGGTAATCGGAAGGTTGCATTAGTTTCAAGCAGAACAATGCCTCACACTCAGAAAAGATTTCTTCCCTTGATTTAACAACACAGCCTTTGCTGACATATTCGCAATCACTTATCCCTAGAAAAGAACCAAATCCCTGTTCGATCATCAGATCATTATCGTAACCGCCAATATCATCCGGTAAGAGAGCGACCCTTTTTTCATTCGGATAGCTTGGCTTAATAAGTCCTATGCGCATTTTTAACTCCCATATTCAAATTGTGCATACTTGTGGAATTCGTAATGTTAAAGATCGTCAAGGTTATCATGTGTATACCCGATCTTTGAAATAATAAAGGGAATTTTGCCTGCCTTTCTCCTTTCTAATTCATCAACGATGTGATATTTATATTTCAGGTTGTCCCCACCTCTTTTATGTAGTCCTTTAGTGATTTTATCACAGTACTCCATATTGAAGTTACTATCCACAATCAGATTTATACTAACAGTATCAGGTTTTTCCTGCACCAGTTGAGAAGCTATAATACCTTCGCCATAGGTAATAGCACCTTCATTCAAGAAAATTCTCTTCCCGTCAGGTGTAGTAATGAAATCATCGACCCTTCCTTCAATCTCGACAACCTCAAGAAACTGGTTGTCATTGATTTCTGAGTATTTGCATTTTAGATAGTCTCTTGTTTTGTAACGAATTAACGGTATGGCATAATTATAGAAGCTGGTACCCACCAGTTCGCCGTGGCAATCCGCCGCAGGATTTCCCTCCTGATCGACGATCTCCGGAAAAAAGTAATCCTCCATCATGTATTTCTTTTGGTCTGGTTTCTCGCAGATCATCGCCACGTTTTCCGCGTGGCTATAGAAATCGAAGAGGTGCGCTCCGTAGGATGATTGCACAAACTCACGAATTCGTGGGGTAACTGATTCGCCGTAGACAAAGATTCCTCTGGGGCTGGCAATTGTGTAATCATTGCTCGTATGGTTGAAAAAATCGATAAAACTCCTGGCATAACCCTCAAAAACAGAAGGCTTGAATTTGGCAGCCAGCCTGGCAGCGGCAAGACAGTTCTCTCTGGTCATTATACTGGAATTCAAGAATATCATATTGCGAAGCAGGTCATAGCCATAGGGTTTGGCTTTGTATTCGGACAGGCCTTTGATAACGAATCGTAAAGCTCCGGGACGATAACCGGCCCAGCGGAAAGCCCTGGCAACAGCGGCATACTTGTTAGCCCTGCTGTGTTTATCGATCATGAGCGTTAAAGGGGTACCAGTAGAGCCGCTGGTTTTTTCCTGATGAGCACCCAATAGATGTGCTGTATCAGCTACGAATTCCTTCTGCCGCGTACGCAGGGTATCTTTATCCAGCAACGGTATCCTGGGCAGGTCTTCAATTCCCCGAAAGGTTGCGGTATCCAACCCAATTTCGCGGAACAGGTTGCGATAGTACGGCACATACTTGCCGGCATAAGAGACGATCTCTTTCAGTTTGGCATTCTGGTAGTCCAACACCTGCTGCCGGTTCCAATGCTGGCTTTTTTGGAAGAACAGATAGCGGCGGAAGATCTCCGGCGCTTGCGTGATGTGGTTTGGCAGTTTCATACAGCTATTCAGCCTAGTGGCTTAGCGTTTTGCGCCGGTCTTCGATCAGTTCGTGCCTCCGTAAGACCTTGTGAGCGGCTATCACCATGGGGGGGCCGATGAACTTGCCATCCTTTACAGCCACCCCTTTCCCTTCTGCCTGGGATTCGTCGTAGAGGCGCAGCATGTCCACCGCGTCGTCATATTCCTGCTGGGTGGGCGAGAAATGCTGATGCACCAGGGGCAGTTCCTTGGGATGCAGCACCAGCATGCCTTCGAAACCCAGGTTCTTGGCTAGGATCAGGTTTTGCTCCAGATCGTCGAGGTCATGCACGTTGATGTGCACGGTGTCGATGGGGATCACGTTGTTGGCCCGGGCCGCCAGGGCGATCAGGGCCCGGGGGGTGAAAATGCTCTGGCCATCATGGTCGTGGATCCCCTCCAGATCAGAAACAAAATCCTCGCAGCCAAAGGCTATGGCCACCACGCGTTTGGACGCCCGGCAGATGTCCTGGGCGTTCACCACGGCGCCCGCGGTCTCGATCAGGGGGATGATCTTGTAAGTTCCCACCGGGATCTTCTTCTCGTATTCAATAGTCTCCAGCAGCTTGTCAAAGAAGTACACGTCCTCTCCTGTACGGGATTTGGGGTACATGAAACCGTGCACTCCCTCGATAGTTAGGGCCTGCACGTCTTTCAGCAGTTGGCCGCTTTCCCGGTCGTTGACCCGGGGAAAGATATGGTAACCATCCAGTTTGCCGGAGCTGACCCACTCCACGATCATTTTCCGGGCGACGGCTTTGTTGGCTTCCGGCTGCACCGAGTCTTCCAGGTCCAAAAGCAAAACGTCGGCAGCGGATTTGGCAGCGCTGGCCAGCAACTTCTCGTTGTGTCCGGGCACAAACATCAGGCTGCGCATGATCATTTCGTTCATTTCACCCTCCTTTTCGGGCGATCAGGACATGGCGCCGGTATCTTAGCACCGGTTTGCCCGCCTGGTTGAAAGCAGTGGTTTCCACATAGATGATGCCGCGGTCCGGTTTGGAATTTGAGGGACGGACTTCCAGCACCTCGGTCTGGGCATAGACGGTATCGTTTACAAAGACCGGGGCCAGATGCTCCACCTTTTCGTATTCCAGGTTGGCGATTGCTTTGCCGCTGATGTCCGGGACGGTCATTCCCACCACCAAACTGAAGACCAGAGTACCCACCACCAGGATCTGGCCGTGCTGGCTTTTTTCCGCAAAATCGCGGTTGGTATGCAGCGGGTGGTGGTTCATGGTCAGCAGGCTAAACAGATTGTTGTCGCTTTCAAAGATGGTCTTGCTGGCCGCGTGCCGATAGATCTGGCCCACCTCGAACTCTTCGAAGTAGTGTCCAATGGGGCTGGGGTTCATAGCTCCTCCTCAACCAACTTGATCAGGTATTCGCCGTAGCCGCTCTTTTTGATCGGCTCGGCTGCCTTCAGCAGTTCTTCCCTGCCGATAAAGCCTTTGCGGTAGGCGATCTCTTCTATGCAGGAGATTTTGAAGCCCTGCCGCTGTTCGATGATGGAGACAAACTGCGAGGCCTGGATCAGCGATTCGAAGGTGCCGGTGTCCAGCCAGGCGGTACCGCGGCCGAGGATCAAGACCTTCAGTTTTCCCTGCTCCAGATAAATCCTGTTCACGTCCGTGATCTCATACTCGCCCCGGGCGGAAGGTTTGATATCCTGGGCGATCCGGATCACGCTGTTGTCGTAAAAGTACAGGCCGGGCACGGCGAAATTGGATTTGGGCTGCCGGGGTTTCTCCTCCAGGCTGATCGCCCTGTTGTCGGCGTCAAACTCCACTATGCCGTAGCGTTCCGGATCCTTGACCTGATAGGCCGTGATGATCGCACCGTTGGGCTCGGCGCATTTCATCAGCCTGCCCTGCAGGTCCGCGCCGTAAAAGATGTTGTCGCCCAGGATCAGGCAGACGCTATCGCTGCCTACAAAGCCAGCCCCGATCACAAAGGCCTGGGCCAGGCCGTTGGGCACCTGCTGCACGGCGTAACAGATCTTCATGCCCAGTTGCGAGCCGTCTCCCAAGAGCTTTTGAAAGCTGGGTTGGTCCTCCGGGGTGGTGATGATGAGCACCTCTCTGATCCCCGCCAGCATCAAGGTCGAAAGCGGATAGTAGATCATCGGCTTGTCGTAAACCGGCATCAGCTGCTTGCTGACGGCTATCGTGAGGGGATGGAGCCGGGTGCCGGCCCCGCCGGCGAGGATGATTCCTTTCAAATGACGCTCCTTGCCGCCCGGTTGGGACGGATCTTTGCGAAATTGGTCAGCAGTATAATTAATGCCAGATCTGATGTGGATATGATCACGTTCTTCGGCCTGCCCGGTTGTTGGGGGACGGAGCCATTACAATCAGCCCCTGATGCCGGCAGTGGTAAGCTGACTCGTACGCTTGGGCAGGTAGATCAGATGATACACGACCAAGGGGATGTCCACCACGTCCACCACCAGGGCGTCGACGTTTTCACCTTTCCAGTAGTTACCGCTGGCATTGACATCGGCTGTAATCGTTCTGGGCCAGAGTTTGATCGCCCAACCCGAGGTCTGGTAGAAGTTGTTGTCTTTGATCCTGGGATTGGATATGGAAGTGTGGTAGGTGATCGAGAACAGGATGGAATTCTCGTTTGAGTAGAAACGGTTTTGATCGATGGTATAGATGTTGCCGTTGATCACGACACCCGATTCGTTGCGGTCAAACTCGTTGTGCTGGATCCGGTGGTAGCCCCTAAAGGATATCAGGGCCTCGGTGTTTTCCAGAAAATAGTTGTCCATGATGTCGATCGGTTGGCCCAGGGTGCGAATGGCTTCTGTGCACTGGTAGAAAATGGAGCGCAACACCCAGTGTTTGATCGTGTTCGAACCTTCGGAGGGATTGTAGATTGCCGCCCTGGAATCGATCTTGTTGAAGAGGCAGTCTTCCACCCTGCTGTAGTCCTCTCCCAGATAAACACCATTCACGGCGCAAGATATCCGCGAATGTCTCAAAGCGGAATTTGTTCCGTAGAAGGCGATCGCAGTGTTTGCATTACAAGCCACCAGCTTGCTGAGAGATTGGCCGCTGGCATGGAATTTGAGGGAATTCCACCGGGGTATGTCAGTTTGGCCGACCGTAACATTTCTGCTTTTGATCCAGCTGTAAGCCGCGGTTGAATCACATTCCGCCAATCCATTGAAATTCAAATTTACGTTCTGCTCCAGCAACAAAAGCGATCCGCCTTCAAACACACTCGTGCCCAGTATATTGGTGTCGGTATCTACAATGTAGGTGTGATCCGGCTTAAAAACATAGGTCTCACTCAGGATCTGAGGTAGAGTTGTTTCGGGGAATAAGCTGACAGTATCGAACTCACTGAAGGCTGAAGGGTCCTGGGGCGACAGCACGGACTTGCCAAACAGCTTGCCGGATTTACTTTCCATGGTCACCTCATGCCTGACCACCGCTCCCCATCCGGCTTTCGAAAACACGAGATTGTAAGTGCCCTGGCGGATACTGCCCAGCGAGTAATCACCTTCCGCATCCGTAGTCCCGCTGTAAACGGGATCCACCAGCCTGTGATCGAACTCCGTCTCCTGGCTGATCTGTATGCCGATCAGCGGATGCAGGCCATTCAGGCGGACCAAAGCGGTATCCAAAGTGGCCAATTCATACAAAGCCACTGTTACGCCGGAAAAGTCGACAGGATCGTTGGCGGGGTCGCCGGTATCATTGATCAGTGTCACCTTTCCTTTTAGAGAAAGGGAATTGGGCTTGGTGGAATCGCAGCTGGTCAGGATTGATGCCATGACGAGAAGGGTGGTGAAAAACAGGACAAATCTTTTCATGTGAGACCTCCAGTTGAAAATCTCTCTGGATAAAACAAACCGATCACGGTGAAAATCAAGTACCCCTATAAAAAAAACAGGCTGCGCCAGGGATGGAGCAGTGGGATGAAAAATGTGTTCAGATTTTTGCCTGCGAAACCGCTTTCGGATCATTTGTGGTGCTTCCGGATCACTTATGATGCTTTCGGATAAACTCTTCCACTTCCGGCAGGCCGCCCTGGAAGATGAGGTAGCCGTTGTAGGGCTCGCCGGCGGTGATGTCTCCCGCGATGGGGGTGAGCATCAGCTCGCGCACTTTTTCCGGATCGCTGGATTGGCCCAAAGCCCAGCCCAGCTTGATGTAGGCAACTTCCGGGAGCAGGTTTTCGCCCGGTACGATGCCCATGCTCATCAGGTCGCGGCCGGTGTCGTAGACAAACATATGCACGTAGCCCCAGAGGGTTTGCACGGTCATGTAGACCTGCACGCCTTTGGCGACCGCGCGTTGGATGGCGGGGTAGACCGGTTTGTTGATGTGGCCCAGCCCGGTGCCGGCGATCACGATGCCCTTGTAGCCGTTGTCGGTGAGGGCGTCGATGATGTCCGGATGCATGTTGGGATAGTAGTAGACGATGCCGACGCGTTCCTCGAAAAAGGGTTTGACCGTGACCTGCTTATCCTTGCGGCGCTGGTTGTAACTGGTCTTGATGGGGATCACGGAATCCCGGGTGACCCGGGCCAGGGGAACGTCGCCGATGGTGCGGAAGGTGCTGCGGTAGGAGGAGTGCATCTTGCGCACGCGAGTCCCCTGATGCAGCAGGCCGTATTCGTCGCTGGTGGGGCCAAACATGCAGACCATGACCTCCGCGAGGTCGGAATGTCCGGCGGCGTAGGCGGCGTGCATCAGATTGAGCGCGGCGTCGGAGGAGGGGCGGTCGCTGGAGCGCTGCGAACCCACCATCACCACGGGGACGGGGAGGTCTTGCAGCATGTAGGAAAGCGCGGCCGAGGTGTAGTGCATGGTATCGGTGCCATGCCCGATGATGATGCCTTCGATGCCTTTATTGACCTCTTTGCCGATGGAGACCGCCAGTTTCTTGTACTGGTCCGGACCCATGTTTTCGGAAAAGACGGCGAACAGTTTTTCGGTTTCCAGGTTGCAGATCTCCGCCAGTTCCGGCACGGCGCCGTAAAGTTCGCCCGGCGAAAAGGCCGGGATCACGGCCCCGGTGCGGTAATCCAGCCGGGAAGCGATGGTGCCGCCGGTGCCGAGCAGCTTCACTTTTGGCAGGCCTGGAGTGAAGGGAAACTCTTTTTCCGGGATCTTGTAATGCGCTTCCTTGTAGCCGGTTTCGCGCATCTCCAGGATGGTGTCCACATCGATGCCGACGTTGTAGCCGGTGACCAGCTTGATCACTATGTGGCGGTCGTCGTCATTTTCGCTGCGCGGCAGGATGATCCCCTGAAATGATCCACGCGTGGTGTCCACCGTGGTGTCGCCCCAAACGCGGGCCTGAAAGTGTTTCAGCACCTCAAGGGCGCGGCCTTTGTAACCTTTGAAGAGATCAAGCATGGTTAGGTCTGTCCACGAATTTCACGAATTTCACGAATTATAATTACCATTTATAATTAAAGTTTGTTGCCTTTGCTTGGGTTGCGTCATATAAGTAAGTTGAAAAACTTGAGATGCTTCTAATGAGATTCCTAATTTGCATCAATTTGGGTGCTATGTGATCGTTCAAAGGAGGTAGCGTTGGTACTGGAGGCTATGCGTTCCGAAATTTACAAGCAGGCCAAGTTTCAAATTGGAAGCCTTTAAGTAGTTCATGATTTGGGCAGCATGATCGTTGGTCAATTGGCTTAGGGCCTTCAACTCAACTATGATTCGATCAAAGCAAATAAAATCAGCCTTGTAGGTAGGTGGGAGCAGCGTGCCTTTATACCTGATCTCGAACAGCTTCTCCCTCTCGTAAGGAATTCCACGATTGCTGAATTCCAAGGCCAACGCGTCCTGATAGACCGGTTCCAGAAATCCGCAGCCCAAGGTCTTGTGCACTTCCATGCAGGCACCCACAATTTTGTATGACTCCGCTTTATAAAGTATCTCTTGGTGACTGTCCATAATTTAGCCAAGTATTGCACTAATATACACGCATCAAAACCCTGAAAAGGAATATCGAGAATAACTATTAGCCGCCATTGCTTGTATATCTATGCACGCCCAACAGTTACAAAGCGCCATCAGTAAAACCCGTGACTTAATTTGCCTCTGCAATTCTATCTTTTTGGTCAATTCGTGGAATTTGTGTAATTCGTGGACAAAACACTTTCGACGGACTGGCGGAGTTCTGCGAGGGGGATGTTGCCCAGGGCGTTTTCGCGGAGGCGGCCCATGATCCAGTTGGCT
>CAZOVZ010000006.1:0-9833 GCA_964583755.1 uncultured Candidatus Cloacimonadota bacterium
CTGCCAAGGCGCTTTAGTTCGCGGGCCTCGGAGTGTGTCATTCCAAGCGGCCGCCAGACCGGTGACCTTCACTCATATAGAGACCCGCGGCCGATGTGGAATCCAGGCTTGTGGGGGTAATGCCCCTTGGATTGGTGGGTTATTTTTCTATTAGTGATGGTTTTCTACTATCGGGCTGTGATTTCCGTTACGCGAGGGTTGATTATTGATTGAAGGCCTGGATTCCACGCCAGCCGCAGGTTACTGTAAGTGTGTAGGTTACCGGTCAGGCGGCTGGCTGGAATGACACGCTGAGGCTGGGTGGTGAAGGTCTTGGAGTGGCAGACGTCCCCGTCTGCCAATGTGCGTTGAGCTTGGCCGTCCTGACGCGAAACATAGCTCGCGTGCTGTTTGAAGTCCAAAGCCCCAATGAGACGAGAGAAGGGGCTGAACTGGCTAAGGGGCTTTGAACTCCAAACTGGCTTCGGGGTCGCGTGCTGTTTGAAGTCCAAAGCCCCAAATGAGACGAGAGAAGGGGCTAAACTGGTTAGGGGGCTTTGAACTCCAAACTGGCTTCGGGGAACCTTTATTGCTGACGTTGGTTTTACGTGCAACGCTTTTGCAACTCCGCCCGAAAGCGGAGTTGCAAGTATCTGGGCGGAGCAGTCCTAATCGAAGCGCAGGACCACGAACATCTCGTTTTTGTTTTTGTCCATCACATAGAGGGGCAGGGTTTTGCGCCCGGCCCTGGTCATCCGGTCGATCGCCTTGTCCAGGGCGGTTTTGTAGTCTTCGGGGCTGGTGACTGTTTCGCGGTCCACTTTCAGGATCAGGTAACCCACCTGCAGGGCGGATTTGTCGGCCGGGGAGTTGGGCTCGATGCTGCTCACGATCACGCCCTTTTCCGCGGTGATGTTGTTGCGTTTGGCATAGGCGCTGTCGATCGCCTCGACCGTGATCCCAAGTCCGCCGTTGGTGGCTGGCTTTTCGGCGCTGGCCACCGGTCCGTCCTCGGGATAGGAATCCAGTTGGATAAAGAGGGTTTCCTGCTTGTTTTCGCGGATCAGTTTCACCGGCACCCTGGTCCCCACTTTGGAAGTGGCGACGGCGATGCGGAATTTGGAGACATTGGGCACGTTTTCGCCGTTGAACTCGATGATGACGTCGCCGACCTCGATGCCGGCCTTATGGGCGGGCGAATCCGTCTCCACCTTGGCCACCAAAACGCCGGCCACTGCGCTGAGGTTGAAGGCGTCCATGATGTCGGAAGTGATCTCTTGCGGCGAGATGCCGATGTAGGCACGGGTCACCTTGCCGTTGGCGACCAGGTCTTCGACCACGCGTTTGGCCAGGTTCACGGGGATGGCGAAGCCGATTCCGATGTTGCCGCCGCTGGTGCTGGTGATGGCGCTATTGACGCCGATCACGTCGCCATTGATGTCCAAGAGGGGGCCGCCGCTGTTGCCGGGGTTGATGGCGGCGTCGGTCTGGATGTAATCTTGATACTGGGGCGTGTTGTTGCCAAAATTGAGGTTGGAGCGGCCGATGGCGGAGACCACGCCGAGGGTGACCGTGCGATCCAGGCCGCTGTCGCCGAAGGGATTGCCGATGGCGATGGCCCAGTCGCCGATCTCCAGGCTGGCGGAGTCGCCCAGGGGAGCGATGGTGATCTTTTCGCCTTCCTTCACGGTGATCTTGATCACGGCCAGGTCTGTGTTGGGATCCAGTCCCACCACCGTGGCGGTGTAGGTCACCTTGTCGGCCAGGGTGACCGTGATGGTGCCTTCCTTGCCCTTTTCGACCACGTGGTTGTTTGTGAGGATAAAGGCATCGCGGGTCTGGGGATTGAACTCATAGATGAAGCCGCTGCCCATCGAGGTCACGGGGCGTTGCTGCTGCTGGGGTTGCTGGGGAAAGAAATAGCGGAAGAATTCGTCGTTGAAGAAGGGGTTGCTGTAGTTTTGGACTGTGACTTTCGCCTCGACCTTGATCTGCACCACGGCCTCGCGGACCTTGCGCACCACCTCGACCACGGGATTGCTGCCGCGGGGATTGATCAGATCGGCAGAGCCGGCCGCCTTTGCCGCCCAGACTCCGGACACGGCCAGAATGGCGAGGGCCAGAGTGAAGGTTCTTTTCCATAAATTCATGATGTTCTCCTGAGTACAGTTCTGTTATCTTTGGATCTTAGATTTTTGCAAAAACATAAAAAACAGCTAACATAGACGTTTCGTCTTGGTCACTGAGACAGGATAATCCATAGCCCCGGCCTGGTCAAGAAAAAATTGAAACAGGGGGGATGAGGAAAGTGAATAGGCCACAGAAAAGCGCGGAAATAGAGGGAAAAAGAAAAGGGACGGAGAATGGAACCAGGATGCAGGATATTGAATAGATTAGGGATGAACAGGATGATCAGGATTTTAAGGGATCAGAGTTCTTATTTCACCACAGAGAAACAAAGTTATCAGAGGAGAGATGGCGAAGAATAGATTAGGGATGTACATGTTGACCAGTGTTTTATGGTTTCACAACCCGTAAAATCCGTCAAATCCGTTCAATCCGTCAAATCCGTATGAAAATCTCAAATCTGCGAAATCCCCCCTTTCATCCGCGCGATCTGCGGGAAACAATTCTCTTTTATCCTGCAGATCAGGTCGATCCTGTCATCAGAGTTCCATTCTTTCCATCTGCGGGAAACATCTCTGCTCCCCTGCCCCACCCCTCAATTGGTGATTTCCAGCGTGTTGTTGACAAAATCCGCAGGGTGGCGAAAGTGGCTCTTATGGAGAAAGAAAAGACAGAATTCCGCAAGGATACCGGCACGCCGGTGAAATTCCTGAAGGGAGTGGGCGAGGCCCGCGCCCGCCAGTTGGGCAAAGTGGGGATCACCACCGTGCTGGACCTGTTTGAGTATTTTCCCCGCGATTACATCAGCCGCAAGATCGACCCCAGCCTGGCGGAACTCCGCCCCGGCGACCATGCCGCCTTCACCGCGCTGGTCAATTGGGTTGAGTTGCGCGACACCAGCAAGGGCAAATCCATGCTGAACGTGGGCGTCAGCGCGGGCAGCACCACCGTGGTCTGCACCTGGTTTCGCTATTACACGGATTTCCCCGCCCTCTTCAAGCCGGGGGGAACGGTCTGGATCTCGGGGCCGGTTTCGGAATACAACAACCAACTGCAACTGATGCATCCGGAGGTTGAGGTCATCGACGACGCGGAGGAGGACGACTTTTGGAAAAAGCGCCAACTCCTGCCGCTGTATGGCCTGACCGGCGACCTGACCCAAAAGTTCTTTCGCAAAATCATCTACCTGGCCTTTGAGCAATATGCCGCCACGATCGAGGAAAACCTGCCGGCGGACATTCTGGCCAGATACTCCTTCCCCCCTCGCCGGGCGGCCCTGCAAAAGTTGCATTTCGCCACCGACCCGACGGTCCCCGGGGAAATCCGCAAACGCTTTGTCTACGAGGAGTTTTTCTACGCCCAGTTGCTCTGGGCCCGCCACCGGCGCCATCACGGCAGCGTGACCCGGGGCATCAGCTTTATCAACCACCGAAACCTGACCACGGCCCTCCACCAAAGCCTGCCGTTCCAGCTCACCGGCGCGCAAAAGCGGGTGCTGCGCGAGATCTTTGCGGACATGTGCTCCGAAAAACAGATGTCCCGCCTGCTGCAGGGGGATGTCGGCTCCGGCAAGACCATCGTGACCGTCTTCGCCATGCTGCTGGCGGCGGAAAACGGCTATCAGGCCGCCCTGATGGCCCCCACGGAGATCCTGGCGGACCAGCACTATGCCAACATCACGCGCTTCACGGAAGAGCTTCCAGTAAAGGTAGTATTGCTGAAAGGCGGCGCCTGGAAAGGGAAGCAGCAGGTCAAGGACCAGATCGCGGACGGCAGCGCCAACATCGTGATCGGCACCCACGCCCTGCTGCAAAAGGATGTCGCCTTTGCCCGGCTGGGTTTTGTCGCCGTGGACGAGCAACACCGGTTCGGAGTGCAGCAGCGCGCCGCCCTGGCCCGCAAGGACCAGCATCCGGACCTGCTCTACCTCAGCGCGACGCCCATCCCCCGCTCCCTCTCCCTGACTGTGTTTGGCGACCTCGAGGTGAGCGTGATCGACGAACTACCGCCCAACCGCAAGGCCGTGCTGACCTTCATCCGCTCCAACAACAAGATCGACACCGTCTACCGCGACACCGCCAAAGAGCTGGCCGCCGGCCGCCAGGTCTACGTGGTCTGCCCGCTGATCGAGGAATCCGACAAGGTGGACCTGCTGGACGCCGAACGTTTGCATAAACACATCTCCACCAAAGTTTTCCCGCAATACAAGTGCGTCCTGATGCACGGCAAAATGCCCGCCAAAACCAAGGAAGAGATCATGCTGGCTTTCAAAGCCGGGGAGATCCGGATACTGGTCTCCACCACGGTGATCGAGGTCGGGGTGGACGTTCCCAACGCGTCGGTGATGATCGTGGAACACGCCGAACGCTTTGGGCTGGCCCAGCTTCACCAGTTGCGGGGCAGGGTCGGGCGCGGGGCCGAGCAATCCTATTGCTATCTGATCGACCACTTTCCGATCAGCCGCGTCGCCCGCGAAAGGCTGGATACCATGGCCAGGACCACCGACGGCTTCCTGATCGCGGAAAAGGATCTGGAACTGCGCGGACCGGGCGAGTTTTTCGGCACCGAGCAATCCGGCCTGCCGCAGTTTCGCTTTGCCAGCCTGATCCTGGACCAGGGAGTCCTGAAACTCGCCAGGGATGACGCTTTTGGCATCATCGAGCGGGACCCGGAGTTGAGCGCCGATGGCAACGCGCTGATCAAAAAACTCTACCTGCTGCAATACGCTGATAAAGAGAAGCTTATCCTCTATTGATGTCCACTTGGGCGGATATATCTGTTGACTGATATCGCCCCCTCATTTTTAATGGCTGAAATCCACTAAACCTGAGGTGCAAATGAAAAAGCTGATTGTCCTGATCTCGCTCATCATTGCGATCGGCGCTGTCCAAGCGCTGAAATTCGACCCGGACACCTTCGTGTCCAGAACCATCATCGCCTGCTTTAGCAGGGATGCGGTTGGCAACGCAGCCGGGACGATTCACTACTCCATGAAGGACGGCAGCGTCAAGACCGGCCTCGCTTCATTCGATAAACTTTCCGAAACATACAACTTCACCGGGCTCGACCAGGCCCACCCCTATGTGAAGCTTCCCACCTGGAACGACAACGGCACCTACCTGCAAAACATCTACCGCATCCGCCTCGCCTCGGATGACCTGATGGACGCCGCCCTGGCCGATCTGGCCAAGGACCCCAACCTCCTCTGGGCCGAGTTTGAAGGCATCAACCGCAGCCGCCTGGTCCCCAGCGATCCGATGGTCGGCCAGCAATATGCCCACACCCGCCTGCAAAGCTTTGATGCCTGGGATTACACCCTCGGCTCCTACGACGTCAAGGTCGCCATCACGGACTCCGGCGTGAAATGGAACCACCCCGACCTGCGGGCCAACATCTGGGTCAATCCCGCCGAATCGCCCGGCATGACCATCAACTGGGACGCCGGCACGATCAGCGGCGGCAACGGCCTGGACGCCGGCGAAGGCGGACTCAAGATCGACGACCTGGTTGGCTGGGACTTTTACAACAACGACAACAACCCGATCCAGACCTACTCCGCCAACGACCACGGCACCCACGTGGCCGGATGCGCCGGCGCGGTTGGCAACAACGCCATCGGCGTGACCGGCACCTCGCCCATCGTCTCCATCATCAGCTGCAAGGGCGCTTCCAACACCTCCCCCTCCCAGGGGATTTCCTATGCCTACGACCAGGTCAAATACGCCGCTGAAGTCGGAGCCGACATCATCAACGCCAGTTGGGGCAGCACCGGCACCGGCGCCTATCCGAACTCGATCGTGAACTACGCGACCAACCTCGGCGCCCTGGTGGTGGCCGCGGCCGGCAACGAAAACATGGAACACACCGCCAGCTATCAGGATTACCCCGCCGACTGCACCAACGCCCTCTGTGTGGCGGCCACTGACCAGAGCGACACCCGCGCCAATTTCTCGGATTTTGGCGCCCCGATCGACATCTGCGCCCCCGGAGTGGGGATCCTTTCCACCATCGTCGCCGCCAACGGCTATGACGCCTACGACGGCACCTCCATGGCCTCACCGGTTGCCGCCGGCGTGGCAGCGCTGGTCAAATCCATGCATCCCAACATGACCCCCGCCCAGCTTAAAGAACGCCTGATGGCCACCGCGGACTACATCTATGACATCAACCCAAACTACGTGGACAAGCTCGGGGCCGGACGCATCAACGCTTTTTCCGCCACCATGTATGACAAGATTCCAAACATCACCATCGAAGACCAGTTGCTGGAAGAAGTGGACGGCGACGGCGACGGAGTCGCCAATCCCGGCGAATTGGTCCGCCTCAAGCTTTCGCTGAACAACTATCTGGATCCCTTCACCGGACTGGCCTGGCTCAACGCGGAAAACCTGCAGGCGACCCTGACGACCACCTATCCCGGCGTCACCATCATCAACAGCACCGCCAGCTATGGCAGCCTCTACCCCGGCTCCACGATGTGGAACAACAACCAGCCCTTCACGTTCCAAACCGTGGGCACCCTGGCCTCGGAGCCGATCCCCTTTGAACTGGTGCTGACAGCCAACCCCACCGCGCCGTATCCCTACAATAAAACCCTGCCTTTCACAGTCGAACTTTCGCTGGTTCAGGAAGGCTGGCCCTTCGCCCTGGGCGGAGCCTCAAACTCCAGCCCCATCCTGGCGAATCTGGACAGCAGTTCCGATTTTGAGATCGTTTTTGGCGACCAGGCCGGCAACATCCACGCTGTGAAACCCAACGGCAGCGCCGAGATCGCCGGCTTCCCCGTCTCCCTGGGCGCGGCCATCGTGGGATCCCTGGCCATGAGCGACGTCAACAACGACGGCCTCAAGGAATTCGCCGCCTCCACCCAGGCCAACAACATCGTCCTGATCGGCCAGGCCGGCAACACCCTCTGGTCAATCCCCGCCGGCGGCACCCTGCGCAGCGGCCCCATCATCGCTTCATTGGGAATGGACAACAGCCGCCAGATCATCACCGCCACCCAGACCGGCAACCTGATCGTGCTCAACGGCGACAGCTCCTACTATCCAAACTTCCCCGCCAGCGTCGGCGGCGCGGTCCTCGGCCCTCCCACCGTGGCGGACCTTGACGGCGACGGTCAGCTGGAGATCATCGTGGCAACCCTGAACGGCAACCTCAGCGCCATCAGCACCCTGACCGGCCAAAACATCCCCGGCTTCCCCGTGGCGATGGGCGGCGGCACCCAAAACCCGATCACCGTGGCGGACATCGATTCCGACGACCTGCCGGAGATCATCGTGGCAACCAGCACCGCGGGCATGATCCTGGCCTACAACCACAACGGCACGGTCAGCTTCAGCCGCAACGTGGGCGGCCAGATCAAGACCGGCCCCGTCTTCGCGGACGTCAACAACGACGGCAGCAAAGAGATCATCGTGATCGGCGCGGCTGGCATCATCAATGTGCTCAACGCCAACGGCACCGACCTCGCGGGCACCCCGATCAACGTCAATCAGGCCGTGGAATGCACCCCCACAGTGGCCCGCTTTGACGGCGACAACTATGCCGGCATCATCTTTGGAGATTCCAACGGCCTGCTTCACAGCGTCAGGGTCGACGGCAGCGAATCGCCCAACTTCCCCATCGCCCTACTGGGCAACATCAAGGTCTCGGCCGCCCTCGGCGACATCGACCAGGACGGCGACTTTGACATCGTGATCCCCAACGACGCCTCCTTCTTTGTGATGGACATCAAGCGCCCCGCGCAATCCTATGACTGGTATGGCTTCATGGGTTCCTGGAACCGCAGCGGCCTGCTCTATGGCACCACTCCGAACAACGACCACTCCGTGCCCGCGGCCCAAACCGCCCTGACGGGAAACTACCCCAACCCCTTCAATCCCAGCACCCAGATCAATTTCAGCCTCGCCGAAGCCGGTGAGGTCGAGATCCAGATCTTCAACCCGAAGGGCCAGTTGGTGCGCACCCTGGTCAGCGGCAAACTTCCCGCCGGCAGCCACAGCACCGCCTGGGACGGCCGCGATGACCGCCAGGCCAGCGTCAGCAGCGGCGTTTACTTCTATCGCATGCACTCCGGAAAGTACTCCTCCACCCGCAAAATGGTGATGATGAAGTAGCCTTCCAGAGCTGACAATAATGAAGACTCCGGTTTTGCCGGAGTCTTTTTTTACCATCCGGGGGATAACGCCGCTGGCCAGCCCTGTCCCAAAACCGGCAACCGCTCCGCCCTTATTGCCAGCGCATGCTTTCCGGCCATACTCGCCCAATACATCCCCAATAAAGTTGGGAGTGTCCAGGGCGAGTTTACGTTGGGCGATGGGTGTGGGAATGAGCGCGATGACGCAGCCCCAACGCTGTACAAAAGGCAGACGGGGGACGTCTGCCGCTCCAGGGGCGCTTGTCAAAAGGCAGACGGGGACGTCTGCCGCTCCAGGGGCGCTTGACAAAAGGCAGACGGGGACGTCTGCCGCTCCAAGGGCGCTTGTCAAAAGGCAGACGGGGACGTCTGCCGCTCCAGGGGCGCTTGATAAAAGGCAGACGGGGACGTCTGCCGCTCCAGGACGCTTGTCATTCCGGGCTGCGAACCGGAATCCAGAAAGCTGACAACCGTCCTCACCGGCCAGATCAGCCTTTACTCCAAACAATCAGGCCCCGGATGGTTTCCGGGGCCTTTTTGCCAATACGTTCCGGGGCTGATTCCTACTATTTTTTAGGCGTTTCGCAGATGTTGGTACAAGGCGTGTTGGTGTTGTTTTTCGGATAGCGGTAGGAGAAATTGCGGTAGTGCAGCTTTTCCAGGGTATCCATCTCCGCCAGGCCAACGGTGTCCTGAAAGTGGCCTTCGCAGGTATCGGCATAGATGATCCGGTTGTCGGAGCAGTCGATCACGCGCAGGGTCAGGATGGCCCGGGCTTTGCGGACGATGTCCTTGCCGTCCTGCTGGTACGTGACCCCCAGTTCCTTGACGCGGTAGGCGACCAGTTTGTCCGCCTGGGCAAAGTCTTTGGGCAGGGACACGGCCAGGGGCGCGCCGCTTTCGGCCAGGGCGATCCTCTCGGGCTGGGCGGTGGATTCCAGGCTGCCGCGGAGCAGCAGGTCAAAATCCCGGTCAAGCACCGCCACGCCGTTGTCCACCAGTTGTTTGAGCACGGCGTCCTCGATCACGGCGGTGAGCTCGTCATCACCGGTGGTGGCGTCCTCCAAAGAAATAAAGGCGATCTTGTCCGCGGAATTGATGTAGGGGGCGATCTTTTCCGGGATGTGGATGTTTTGGACAGATTTTTCGATGGCGACCGCGGCCGTCCGCTCGAAAGTGATGTACTGCTTGGTGACCGAACACGCGGAGAGCAGCAAAACAACCGCGCCCAGTAACGCCAGAGAATACTTCATAATTACCTCCAGTCAATTTCCGCCCAGATAGTTCGGCTGGCGAAAATTGTCAAGTTCAGAAATGAATGCTGGCGAACTGAGGAACTGAGTAAAGAATAGAACTCTGATCGACAGGATCGACCTGATCAGCAGGATTTGAATAGATCAGGGATGAACAGGATGATCAGGATTTTTAGGGATCAGAGGTTTTATTTCACCACAAAGAAACAAAGTAATCAGAGGAGAGATAGCAAAGAAAAGACCAGCGAAGGACATGATGACCAGAATTTTATAGTGCTATAATCCGTAAAATCCGTCTAATCCGATTGAAGTGATCAGAGAATTTTATTTCACCA
>CAZOVZ010000006.1:9933-61814 GCA_964583755.1 uncultured Candidatus Cloacimonadota bacterium
GAAACAAAGTAATCAGAGGAGAGTTAGCAAAGAAAAGACCAGCGAAGGACATGATAATCACAATTTTGTGGTTTTAAATCCGTAAAATCCGTCTAATCCGATTGAAGTGATCAGAGAATTTTATTTCACCACAGAGAAACAAAGTAATCAGAGGAGAGTTAGCAAAGAAAAGACCAGCGAAGGACATGATGACCAGAATTTATAGTTTTGTAATCCGTAATATCCGTTCAATCCGTTCAATCCGTCCAATCCGTATGAAAATCTTTCATCCGCGAAATCCCCCCTTTCATCCGCGCGATCCGCGGGAAACACCTCTCTTTTATCCTGCAGATCAGGTCGATCCTGTCGATCAGAGTTCCATTCTTTTCATCCGCGAAATCCCCCCTTTCATCCGCGAAATCCGCGGGAAACACCTCCTTCCCTCGGGTTTGAGTTCTTTTTTGGGGTTGACAGGGAAGCCGGGGAAGATAAGCTTGGCCTCAATAGATGGTGCTACTACAGGTAAAAGGGAATCCCGTGCGAAGCGGGAGCGGTAACCGCCACTGTAAACAGCAACATGGCCGGCACGGTCACTGCGCGGAAGCGTGGGAAGGCCGGGCCATTTGAGGCCGCTGTGAGCCAGGAAACCTGCCACCCAATCTGAGGCCGGCCACACGGTTGATTTGGCCGCTCAGGCAAGTAGTTCATCCTTATAAAAAACGATAAGGTGAACGTCATGAAAAAACTGCTTCTGCCACTCGTGGCCATGCTTCTGGCCGTTGGCTTCACGCCCCTCGGGGCGACGGAGATCTTTGTGGTCAATTCCGCCTCGCGTACCCTCTCCCGCATCGACAGCTCCACCGGCGCAGTGAACAACTCGTTTGCCCAGTTGGGCCTGACCCCGAATCTGATGGATTTGGACAGTGACTGCATCTACGTTGCCTGCTCCGGCGACAACGCCATCCAGATGCTGGACCGCGCCACCGGCTCGCATCTGCGCTACATCCCCGTCGCCGCCTCCTGCAATCCCTACGATGTGGTCAAAGCGGGGGATTTTCTGTATGTGACGGGGCTGTTTACGGACAAGGTTTACAAACTGAGCCTGCAGAGTTTTTCGCTGGTGGCCTCGCTGGACGTGGGGACCGCCCCCCAGGGGCTCTGCGCGGCGGGCGGCAGGCTGTTTGTCTGCAACACCGGCGGGTATCAAAACAACTACGCCAACAGCTCCGTCAGCGTGATCGACCTGGCCTCGTTCAGCGTGGAGGCCACACTTCCGGTCTGGGCCAATCCGCAGTTCGCGGTGGCGCGCGACGGGTATCTGCACGTTTCCTGCACCGGCAATTGGTCCGATCTGGCCGGCAAAGTCGACGTGATCGACCTTTCAACCTTGCAGAGGGTGCAGAGGCTGGACATCGGCGGCAATCCCGGCAGCCTGTGGATCTCGCCCGGCGGGACAGCCTACCTCGGCGAAGGGCTGGGAAACGCTCTCTACAGCTATGGCGCGGACAGCTATGAGATCTACCACGGAGCGGCCAATCCGCTCGCTTTCGACGCTTCGCTGGTCACCGGCAACGCGGGGGAAATCGCCCTGCTGAAACAAAACTGGGCTTCGAGCTCAGTGGTGAGCCTGTACAGCAACGATTTCAGCCTGCTGGACACCTGGAACGTGGGACTGTCCAGCACCGACATCGTGATGGCCCCGACTCTGCCGACTGGCGCAAACGACCAGTTGCAGGTTCCGCCCCTCCGCCTCTGGCCCAACCCGCTGCCCCGGGGCGGCGCCCTGAATTGGGAGGGCAAGGGGGAAACCGACCTGAGGATCTACAACCTGCGCGGCGAATTGGTGCAAGCGGCCAGGCTGGGCCAGGGAGAAAACAGCTTTTCCCCCACTTCCCTGCCCCGGGGCCTCTACCTCTATTCGATCCAGGGCGGAGGAACCAGTTTCAGCGGTAAATTCACCGTGATCGACTAACCCCCGCAAGATTTCTCTTGACTCAAAGCCAGCGGCAGGGATTACTCTCCAGCATTCTAACCTGATATTATATCAAGGAGTTATAAAGATGGATTATTTTCTGACTGAAGACCAGCTGGAAATGCGGGAACTGGCCCGGCGCATAGCCAACGAGAAGATGAAGCCCAACGCCGAAAAGTACGACGAAGAGGGCACCTTTCCCTGGGACATCGTGGAAGTGATGCGCCAGAGCGACCTCTTTGCCATCCTGATCCCCGAGGAATACGGCGGAATCAGCGGCAAGGTGGTGGATCTGGCAGTCGTAACTGAGGAGCTTTGCGCGGTGGACGCGGGCCAGGCTTTGGCTTTTGGCGCCACCGGCCTGGGCATGTACCCGATCCTGATCGCCGGCTCCGAAGAGCAGAAACAACATTATCTGGGCCAGATCGCCGCCGGGGAACAGCTCGCGGCCTTCGCCCTCACCGAAGCCAACGCCGGTTCGGACGCCAGCGCGATCGAAACCACAGCCCGCAAAGACGGCGACAACTATATCCTCAACGGCACCAAACAGTGGATCACCAACGGCGGCGAAGCCGGCATCTATACGGTGTTCGCGATGACGGACCGGTCCAAGGGCGCGAGGGGCTGCTCCTGCTTCATCGTGGAAAAAGGCACGCCCGGTTTCAGTTTTGGCAAAAAGGAAAACAAGATGGGCATCCGCTCCTCCGCGACCAGGGAATTGATCTTCGAAGACTGCGTGGTGCCGGCCGCCAACCTGCTCGGACGCGAGGGCACGGGCTTCATCACGGCGATGAAGGTGTTCGACAAATCCCGTCCCATGGTCGGCGCCCAAGCCGTGGGGATCGCCCGCGGCGCCTATGAAGCTTCGGCCCGCTACGCCCAGCAGCGCCAGCAGTTTGGCAAACCGATCGCCTCGTTCCAGGCCGTGCAGTTCATGCTGGCCGACATGGCCACCGAGATCGAAGCCGCCCGGGCTTTGGTGATGCAGACCGCGAGGATGGTGGACAGCGGCGCCAAAAACTATGCCAAGGAATCCGCCATGTGCAAGTACTTCGCT
Organism: uncultured Candidatus Cloacimonadota bacterium; assembly: GCA_964583755.1. Taxonomy (GTDB): domain Bacteria; phylum Cloacimonadota; class Cloacimonadia; order Cloacimonadales; family Cloacimonadaceae; genus Syntrophosphaera. The sequence continues at coordinate 12,942 of CAZOVZ010000006.1, forward strand.
TCGGACGTGGCGATGAAGGTGACCACGGACGCCGTGCAGATCCTGGGCGGCTATGGCTACATGAAGGAATACCCGGTGGAAAAGATGATGCGCGACGCCAAGATCCTGCAGATCTACGAAGGCACCAACCAGGTCCAGCGCGGGATCGTTGCTGCCAACCTGCTCAAGGAATTTTGAAATGCACGAATGGATCAAGCACTTCCCCGCCGCCATCACGGTCTGCGACAAGGACCTCATCGTTGTGGACATGAATGACAAAGCCTGCGCCACTTTCGCCGCCGACGGCGGCGCCAAACTGATCGGGCACTCCCTCCGCGACTGCCACAACGCCAACTCCATCGCCATCATCGAAAACATGCTGGCCACCGGCAAAAACAACGTCTATACGATCGAAAAGAACGGCGTGAAGAAATTGATCTACCAGCAACCCTGGTATAAGGACGGAGAGGTCGGCGGATTGGTCGAGCTTTCGCTGGAACTGCCGGCCGACATGGCCCATCATGTCCGTTCCTGAAAAGCTGCTGCTGCACACCTGCTGCGCGCCCTGCCTGGTCGCGCCCATTCGGCAGCTAAAGCTTAAAGGGATCGCCGTCACGGCCTATTGGTTCAACCCCAACATCCACCCCGTCACGGAGTACCGGAGCCGCCTGGAAAGCCTGAAGGCCTTCGCTGAGCGGGAACAGTTTCCCCTGGTGGTGGAAGACCGTTACGGCCTGAGGGAATTTGTCCGCGCGTTGGCAAATGATCCGGAAGGCCGCTGCCGCCACTGCTACGAATCCCGGTTGGACCTCGCCGCCCAGACCGCCGTGGAACTTGGCTGCGACGCCTTTTCCACCACTCTGCTGTACAGCAAATATCAAAAACACGATTTGATCCGCGAGGTCGCGGATGGTATATCCCAAAAATACCGGATCCCCTTTTTCTACCGCGACTGGCGCGAGCTTTGGGCGGAAGGGATCCGGCTCTCCAAAGAAGAGGAGATGTACCGCCAGAAATACTGCGGCTGCATCTTCAGCGAAGAAGAACGCTATCTGAAGGTGAAAGCATGAGCCGCTACAAAGAGACCGACCTGTTCCAGATCACCATAAACTCCGTGAAGGACCGCCCCAGCCTGGTCCAGACAAGCCAATTCGCCAAGCTGGGGGCCGACCTGCTGGACTCCCTGCCGGACATCCTGAAAGCAGCCGACCTGAAAGAACTCATCGGCCGCTGCCGCGTTGCCATCCAGCGCAAAAAGCCGATCATCGTCGCCCTGGGCGGGCATGTGATCAAATGTGGCCTGGCTCCGCTGTTGATCGAACTGATGAAGGCCGGAGCGGTCAGCTGTTTCGCGGTGAACGGGTCTGTGACCATCCACGATTACGAACTGGCTTGTTTTGGCAAAACCTCGGAAGACGTGGCGGCGGCGCTCTCCGACGGCTCTTTTGGCATGGTCTTCGAGACCACCCATGGGATCAATTCCGTGATCACCGCGGGCAGCGAAGCGGGCCTTGGCTACGGCGAGGCTTTGGGCCAGCACCTGTTGGCCAACGCGCCCAACAAGGAACTTTCACTGCTGGCGATGGCCTATGAACACGAAATCCCCGTCACCGCCCACATCGCCCTCGGCACCGACATCGTGCATCAGACCCCCTGCGCGGACGGCAAGGCGATCGGCGACTGCAGCCTGCGGGACTTCCGCATCCTTTGCGAGCGGGTCAAAGACCTCAACGACGGTGGGGTGTTCATCAACCTCGGCTCCGCGGTCGTGCTGCCGGAAGTGTTTCTGAAAGCGCTGACGGTGGCGCGCAATGTCTACGGCCCCGTACAGGATTTCACCACCGCCGTGTTTGACATGAACCTGCACTACCGGGCGATGGAAAACGTGGTCAAACGCCCCGTGCTCAACGGTGGCAAGGGCTATTACTTCATCGGGCATCACGAGATCATGGTCCCGCTGCTGGTGAGAGAACTATTGCGCTGATGAAATGATCTCCGTCCGGGGAGATCAGGAAACCTGTCTGCCTCAGCCCAAAACCACGTCCAGGGTCATCATCACGGAAAAGCCCAGCATCAGGCCGATCATGGCCAGATGGGAATGGGGCCCCTCCTGGGAATCCGGAATGACCTCATCCGCCACCACATAGATCATCGCCCCCGCCGCGAAGGATAGGGCGTAGGGCATGAACGAGCGGGCGGAAAGCGCCATCCAGGCGCCCAAAACGCCGCCCAGAGGCTCCACCATGCCGGAAAACTGTCCCCAGAAAAAGCTCTTGCCGCGGGACATCCCTTCCTTGCGCAGGGGAATCGAGACCACGGCGCCCTCCGGAATGTTTTGGATGCCCATGCCCAGAGCCAGGGCCAGCGCGCCGGCAAAGGTCGCCGCTCCCAAGCCAAAGGCGGCGGCGCCAAAAGCGACGCCCACCGCCAGGCCTTCGGGGAAATTGTGCAGCGTGACCGCCAGGAAAAAGAGGGTGGATTTGCCCCAGGGAGAGCGCAAGCCCTCGCGATCGCGTTCCTCATGCCCCACATGCAGATGCGGCAACAGCAGATCGATCAGCCGCAGGAAGAAACCGCCGGCCAGAAAGCCGACCACGACGGGCACGATGTTTTCGCCGCTGAGGTCGATCGCCGGAGCCAGCAGCGACCAGAAACTGGCCGCCAGCATCACGCCGGCCGCGAAACCCAGCATCAGCTTCATCGTCCAGGGTTTGATCTCCTTGAAAATCAGCACGAAGCTGGATCCCAAGGCGGTCATGGCCCAGGTGAACAGCGTGGCCAGCAGGGCCAGGACCACCGGATTAGCGGTCAGTTCAGGCATAGAAAGCTTCGATCGCGTCCAACATCTGCTTCACCGCGGCAGTGGTGTCGTCCACCGCCAGGGTCCGCTTGTCGCCGTTGTCGAAGGTGACCACGACGTTGCCCAGGGCTTTGGATATCTCGCGGATCTTGGGGATCACGAAGTAGGTTTTGCCCAGGTGCTCGTCGTCGTAGGTGAATATCGCTTTCATCTGTCCTCCTATCCGGAATAGCGTTTGAGGTTGCAGGTCTGGCTGTAGCGTTCGCCGGGGCGGAGGTATTCCGCGAAGTCCGCGTCGAATTCGATCAGGGCGTAATCCGGATCGTCGTAGCCGTTGAAATATTCGTCGAAGAAATAGCAATACTCGCTGGCTTCGGCCTTGACGCCCGGATTGGTGACGATCCTGGCCGTTCCGGAGAAGCGGATGTAGCCAGTGTTGTCATGCTCGCGGATCGGCACGCAGATCTCTACCCACTTGTTGTTGGCGATCTGGTTCACCTTGGAGTCGCCGCTGAAGGTGGTGATGTAGTAGCGGTCGTCGAAGGTATAGAGGACCACAGGGCGAACCCGGGGCTGTTTTTTATCCACAGTGGCCAGATACGCGTACTGGTTTTGGCTCAGCCAGGACATGATCTCCTGCTGAAGCGCGGATTCCGAAGTGCGAGACATGAGTTTTGCCTTATCCGGGAAACTTGACCGCTTTGATGTAGGCTTCGCTGCCGGGATTGGGGTTGTCGCGGGTATCGCGGGGCAGTTTTTCGATCTTGTGGACAATGTCCATGCCGCTGGTGACCTTGCCGAAAACGGTGTGTTTGCCGTCCAGATGGGGCGTGCCGTCCTGACGGGTCACGATGAAGAACTGCGATCCGTTGGTGTTGGGACCGGAATTGGCCATGCAGATATAGCCGTAGAGGGCTTTCGCCTTCAGGGTTTGCTGCACGATCGGGGTCTGGATGCCTGTGCGGCGTTGGTACCATTCCACGGTCTGGGCCATCAGAGGCTCAAAATTCTGGACGGCCTGGACGTTTTTGACGATCTCAAACAGCTCGGCGTCCGGAGCCTGTGCGGCCTGCATGTAGGGGACGATCAGCTTGGACCAGATCTGGCTGGCGGTGTCGGGATCGGAAAAACTGCCGGTGATCGGTTCGCCCACGGTGTAGCACTCATCTTCGAACTTGTAGCCGGGGCCGCCCATGCCGTCGTTGGCACGGTTGTCGTCCTTGGTGTTGGGATCGCCGCCCTGGATCATGAAATCCGGGATCACGCGGTGGAAATAGGTGTTGTTGTAAAAGCCTTCGCCGCCCAGTTTCACAAAGTTGTCCACGGTCTTGGGCGCGATATCCGGCCAGAGCTCCAGCCCGATGTTTCCGTAGGTGGTTTCGAGGGTCACATTGACTGACTTGGGCGTGGTTTGCACACTTTCCTCCAGATTTTGCTTTTCAGTTTTCTCAGACGCGGTGGTGCCGCAATTGAGCATCGCGAAGCTGAGCAGCAGCACCAGCGCCGCGATGGCGGGTTTTCTCCATATTGGGGTCATTGGATTTTCTCCTTGTAGTGTTTTAACTCTATGTTTCCATCGATCAGTTCGATATAGCTGTGATGAGTCATCCAGTCGCCGCAGTTGGCATAGATGCCGCCTTCCAGGGCCTGCACTTGCGGCTGATGACTGTGGCCCATCACCACGACGTCAAATTTTCCCAGTTGGCGGCGGGCGTAATCCGCCAGCCCTGTCCCCTTCTTCGCCCGGAGGCTGTGGCTGAGCTTGCGGGCCCGGCTGGATCGGGACATCGCCTTGCCGACTGATAAAGCCAGATCCGGATGCAGCAGCGAAAACAGCAGCTTCGTCCCTTTCAGCCGGATCAACCGGCGAAACAGTTGGTAGCGGAGGTCATTGACGGTGTGCAGGTCGCCGTGGGTAAAGAGCAGCTTTTTGCCGTCGGCGGAGAAGCTGTAGCGGTCCGCGTGGACCTCCATCCCCAGATACTCGGTCAAAAAACCGTTGAACCAAAAATCGTGGTTTCCGCTCACCAGAACCAGCTTGCAGCCCTGTTCGCCCAGGCTGGCCAGTTCGTGCAGCAGGGGAAAATACTGGCGGATGATGGTGTATTTCCAATCGAACCAGAGGTCAAAGATGTCGCCGTTGAGCACCATCAGGTCATATTTTCCGGCCGCCTGGCGCAAAAATGAGAGGATCAGGGACGCGTTTTCCGCGTCTTCCGGCCTGGTCCGGGCGTATTTGAAATGGATGTCGGAGATCGCGCAGATCCGCAAGATCAGCCCCGGGAGATCAGGTAATAGATGATGTTGCAACCCAGGCGGAGCGCGGCGTCGCGCACCTCCGGCGGGTCTTTGTGGGTGGCGGGGTCGGCCCAACCGTCGCTGATGTTGCTTTCGTAGGTATAGAGGCAGAGCAGGCGGCCGTTGTCATCAAAGATTCCAAAGGCCTGAGGCGGTTTGGCGTCATGCTCGTGGATCTTGGGCAGGCCGGCGGGAAACTGGTAAAAGCAATCGAACAGGGGAAAGGAGGGATCCAGCTCCACCAGTTCGAATTCCGGGAAAACCCGCTTGATCTCGCGGCGGAAAGAGGCGTCCATGCCATAGTCGTCGTCCGCGTAGAGAAATCCGCCCCGGAGCATCCACTGGCGCAGGTTTTCCACCTCGCGATCCTCAAACCGGATGTTGCCGTGCCCGGTCAGATAGACAAAGGGAAACTCAAACAGCCGCGCATCGTCGGCCTTGACCACCGCCTGTTCGATGGGAAAGCTGGTGTTTAATGAGGAATTGACATAGGCGGCCAGGTTTGGCAACACCTCCGGATCGTTGTACCAGTCTCCGCCGCCGGCGTATTGCAGGCGGGCAAAGCCGGTCCGCGAGGCGGCGCCGGTCACCGCTCCCAGGCAAGTCGCCAGGAGCAGCAAAACGATCGACAGGGGGCCGCGGAGCTTCATCAGTTCACAATCTTCACCGCGATGCGGAGGATGGTGTCCCCGACCACGGCATAAAAGCAGGAATCGTAATTGTCATACCGGGAGAGGAACTGCAGGTCCTGGGTCAAGGTCAGTTGGCTCATCACATTGCCCTGCTGGCTGTCCACGATGCTGATCCCCTGTTGCAGGGGGATCACGGTCACGCTGCCGTCGATCCGGGGGTCTTCGGCATTGGTCAGTTCACAGATCTGGGGCCGGTAGGGTTCGGCGTTGTGGGTGATGGATTCGCTGTTCCAGGTGAGTTCTCCGGTTTTGCTGACCCCGACCGTGCGGTTGTCTTTCAGGTTCACCACCAGGCCGTATTTGGTGTTCATCACAGAGAGGATGGGGGCGGGCAGGGCCACGTTCCAAAGCAGGTCGCGGGTCTTTTTGTCAAACGCGGAGAGGTTTTGTTCGCTGGCCACATAGATGGAGGCGGCGTCGAAGGCGGGCGCGGCGGTCACCTGATAGGGCAAATCGGCGCTCCAGCCCTGGGAAAGTTCGATCGAGCGGGCGGGGGAATTGACCACTCCCTCCCAATATTTGATCAGGTTTTTATCCACCTTCAACCGGTCGGGGATCCGCTCCAGCCTGGCTTTGCGAAAGAGGACGTCGAAGCTGCGGTTTCCGAAAGCCATGTAGAGGATCGCCGCCAAAGTCGCCAACAGCAGGAAAAAGGAGCTGATCTGCCACTTGGTGAGTTTTTTCTTTTTGCTGCGTTCCAGGGTGGGCACGTTTTTCAGGATCAACCACTGCGGATTGGCCGCGCCCACAAAGGACTCCACCACTGGCACCAGGCTGTTGGGATCGCTCTGCTGGGTGAAAACCTTGGTCGCGATCGCGCCAGGCAGGATGTACATCCGTTCGTTGTCCTCCAGCAAGATCCGTTGGGGCTTGACGCGGATGTCCTCTTCGGACTGGCCAAAGAGGTTGAGGTCCGCCATGCTCTGCACGTGGAAGTTTTTCCAGGTTTTGCCCGGAAACTCCAGCTTTTTGCCTTTGCTGACGGAACAAAACAGGCGGCCAAACTGCACGAAATGCACTTCCGCACCGTAGAACACGCCCAAAAACAGCGAGATGCCCTTCTCCCGCAGCTCGGTCTTGCGCAGGCTGGCGTGCAGCTTCCAGTGGAAATCGCCGCAGAAGTTTTTCAGCCAGTGGTCGATCTCCATCTTGCTCACTTCCATGAGCCCGGAATTCATGATCCCCAGCTTGATCTCGGTCTGAATCTCTTCCAGGACATGGTCGCCCTCTTCGTGGCTGGTGCAAAGAAACCAGCCATAGCGGCCGTCCTTGGATGCCTGGTATTCGCAGACGCTCTGCGGAAAACCGGAATTTTTGCTTTGGAGGGTGATCATCTCAGTTCCACCATTTGATGTAGGAGCGGTAAAAGACCCGAAACAACGTGGGCAGATCCATCAGCATGTTGGTATAGGCGGCGTTGGCCAGGGGGCACCAGCATTCCTTTTTGTGGATGGAGCGGCGTTCCAGCCTGGCGTCGCGGTTAAACCAGATCTTGCGGAAATTGTATTTGTTCTGGCGCAGGTTGCCCAGGCTTTTGGCCTTGACGCAGCAAGTCCAGAGATCTCCGTCCGGCGAGATCTGGGTCGAGGCCACGCCTGAATAGCAGGGTATCACCTGCACTTTGTCGCGCATGATCTTTTTGACCATGGCGTAATACTCGATGCGGAAGGCCTGGGTGATCTTGTTCATGCCCTTGAATCTGGCGTGTTTGATGCTGTGGATCAGAAAGTCCGCGGCGGATTTGTAGGCCACCAGGCCGGGCGTGATTTTGGCGCCGACGGTGTCCAGTTCCACCCGTTCCTCCGCGATCTCCGTGATGTAGGAATCCGGTTTCAGGCGCTGCAATTCGGTCGCGATGCTGGAAAACCCGTCCACGTTCAATTCCGAGATCACGGTGTGGATGCCGACCGCCAGATTTGGCAGCTTCAGCCCTTTCAGCTTTTGGAAGGTGGCGATGGCCTTGCGGTAGTTGCCGGGGACCTTGCGGATCTCGTCGTGCTGGGCCTCGATGCCGTCGATGGAGACGTTGATGATCACCTGCGCCTTGGGACAGCCTTTGGCGATCGCGGCCACGCGTTCCACGATGCTGTTGGTCAGGATCCCGTTGGTGGGGATGTTGATGATCCGGGGCCGCGAAATCTTGTAGATGGAGGTCACGATCTCCACGATGTCGTTGCGGAGAAAGGGTTCGCCCCCGCTGAAGGTGATCCAGTAGGGCGCGCGGCCGATGCTCTTGAAGGTCTTTTTGTACTCTTCGACGCTGAAGTCGTTGGCCTTCTTTTTCCAGATGTTGCAGGTGCTGCAGCGGGAATTGCAGGTGTAGAGCAGGCTGACGGTGTAATTGACCGGCAGCAGCCGCGGAAAGCCAATGTTCTTCATCAGCCAGTAGCCGACCGTTTTGATCAGTAAACCTATCATTTATATAAACCTTATGAGCTTTTTTTCTTGGCGGAACCGGCGATGTCCCAGGCAAAGGGATTTTTGCCCTTCACCCGGTAGTCCCAACTGCCCAGCAGCCGGCAATAGGCTTCCAGCGCCATGACCGCGAACACTTTGAACGCCGAACCGGGACGTTCCTTCAGCTCCACCGCCAGGACCCTGACCAGAGTCCCCTGATCCTGGGAGGCAACCTTGTAGGCCTGCCGGTGTTGCAGCCAGAGATGCCCGTTTTGGATCCTCCGGCGCTGCTTGACAAAGTCTTTCAGGGTGGTGGGGCCCTGGTTGCTGATGGTCGCCTCGGGGATGTAGCGCAGCTTCAGGCCGTGCTGTTTGACGATCGCCTCGATGCTGGCCTCGTCCACGGCGCTGTCCGCGGGGATGCCGTCCATCAGCTTGCGGAAAGCGATCATCTCCCCCAGTTTGGGAGAAAGCAGCGCCATGCGGTGATGCAGGCGCCAGAGCAGATGCACGGCGAAGCCCATGAAACTGCCCTCGTCGTTCACCGGGACCGGCCTTCCCCCCGTGGCTCCGACCCTGGGATCGGCAAAAGCCGAAACCAGCAGTTCGATGGTGCGCGGGCCGGGGATCACGTCGCCGCTGATCACCACGCAGAGGGGGCTGCTTGCTGCTGCGAGGAACAGGTTGATCGCCGCGGATTTGCCTTCCCGCCTGGCCTGGCGGATCAGCCGGACCTGGGGATGGCCCTGGGAAAACTGCTCGACCAGTTCGTCCGTGCCGTCGGTGCTGGCGCTGGAGACCACGATGATCTCCGCGATCTCCGCCCGCTCCAATTGCTGCGAGGCCAAAGCTTCCAGCAGGGGGATGATGTTTCCCGCCTCGTTGTAGGCAAAAACTCCCAGCGAACAAACCAGTCTGGATTCCATACCGACCGCTATTTGAGTTTCCGTTCGTAACTGAATTCGGAAAACACGAGTTTGGCCTGGCAGATTTGCAGCTCGGTGCCGGCGGGGGTATCGACGGGTTCGCCGAACAGCGGGCACCAGTCTCCGCAGGCTCTCATCATTTGCAGGGCAAAGGGACAGGCCCGCCGGGGGGCTTTGTCCTGAGGGTTTTGCCACAGGCGCCAAATACGCAGGTAGCCGCCGGAATCGATCATTCCTTTCATATCTGGATCCTTGGTCAGATGCCCTCGGTGAGGACGCGGTCCTTGATTTCCTTGTTGATGGCGTCCAGGATCCCGTTGAGGAATTTACCGGAACTTTCGCTGCAAAACTTCTTGGCGATCTCAATCGCCTCGTTGATCACCACCCGCGGCGGGGTTGGCGTGAAGAGCAGTTCGTAGACCGCGATCTGCATGATGTTGCGGTCCAGCAGGGCCATGTGCTCCAGGCGCCAGTTTTCGGAGTGCTTGGAGATCTCGGCTTCGATCTCGGCCAGGTTGATCACGGTGTTTTTCACCAGATCGTCGGCAAAGGCCAAAACCTGGGAGCCTTCCTCCAGCTTTTCCGTTTCGGCGAGCTGATCCAGGATCTCCACGTATTTGTTCAACAGGTCATACTCCCGGTAGTCGCCGTTCACTTCGGCAAAATCCAGGGCGTAAAGGGTCTGAACGGCCAGCTCGCGGGCTTTGCGGCGAATGCCCATCAAGCCAGTTCCGCGTTCAGGTTCAGCATTTCCAGGGCCGCGCTGGCGGCGGAAAATCCCTTGTTGCCGGCTTTCGTGCCGGCCCGTTCGATCGCCTGTTCGATGGTGTCCGTGGTCAATACCCCAAAGATCACCGGCTTGGGCTGCGTCAAAGCTATCTGCGCCACGCCCTTGCTCACTTCCGCGCTCACGTATTCAAAATGCGGCGTGGAACCGCGGATCACCGCGCCCAGGCAGATCACGGCGTCGTAGCTCTTGCTGGCGGCGGCGGTTTTGGCCACCTGCGGGATCTCGAAAGCCCCGGGCACCCAAATCACGGTGATGTCTTCATCCTTCACCTCGTGGCGCAGCAGGCAGTCGACCGCTCCTTCCAGCAGCTTGCGGCTCACCAGTTCGTTGAACCGGCTCACCACCAGCGCGAAACGGTAGCCCTTGGAAACCAGTTTTCCTTCTATCACTCTCATCGCGAGCTCCTTTTTCTGTTCATTGGATCAATTCCGGATAGCTTCGCCGCCCCGGCAGTCGCTGCCGATGGCCGTTTAACTCAGGCCAGGCAACGCTTTCGGGACCAAGCTTCCATTTCACCACAATTTACCAAGATATAAACACTGCCTATGTTGTCAATTAAAACCGCTGGCTGGGCAGCCAGAGGCTACCTTGGCGCCTCAAATATGTGACATCTAACAACCTCAGTTCTAAGTTGTATACTCTTCTAATGGTCTCCTGGATTCATGGACCAGGTAACTGATTACCTGGAAACGAAACGGAGTGCTGCAATGGACCTGCCGTTTTTCACATCACCACTTAGCAGAGGGTTGCTGATTGGTGCTAATTGGTTGTAACGGGTTCTGAGATATGCTTTCGCGGCTTCGCTTTTAACATCTCAGCCTCAACGTGTCATTCTGGGCTTCGACCCGGAATCCAGAAAACCTCATTTCGACAACCCACCCCAACGCCCCACCACCCAGCCTCAGCGTGTCATTCCAGCCAGCCGCCTGACCGGTGACCTTCACACTTACAGTAACCTGCGGCTGGCGTGGAATCCAGGCCGTCAAATAAAATCCAACATCGCGAAACAGTTGTCTCAGCCCAATAGCCGAAAACCATCACTCGCAGAAAACAACAAACCAATCCAAGGGGCATTACCCCCCCAATGCTGGATTCCACAGCGGCCGCGGGTCACTATAAGTGTGAAGGTCACCTGTCAGGCGGCCGCTTGGAATGACACACTCCGAGGCTCGCTGACTAAAGCGCATAGACCCGGAATCCCTTCATGTTCCTGTCATTCCGGACCCCGACCCGGAATCCAGAAAACCTCATTTCGACAACCCACCCCAACACCCCACCACCCAGCCTCAGCGCGTCATTCCAGCCAGCCGCCTGACCGGTGACCTACACACCTACAATAACCTGCAGCTGGCGTGGAATCCAGGCCTTCAAACAAAATCCATCATCGCGTAACGGAAATCTCAGCCAAATAGCCGAAAACCATCACTCGCAGAAAACAACAAACCAATCCAAGGGTCATTACCCCCACAATGCTGGATTCCACAGCGGCCGCGGGTTACGATAAATGTGAAGGTCACCGGTCAGGCGGCCGCTTGGAATGACACACTCAGAGGCTCGCTGACTAAAGCGCAATTACTTACAGACCAACCAATCCTCTTATCCGTTCAATCCGTATGAAAAATCCTCTGTTCCCTCTACTCTGTTCCCTCCGTTTCTCTGTTGTGAAATAATACCTCTGATCCCTTCCAATCCTGTTCATCCTGTTCATCCCTATTCTATTCTTTTCTCTGTGCCTCTGTGTTAGAAAAAAAGCGTAACCCACTATCCATAGACGGCATTGTTCCTTATTGCAATCCTCAATGAATCGTGTAATCCACCCGAAGAGTTCCCGTCCCACGCTCGCCAACTCTCACGGTGGATAAGGACATTCAAAGGGGAATGTTATAAGGGCGAAAGGGAGAAGTGCGCGGAAACACCCCCTCCCGCCCCGAAAAAAGTCTTGACGCGCGGGTCTTTCGCCCCCAGGCTGTCCCCAAGGAAGGTGTACAATGACAGACCACGAACGAATGCGCCAGATTATCTACGGAGTCGCCTGCGGCGATGCCCTGGGCATCCCCTTTCAGTTTGAGCCGAGGTCGGACCGCAAGCGGATGCCGGCCATCGGCATGGGCCAATACCGCGACGCCCTGGGCCGGGTCCAGCGGGTCAGCGACGATAGCACCGGACTCTGGTCCGACGACACTTCCCTCACGCTCTGCCTCGCGGCCAGCCTCGCCGAGGGGTTTGACCTGACTGACCAGGCGGAGAGATTTGTCGCCTGGCTGGACAGCGGTTACCTCTGTGCGCAAGACGCCGCCTTCGACCAGGGGATTCAGACGGTGAAAAGCCTGGACGTCTTGCGGCGGATACTCCGGAGCGGAGAATTCTCCCGGCTGGAACAGCTCGCCGACGATTCCAACGAAGACAGCAACGGCAACGGCGCCCTGATGCGGATCCTCCCCCTGGCGCTGTACATCCGGGGAATGGACTCCGACGCCCAGTTTAAACTCACCCGCAAAGCCGCCGCCCTCACCCATCCGCACATCCGCTCCGCCCTCTGCTGCTGGTTTTACCTGAAAATGGCGCAAGCGCTCATGGACGGCAGGGACAAATCTGCCGCCCTCCGCCTGGCCAGGACGGAGACCGCCGCATTGATGGAGCGCCAGGGCTGTCCCCAACGGGAATACAACGCCCTGGAGCGGCTGCTCAAGATCGACCTGGAAACCCTGGCAGAGGATGAGATCGATTCCAGCGGCTACGTGGTCTCCACCCTGGAAGCCAGCCTCTGGTGCCTGCTGACGACAACTTCTTACCAAGAGGCGGTGCTCAAAGCTGTGAATCTGGGCGACGACGCCGACACCACAGGCGCGGTCACTGGAGGCCTGGCGGCGCTGATCTACGGATTCACCGGCATCCCCGCCACCTGGACCGGCAAGCTGAAAAAACCGGAGCTGCTGGATACAGTCCTGAAGCAATATTCCTGAAGCCCATTTGACTCCGGGTCTGGCCCCCCATAGGGAACCATGCCACAAGGGATAGAGGCAGTGCGCCAGATCCGCACAGGCAACGTCCTGCCAAAGAAAAGCCCGGAACAAATCCGGGCTTTTCTTTACTTAAGAGTGGATGATCTATTTCAGCAGCAGCATCTTGCGGGAGTGGCTATAGCTGCCGCTGCGCATCTGGTAGAAATAGACGCCGCTGGCGACCTCGCGGCCCTGGATGTCGCGGCCGTCCCAGACCGCGGTGTAGTAACCGGAGGCCTGAACGGAATCCACCAGCCGGCGGACCAACTGGCCGGCGGAGTTGTAGACATAGAGTTCGACCGGCCCGGCGTCTTTGAGGGCGTAGACGATGGCCGTGCTGGGGTTGAAGGGATTGGGGAAGTTTCCGGTCAGTTCGGTGGCCGCCACGGGTAGCAGGTCATCTTCCGCGCCGGTTCCGGCCGTGAGGTTGAAGTTGACCGTGGTGGTGAGGTTGGCATTGACCTGGACATTCTCCACCGTCTGCGGGAGGTAGCCCTGTTTGGAGGCCGTGACCGCGTAGACGCCGATGGGGATCACGATGCTGTAGGCCCCGCCAGTATTGGTCGTCGCGCTGTAGGTGCCGGCGCTGACGGTCGCTCCGGGGATGGGGACGTTTTGCACGGTGCGCACCACGCCGGAGATGTATCCGGAGATGACTTCCTTGGCCAGAGGGTTCGAGAGCGAGGCCACGGAGAGCACGTTGGAGGTGTAGACAGCCTTCACCGCCCAGCGGTAGGTGCCGTTGGGCAAAGATGCCCAGGCCGCGTCCGTCAGCAGGGTATCCGTCACCGGTTGGGCCGTGAGCAGGTTCCAGGAGGCTTCGGAGCCTTCCTGTCCGACCTGCAGGCGCCAGACGCGGTAGCCGGTCAATTCCCTTTGGGGCAAGGGGACCCCGGGCTGATCCGCGTAGGTCAGCGCGGAACGGCGGGGATGGCTGGCAGCGATCAGCGCCTTGGATTCCCGCAGGGGAAGGCTGGCCTCCGCCTGCGCCCGCGGAACGCCGGAAACTCCGCGCCGGGCCAGGTCACCCAGCTCAAAGCGGATGGGATTGATGGAATTACCGATGTAGATGTCGTCGATAAACCAGACATACCACATTCCGTCGTTGGTGGGCGGATCGTCGGCGTGCCAGGCGATCTTTAGCTGCAGTCCCTCGTATTGGGCCAGGTCCACCGTGATCGGCGAGGCGTAGTAGTTCCAGTCTCCGGTCTGGGTGGAGGCGTCCCAGAGCGGGGTCCAGGTGTTGCCGTCGTCCGTGGAGACTTTCACATAGTAGTGATCGCCGTTGGTGGAGCCCAAAAAGACGTAGGAGCCGAAACTGAGGTAGGCCGCGGGTGGGCAGTTGAAGCTTGGCGTGATCAGCCATTCGTCCTGATGCTCGTAGCTCCACCAGAGCCCGGTTTGGTATCCGCCGTCCGGCGGTGTGGCGGGGTTTCCGCTCACGGTGATCGCCCCAAAGCGGCACCAGGAGGGATAGACGCCCACGGAATTGGGTCCGCCCTGATTGGTGATCACCCGGCTCCAGGCGTCCGGCGGAAAGGCGTCCCCCTCAAAACTTTCGATCACGTCCAAAGCGGTGGGATCGGGCGCGGACCAGGAAACCCGGACCTGGGTGTTGTTTTCGATGATCTGGCCGTGCACCTGGCGGGGCGCGTAGGCGACTTCGTTGAGGACGATGGTCCCAAAGCTGAAGTTGCCGGCGCCAACATCGATGTTGCCGGAGGCGTTTTGATAGCCGGGGCAGATGATGGTGTAGGCGTAGGAATGGTTGGCGTAGACGCCGGGGATGTTGAACAGCCCGGCGGCATTGGTGCTGGAGCTGTAGTCCTCATAGCCTTCCAGATAGATCCCCGCGCCGTTGAGGCCCGCGTTCGTGTCGCTGCCGACGATGGTCCCGCTGACAGTGACCACCGGCATCTGCTGCAGGTTGATGTTCAGGGTCACGGTTTCGTCTTCCGGGATCACGACGGTCTGGGCCTGGTCGATGTAGCCGTAGCGGCTGAAGGTGAACTGGTAGGTGCCGGCGATGATGTTGTGGATCATATAGTGGCCAGCGGCGTCTGTGATCGCGCTGTAGCCTCCGGCGGCGGATTGGAGGGCGACCCCCTCCAGGGGCTGGTTGTTCACCCCGTAGACCGTGCCGGTGAGGTGGCCCACTCCGCCGGGGACGATGAAGAGGCTGGTCTTGGGAAAGACGGCGCTGGCATCGGCAGCGGGCGGGCTGGTGGGATCAAAGTTAGTGCCGTCGGAATAGACGTTCCGCGCCCGGTCCGAGGTGCCGGTCTGGGTCAGGAAGACATCCTGATAGCTGTAGTATTGGGTATCCATCGGCCGTTGGACCATCACCACCAGGTTGTCGGCGGTGAGATAGAGGAAGGGCTGGGTGAAGGGGATGTAGACCATGTTTTGGCCGCTGGGGTAGTTCACCGTGCCGCTAAAGACCTGGGTGAGCTGGGTGGAGGGGATCCAACCGGCGCTGAGGTCGGTTTGGGCCGTGGTGCCGATCCAGATGTTGGTGGGCAGGTTCGGCAGGTCGGTCACGAAGCTGTTGTAGAAACCGATGCCAAAGATGGAGCCGATCGTGTTGCCCAGCTCCGCGGGGTAGTAGAGGCATTCGAAGAGGGAGTTGCGGTAATACATGTCCACCGGGATGCGGCCGGTCGCGGAGCCATCGCCGACCGTCAGCACCACGAGGCCTTCCGGCTGGACGGTGACGGGCAGGTAGGGGCTCTGGTCGTTGAGGGAATTTTGGTCCGTGGCCAACACGATCTTTCCATACAGGGAGGTTGGGCCCTGCGCGTCCGGAGTCCAGGCCAGGCTTGCCTGCACGGTCTGATTGGGATTCACCGGCGGTCCGGCCACCGAGGCGAGCTCGACCTCCCCCGCTTTGAACAGCTTGACGGTGTATGAGTTTTGGGGGCTGGTGCCCCAGTTGAAGATGCTGACGGTATAGGTGCTGGCAAGGCCCACAGAGGGTGTCACGTTGCCCTGCACGGAGAGCGCCGCGAGGTCGTTTTGGGGCGTGTATTCCAGCATCACGTTGTCGATGTAGATGTCCTGATAGCTCCCTCCCTGGCCGTGACGGAAGGCGACGGTGCGCCCCGTGCCGGCATAGCCGGAGAAACTGACCACATATTCGGCCCAGACGGTGCTCAGGGCCACTGTTTGGGTCTCGACATAGGTTCCCGCGTCCTGGGGATCGGTGATGATCCCCACGCCGAGGCTGGCATTGGTGCTGCCGGAGCGGGCCCAAAACTTGGTGCGCGTAGCAGGAGTGGAGATGGTTGTGGCATAGGGCGGGGCGATCAGGATGAGGGTCGCGGCGGTCTCGCCGTTGTTCGCCATCAACACGGAGTTGGGCGGAGAATAGTTGACATCGGCATACGTCATCAAGTCCGTTCCGGGGCTGGATTCGATCTTGGTCCATTGCACCGGCAGGGCTGGCGCGGTGACCTCGTCGAAGGTCTGCAGGTAAGGCAGGGCGTTGATGGTGGGATCCACGCAGACCCCGCTGAGGGCGATGGCATGGGGCGTGCGGCCGGGATCGCGGCTGGCCTGGGCGGAGCGGAGGTTGTCGTTGACCGTGATGGTGGCGGTGTGCGTGCCCGCGGCGATGGGATGGTAGCGGCCGGTGAAGGTGATGAACTGGCCGGTGTTGAGGCTGGCGGGCAGGGCGGGCAGGTTTTGCAGGCTGAACTGGTCGCTGCCGGCGAGGTCGATCGTGTTCACCGTGAGGCTGCCGCCGCCGGCGTTCATCACGGTGAAAGTCTGGTCGTGGGTGCTGTTCAGCAGCACCGTGCCAAAGTTCCGGTTGGTCGGGTTAACCAGAAATACGGGATCCGGCCCCAGGGGGGTCAGGTGGAACGACGTCTTGGGAAAGAGGTCATAAGCGCCGCCAGTTGGAGGGGTGGCGGGGTCGAAGGGATCCCAGTCCGACCAGACGTAGCGGGTGCGGTTCACTCCGCCGGACTGGCAGTAGAAGCGGTCCATCGACGAGTAATAGGTGGTGTCCATCGGCCGCTGAACCAGCATCACGAGGTTTCCGCCAGCATAGGTGAAAGCGTTTTGGAGGGCGACCGTGATCGTGTTGATGCCGCTGGGGTAATTCACCGTGCCGTCAAAGACCTGGGTGAGCTGGGTGGAGGGGATCCAACCCGCGGAGAGGTCGGCGGATTGGGTGCTGCCCAGCCAGATCCGGGTGGGCATATTGGGCAGGTTGGTCTGGAAATTGTTGTAAAACGATAGCGCCGTCACCGTGCCGAAGAGGCCCAGTTCGGTGGGATAAAACATCGTTTCGTAGAGGCTGTTGCGGTAAAACATGTTGACCGGGATCAGGGCCTGCTGGTCGCCCGCGCCGACGGTCACCACCATCATCCCTTCCGGCATCACGGTCAACGCCAGGCTTGGGCTGGCATCGTTGAGGGGATTCTGGTCCCCCGTCAGAAATGTCTTGGCGTAAATCTGCGTCACGCCCTGGGCCGCGGGGGTCCAGGTGATGGCAACCTGCGCGGTCTGGGCGGGCAACACGGTCACCCCGGGAACTGAGGCCAACTCGAGGTTATTGCTGTCGAACAGCTTCACCGTGTAGTTGCTTTGAGATATCGTGCCCCAGTTATAGACCGAGGCGGTGTAAACCGTGGGATTGCCGACGCTGGGGGTGGTGTTGCCGGTGACCGCAGTGGCGGCAAGGTCGTCCTGAGGCGTCACTTCCAGGACCACGCTGTCCACATACAGCGAGCGCCAGGTTCCGCCCAGGCCGTGTTTGAACGCCACGTAGCGCCCGGTGCCGGCATAGGCGGCGAAACTGACCACAAACTCCGTCCAGGTGCTGGTCAGATTCACCGTCTGGACCTCTGTGAAGGTGGCCGGGTCCTGCGAGTTGGTCATGATCCCCACGCTGATCGGATAGCCTTCTGTGGAGCCGGAATAGCCGCGAAAATGGACCCGGGTGCTGTTGGTAGGGATGTTCGCGGCATAGGGCGGGGCGATTAGCAGCAGGGTCGCGGTTTCGTCTCCCTCGTTGTAAAACTGCACGCTGTTGGGGGGAGTGAAGCTCGTGCCGCTATAACTGCGGACGTAGGCGCCGGTGGAAGTGGTTTGCTGGACGCGGGACCAATCCAGGGGCAGGGCTGGGGCGGTGACCGCGTCAAAATCCTGCGCGTAGGGAAGGGTGTAGACCGTCGGATCCGAGCTGGTGGCCGTGAGTGTCACGGTGTGGGGCGTGCGGGTGAGGTTGTCGACCACGGTGATCGTCCCGGTCTGGGTTCCCGCGCCGGTAGGCGCGTAAACTACATTCAGCTGGACGTTCTGGCCGGTGACCAGGTTCACCGGCAGATTGGGAACGTTTTGCAGGGTGAACGACGGATCCCCCGCCAGGGAAATGGAGTTGATGCCCAGGGTGCCGCCCCCGCCGTTGAGTATGGTGATCTGGCGGGTGTGGACGGTGTTCATCAGCACCTGGCCAAAATCGATGGCGTCCGGCGAGATGATCGTCATGGGGTCGGTCCCCAACGGGGTCAGGTGGATCGAGGTTTTGGGAAACTGGCCGCTGAGGGTGGCTGTGGGCGGCGGTGCGGCTGGATCGAAGAGGGTGGAATCGCTGTAGATATTGCGGGTGCGGACAGCGCCGAGGGTCTGGCAGAAGAAGTTGTCGCTGGAGTTGTAGTACTGGGTATCCATGGGCCGGTTGACCATCAATACGAGGTTCCCGCCGGTGTAGGTATAGACTGTCTGCAGGGGGATGATGACCGTGTTTTGGCCGCTGGGATAAGTCACCGTGCCGTCGAAAACCAGGGTCAGTTGGGTGGAGGGGATCCACCCGGCGGAAAGATCTGCCGATTGAGTGGTGCCCAGCCAGACCTTGGTGGGCAGGTTGGGCAGATTGGATTGGAAATCATTGTAGAAGCTCAAGGCTGTGATGTTGCCCACCATGCCGATCTCGGCGGGATAGTAGAGGGTTTCGAACAGGCTGTTGCGCCACCACATGTCCACCGGCATCCGCGCCGACTGGTCGCCCGCGCCGATCGTCATCACCACCATCCCGGCGGGCATCACGGTGATGCTCAAAAGCTGGCTCTGATCGTTGTTGGGATTTTCGTCTCCCGCCAGAACGACCTTTCCCCGCAGGGTCAAAGGGCCCTGGGCCTGGGGTGTCCAGGTGATGGGAAAATCCACCACCTGCCCCGGCGTGAGAGCGGTACCGGCTACGGAAGCAAGCTCGGCGCCGGCGGATGTCACCAGTTTGACCTGGTAGTTGGATTGGGGGTTGCTGCCCCGGTTGCGAACTGTCACTGTATAGATTGTGGGAGTGTCCACCGACGGGGTCAGGTTACCGGTCAGGCCGATCGCCGCGAGGTCGTTGGCGGCAGGGACCGAGGGCAAAAATTCATAGATCTCGCCCGCACTGGGAAAGACCGAGATGGAGTTGTTTTCCACCGTAGTGGAAGCCGTTGTGGGGGTGCCGGGAGTAACGCTGTAAAACCATCCGGTTCCGCCTGGGGACATGTTGATCCCGATGGAGGCGGAGGGCCAGTTGGGCACGCCGGTGGCGCTGCCATAGACGAAGTCCAGTTTGCCGCTTTCGTAAAGCCGGATCTGCAGGTTGAACTGGTTGTCCCCGCTGTAGTTCCAGCGCAGGTTGGTATACTGGACAGTGAAAATCCGGTTGGGGGCTGTGCCGGAGGTGAGATACTCGGCGCTGCCGGCCCCCAGGCTGGTGTCGTCCCACAGCGCCGCCGCCACGGGAAACCAGTTGTCGGTATTGAGGTTGTTGGAAAGATTGCTGTGGGTGAGGCCGGTGCCCAGGCCGACCCAGCCGTTGGAGGAAACTTTGACCTGGGTGTAGCTCCCTTCGCCATAGGGAAAGTTGAAACCGATGTCGATGGCCTCCGAGAGCATGTCATCGCCCTGGATGCTGGTGATGGAGGTCCCCGTGATGGGGGTGTAGGTACCCACGGTGGCATTGAACGAGTAAAATTCGTCGATGCCGGCAAAACACGCGACCGCCAGTGCGGCCGCCACGATAAACAAGCCAAGCTGTTTCATGACAGGCTCCTTGTCTGATTATTTGACTATAAACTCTTCCTTTCAACCAGAGGTAGGGTAATCTATTCCCGGTATGGTCATTCTTTTTGAGGCACGCTCTTGCAATCACACATAATCCGCCGCAAATATCCTGTCAATGAATATCTGCGTCGTGACCAGGGCAGGTTTCACTCCCTCCCGGAATTGATTTCAGAGGAGATCACCAGTGGAGCTGCAGCCGTTTATGGCTGATGCTCCGGCTTTACCAGTCGGAAAGGCGGATCCGGACAAGGCCTTGGGCGCTGACAGCCCTCCGGGTCAGCCCTGCGCAGCCCCGGCCAGCCAGCCGGTGGAAGCCGCGGCCTGGATGTTGAACCCCCCGGTGGGCAGGTTGTAATCCAAAATCTCGCCAGCGAACCGGAGTCCCTCGCAGAGTTTGGAGCTCATGTCCCGGGCCTTTACTTCAGACAGCGGAATCCCGCCGCTGGTCGCCATGCAGGTGGCCAGGCTTTCCAGCCCGGAAACGCTGAATTCGAGTTGGGACAGCGCCTGGCAAACCCGGTTGCGAAGCGCTTTGGAGACCTCGCCGCAGCGAAGCTCACCGCTCACGCCCTGCCGGGCCAACAGCGCCCGCAACAGGCTTTCCGGGACTGAGAACCGCTTTAACGCTTGCAGTAGGGACTGGGCCGGTTTGAGTTTCAGGATGTCCAACAGCCGGTCTTCAGCGCGGGGAACCAGTTGCAGCGAAACCCTGTCGCCGGGATCCAACAGGTGCGAATGATCCAGGATCAGCGGTCCGGAGAGCCCCTGATGCGTGAACAGCAGGTCGCCCCGGGCGCGGGTTTTTCCCTTGGGGGTGTGGAAAACCGCTTCAGCCTGGCGCAGCGAAACACCGGCGCAATCCGCGAAAGCCCCAAAATCCCGAATCGTGACCGCTGCCAGCGCCGGTTTGGGTGTAACGATGCTGTGGCCCAGCGCCCGCGCCAGCTGATAGCTGCCGCCGTCCGAACCAGTCTGCGGCCAGGAGCAGCCTCCGCCCGCCAGAATCAGCCTGGAGCAGCGAAATTCGTCGCCAGCGGCGGAACGCAGGGTGAATCCGCCACCCCGGACCGCGCTGTAGATCCGCTGTCCATAGAGGACCTTCGCCCCCGCCGCCAGGGCCTTGCGCAGCAGGCTGTCGCGCACGTCCGCGGCCTTCAACGAGGCGGGAAAGATCTTGCCGTCCGGCCGGGTGAGGGAGGGGCAGCCGCCCTCCGCCAGCAGGGCCATGAAAGCCTCGCAATCAAAGGCGTAGAGGGCTGGTTTGAGAAAGTGCCCATAGCTGCCGCAGGCGCGCAGAAACGCCTCCCTGTCCAGCGAATTGCTGTAGTTGCACTGGCCGGAGCCGGAAAGCAGCAGTTTGACGCCCGCGGCGGAATTCCCCTCCAGCACGAGCGTCTTGCCGCGCGAGCCAAGTGCCGCGAGCAACCCCGCCGGGCCGGCGCCGATGATGATGGTACTGGCTGAAACCGTCATCCCGCCTTACTTCTTCAGCTTGGCTTTGGTGAAAGTCGCGGCGGGCAGGGCCAGGTCAAACTGAATGCTTTCGATGTGGTATTCCGTGCCCTTTCCCTGCTTCAGTTCGTCCTTGAACAACACCTGGTGCGGATACCAGCGGTTGCCTGCTTTAGCCACCCGGGAGTAGCTGACGGTCTTGAGCAGTTTTCCGCTCCTGGCGTAGAGCCGTTCGTGGAGGATCACATTGCGCTGCTTGTCCACATAGACGGTACATTTGGGGTAGGCCAGGCCGGTCGTTTTGGCGTTCAGCTCCAGCACCCAGCAATCCCGGCCGGCATAGGTGAGATCGCCCTCGACCCTGGCAGAGTAAGACTCGGTGAGGTCGGTCTCCTCCATGAAATCCTCATAGGAGAGGTCGCTGCCCATCACCGACTGTTTGAGCATGTTGCCGGATATCTGCACGGTGCGGTCGGTGCCGGGATCGTAGATCCACAGCTTGTCTCCCACTTTGAGCATCTTGGTGCCCTTGTCGCGGGGCGGGGCGGTGTATTCGGTGAAAAACTTTTCCCTGCCCTGGGAGTAGTTGATGGATTCCACCGTGCGGGAACTGCGTTTGCCGTGGATGACCATGCGGGTCACGCTTTTGGAGGAGATCGAGGTCAGGTTGGCATCGACCGCTTTCAGGATGGCCGAGGCGTTGGGAGCCGCGGCGCCCGAAATCAGGATTGCCAGCAGTGGGAGTAGTGCCAATGGTTTCTTCATGTTTCCAGTTCCTTGGATAGTTGGGCGGTTTGCCGCCGATAAACGGCGATGCCGGACAGCGCCGCGCCCAAAACAGTTGCAAGAATGCCCGGCACAAAAGCGCTCAGGCAGGCTTTGAGGCTGAGGGCCGGATAGATGATGTTGTCGGCCATGATGGTGGAGTTTTCGCTGTAGGCGGCCATGTCGAAGCCCTTGTTGCCAAAATAGAGCGATACAGCCCCGCCCAGCAGCACTCCCAGGAGCGATCCCACCAAACCCAGCACCACAGCTTCCCAGATCAGGGAGCGGAAAACCTGGCCCTTGCTCTCGCCCACTGCTAGGCGGATGCCAAACTCGCCCCAGCGGCGGATGCCGTTCATCAGGCCGGAATTCCATAGCACGATTCCCAGAATCAGGATGAAGACGGTTTCCATGATTCCCAGCGAGTCATCCATGATGGTGAGCAAGTTGCCCATGTTGTTCTGTTCGTGGAGGGTGAGCATCGTCGGAGAATACTCATCCTCGGTGGAATGGCGGGAGTTGAAATCCGCCTGGATCTGTTTCGCGGCCTGGTGGTCATAGCTGCTGTCTTTGAACCAGGCCAAAATCTCGCCGCTGCCGCCCTCCAGGTTGAGCATGGTCCTCAGGTCCGAGATGTCGGCCACCACAGCCCCTTTGTCCAAAGAGGTCACGCCAAACGCGACCGCTCCGGTCACCCGGAAGTTTTGCATCGCCATGGCGCCGTCAACGGTGGAGCCGATCAGGGTGACGGAATCGCCCAGGCGCAGTTTGAGCCTGTCGAAGGCCTGCGCGCTGAGCAATATCTCCCCGCTGGCAACAGGCAACCTGCCTTTGACCAGGGAGCGGGAAAGCTTCATGCGTTCCACCTCCCGGGGCGAGCCAAAGATGTCGATGCCATAGCCCGCCACGTCGCCCTGCTCGCGGGTCAGGCCGGTGGAATCGGGCACATCCAGCAAGGCAGAGAAGTGGATCCGACTGGCCCACTCCAGTTTGGGATAGGCCAGTTTCCATTCCCGCAGGGATTCGTCGATATCAAGCAGGGCAAGTTCCACTGGCTTGAGGTTGATCTCTTCCGCGTAGGCGCGGGTCACCACCTTGAGGTGGCCGGTGGCGAAATTGGCGTTGTAGCGGATCATGCTCTCCACATATCCGTTCATGAAAGCCAGCATGAACACCATGATCATGATCCCGCTGGATACGATGATCAGGGGAAACAGGTAGCGGTGCCGGTCGCGGAAGATGCCTTTGAGGATGAACCTGAACATCTCAGCCTGCCTTGCCTTTGAGGGCTTCCGTGGGTTTGAGCCGCGAAATCCGCCGGGCCGCCAGCCAACTCACGGCAACCGTGATCAGCATGATCCAAAAAAACACGCCCAATACGATCTCCGGCGGGTACTTGTAGAGGATGGGCTCGCTGAACCCGGCAATGCCAAAGTCGTCATAACCCTCAGGCAGTTTATAACCGTGCACGGCAAAGTAGTAAAAGAGCGGAAAGCCCAACACCGCCCCCAGAAGGCAGCCAAACAGGCTGTAGAGCCCCCCTTCCAGCGTGAACAGGCGGATTATCTGGCCTTTGGTCATGCCCAGGGCGGCCAGGGTGCCGATCTCCTTGCGCCGTTTGAACAGCGCCAAAGCCTGGGTGTCGAAGATGGCGATCATGGCCAGGAACATCAGCAAGGCGTAGATCATGTATTTGCTGAAGTTTTCCGTCTTCATGATCTCGTCGTAAGATCGGAAATACTCCTTCTCCCCGATAAAGCGGAAGCCCGGAATGGCCACGTTTGCCAGGGCCGGATCCTCGAAAGCGATGTTGGTGGCGGCCTCCGGCAGTTGTTTGAGCCCGCGCAAAACCTCCAGGTCCACCCAGACCGTGGCGATGTCGAGGTTGGGCACCGGAATGTCCAAAACCGAATCCAGGCGAAGATCCACCGTGTTGAAAGCGCCAGAGGAATCCTTTACCCTCAGGGTGAAGACATCCCCCTCCTCCAGGCGGGAACTCTTGGCCATCGCTTTGCCGATCAGGGCTGTGGGATAGCCATCCACCGAATCCCGCAGCGCCTGGGTGGGAAACTTTAGCAGCCGCTGGCCGGCAGGGATTCCCCGCACCAACGCGGAAATCATCTTCTGGCGGGGATAGATCACCCCCGGAGACAGCAGCACCGGGATCGCCCCTCCGGAAGCCACGGCCGTTTCCAGCTGGGGCGGAACGGGGGCATGGCTGTCTTCCCAGGTGAAGGCGTCAAAGGGATCGTAGCCCTCCACCTGAAAGAGGCCGACCAGATATTCCCACTGGCGGGATTGGGTCTTGCCCAGGCTGATCCAGCTGTAATACATCGCTTCCATCCAGACCATGCCGATCAGGATGATGGCGATGATCATCATGTTGATCAGGCTGCGCCAGCCGTAACCGATGATGTTTCTAAGCGCCAGTTTGATCAGCATCTTCGGCCACCTTGCCGTCCACCAGTTTGACTACCCGCCGCAGATAGTGGATCACCTTCTGGTCGTGGGTGCTGAAAATGAAAGTGGTGCCCAATTCCCGGTTGAGCCTGGCCATGGTATCCAGGATATGCAAAGAGTTTTCGGTATCCAGATTGGCGGTGGGCTCATCCGCCAGCACCAGGCTGGGTTTTTTGACCATGGCGCGGGCGATCGCCACCCTCTGGCACTGTCCGCCGGAAAGGGTCGCGGGCCGGCTCCTGGCCTTGTCCGTGAGGCCCACCCATTCCAGTGCGTCCAGGACGGCTTTGTTTCTCTGGGCCGGAGGCAGCTTCAGCAACAGGAGGGGAAACTCGACGTTCTCAAACACGCTGTAAACAGGCAGCAGGTTGTAGGTCTGAAAGATAAAGCCCAGATGCTTGCTGCGCAGTTCGCTGGATTCCTTTTGGGAAAGCCTGCTCACCGGGTGTCCCAATACTTCGACCTCGCCCTCGCTGGGACTGTCCAGCGAGCCGATGACGTTGAGCATGGTGGTCTTGCCGCTGCCGCTGGGGCCGACAAAGCCCATGAATTCGCCCCCGGCGACCGTGAGGTCTATCCCCTTCAGGGCCCAAAACTGGCCTTCCCCGGTGGGAAACGCCTTGCCCATGTTTGTGATGCTGACAACTTCTTTGTTCATCATTCCTCAAAGGTCATAGTTTACAGCCAATGCCAGTCGCGGAGACCGGCTGGCCGGTTTGGGAAAACCGCTGTCCAGGCCGAGGGAAAGTTCCCAGCTCAGCAGGTCGTAGACCCGCCGCCAGGCAAGGGTCCCGCTGCCCCGTTGCGCCGCGAAGTCCCAATTGGCCAGGCAGCGCAGCTCGTCCAGCAATCCCAGCGGATAAGACAGCAACAGCGCTCCGGCCAGGGCGGCTTCATCGGTATCTACTTCAAGCAGGTCGGGCAATTTCAGGTTTTGTTCCGCCATCAGATACAGCCCGTTGCCGATCCCCAGGGTGTAATCTTCGCCCAGGGTCACGGCAAGGCTCTGCCGGGCAAGCTTTGCCTGAGGCAGGTCGATATCCCGATCGCGCAACTCCACCGAACCCTCCAGCCAGGCCCCCAGGACTCCGTCTACCCGGTGGTCCAGGCCCAGGCGCTGCTCACAGACAGCGTCAGACAGCGTGTGAGGGTCGATCTGCCGCCGGTGGTAGCTGAGGCCGGTATCGCCCCAAGAACTGGAAAAACCCATCCTGCCGCCGGTTTCCCAGGAATCGGGTTGGGAAGGAAGTGTTTCCGCCCCCTTCAGCTTGCCTGCCGCCGGCATCAGCCAGAGGCGCAGTTCCGGATTGGGGAAAAAGTGAGCCAGGGTCAGCGCTGTAACCCCGGGAGTCTCGTTTAGAAGAGCTTCCGGCTGCAAACGGTCGAACCACATCAGTGGCCTGAATATCCGCGCCGTTCCCATCCGGATATGCTGCAGGCCGGCTTTCAGTTCTGTCTGATCCACCGATGCCGCCCCCCAGGCCCGGTACAGCCCCAGGTCCATCGTCTGCCGGTCCGCCCCGGCTTCAAACACCCCCCGCGCCCAGGCGTCTGTTTCGACCTCAGCGGAAATCCGAACGTTGCTGACGGGAAAGTACTCGGCGAACAGGGCCGGCTTCCAGCCAAGCCTGATTTCGCTGCCCCGGCCATCCTCCAATGAGTGGTTTAGGATCCGGGCGGAAAAGTTGTTGCGAGTCTGCAGTCCCGTAGTTTGAGCCGGCAGACAGGCTCCCCCCAGGATAACCGCCGTCAGCAGGGACAGGCCTTTGCGCAAACCCCTCATTGCCACAGGTTCATTTTGGCGATCACGGCCTGATAACCCTTGAGCAGAGTCTCCCGGAAACTCGGTTCCCGGTGCGCTTCGATCGCCTGTTTGGCGGCAGCATAGCCGTAATCGTAAAACTGTTGGACCTTGGCCAGGTCGTAGAGGCGGAGCTTGGCGCAGTGGGCGTCGATTATCAGTTCCGGCGGCTGGTTCAAAATCGATTGGATAGCCACGAAACCCTGATTGTGCATCAGCGCCTGCACAAAAACCTTGTGGGGACGCGGCCGCAACTTTGGCACCTCGGACCCCACGTCAATCCTCTCTGCCTGCATGGAAACGTGGGGCAACACGTTGACGGCGATCGTTTCCTGGCCCGGAACAGTATCCCGGAAAGCCAGCGGCAGGGGATGCTCCACTCCCCCATCCACGAGCAGATAACCTCCAATCTGTTGCGGAGGCAGGATATAGGGTAGCGAAGATGACGCCCGCATCGCCAACGCCAGGGAACCTTTGTCGATCAATACCGTGGTTCGGCGTATGAGGTCATAAGCTATGGCCACAAAGGGAATTTGGCCGTCTTCGATTTTTGCTCCGCCGGTCCATCCTTCAAACAGCTCCAGCACCGCCTTCCCGTCGAAGATGCCGCTGCGTTTGAATTTCAGCCTGAAAGGATTGAACAGTTTGGGAATGCTGTAATCCTGCGCCAACTCCAGCATCCGCTCTGTGGAGACTCCCTGGGCCGCCAGGCCGCCGATGATCGCGCCCATCGAGGTACCCACGATGCCGGTGATATGATACTTTTCCCGCACCGCGGCTATGGCTCCGATGTGCGCCAATCCGTAGGCGGAGCCTCCGCCCAAGACCAGTCTCGCTTCCTTTTTCATGAATTCATCGTTGCAGGCCGGGCGTATCTGTCAACAAAAACCGGAATGAGGCGTGCAAACGGAGGTATAAAGAATTTTTTAAAACAGAGGGACGGAGAGACAGAGAAAGGTTGCTTTCATAGATAGGACGCGGATGACAGGGAAGCAAGATCGCCACAGACAAAATATCCCCTTTATCCTCTGTCTCTCTGTCCTTCTATTTTAATGAATCATCATTTGCTCTATCCCGCTTAGGGCGTCTTTTCTCTGCCTCTCTGTCCCTCTGTTTTAATGAATCATAATTTGTTCTATCCCGCTTAGGGCGTCTTTTCTTCGCCTCTCTGTCCCTCTGTTTTCATGAATCATCCTTAGTTCTATCCCGCTTAGGGCGTCATTTCTCTGCCTCTCTGTCCCTCTGTTTTAAAGAATCATCCTTTGTTCTATCCCGCTTAGGGCGTCATTTCTCCGTCTCTCTGTCCCTCTGTTTTAATGATTCCTCCTTTGTTCTATCCCGCTTAGGGCGTCTTTTCTCTGCCTCTCTGTCCCTCTGTTTAAAGAATCATCCTTTGTTCTATCCCGCTTAGGGCGTCCTTTCTCCGTCTCTCTGTCCCTCTGTTTTAAAGAATCATCCTTAGTTCTATCCCGCTTAGGGCATCCTTTCTCCGCCTCTCTGTCCCTCTGTTTTGATGGATTTTAAAAAAAGTGCGGCGCGCCTTAACTGGAAAGGGCGCGCCGCGTGTTTGGAGAGAATTTATCCGGCCGCGGTCGGGGCCACAAAGACCCTGGTCGCCAGTTCGGCGTCCAGCATGAACAAGCCCTGGGCGTTATCATTGATCATTTCCAATTTGTGCACGATACGGTCGGCATTGGCCTCTTCCTCGACCTGTTCGTCCACGTACCACTGCAGGAAGCTTTTGGCCGCGTGGTCTTTTTCTTTGATCGCCAGATCCATCAGTTCGTTGATGCTGGCAGTGATGAACTGCTCGTGCTCGAAGGCCATCTTGAAAGCTTTGAGCGGTTTGGTGAAGGTTTTCGGCGGTTTCTCGATCGCCAGCAGCTCCACGCTGCCGCCGCGTTCGATCAGGTAATCGAACAGTTTCAAGGCGTGGAAGTGTTCTTCCTGGCCCTGGACCTTCATCCAGTTGGCAAATCCGTCCAGGTTCTGGTCCGCGAACCAGGCTTGCATGGCTACATACAGGTATTCAGAATAGAGCTCCTTGTTGATCTGTTTGTTGATCGCTTTTTCGAGGGTTTTACTGATCATTTTTGTTCTCCTTGATTTTTTAAAGTTGTCGTTCCACCGCGGCGGTGATCTCCGCCAGGGTTGCGGAATCTGGAATGTACTGGGTTTTGATCGGCTCCAGCATCTCAAATCCGCATTCTTTGGGGTCTCCCAGCAGTTGTTGCAGGATGGGTATGCTCTGACCGCCCCAACCGTAGGAGCCGAAAGCCAGGCCGGTCCGGTTTTTGGGCGAAAGCCCCTTGAGGTAATAGATGAAGGCCGCCACGGTCGGCAGGATCGAACTGTTCAGGGTGGGGGAGCCCACGCAGATGTATTTGGCGTCCATCACGTCGGTCATTATGTCCGATATGTGGTTGGTCTGCAGGTTCAGCATTTTCACCCGGATCCCCTTGTTTTCAAAGCCCTGGGCAATGGCAAAGGCCATCAGCTGGGTGGATTTCCACATCGTGTCGTAGATCACCAAAGCCCGCTGGGGATCGGCGACGTTGTTAGCCCAATCCTGATACGCGCCGATTATCTGGGGGATGTTTTCCGCGGTCCAGATCAGCCCGTGGCTGGGGGCTATCATCTCAAACTCCAGGCCCTGCGAGGCTTCCAGCACCTTCTGCACCTGTTTGGAATAGGGCAGCACGATGTTGGCGTAGTATTTCTTGGCTTCCTCCAAAACCAGGCTCAGCGGCAGATCGCTGGCCAGGCGCTCGCCGGAGGCGATGTGCTGGCCAAAGCCGTCGTTGGAAAAGAGGATCTTTTCCTGGGGGCAGTAGGTGAACTGGTTGTCCGGCCAGTGCACCATGGGAGTGGTCAAAAAGGTCAGGTCGCGCTTGCCGATGTTGATCGTGTCGCCGCTTTTCACCTCGTGAAAGTCCCAGTCCTGGCGGTAGTGAGCCTTCAGCCCCTTGATGCCGTTGGCGTTGGTGTAGATCTGCGCCTGGGGGATCAGCTTCATCAGTTGCGGCAGGCTGCTGGAGTGGTCCATCTCCACGTGGTTTTGCACGATGATGTCGATCTTCGCGGGGTCGATCACGTCCCTAATGCGCGAGATCATCTCGTCGGCGAGGTAATGTTTCACGTTGTCGAGCAGGGTCACCTTTTCGTCGATGATCAGGTAGGCGTTGTAGGTGGAGCCGCGCTGGGTCAGATAACCGTGAAAATTCCGCAGGTCCCAGTCGATGCCGCCGACCCACCAGATGTTGTCTCGCAGTTTATAAGCTTTCATTCATTACTCCCGTGGATAAGGTTGAATTTGTGAAATATCCTACTAATATAGTATACACTCGCCGGGGCGTCCCGGCAAGTGGATTTCTTGGATGAGACAATCACACGCCGAGCGGATGCAAAAAACATTGTCCGGACACAGCAACCGGCATTTTTCACCCCATTTGTTGTTGCTCCTATGACCATTGCGCTACCATTACGGGACCAATACGGATGAAACCCGCAATGGTCCCGTAATGGTCCCGCAATGGTGATAAGAGAGAAGGAGTTACGAACGGGCCAAAACTCCCGGTATATGACTGGATTTACTGATTAGGGCAAGTAAATCAGATAAAAATGGCCGCCAGGACATGGCGGCCTCATTATCGGCTTCAGAAGGAGGTTTGGGGTTATTTGACCAGCGCGACCTTCACGGAGCGGGCTTCCCCGCCGGAGCGCAGGCGAATCAGGTAGACCCCGGCGGAAAGGCTGTTGCCGCGGTCGTCCCTGCCATCCCAGGCCAGGGTATGTCTCCCGGCGGACGCGGACTCATTCAGCAGGGCGCGGACCTTTTGTCCTTTGAGGTTGTAGACCGCGATCTCCGTTGGTCCGGCGGCTTCAAGCTTGAAACTGATGCCGGCTCTAGGATTGCAGGGATTGGGATACACTTTCAGCTCCGTGATCAGGGCCGGAGCGGCGGGATCGCCGGCGGCGACGGGAGGGGCGTAGCCAAACAAGCGGCGCAGGCTGGGCAACATGACTTGCTCGGTAGAGTTGTAACTAAAACTGGTTTCGCTGACCGGATAGCCATTCTGATAGGTGTATTGTTTTTGGTTGTTCAAATACCAGTCTGTGCTTACGTAGTCATTGGCATATTCATCGATGCTATCCAGTTGGGTTCCGGTTTCGTAGTTGTAAAAAACCCGTCCGTTCTCGACCCAGTTGCCGCTGTCGTCATGCCGGTTGAAAGTGCGCTTCTCCAGCAACAGGCTGGGTTGCAGGCCGATCACTATTTCTGAGCCGAAGCCAAACAGGGCGTTGAACGCCAGGGCGCGCAGGTAGGAAGCGTGGCTGGTCTGGTCGTTGTTGTGGTAGACGAAGGCCGTGCGGGTGGATTCTATCCAGTTGCTATCCACCCACATATTGGACTCGATGATCTCCGAAGGCCGGCTGCCGGCATCCCAGGAATACTGGTACCTGGTGATATTATGCGGAATCGGGCCCTCAAAGTTTGTGTATTCGAGCAGATAATCCAGGATGCCGTTGTTGGGGTTATACAAAAATGCAACCTGTTGTATTGGCCCATAAACAAACTGTTCCCCGTCGTAATACAGGGCGGATGAGATGTACCACTTCAGAACGTCATTTTCATAACCAAACTCGATATCGCCCCAATCCACCCACTCCTCACCTTCTCTATACTGCTTCGACATCTGGAGCGGCATGTAGTCGGGACTGTACTCGACCAGGGAGCGTTGGGCATAGGCATATTCGCCCGGGGCGATTTCCCCACTGTAGGCATAAACGCAGGTGGCCATGCCTAGGCTGTCGTATTCCAATTCATACCGGACATCGGTTTCCCAGCCATCTCCCCAACCTTGATAAGTGATGGAACTGAGCACCGTTTCGCGGTTGGCGGGGAAGGGGGATACCCCCGGAGCGGGATCAAAAGATGTGTTTAGAGGGAGAAACTTGCCCTCGAAGCCAGCCAGGGACACGCTGAGACAAAAGAGGACCAATAGCGCCAGGGCTTTGCAGATGTAACGCATGACAACCTCCTTACAGGTTTTACGCTGGCCAGATAACTTCATCCGGACATTCACCCAATACATAATTTAAGTTAATCGGCCTGTATGTCAAGTAGTAATTTCATAATTTTATTGTAGAATTCGTTGGGATGCCCTGATGCCCTTGTCTGACAAAGTTGAAGAGCAGAGATATACGTCATGTTTATATTGTAACGATGGCACCTTTTGCGAGGTGTCAACTTTTTGCATTGATGCCCGCTCCGTGCGCCTGACAGGATAACCCGGCGATTGTGACGCCCACTGAGGTTGATCAAGGAGCCTATTTCTGGCAGACCGGGCAGAAGAAGGTGCCGCGCCCTCCCTGGCGGATCTTTTGCACCGCGTGTCCCCGCGGGCAGGTGGTTTTTTGGTAGACCTGGAGGAAGTTTTGGAACTGGCCGGTTTTGTCGTCCACCCTCCGGTAGTCCGAAATGCTGGTGCCGTTGTTGGCTATCGCCGCGGTGAGCACCTCTTTGGTCTGGGCCACTATCCTGTTCAGCCTGGCCAGACTCAGCGATCCGGAAGGCGCGTCTGGCCTGACCCTGGCGCGGTAGAGGATCTCGCAGGCGTAGATGTTGCCCAGGCCGGCGATCAGGCTTTGGTCCAGCAGCGCGTTCTTGATCGGGGCTTTGCGGCCTTTCAGCAAACCCTGGAGCAGGCGGGGGGTGAACTGGGTGGAGAGGGGTTCGATGCCCAGCTCCGGCATGAACCTGGCGGTGTTTTCGCTGCGGCAGACGATGATCTTGCCAAAGGTGCGGATGTCGATGAAGCTCAGCTTGGCTTCGCCGGAAAGCAGGATGCAGGCGCGCTCGTGGGTTTGGGTGTCGGCGCCGCCGGTTTGGCTGACCAGCTTGCCGGTCATGCGCAGGTGGATGATCAGGCTGTTGCCGCCGCTGAGGCGCAGGATCATGTATTTTCCCCGCCGTTCGTGGCCGGTCAGGGTAGCCGGAAACACCGGCTGTTTGGCCTCGGGGTCGTAGATCACGGTTCCGGGATAGAAGCACTCCAGGCCGTTGATCCGCGCCCCTTTCAACACTTTCGCCACACCGTCCAAAACTGTTTGCACTTCGGGAAGTTCGGGCATTTCCATCTCCTCGGTAAGATATCATTTCTGAAGGAAATAATAGGCCAGGTTGCCCTGAAACCAATCGCAAACTTGGCCGAAACACCAACCCTGGCCCACAGAGCAGGTCTGGCTCCATTTTTTGATTGACAGCATCAGGCTTTGGGCTATTGGGATAAATATTGATGATTCCGAGAGGTTTTCCGATGAAAACACAGCTTTTGATCTGCCTCGTTTTGTTTGGCGGCGCCCTGCTCGCCACACCCCGGGGCCTCACCCAAAAAGAAATAGACGTGGAGGGAGAGGTTACCGTGATCCAACCGGAGACAGCGCTCCAGCCTCCCCCACCCATCACCGGCGGCGGCAGCGAATTCTGGCGGGAAGACTGGATCCCGGAGCTGACGGATCAATTTGAAGTGCTGCTGCCGGCAGGCCAGCAGTTTGGGCTGGCATATTCCGGACTCGACGCGTCGGCCTCTGTGTTTTCCAGCCTGGGCGCTCTCCTCCCCCAGGGGGCGACTGCCGTTGGCAAAGCCCCCAACTGGATCAGGGCGGAACTGAGGACCAAGCTGGCCCAGCTCGTTCCGGACCGGCAAATCCTCTTCGCGGACCTGATCAACAACGCCGCGGACCCCTATGTGGACGAGATAGCCTTTTGCGTGGCGACTGCCTCGAAAGAATACCTCGATTCGGACTTCGCGCTGCCCCAGCTATTTCTGGAAAACGCCCAGTGGATCTACAGCGCGGCCGGGGAACTGCCCTACGTGGAGATCGTGGACACCGGAAACGCGGTGGCGGGCGGGGATTACTACTCCACCACGCGCTACCTGAGCAAGGACGCCAACGGCCAAAGCTACCAGCAGACCGTGCCGCGGGAGATCTATTACTGGTATCTGGTGCAGCCCAAAATCACTGACGAGATCGCGGCCTACATCGACCCCGCCATCGTGGAAAACAACTCCACCCACAGCAACAACATCGTTCCGCCGCCGACGGGAAAATTCTGGCGCAGCTATTTTTTCGATTATCAAGAGGACGGCTATCCGGTCTTGAGCGACACGCTGAGCCTCTGCCAGACCGTCTTCAACCGGGACGGCAGCGCCGGCGCGGCTGTCCGCGCCATCATCTGGTGGATAAATCAAAACATGAGTTTCACCTCCAACAGCGAACGGCCGCATCAGCCGGTGCGCATCTTTGAGAAACGCTTTGGCCGCTGTGGCGAATACGCGGATTTTACCTCCGCCGTGACGCGCACCGCCCTGATCCCCTGCACCAGCATCAGCTCGATCTCCACAGACCATACCTGGAACGAATTTTGGGATCAAGGCTGGGTATCCTGGGAACCGGTGAACGGATATCTGGACAACCCGCTGGTCTATGAAAACGGCTGGGGCAAGGTGTTTGGCAGCGTCTTCGACGAACGCTGCGACGGTCTGTTCACGCCTGTCACAGAAAGGTATTCCGAGGGTGAGGTGACGCTCAATATCCAGGTGGTGGATTCCGACCTGCGGCCGATCGACGGAGCCAGGGTGGTGCTGGCCATATTCGAAACCTCTCCCCGCTTCGATTGCCAGCAATACACCGACAACAACGGCCTGGCGAGCTTCAAGGTCGGCGAAAACCGCGACTACCGCGCCCGGGCGGAAACGTTTTTCGGACTGTATCCCGCCAATCCGGGCACCTACGCGCAGTTGGTTCAGTTCCCGCTGGATGGGGAAACCTACGATTACCAGTTCCAGATCGCGGCGCAGCTGCCTCTGCCGGCCGTTGAAGAGTTGGAACCGCCACCGGATCCGCTGCAGGACTACCGCTTTGTGACGTCGTTTCAGAGTACGGGGTACTACATCGGCGGACGCGCGCTGTGGGACGACATCGAGGTCCTGGGAACGCAACCCGGTTACTATCAGAAAGTGGACCTCGCCGCGGACGCGGCCTACATGGCCACCGATGCCGACAACCTGCTGTTCCTGCAGCTGGACAACTTTTGCAGCGCTTACTCGTACTCTCTCGCCGGGTCCGGAGCGAACAGCTTCGACATCCCCGCCGGCCAGAACTGGTATGCCTTTTTGGACAACTCGCACCGGCACGGCAACGCGACGCTGATCGGCGGCACGCTGGCCTTTGAACGCTGGGGCACGCCGGTGAACGATCCTCTGGTGCCCGCCGCGGTGTGGGAACTTTCCGCCGCGGCGCCCAATCCAACCCATTCCAAAACGCGGCTGGCGCTGGATCTGCCCTCAGCCGCAAAGGTTTCCCTGGCGGTTTACAATCTAAGGGGACAGCAGGTCCGCGGCGCCAGCATGAAGAACCTGCCCCAGGGACCTAACGAGATATCCTGGGACGGAACGGATGACCGGGGAGAGCGGGTACCGGCGGGAATCTATCTGCTGAAGGTGAAAAGCGGGGGTTTGACAGCCACCCGAAAAGTGGCCGTGACCGAGTGATCGGGGCCGGCAAGACAAAACGTTTGACAAGTTCGGGAATAACGGAAAGTTGTACCCGCAAAGCGAATGTTGTTCCGCGCCGAACGGATTCGGTACGAGACAAGCTCGATCGGTAAACGAAGAGGATACGCAATGGACCAAGACTTTAGCAAGCTGGACACGATCCTGGCAGCCTACCGGGGCAGGCAGGGAGTGCTGATCCCCCTGCTGCAGGAAGCGCAGGACATACTGGGTTACCTTTCCAAAGACGCCATGAAATACATCGCCGCGCAGATGAACGTCCCCGCCGCGGAGATCTACGGAGTGGCGACCTTCTATTCGATGTTCCGCCTCAAACCCCAGGGCAAACACATCATCAGGGTCTGCAAAGGCACTGCCTGCCACGTGTCGGACGCTGACGGAATCAAGGAATCCCTCATGGAATGTTTGAAACTGGCCAAGGGCGAAGTCACCACCGCGGACATGCATTTCACGTTGATGGAAGTGGCCTGCCTGGGTTGCTGTTCGCTGGCGCCGGTGATCATGATCGACGATCAGACCTTTGGCAAGCTAACCCCGGAAGCCATTCCCGGCATTCTGGAAAAATTCAGCTTTTAGGAGGGAATGAGATGGAACCCATCACCATAAAGGTAGGCCTCGCCAGTTGCGGCATCGCCGCCGGGGCCGCGGATGTATATCAGAAACTGGAAGAATACCTCGCGCAAAAGCAGGCGCCGGTCAAGCTGCAACGGACCGCCTGCATCGGCATGTGTTTCGAAGAGCCCTTGGTTGAGCTGAGCGGCAACGACCTCGGCAGGGTCACGCTGGGACGGGTCACCGCGGAGAACATCTGCCCGCTGGTGGATGAGTATCTGGCCGGACAACTGCCCTCCGCGAATGTGGTGCTGGCGGAAAAGCATGACGCGACGCGCAACGAACTGCTGGCCAATCAGCAGCGGATAGTGCTGCAAAACTGCGGCCAGATCGATCCCAAATCGATCGAAGACTACGAGGCCCGGGGCGGCTATCAGGCTTTGCAAAAGGCTTTGAAAATGACAGCGGAGCAGCTCATCGCCGAGGTCAAGGATTCCGGCCTGCGCGGACGCGGCGGAGCGGGATTTTCCACCGGGATGAAATGGACCTTCGCGGCCAACGCCAAAGGGGACAAGAAGTATCTGATCTGCAACGCCGACGAAGGGGATCCGGGGGCTTTCATGGACCGCAGCGTCCTGGAAGGCGATCCGCACAGGATTTTGGAAGGCATGGCCATCGGGGCCTACGCCATGGGCGCGGATGAAGGCTACATCTATTGCCGCGCGGAATATCCGCTGGCGATCGCGCATCTGAAGATCGCCATCGCCGCGGCGGAAAAGAAACACTATCTGGGCCAGAACATTTTGGGTTCCGGCTGCAACTTTGACCTCCATATCAAGGAAGGCGCCGGAGCCTTCGTCTGCGGCGAGGAAACCGCTTTGATGCAATCCATCGAGGGCAAGCGGGGCATGCCGACGATCCGTCCCCCCTTCCCGGCGGAGTCAGGCCTATGGGGCAAGCCCACCAACATCAACAACGTGGAAACCTGGGCCAACATTCCCTGGATCATCCTCAACGGCGCCAAGGCGTTCCGGGCTTTTGGAACTGAGAAATCGCCCGGCACGAAGGTCTTTGCCCTGGCGGGCAAGATCGCCGGCAGCGGCCTGATCGAAGTGCCCATGGGCATTCCGCTGAAGGACATCATCTATAAGGTCGGCGGCGGCATGAAAACCGAAAAACCTTTTAAAGCGGTCCAGATGGGCGGCCCCTCCGGAGGCTGCATCCCGGCGGAATTGCTGGACACCGTGGTGGACTACGACAGCATCACCGCCACCGGCGCGATCATGGGTTCCGGCGGC
The DNA here is from genome assembly GCA_964583755.1 of uncultured Candidatus Cloacimonadota bacterium. Lineage (GTDB taxonomy): Bacteria > Cloacimonadota > Cloacimonadia > Cloacimonadales > Cloacimonadaceae > Syntrophosphaera. Next base: position 49,798 of record CAZOVZ010000006.1, read on the forward strand.
ATGGTGGTCATGGACCAGGGCACCTGTATGGTCGACGTGGCCAGGTATTTCCTCAATTTCACCCAAAACGAATCCTGCGGCAAGTGCACCTTTTGCCGGATCGGCACCCGCCGCATGCTGGAGATCCTGACCCGCATCACCGAAGGCAGAGGTGAGATCGAAGACATCGACAGGCTGGAAAAACTGGCGGTAAACATCATCAAAGGCTCGCTCTGCGGCCTGGGCCAGACAGCGCCCAATCCGGTGCTGACCACCCTTCGCTATTTCAGACACGAATATCTGGCCCACATCGAGGAAAAGCGCTGTCCCGCCGGAGTCTGCACCGCGCTGTTGAAATTTGAGATAGATCCCGGCAAATGCGTCGGCTGCACTGCCTGCGCGCGAAAATGTCCGGTCGGATGCATCTCCGGCACGGTCAAACAGTCGCATGTGATCGACCAAAGCAAGTGCATCAAGTGCGGCGCCTGCTTCAAAACCTGTAAGTTCGACGCGATCAGCAAGGCATAGGAGACAGCGATGATAGAAGTGATTCTGAACGGAAAAAAAGTACAGGCCGAACCTGGGACCACGATCCTGGACCTTGCCAAACAAAACGGACTGGAGATACCGACCCTCTGCCACGACGAGGAACTGAAGCCCTACGGATCCTGCTGGGTCTGCGCGGTGGAAGTGAAAGGCCGCAAAGGTTTCGTGACCTCCTGCGGCACCGTCGTCTCGGCGGGCATGGAGATCACCACGGACAGCGATGAGATCCGCTCCGCGCGGAAAATGGCGCTGGAACTGCTGATCTCCAACCATTACGCCGATTGCGAAGCCCCCTGCAAGATCGCCTGTCCGGACCACGTGGACATCCAAAGCTACGTTTCGCTGATCGCCAACGGCCAGTATCACGACGCGGTCAAGGCCATCAAGGACACCCTGCCCCTGCCGCTCTCCATTGGACGCGTCTGCCCCGCTTTCTGCGAGAAGGAATGCCGGCGGCAGATCGTCGAGGATCCTGTCGCCATCCGGCAACTCAAACGCTATGCCGCCGATGAGGATTTGAACGACGTCTGGAACTACGTCCCGGAAAAAATGGCGGACACCGGCAAAAGGATCGCGATCATCGGCGCCGGGCCTTCCGGCCTTACTTGCGGCTACTATCTCTCCCAACTCGGCCACGGGGTGGATGTTTTTGAAGCCGCTCCCGCCGCTGGTGGCTGGCTGCGTTACGGGATCCCGGAATACCGGCTTCCAAAGGCCATCCTGGACCGTGAGATCGAGCTTCTTTGCGTCAACGGGATGCGGATCCACTACAACACCGAACTGGGCAAAGACCGCAATCTGGCAAACCTCAGCCAGGATTACGACGCGGTCTACCTCGCCATCGGCGCGCAGAAAGCGGTTCCGATGCCGGTGAAAGGATCGGATCTGCAGGGCTGCTACCTGGGAGTGGACTTTTTGAAGGCGCACAGCCTGGGAAACACGCCCGCCCTGGGCAAGAAGGTCGCTGTCGTCGGAGGCGGCAACACCGCCATCGACTGCGCCCGCACAGCGGTCAGGCTGGGTTGCGAGGTCAGCATCATCTACCGCCGCACGAAATCCGAAATGCCGGCCGAACCCTTTGAGATCGAGGCCGCGGAGCAGGAAGGGGTGGAGTTTCACTACCTCTGCAACCCGGTCGAGTACTTTGGCGAAAGCGGCAAACTGACTGAGATCAAGATCGAGAAGATGAAACTCGGAGAGGCGGATTCCAGCGGCCGGCGGAGACCGGAACCCACCGGTGAGTTCTTTAACCAGAGTTTTGATGCCGTCATAGCGGCGATCTCCCAAGTTCCGGAGGTGGACATCTTCGCCGAGGCTGATCAGCAGATCGGCGGGAAGACGCTTCCGATCAGCCGCTGGCAGACCGCCGTGGTGAACGAAAGCACCATGTACAGCGGATTGGGCAACGTGTTCGCGGGCGGGGATTTCCGCCGGGGAGCCGCCACCGCGATCGAAGCCATCGCCGACGGACGTGCCGCCTCTGCCGCCATACAGCGTTGGCTGAACGGCGAAACGATTACAGCTGACAACTTCCGCTTCGACGCCAAAAAAGGCGCAAGAGTGCAGGATATATCCCCAGAGGAGTTTTCCCACTTTGCCAAAACGGCCAGGCTGCGTATGCCCGAAATCGAGATGGAACTGGCCAAAACGTCCTTCCGGGAAGTGGAGACAGGTTTTGCTGAGACAGACGCCCAAGCCGAAGCCAAACGCTGCCTGGAATGTGGCTGTCAGGTCAACGAAACCTGCAAATTGAGGGAATACTGCACCGACTACAGGGTCGACGCGCTCCAGTTTCCCGGCAGCATCAACAAGCATCCGATCGATTATTCCCATCCCTATATCGTGCGGGACGCCAACAAGTGCATCAATTGCGGCCGCTGCGTCCGGACCTGCGCCGAAATCCAGGGAGCCGGGGTGCTTGGCTACATCTATCGCGGTTTCGCCGCGGTGGTGGCGCCGGAATTTGGCGAATCGCTGACCCAAACAACCTGCGAAAGCTGCGGCAAGTGCATCGCCGTCTGCCCGGTGGGGGCCTTGGTCGAAAGAAACGTGAACTACAAGCTGAATCCCCTGCCCCGCGAGACAACCCGCCAAGATTGCGGTATCTGCGGCACAGGCTGCGAAATCATCTGCGAAACGCAATCCGGTGTTCCGGTGAAAATTGCCACCGACGGGAAAAATCCAGGTTTCAACGGCAGAAATCTCTGCTTCAAAGGACGCTTCGGCTGGCAGGCCCTCTATGCCGGAGACCGCTTGCGAACACCCATGCTAAAGGATAATGGCACCTGGAAAGAGCTTTCCTGGCCGGAAGCGAGGAATGTGCTCAAAACGAGGCTGGCCGACTGCGGGACCAAGCGGTTTGAGATATCACCCTACCTCAGCCTGGAAGAGATGCTGATGGCTGGCAAAGCTGCAAAATCCTGCGCTGCCAAGCTATACAGCAATCCCCGCTACAGAATCTTCAGCAGCGACGTGTTGCCGCTTCAACCAACTGATAGTCCTTACCGGATTCTGGATCGCTACGATGAGTACCTCGTAGCCGGTGAGCTCAGCCATACCTTGCGCACGATGCTGCGTCTGAAGCAGCGCCAGGGCAAAAAACTGATCTCCGTCATCTGCGACGGCAGCGCCCCCCTCCGGTTCGCTGATCAGGTGATTCCTAATCTGGCGGCGTTCGAACCCAATGACCGGCAGTTGTTGATTTACAACCTGAACAAGGTCAGCGAACAAAGCATTCATGGCATCCTGTCCAAGGCTGCGATGGTTGATCCCACCCTTCATAACGTTTTGGAGAGCACCGACTATCCAAATTACTATGGATTGAGAGCGCTGCAGCCATGCTTCAACATACCCGCTGGAACGGACTTTGTGCTGGCCTGGGGAAGCAAGTCACAACAAACAGGTGCGGAGAAATTCAAAGTCGAGATCAGGCAGTTTGCCGCGGCTGACAGCACCGCTGACCTGATCCTGCCGGCAACGTCATATCTGGAAACGGATGGCACCGCCCTGGCCACGGGAATGGGCATCTCGCGCTGGCGGAATCCAGCCAGGTCGGCCCGGACCGGCGAACTGCTGCGCACTTTCTACGAACTGGGCTGGATCGTCCCTGCGACGGCTGACATCAATTGGTGGAACGACGAAGCGGAAAAACTCATCGGGGAATTGGGAGAAAAGCAGCCGCTGCCGTTTACCGCCGAAAACCATGACCAGGCAGGACTCAAAACCAATGCCCAACCGGTAGACTCAGCCCTGCAGCAGAGGATAATCGCCCTCTACGAAAAGAGAAAGGAATTCAGTGGTTTTTCCTGATTCGGATCTGTGTTAACTGATAACCAATAAAAAACCAAGCCCTGTCGGGCTTGGTTTTTCTGCGTCAAGGCAGGCGGTCAAACACTTACTGAGAGGATTACATACTGAATATCAGTCTCTTCTCCCCGAGGTCAACCGTCTCTCAATATAGTATCGCTTTGACCCGATAAAAGTAACCGGCTCCAGTTGCGTTCTGATGTATGTACTCATATCTATTTGCCGGCGGCGCAGTAACGGGGATGGTGCCCAGATGTATGAAATTGCCAGAATCACCAATGGTACTGTAGTAAACTCTGTATTCACTAGGGATTATATGGTGCCCGTTTATCGTCATGTCGACCATGTTCCAACTGATTTTGGTATTCCAGTAATTTGTAGGATCAGGACCCACTGAAACTCCAGTCGGAGCAGCCAGTGGTGTTAATATTGAGAAGCAACCTATGGACTCACATGATAGACTGGAATTGCTGGCATCCTCGACCCTGACCCTTACGGATTCAGAGTCAATAGTGGGTACCCCAGTCCAGGCAAATTGATTCATTCCGTCCACTGCAGCCACGCTGTTTCCTCCGTTCAGCGGAATCCAGGGATCCAAATCGGAAAGCCGATAATATAGTCTAACCTCCTGAATAGTTGTACTGTTCCAGGAGATCGTGATCGGATCAACTTGATTTGCCGCGTAAACTTCTCCGCCATTGGGGCCAAGAAGCTCAAGGGATTTGTCGTTTAGCTTCGCAACGAAAATATCGGAAGCCCCGCTACTAGTTAGCTGTGTGCTTCCCACAGTGATGCTCCCGTTAAAGGATCCGCTCAGCGTGATTTCACCACTGGGCTGAATGGATATCCCGTGGCTATCATCATCTCCAATTCCACCGATTTTTTTGGCGTTTATCCACACTCCATTGCCGCCGGAGCAGTCGATCTTGGCATAAAAGGCATCCTTGGTATTCGTTGGAGCAGTGATGGATAGATTTCCAAAATAGGCTGTACCCAGGTAAGCTTCGCCGACCAAGTGAAGATTTCCAACGTTGTCAGACCTGATGGCCTTGCCCATATCTACACCAGATCCCCCTCCTTTTATAGCCCATGACCAGGATCCATCAACGTTGCTAAGTTTAGCCACGTATACGTCCAGCACCCCCAGAGAAATGAGTGACGTGTTTCCAAAACAGCCCATATCCTGGAAATATCCCGTAACATAAACAAAGCCGTCATTGTCCACGTCTATGGCCTGACCACCATCTGTGCCGGGTCCACCACATTGCTGAACCCAAAGCCAATCTCCGATCGGGCTTAACTTGGCAACGTAGGCGTCTGTATTGCCCCCATAAGAGCCGGATAGATTTGTCAGTGAAAAAACGCTTGAGGTGTTGTTCGCTGCGTAAAAGCTAACCGTGCCAGACATATAAGTTCCAACGACATAGCAATTGCCTGCGCTGTCAACCTTTACACCATAGCAATCATCCAATAAAGTTCCGCCAGCCTTGCGAGCCCAAAGCCAGATCCCGTTTTGATCCAGTTTCGCAACAAATGTGTCATACTGGCCACCCACATTACCCATCGCATACGATCCAAAAGACGCGTACCTACCAATGCTTCCGGTAACGTAAATGTTGCCCAGCGGGTCTAAGTCCAGTCCCCAGGCATTGTCCATGCTGGATCCTCCACCCTTCACGGCCCAAAGCCAGTCGCCGTCGCAATTAATCTTAGCCACGAACACGTCAGTATAAATTGTTGATTCCTGTGTGTTGGTCAAACTAATGTTACCGAAATATACCGTCGGAGAAGAAAATCTACCGGTTATATAAACATTCGAATTTGCGTCCACCTTGATCGCAGAAACATACTCAGTTTGGACGCCACCCAGCCGTCTTGACCACAACCAATTGCCATTTGCGTCCATTTTGGACACAAAGCAATCACGTTCTCCAACGCTGACCAAACTTGAATTACCTATTACAGTGGTGCCAGAAAAGACTCCTGTTACGAATGTGCTGCCCATGCCATCTCTGGCTACATACGCATAGTCTTCCACATTATTGCCACCAGCCTTATTTGCCCAAGCCCACTCCGGAGATTGCGCATGCGCCAGGGCCCCCAAGAGGACCAGTAACATGCAAACAGTTAGCGTTTTAATCGTACTCATGTGTTTCTCCAGTTAGAGGTTTGTATTTATTTTACCTTACTACAGGACCTTAGCATCTTGTCAAGAAGTTTTTTCGATTTTTTGCTCACCCATTATTCACGCTTGGAGGATAACTGATTTTCTTATACACTATTAGAACATCATTTTTACATGCATTTTATCATTATTTCACTACCGTCTAAAAATCGGCTTTATGCGCATCATATTGTCTGTTATGATATTCGCAGCAGCTGATATAACTTTCTCATGGGATATTGTTTACCGATGTAATCACATGGTCTCATACATATCAAAACTACAAGTTTACATGACCTGGCCTGGGCAGTTTTCATTAAGGCCATACCCACCCGTTCAGCGCACCAGGCTCAGCATTCCAAAGAAATGGCAGATGCTGCCCCCCAAGACAAACAAATGCCAGACGGCGTGATGGTAGGGCATTTTTTTGAGACTGTAAAACAACACCCCCACAGTGTAAAATATCCCTCCCGCCAGCATCCAGGCCAGAAATTCAGTTTCCATTTTTTCTCGTAGTGGATTGATCGCGATCAAGACCATCCACCCCATCAGGATATAGATGAGCGTGGACATCGCTTTCATTTTTCCCAGGGCAAAAATCTTCAGGTTGATTCCCAAAATCGCCAGTCCCCAGATCACCCCAAACAGGGTCCAGCCCCAGGCGCCTCTGATCGTACCGATCATAACCGGCGTATAGGTTCCCGCGATCAGCAAGAAAATGTTGGAATGGTCCAGAATCCGGAAAAACCTTTTAGCCTGCGGGTTGCGGATGGCGTGGTAAAGAGTGGAAAACAGATAAAGCGAGATCATGGTGGCACCGTAGATGCTGAACGATACGACCTTCCAGACGTCGCTGAGCCGGGCGGCGTAGACCACCAGGATCACCAGCGCCGCGATGCTCAGGCCCACCCCGGTCCCGTGAGTGATGCTGTTGGCAATTTCTTCGCCCAGGCTCTGCCTGGCGCTCAGCGGCACCCGATCCAAAAACCTGGCCCTGGATTCCGGCGCCAGACGTTTGCTGTCTTTCATCGCCGCTCCAGTAGAGGTTTGTACAGTTTGACAACCATCTCTTCTATCGCTTCTGGCACCAAACCGGAAATCGGTTTTCCCCCGGCGATCAACTGCCTGATCCGGGTTGATGACAGCTCGCAAGGCTCCATTTTCAGAGTTTTCCGCCTGATTCGTTTTAGCAGCCGTTCCTGCGGGGGATAGCCCGGGCGGGGTATGATCAGGAATCTGACATTTTGCCGTAGCCAGGGATAATCGTGCCAGGAGGTTAGATTAACCAGATTGTCGGACCCGATGATGAAGTAAAACCTGTCTTGTGGATACCTGGCATAGACCCGCCGCATCAGGTCGGCAGTATATCCGGAGCCGGCAGCGTCGTCATCCCAGGCTTCTATGTTCGGTTCCAGCACCGTTTTGACCAAGTCCAGCCGGGTGGAAAAATCCAGTACGACACTGTCTTTTTTGAAGTTGTGCCTGGCATTGGGGACAAAGGCGACTGTGTCTGCGATGCCGGATTTGAGAACCTGCCTGGCGATTCGCAGATGGCCATTGTGGATGGGGTCAAAGCTCCCTCCCAGCAAGGCGTAAGTGGTCATTTAAAGAGTTTGGCCAGCTTCCTGGTTTCCTGGGAACCCGGATACTTGGTTTTCAACTGGTTGAACTTTGCCGCGGCCTGTTCCCCCAAACCCTGTGCCCGTAGAAGTTTGGCGGAGTAGTAGAGCGATTTCCGGTCCAAATGGTCGGTATTGCCGAGCGCCGTAACCTCGTCAAAATACATCAGGGCGCTGCTGTAGTCCTTCATCTTATAGTAGATGAATCCGGTCAGGTACTTTTTCTCGATCAGCTTGTACTGTGCTTTTTGGATGTAGGACACCGCTTCCTGGATGCGGTTGTCGCCGGGAAATCTGGTGATGAACTCCCTGAAAGCGTCGATGGAATGCTCAGTTTCGGTCTGGTCATACTGCGCGGGCAGGGACTCCTTGTAGAGGCAGAGCGCGTTGCGGAAATAGGCGGTGCTGACTTGGTCATTGTTGGGAAACACGCTGATGAATTCCTGATACGCCTTGCGCGCGTCGGTGAATTTGTTGATCTCGAAATAGCAATCGCCCTGTCGCAACAGCGCGTGCGCGGAACCCGCCGATGACCTCTCGAAATAGACGTCGGAATACAGCTCGGCGGCGCGGGAATATTTGTGCCGCGCGTAGAGTTCATCTGCTTTGGCGAGCTTCTGATCGGTGCTTAGATAGTTGGCGTTTTGCGAGCAGGCTCCGATCGCCAGCAAGATCAACGGGAGCAAAATCAATAGTTTATTCATTCATTATCCTCATTCGGTGGTCCACAAAAGATACACGATGGATGCCAGCACGGTCACGGCCAGAACTGGTTCGAACCATTTCAGGTTGGCCGCAGGATCGGGGCCTTTGGTGCCACTGTCAGTGCCGGTAAAGCTCAGTTGGTCGATTGACTCCAGTTTCCCCTGCGGCAAGGCAATCTGCCTGACCGTAAACTCATATTGGGACAACCGCTCACTGCGATACCCAAAGAAGCTCTTGCGCTCCAGCGTCTTCCAGCCAAGTTCCAGCGTCACCCGCACCAGCCTGGATGGTTGTTGCGCGAGCGTCAGGCCAGGCCTGAGCCCCAGGCTGTCCTCCGCCGGGACCGGGCTGTCCTCATAGGGAACGATGCTCTCTTCGCGCAGGTCCGCGCCTTTGGCGATCAACAGTTTGCGGATTCGGAGGTCCAAGGCGGAGGTCAGATCCCCGGCCTGCAAGTCCAGATAGACCGGTTCGCCGGTGTCCACCAGCGCCACCACGGCCGCGGCCACGCTATCGGGATCGACTCCGTCCCAGTTCGCGTTCAGACTGGCCCAACCAGTCAGGAGTAGCAGCAAAAGCCCGGCCAGCAGGGGACGCATTTACTTGGCCAACCTCAGATACTTGTCCACCAGGTTCATCCGTTCGTAATCGGGATACCGCTGTTTTAGGAAGCTGAGTTCCTGGCGGGCGTTGTCGTTGTCGTTCAGGCAGTAATAGCTGATCCCGACCTTGAGTTGGGCGTCGAGGCCTTTTGGATGCCCTGGATACAGCGCCACCGTGTTTTGAAACTCCCGCAGCGACTTTATATAGTTGGCCCCCGAAAAGTAATTTTCGGCCATCCAGTAATGGGCGTTGGGGCTCAGTTCCTCGTTCGGATAGGCTTTCAGAAACTCTTCGAACATGATGATCGAGTTTTCGAAGTTGCCGCGATAGTATTCCCGCAAGGCAGCCCAATACTGATCCGTTATTTCCTTATCCGAAGCGGGTTTGGGGTACTTCGCCGCAGGCTGGATTGAGGATTTCGCAGCCGGTCCGGGCAGACTGCCGATTTCCCGGTTCAATTGATCCAGTATCTGTGACAGACGGGCTTTTTCGCTCCTGAAGGTAGACAGTGCCTGGCTCACAGGATCCGTCTGACCCGAATCTCCTCCCCGGTTGGGAGGATACCCTCCCTGCGAAGGCTGGGCAGGAGTTTGCCCCCATGAAGCGACTCCGCTGGCGGCCTGATCCAATCCGCTTTGCATGTTGTCCAAGCTGGATTCGATATGGGCGATCTGTTCCGGAATGCGGCCGTCAGGTGGCAGTTCGAGTCCTTTGCCGCGCAGCAGGATCATGATTTCGGCAACGTTGCGGCGGATATCCCTGATGTCCTTGTTGGCCATTTCCAGCAGGGCTTCCTGGCTGCTCTGTTTGTTTTCCAGCGCCACAATCCTGTCTTTTTTCTCCCGCAGCGCCTGATTGCTCGCGCAACCGCTCCAGATGAGCAGGGATGCCGCGCCCAGCAGGGGCAAGATCAGCTTTTTCACGATTCCCCTGGCTTATGCTCTTACTTCGCGGCCAAAAAGGCTTTGTAGCCGCAGTAGGTGGAATACAGATCCGCCTTGCTGCACATCTCGTAGAGAGAATGCATGCCCATCAAGCCGGTGCCGCAGTCGATCACCTCGGCGCCAAGGTTGGCCAGGATGTAGGCGATCGTGCCGCCGCCGCCCTCGTCCACTTTGCCCAGCTCTCCCATTTGCCAGAACACTCCGGCGTCATTGAAGATCCGGATCACCTTGGCCGTGAATTCCGCGTTGGCGTCGTTGCAACCTGATTTTCCGCCGCTGCCGGTAAACTTGGATAGGCCGATGCCATAGTTGAACAGCACCGCGTTTTGCCGGTCGTGAACGTTCGGATAGTTGGGATCCACCGCCGCGGTAACGTCCCCGGAAAGGATCTGTGAATTCATGAAGGCCTTCCTCAGGTTGGAACTGCTGTCCGCTTCTCCGTTGGCCCGCAGCAGGGCTGCCACAAAATCCTGGATGAACACGGAGTGGGCGCCGGTGTTGCCCTGGCTGCCAACTTCTTCCTTATCCGAAAAATAGACTATCATGGTCCGCTTGGGAGTCTTGTCCAGATTGTCCAGCATCGCCCGCAATCCGGTATAGGCGCAGATCCGGTCGTCCTGGCCGTAGCCCACGACCATCGAGGAATCCAGGCCGCAATCGCGGGCGGGAGTGGCCGGCACCAGTTCCAGTTCGGCGGAAACAAAATCGGCTTCTTTGATGCCCAGCTTTTTGTTCAGCAGTTCCAAGGCGTAGATCTTCATCGCTTCTTTTTCCTGGTTGCCCGGCTGGACCATGCCGCTGAACACGACATTCATCTTAGAGGCGTCGATCGCGTCGGCGAGATTTTTGCTGTACTGTTCCTTGCGGGCCAGGTGAGGGAGCAGATCCGGGATCACAAACACCGGTTCGCCTTCCTTTTCGCCGATGCTGACATCGACCGTGCTGCCGTCCGCCTTGACCACAAATCCGTGCAGGGCCAACGGTGTGGACACCCATTGATACTTCTTGATCCCGCCGTAGTAATGCGTCTTCAGGCAGGCCATGGAGCTGGGATTATCGTAATACAGGGGGTTTTGCTTCAGGTCCACGCGGGGCGCGTCGATGTGGGAAGCCACCATGTTAAAGCCGTTGGCGATCGGTTCGCTGCCGATCACGGCCATGGCGATGGTCTTGTTGCGGAAGATGCTGTAGACCCGTTTTGGCGTTTTACTGCCAGTCAGCGGCTGAAACTTGTTGGCCTTGAGCAGAGCTTCGGTGTAGGCAATCGTTTCGCGCACGGTCTTGGCTTTGTTCAAAAAATCGATGTAAGGTTTGGCGAAGGCCATGGCCTGTTTCGCGGCGGCGGCGCTGCTGTCCTGCCAGAAGTGTTTGCGTTCGTAGAGCAACGGGTTCTTTTTAGGTTTGATCTCTTTCATCCTGACTCCATTTTGCGTTATTTTTCAATATATTTCCAAAATCAATAGTTTGCGTTCCCCCATCGGGGCCTGGACCAGGGCGCATTCGCCCACTTTCTTGCCCAGCAGTGCTTTGCCGATCGGCGACAGAATCGATACCGGCTGCACCCCTTCCGTGTCGAAGAAATTCAATTCGTCGACGCCCAAAACCTGATACAGGGTTTCTTCCTCCGCGCCGTCCTCACGCGCCCGGCAGCGAGTGCCGAAACGGATCATGTCCTTGGGGAAGACGGATGTGTCCACCACCTTCAGGATCGCCGCGCGGCGCCTCAGGTGATCGATCTCGGTGTCTATCTGGCGCTGCTTTTCCCGGGCGGATTTATACTCCGCGTTTTCGCTCAGGTCGCCAAATTCGCGGGCGATCGCGATGGCTTTGATCACTTCCGGCCGCTCGTTCACCAACAGGTGCTGGATGCGTCTCTGGATCTTTTCCATCCCGGTCTGGGTGATGAATAAACTCAGGTCCATGTCTCAGCTTTTCTTCTTTTGCAGGATCCGCTGCGCGGCCAGCGCGGCCCTTTTGAGGCGGGCGTTGCCGCTCTTGGTCCAGTTTTCCACGATCTCGGCGATCTCCGGATGATAGGTCTGCAGCGAGGCGCAGAGGATCTCCGCGCTCTGGGGATCGCGGCTGTGAACGTGCTGGCGCCAGATGTTCAGATACAGCTCGCCGTCCAGTTTATACACCGCCTTGAGCAGG
>CAZOVZ010000007.1:0-61776 GCA_964583755.1 uncultured Candidatus Cloacimonadota bacterium
GCCTGAAACTCTGACACGCTGAGGCTGGGTGCTGTGTTGTTTGGGTTTGGATGTCGTCTCCGAGTTTCTCTGGATTCCGCGACAGGCGAATCCAAAGGAGGCTTGAGTAGCCAAAGATGAAGGCAGTGGGGGGGGTATTGTTCAGCGGTCACAGTTTACTTCATGATAATCAACTTGGCCTGCATTGTCCTGGAGGGGCCGCTGGCCTTCAGCAGATACAATCCGGCAGGCAGTTGCATCCCTCCATCGTCAAGGCCCGTCCAGCTTAGAGTGTTGATGCCAGCCGGGTAGGATTGGCTGGGGAACCGTTTCACCAGCTGTCCTTTGAGGTTGTAGATGCCAATTTCGAAATGGCCAGCTTCCGGAAGCTCGAGCTTCACTGTCGAGTTGTCCCGAATGGGATTGGGATAGACAGACAGACGGGGCGCGACTGCGGTTGTTTCAGTATGGGGATCCTGAGTTGCGCAGTAGTCCAGAACCTCTCTCAGATCATAGCAGCTCAGGCCCTCTTTATTGCCAATGAAGGCCAGACCGTCCTTCACCGCCATGCAGTGGGCCGACACATCGAAGCTGGTGCTGGCTACCAACTGGGGGTTCGCTATGGAACTGATGTCAAAGACTCTCAGATCGTTCCATCTCAGCACAATCAGCGCGTTGCCAGCCACTTCAATCGCGTTGGCGCTTTCCAGGACCGGATAGTATTGATACAGGATTTCCGGCGAACTGGGATCGCTCACATCCACGACCACCGGTTCCCGCCCCACAAACAGCAGATTGTTGTGATACAGCAGTTTTGAGTTAGTGGGATTGTTGATGGGGAGCCAGCTCAACTGCTGGTGTGCAGAGGGTTCCGAGATGTCATGGATCCATAGCTTGTATGCGTCGTCATGTCCGGCCAGATAGAGATAATCTCCGTGAACTTCCAGGCAGTCATAGTAGCCTGGCAGATACATGAGCTGATCAGGATGGGAAGTATCGGCCAGATCATACATCTTCAGCCCACCCATGCCGCACAGGTAGAGGCGGTCGTTTTGATAGAGAATATCGTAGATGGGATCGTCGAGACTGCAGTTGCCTGAATATGGCACAGGCACATACCCGTCGTTACCCTGCATGGCATAGATGTATATGGCGTTTGCGATTGGCAGGTCCGAACCCCAGTTCCACTCTCTGTTCAACAGCAAGTGTTGCCCGTTTGCGGCCACATGGGTAATGTTAAGCTCCGGAAGCCTGGCCTGCAACTGGGTCCCGGTATCGCTGCAAGCATAGATGTTCAGGCCCTGCCTGCCCACATTGGCAAACAGACGGTCTGAATTGGTGGCCAGATAGATGATCCCACCCGTCAGCAGCGTGTCCAAAAACTGAGGTTGGGAGGCATCAGCGATGTCGAAGAGGTTGTAGGTATAACCGTTGGAGACTTGTTCAAGACGGAGTAGCAGGTAGTCCGGACTGAGACACATCCAGTTGAGAATGCCTGGATCGTCGTCTGTGTAGACAACTTGCGGTCCTCCGTCAGCCTCCAGATCCCAGATCTTCAGGCTGCTGACGTAGTAATCCCAATTCACCCTGGTATACACAGCCAACCGTCCCCCCGCGGCATCGATCCTCATAAAATCGACAATCATGTTTGACCAGGTCTGGATCAGAACGCAGACTCCCTCAGAGGATACATCATACAGATATAAGTCGTTGTAAGGGTTCCAGCTGATCAACACACCGCTTTCAGATTCCAGGATCTGTTGGTTGGACGCGTTTCCCAGAGTGCCCAAGCTGGTAATCGCGGAAGGCTGGTCAATGCCCAGACATCTGAATCCGGGCAGGGAGCCGCTCAGATATATCCTTCCATCCTCGATGGTCATGGCCGTATAGGATGTTCCGATCCAGAGGGAGGCCATCAGGTCCAGGGCGTCCATCGCGTAGCAGCGCATGTATCCCTGGCTGTCATACAGATAGAGATAGTGGCCGTAGCTTTCCCAGGCAACGATGGCGGCGGGACTCTGCATGGATGTGATAAACAGGGGCTGGGAGGGGTCCGAGATATCGATGGCGCTCAGCCGGCTGTCCGTGTGGATCACGATTGCCCGGTCCTGGTGCACAGCAAGGCGCGAGGCCGAAGGAGCGTCAAGGTCCAGGGTTCCCAGGATCTTGAATCTTTGGGAGCCGCTGAGGTCCAGAATCGCGAGGTCCAGTCCGGACCCGGAAAACTCCGCATTGTCTGAGTTTGTCATGTACATCAGATCACCCTGGATCACGCAGTCCCTCCCTTGCTGGTAAGTGAGGTCTTTCCAGAGCAGAGGTAGCGGTATTTGCTGAGCCCGGAGACACCAGCCCGCGATCAGCATTAAAACTGCCAATAGATATCGCTTCATAAGTATCACCTTATTTACATTTTAACCGAAGCCGTCCGGATGTCAAGCTAAATTTTCTGCCTTGGGGGGGGTAAATGGTTAATGGATAATGAGTTAGCGGTTAATACTCCGCGGGGTTTCTGTGGCGGCGGATACAGATTCGTCTATATTGGATTACTGGATTCCGGGTCCTGGCCCGGATTGACAGACGTTCCCTGTTGGTCATCCGCCCAACTATGGACTTGAGTTTGAAGTTTTCGGTGAGCCAATTTGAAGTTTTCACTGACACATTACAATGTTTTCTAGAACTCCAACGTTGGATATTCCCATTGCGTAGATGAGTTTGGTTTGCAGCATAAATAATGTGGGGGGAAGGACTCTTACCAGAAAAGCCGGGATCCCGGCTGAACCACCCCACGAATTCGCTTCGCTCCTTCGCGAGGACCCCGGGCGCCGGGATGACAGGCAGAGTCAGACCGGGGGTGGCAAGTTAAGTTGAGCCGGGGTTATCCGGTATGGGGCGCGCGGACTCCCAGGCGTCAGGACGCAGATCGGTACTAAGGCTGCGCCTCCGCGGTGACGTAAAAGAAACATTGGGCGGGTATCTCGATGCTCAGATAGATGAAAAAAGAATTAGTGGTGGTGGCCATCGGGAAGAAACCCGTGTTGGGGTCCAGGCTTTGATAGAGGTGGTAGATCGGCGTGACGGGATTGCCTTCCATGTCCTGGGTGACCGCGTCCCAAGTCAGGTTGACCTCGACCCGTTCCCCGGGCAGGACGCTGACGCTGAGATTCTGCGGGGCAAGCGCCACCGGGGGTGCCGGAGCGCCTTCCAGTTGGGCTATGAAGATGTCATAGAGGCCTGAGGTGTTGAGGGCATGGGTCCCGAACCCGGCGGCGGATTGAAAATTGCCAGCCAAATAGACCTTGCCATTCTGGACCGCGCAGACGCTGTGGCTCCATTCGTTGTCGAGCCCGCCCGCCTGGGCTGGCCAGAGCCAGTTCCCCTGCGGATCGAGTTTGGCGGCGAAGACGTCCGCGGCGCCATGATTGGTGAGGATCCCGTCCCCAAAGGAGGCGGTCGCGCTGTCGAAAATGCCCGTCAGATAGACATTGGCGAGATCGTCCACGGCGATGCCGTAAGCCCAGTCCTGGCCGATCCCTCCCCCAGAGCTGGCCCAGAGCCAGGTCCCCGCGGGGTTGAGTTTGGCGGCGAAAACATCCTGATAGGTGACGCCCAAGTGGACCAGCTGATGCGTGCCAAAGCTGGTGTCGAGGTCAAACCCGCCCGCGATACAGATGTTGGCAGCCGCGTCGATGGCGATGCCGTTGCACCATTCGCTGCCGCTTCCGACGCTTTGGCTGGCCCAGAGCCAGTTTCCATTGGGATCGAGTTTGGCGGCGAAGGCGTCCCACCAGCCGGTATTGGGCAAAGTGATCGTTCCGAAGGCGGGATTGCCCCAGAAATTGCCCGCCACATAGGAGTTCCCGTCCTGGTCCACCACGATCCCGTTGCTGATATCGTCGTTGGGGCCTCCGGCAGTGCTGGTCCACACTATCGTGCCCGGTTCGGCGATCTTCACCGCGTAGAGGTCGGATTCACCCAGCGAGGTCCGGGATTGCCAGCCATACATGGTGTTGAAGTAGGCCTCCCCTTCGAAATGCCCCGTCGCGTAGGCGTTGCCCTGGCTGTCCACTGTGACTCCTGTGCCGGTCTCATAACCCAGTCCGCTCACTTGGATGAACCAAAAGCAGAAGCCCGTGGGGTCGAACTTGGCAATGAACGCGTCCGTACCCCCGAAGGATACAAGTGTCGGACCGGGTAAGATCTGGAGTTCAGTGTCGAAGATGCCGGTGATGATCACGTTACCCCAGGCGTCCACACAGATGCTGTTGCCCCGTTCGTTACCCTGGCTGGGAAGGCTGTACGCCCAGAGCCAGGCTCCGGAAGCGCTCATGCTGGCCACGAAGACATCGGTCCCGCTTTGGGCGAACAGCGTATGGCTGCCGAAAGTAGCCACGCCAGAAAAGAAACCGGTCACATACAGATTGCCCAGGATGTCCGCTGTCACGCACCAGGCCTCGTCCTCACCGGCTCCGCCCGCCCCGGTTGCCCAGAGCCAGTCGTCATTGATCTCACGGGTTTGGGCTGATAAACCAAAAGCGGCCCAAAGCAGCAGGATGGCCGCTGCCAGGCTCTTTCCATATGGCATCATATCCTCCTTTGGATCTGACATATCCCCATATGCCAAATATCTGGAATGGGTTTATGGTGTCAAGCTAAGATTTTGCAAAATAATTTGATAATGCGCATAAGGTTACATCATATTCACTTTTCTGGGGAGGATTTTTATCGCTCACCGGCCAGGGATGGAGGAGGGTGCAGCCGTTGGTTTCGGCTTCGTAATGGCAGCTCTGGTAGTTGCGATCGACCCGGAAGGAGCCGGTTTGCCCGGGTGAGATGACTTGGGGGCCGTAACCCTCCATGTAATGTGTCACTGAAAACTTCAAATTCTTATCACTTGGACAAGTGACGCTACCGCATTGTCTATAAATGGGATATGGGAGGTGAATCAGTTCTGTGTTGGGCTTGGACACTCCTATTGGATATGGACTTTTCTATCATCAAAAACTTCAAATCCGGTCACTATACTGATTTACGTGGACATTTACTGGAACAAAGCAAGTTCCAAGTTTCTGGACGTAACCATCTATAATGAAATAAGATAGAAAGTCAGTAACACTTGGTGTTTTAGGCTTGGAAACCATCGGACTTGGACATTTGAAGTTTTCAGTGATCCAATTTGAAGTTTTCACTGACTCTTTATAGACACATTGCAATAGACACATTACATTGGGTGATACTTTATAGGGGGCTGCGGGAATTTTGTCGGCAAATATCGAAAAAAGTTCTTGACAGAATTGTGCTACTGTCATAGTTGACTACAACACCATGACGGTCCCCCGGGAAACCGTTTGGCAAAGAGGTAAAGATGAGAATTTTCACGGATGACTCGCCGATCTACTTGCAGCTTCGACAGCACATCGAGGAGCTGATCCTGGATCGGACACTGACCGAGGACGAAGCGATCCCCTCGCTGCGGACCATGGCCAGGGACTACAACCTGAATCCGATCACGATCGGAAACGCGTTGAGTTCGCTGGTCGAGGAAGGCATCCTCCATAAAAGGAGGGGGGTGGGATTCTTCGTCTCGCCGGACGCGCGCAAGCTGATCATCAGCATGCGGGGCAAGGATTTTTTAACGGAGAAGCTGGAACCGGTGCTGAAAAACGCCCGCCAACTGGAGCTTCCCAAAGAGCAGATAATCCAACTGACAGAAAGAATATATGGAGAGAACCATGAGTAATGCAGTTTTCAGTTACACCACGGAACACCTGACCAAATTCTACGGCAAGTTCAAAGCTCTGGACGACGTCAATCTGAACTTGGGACAGGGCAAGATCATCGGTCTGATCGGCAAGAATGGAGCGGGAAAATCGACCTTGATGCGTTGCATGCTGGGTTTCCTGCACCACGAGGGAAAGGTGGGCTTCGACGGCTACAATCTGGCCCGCCGCGACCACCGCGTATTCAACGACGTGGCCTTCATCCCGGATGTGAGCGGCCTGGACGACCGCCTGACGGTGGGGCAGACCCTGGACTACATCAAAGAAGTGAATCCCCGCTGGAACGAGGAGCGGGCGCAAAAGCTCTTCGCGATCAGCAACCTGCCCCTGCAAAAGAAGGTGGGGAAGCTTTCCAAGGGCATGAAGACGAAGCTCTACCTGCTGATCACACTGTCGCTGGACGTGAATTTCCTGCTTTTGGACGAACCCACCCTGGGGCTGGACATCGCCTTCCGCAAGGAGTTTTTCAGCACCATCCTGGGCGAATTCTTTGACGAGAGCAAGAGCATCCTGATCTCCACCCACCAGGTGGAGGAAGTGGAAGACATGCTGCAGGAAGTGATCTTTTTGGACAAGGGGAAGGTTTTGCTCCATGAAGACGTGGAGAGCCTCAAAAACCGGTTTCAGGTGGTGAGCCTGCCCTCGGACCGGGCGGCTGAACTGATGAACCACAACCCCAAACTGGTATCCAAGACCCTGGGACAAATCAGCGCCGTGCTGGATTCCTCGGTGGAAATAGCGGGCGCGACCTACGCCAGGCCGGCTCTGGCAGACATATTCCTGGCAATGGTAGGAGGCACCAATGAAACAGCTTAACGCACTCTTGAAAAAAGAATTGAAGACCAACCGCGGGATCTTCTGGCTCCCGGTCTGGGTTTCCGCGGCTTTTTATGCGCTGGTCCTGATCAGCATCGCCATCGCCCTGATCCAGGGCGCGGATGTGAGTTTCTTCAACGAGCTCAAAAACCAACAGCCCGGCGCCAACAACTTCGGGCTCTACATGGCCGTTCTAGTCGCCACCATGGTGATCGGCCTGGTCTCCCTGATCTCCGTGATCGGCCTGGCAGATAACGTCCTCAACGGCGATTTCAAACACCGCTGCGAGATCTTGCATTTCAGCCAACCGGCGTCCTTTGGCAAGATCGCGTTCAGCAAATACCTGTTCACCACCCTGGGCGCCATCCTGTTGGTGGGGGCGGTCACATTGTTCAATGGGCTGGTCATCTCCGGCCTGTTTGGCGTTTTGTTTCAGGCCCAGATTCAGTTTGGCCTGGTGGCCTGGCTGCAGACCTGGATAGTGGTGAGCCTGCAATTGATAGTCGTGGCATCCGTGGTCTGGCTGTTCGCGGCGCTGTTCAAACAGCGGTCGGCGCAGGTGATGATGCTGACCTTTCTGGTGATAGAAGTATCGATCAACCTGCTCAACCGGGCCTACGGCTGGCAGATCCCTTCGCCGTTGCGCTTTTTGCTGGGGGGAACCCTCCACATCAACCAAAGCACCATGGCGGCGCAGGACCTGGCTGCCAGCGGCAAGGACGCGATGAGCCTGATTATCTCCCAGATGGACAACCTGATCAGCGGCCTGTGGCAGGCGATTTTCAACCTGAAGATGCTGCTGAAGCTGGCCGTGAGCGCGGTGCTCACCCTGGGCGGCGTGTTCATTTATAAAAGAAGGGAGTTGGTATAATGTTCTTCATTGACAGGAAAACAGCGGCGGGAGAACATCCCCAAAACCGGACCGGTTCAGCGGTTCAATCCGGAGAAAACAAGGCCGCAAGGGCTCTGGTCCCGGCGACCAACATAGTCAGAGATTCCAGATTCGATACTCGCAAAGTGGAGGTATCAATGAAACACATCATTTTGATCATGGCGTTGCTGCTCACCCTGGTGGCGCCGGTATTCGCGGATCCGACCCCGGGTTCGCCGGACGCCGAACTGCCGCAGATCGGCGGTCCCGGCTGGATGGGCCTTCCCATCGCCAATACGGACAACCTCTTCACCCCCTTCGTCAACCCCGCCCTGATGGGGACGTTCAGCGACGACGGCCTGGGCTGGGCCCACCTCTGGGACGGCAACAAGCTGCGCGACCGCTATTGGCTGATCGCCAACCTGGAAGGCCTGAGCTACAACTATGAATACGACAAAGAGACCACTGGCAAGAGCGTCAACCGC
Organism: uncultured Candidatus Cloacimonadota bacterium; assembly: GCA_964583755.1. Taxonomy (GTDB): domain Bacteria; phylum Cloacimonadota; class Cloacimonadia; order Cloacimonadales; family Cloacimonadaceae; genus Syntrophosphaera. Next base: position 7,929 of record CAZOVZ010000007.1, read on the forward strand.
CACATGCTGGCCCTGGGCAACGAATTGATGCCGGCCCACATCCTGCCAAACCTCTATGGCGGAACCAGCTACGGCTGGACCAACAACAGATTTGGCAAAGGCGCCTGGCGCAGCGGATTCGCCTACCGGCCGCTCAACGCCGCCTCGCTGGCTTTCACCTGGGACAACCCCTACCAAGCCGCCCCAGCTTACCGTTTTGGCGCGGCGGTCCGGCCCCTGGCGCTGGTTCCCGGGATGAAAGGCTACCGCCTGGAACTGAGCGCGGACCTGGATTACCGCAAAAATCCCGGCGACTACGAACTGCTGAAACCAACCCTGGGCCTCCAGACCCAACTGCTGGACGGCCTGAACCTCGGCGGCAGCTACAACCTGGAAGACGAGACCTTCCGCCTCACCTTCAGCCTCAGCAACGGCAAAACCGACCTCGGCGCCGTTAGCCAGATGAAGGGCAAGGACTACTACGCGCTTCCCTACATCCATCTCACGGACAAGGCCTTCCGTCCCTTACTGGGCCAGCAGAGCAAGAACTTCTTCAACCTGCCCCTCAAGGGCTCACTGGTGAGCTACAAAGCGCCAAAATACAAGCTGGGGCCGTTCTCCATCTACGACAAAGACGTGAATAGCATCAACGAAGTCATCGACCGCGTCAACCAGGCCAAACGCGACCCCGCGGTCAGCGGCATCACCCTCAACAACCCCGGGTTTTCCGCGTCCTTTGCCCTGATGCAGGAACTGATCGCCGCCCTGCAGGATTTCAAGGCCTCCGGCAAGACCATCAACTGCTACTATGACAACATCAGCAACGGCGGCTACATCTTCGCCTCGGCGATCGCGGACAATATCTACCTCAATCCCCTGGGATCGGTGGACCTGCGCGGCCTCTCGGTCACCAGCCCCTATTTCAACAAGCTGCTCCGGTCCCTCGGGGTGGACATCATCAACCTGCGTTCCCACAAATACAAAAGCGCCGGCAACATGCTCTCCGAAGAGGAAATGACCGCTGCCGAACGCGAAGTCTACGAATCCATGCTGCAAAGCATCTATGGCCAGATGACGGCCTACATCGCGGCCGGACGCGGCGACAAGCTGAAAAAGGGTGTGGACGCCACAATCGACGCCGGGCCCTACTACCTGGCCCAGGACGCCCTCAACGCCGGATTGGTCGACGAACTGGCCTATGAGGACGAGGTCGCCGGCAAGCTGAAGGACGCCTACGGCATCTCCAAAAAACTCTCCACTTTGGCGGATTACCGCCAATACGACTGGGCCAAGCCCAAACAGGACCTCGTGGCGGTGATCTATGCCAGCGGCAACATCGTGATGGGAAATGGCACTCCCGGACAGAACATCGCCCACGATACCACCGCCAAGCTGATCCGCGCCGCCCGCAAAAACAAAGACTACAAGGGCATCATCCTGCGCATCGACAGCGGCGGCGGCTCCGCCCAGGCCTCCGACATCATCTGGCACGAGCTGGAACTCGCCAAGAGCGAAAACAAGAAACCCATAGTGGTCTCGATGGCAGGCGTGGCCGCTTCCGGCGGTTACTACATCGCCTGCAACGCGGACAAGATCGTGGCCGAGCCCACCACCCTCACCGGCTCCATTGGAGTGATCGGGCTGATCCCCAATTTTGAACGGATGATGGACAAGATCGGTGTGAACTGGTCGACCGTCAAGCAAGGGGAAAACTCGGATTTCGGCAGCGTCTACCGCGCCTGGACCGAAGAAGAAAAGGCCCGCATGACCGGCCACATCGAAGCGATCTATGAAGACTTCGTGGGCAAGGTGGACGCCGGACGCAAAAACCTGAGCCTGGATCAGGTCCACGACCTCGCCCAGGGCAGGGTCTGGACCGGCGAACAGGCCAAGCAAAACGGCCTGATCGACGAACTGGGCGGCCTCGAAGAAGCCAAAAACCAGATGCGCGAACTGGCCAAGCTCAAGGGTCAGCTCACGCTGGTGGACGCCACCACCTACCGCAGCGGCCTCACCATCGAGATGAGCGGCAATCCCCTGATGAGCATCCCCGGGCTGGACCTGGTCCAAACCTTTGGCAAGGACTACCTCAAGCTCTACGACCTCTGGAAAGACTACCAAAACGAGCCGGTGCTGATCCTGACCCCCATCAGCCCGGAAGCGATCGATTTCTAAACCTTGGGGCGTTGTTAACCGGCCGGACCTCTTTGCGGGGTCCGGTCTTTTTTTCACACGGAGGCACGGAGAAAAGAGAAGTATTTTACAAGGAAAGCTTAAAAGAAAGTGGGTGAGATAGGGTGGTTGAGGGACCAGAGAAAATTTTTCACCACAGAGAAACCGAGAGAACGGAGAAGAGTGAGCAGAGAATAGATTAGGGATGAACAGGATGATCGGGATTTTTGGGATTGGATTGGCATTGATCAGGAGAATGATGTCGGCAACCCATTGCCCTTATTGCTTTCTCGTTTGCCGTGGCCATACTCGCCCAATACATCCCCAACAAAGTTGGGAATGTCTATGGCGAGTAATCCGTCGGTACAGGTACCGGCAATAAGGGTGAAATCAGGCATAGCCCTGAGGATGCAGCCCCCACTCCATCTCCCCACCACTCCATCACTTCACCACTTCACCACTCCAATGATCCCACTGATCATGTCGATCCCGTCGATCAGAGTTCTATTGGTCCCCCTCCGTCGCTCTATCCCTCTGTTTTAAATATCTATTTCTTCGATGCTGGTCAGACGGGCTTGCGGGCGACCACGATCAGGCCGGTGCCGGTTTTGTTTGTTGTTTTGAGGTCCAGCCGCATCAGGAGCTCTCCCAGCGGGAAAGCGACGAGGTAGTAGAAGGGCAAAAGCAGCGCCAGGGCTTTGCTGGTGCCGATCAGGCGCAGGGGTGTTTTGATCAAGAGGCGCCAGCTGAGGCTGCCGTAGTTGCCATAGCTGTAGAGGCTTTCAACGATCTTGAAGCCGGTGGAGCGAAGCTTGGCTTCCAGCTCCGCCTTGTTGTAGCCGGGGCGGACGTGTTCGGCGGTGAATCTGGCGGCTTCGTCGGTATCCGAAGGGGTGGAGATCACCAAAAATCCGCCTGGGGCGAGGCAGGCGTGGAAGTTTTTCAGGGTGGCCAGATCATCCTCGATGTGTTCCAGGATGTCGATGGCGGTCACCAGGTCATAGCTGCGCTGTGGGGTGAAGGTCTGCAGGTCGGCGGCCTTGAAGCCGAAGCGGGAGGCGGGTCCCGGTTTCAGAAAGTTGGCAAAAGACTCCAGGTATCCGGCTTTGAGGTCGCTGGCAAAGACGGTCGAGCGTTTCCAGCGGTTGAGCACAAACCAAGAATACTGGCAGAAGCCGGCCCCGGCGTCGTAATAGCGCAAAGCGGGGATGGCGGCGCAGTACTTGATCAGGTATTTCTTCACGTAACGCTGGCGGAGTAGCAGCAGGTCCAGCAGCCGGAAAAACAGTTTCCGAAGCGCCGGAAACAGCTTTATTGCCGCTTCAAAGCGGTCCTTGATCAGGTCATAACGCATGGGTCGGCCTCCCTAAAGTCAACATTTTCGCCTGGCAATGGCCAGCGTCAAGCAGAAAAAACATATTGACGAATTTGGGCGCGGCCAGATTTACGTCAATAGAAAAAGAAATATGATAGTCAAGAACATAGATAACATCAAGCGCGTAAATCTGCACCTGCACTCAAACATGTCCGACGGCGTCCTGAGTCCCGCCGATCTGATCAAGCGATCCCGGGAAATCGGGCTGGACCTGATCTCGATCACGGATCACGACACCTCCGACGCGTACCGTCAGCTGCCCAAAGATTACACGCCCCTCCGCATCCTACCGGGAATTGAAGTCAGTTCCCATCACGAAGGAAACGACGTTCACATTCTGGCCTATGGCTGTGACCGTCACAACAAAGAAATGGTCGAAATGACCGATATGTACCTCCAGGGCAGGCGCGAGCGGGCCATCCGAATGATCGGGCTGCTCAAGGACCTGGGCATGGAGATCACCCTGGACGAAGTGGTCAAGGTGGCCGGCAGCCGCGAGCTGATCGTGCGCCCCCACATCGCCAACATCATGGTCAGCCGCGGTTACGTGAGCACCAAAAACGAAGCTTTCGACAAATACATCGGCAACTTCAAGCCGGCCTACGTGCCCAAGCCGGAGGTGTCGGTCCCAGAAGTGCTGAAAGTGATCCACAACGCCGGCGGACTGGCCATAGTGGCGCATCCCGGCAAGCTGGTGAAGGCCGATTACGTCGAGGAATTCATCGCCATGGGCATCGACGGCCTGGAGGTCTGGCATCCGGACCACTACAAAGGCGAAGTGGACGAGTTTACCAACATCTGCCTCAAAAACGGGCTCTTCATGACCGCTGGCAGCGACTTCCATGGGGATTCGGACCGCCACAGCCAGTTTGAGGTCGTGCCGGCCAGCAAGACGGTCCTGGACAGCGTCAACAAGCTCTGGAAAGAATATCTGTGCCGCGTAAGCTGAACATCGAATCAGTCCAGGGCAGGATGCCGGTGCTTTACCCGGCGAAAACGCTTTCCCGCGCCATAACGATGGCCACGTCCGCGTTGATCGCGGGCTGGTGCGTCTATGTGCTGCTCCGCCATGTCAGCGCCGAAACCAGTTCATTCTACAAGGCTTTGCCGCTGGTGGTGCTGTTTGTGGCTCTGGACAATCTGTTCCGCTCGCTGACCTCGCTCAACGCGGCGGTGTTCGCGCCGGAAGAGCTGCAACTGAAGTTCATCCTGGCCCCGACGCGCCGCATTCCCTGGGCCAAAATCGCCAGGCTGGAATTCCGGAAGGCGGTCACCTATTACGTTTTCCTTTACTACACGGACGCCGCGGGCAAGGAAAGGGTGTTCAAGGCCAACGCTTCGTTTCCCAAAATGCTGGAGATCATGTACAACATCGCGGAGCTTTGCCCCAAGCTGGAAATGAACGAAGAACTGGCGCGGATGGTGAAGACGATCCGGGACATCAGGGCGGGCCAGCAATGAGCTTTGACTTCGACACCCCCGTCGACCGCCGGGGCAGCGGCTGTTTCAAGTACGACGCCCTCAAGCTGCTTTACGGGCGCGAGGACCTGCTTTCCCTCTGGGTGGCGGACATGGATTTTCGGGTGGCGCCGGCCATCCAGGCGGCCATCCAAAAACGCACGGAGCACGGGGTTTTCGGCTACAACTTTCGCCTGCCGGCGTTCAACGATGTGGTTTGCGATTGGATCGGCAGCCAATATGGCTTTCCCATCCAGCCGGATTGGATCGTGAACAGCCCCGGCATCGTGGCGGCGATCAATCTGGCCATCCTACAGCTGACCCAGCCAGGCGATGGCGTCTTGATCCAAACCCCGGTCTACCGCCCCTTCCAGGACGCCGTGAACGACCACGGACGCAAACTGCTGACCAATCCGCTGCTCTACACCGAAAGCGGCTATCAGATCGATTTTGACGATTTTGAGCGGAAAATCCGCCAGGCGAAGCTGTTCATCCTCTGCAGCCCCCACAACCCGGTGGGCAGGCTGTGGAGCACGGAGGAACTTGCGCGGATGGGCTCAATCTGCCGGCGCCACGGGGTGCCCGTGATCAGCGACGAGATCCACGCGGACATCGTCTACGACGGCCGGCGGCACCTGTCTTTCGGAGCGGTCGAGGATTTCGCGGATTTCTCCATCTGCTGTTTTTCGCCGGCAAAGTCTTTCAACCTGGCCGGACTCGCCACCGCCGTGATCATCGTGAAAAACCCCGTTTTGCGTGACCAACTGGGCGGGATGATCCAAAAGCTGCACCTCTACATCGGAAACAGCTTTGGGATCGATGCCCTGATCGCCGCCTGGCGGGATTCCCGGGACTGGCTGAACGATTTGGTGGGATACCTGCAGGGCAACCGGGACCGGCTCTGCGAGTTGGTTTGGGCGCAACTGCCCGGGCTGAAGCTGTTCAAGCCGCAGGCCACCTATCTGGCCTGGATCGATTTTTCCGCTTTGGGCCTGACGGGCGATCCGCTCACCCAATGGCTGACCGATACCGCCAGGCTGGCGCTGGATCCCGGCACCAAATACGAGCCCGGAGGGGCGCAATTCAGCCGGCTAAACTTCGGCTGTCCGCGGTCCAGGCTGGATGAGGCGGTTCAACTGCTCAGCCAGGCGATCGCAAAGGATTTTGGATGAAAGACGCAATCGAGACCCTGTATCAGGCCAAACCGCAAGCCTACACCGCGGCTGACCGCGAACTCTACGACACGTTCATCGCGCAGCTCAATGCCGGCCAGATCCGAGCCTGCGAACCCTCTGGCAGTGGCTGGAAAGTGAACCAATGGATCAAGATGGGCATCCTCATCGGCTTCCGCATGGGGACGCTGACCGCCTACGATTGGGGCGGCGAAAAGCTCTTTTTTGACAAGGACACCCTGCCCGAAAAGGCCTTCACGCGGGAATCCCAGGTCCGCATCGTGCCGGGCGGCTCCTCCGCCCGCAACGGCTGCTACATCGCCCCCGGCGTGGCCATCATGCCCCCGGCTTTCATCAACATCGGCGCCTGGGTGGACAGCGGTTCACTGGTGGATTCCCACGCCCTGGTGGGTTCTTGCGCCCAGATCGGCAAAAACGTGCATCTCTCCGCCGGCGCGATGATCGGCGGCGTCCTGGAACCGGTTGGCTCCAGGCCTGTGGTCATCGAGGACGACGTCTTTGTCGGCGGCAACAGCGGCATCTATGAAGGCATCATCGTCCAGACCCGCGCGGTGATCGCCACCGGCACCGTCATCACGGCCTCGACCCCTGTCTATGACAGCGTTCATGGCGAATTTCTGCAACGCGATCCCGGCGGTTCCTTCACCGTGCCATCCGGCGCGATGGTCGTCCCCGGTAGCCGGCAGATGAAGAACTCGCCGCTGTTTCAGGTCTATTGCCCCATCATCGTGAAATACCGCGACGCCAAGACCGAAAGTTCCATCCAACTGGAGCAAGACCTGCGTGGCCTTATCGATTGAAGCCCGCCGCCTGCGGGGGATCGAACTTTCCCTGATCCGCAGGATGATGCAGATCGCCCCGCCCGACGCCATCAACCTGGCCCTGGGCGAACTGGGCTATGCGCTGCCCGCAACGCTGCGCGACAAGGCGATCGAGCTATTGCGGGACTCCACGCCTGTCTATACCCCCAACGCTGGTTTGCCGGCTCTGCGGGAGGCGATTGCGGCCCAGTATCCCGGCTCCGGCGAGAGCCTTGTCTGCGTCTGCAACGGGGTGGAGGAAGCGGCGTTCGTGACCCTGCTCTCGCTGCTCGATCCCGGGGACACCGTGGCGATTCCTGACCCTGACTACACCGCTTATCCAGCAATATGCAAGATATTGGAAGCGAATGTATTACGCCTACCTTTTGAAAGTGATTTATCAACTGTGGATTGGGGCCGCTGGGAGAGCTTGCTGGCCCCTGACGTGAAGGCGCTGCTGCTCAGCCATCCCAGCAACCCCTGCGGACATGTCTTTTCCGAGGTTGAGGCAGACCGACTGAAGGATCTATGCCGGCGCAACGGCATCCTGCTGATCGTGGACGAGATCTATGCCCGGCTCTATTTTAGCTCACGCCCCGCGTCCTTTTGGGATCCGGCGGCAGCGGACGGGCTGATCATGCTGGGTGGGCTTTCCAAGTCCCACTGCATGAGCGGTTGGCGCCTGGGTTGGGTGCTCGCCCCTCCCGGTATAAGCGGTTCCATCGTCAAAACCCGGCAATACGTTTCCACCTGCAGCAACTGGCTGTCCCAGAAACTGGCGGAGTTTGCCCTCTCTGCGCAAGGCCTGGAGGCCGCGGATGAAGTTCTTTGCCAGTTGAAAGCATCGCGCTCCGTCGTGATCCAGAGCTGGGGAGCCCTGGCGGAAAGGGTGATTTTGCCCCAGGCCTCGCCCTACCTGATTTTGCGGGTAGGGGGAGACGAGGTGGCTGTGGCCAGCCAGCTTGCCGCCAGAGGCGTCATCACCGTCCCCGGTAACGCTTTCGGCGAGGTCGCCAAAGGCTGGCTGCGGATCAACTACGCTGTCCCTCAACCCAAACTGGAGCGCGCTTTGGAGATCATCACAGATGAACTTCATCTTCACTGACGGGCTGATCTATCCGATGGACCGGCCCGGGGTTAGCCCACACCGGTCGCTACTGGTCAGGGACGGACGGATCGCCCTGCTCGGAACACTGGCGGATTGCCGCGCCGCGGCCGGACAGGCGGAAGTTATCGACCTGCGTGGCAAAGCCTTGCTACCCGCCTTCACTGACACCCACACCCACTTTGTGGAACTGGGCAAATTCAGGCTGCAACTAAATCTGGCCGGTTGCGCCACGCTCGCAGATGTCAGGGAACGGATCACAAAGTTCCGGCAAGAACACCCCCAACCTCCGGCCTGGATCCTCGGTGGGGGCTGGGACATTAACCGTTTGGACCAACCGGCGGCGGTCACCAAAGACCTGTTGGACAAGTTTTTCCCCGACCTGCCGGTGGCTCTCTACAGCAAGGACTATCACAGCCGCTGGTGCAACAGCCTGGCTTTGAAGCTGGCCGGCATCGGAGCAGAAACTCCCGATCCCCCCGGCGGCAAGATCCAGCGGGACGTTAGCGGCCAAGCTACTGGAATCCTCTCGGAAGCGGCTTCCGACGCGTTGGAAAAGTTCATCCAACCACCCTCCGTAGCGGAGGTCGAAGCCGCGGTCATGGCCAGCCTCCCCGAAATCCACCGGCTGGGACTGGCGGGAGTTCACTCCATGGAACCGGAGGCCAATGCCAGGATCCTGGAGCGGGTAGCCCAGCGGGACAAGACCCTGCGCGTGTGTTGGCATTTTCCCCTGGACCGGCTGGAAGGCATGCTCTCCGAGGGGCGGAGTTCCTACAGCGGCGACGAGTGGTTCAGGCTTGGCGGCGTCAAGATCTTCGCCGATGGCGCCCTGGGTTCGCGGACCGCGGCGGTGTTCCATCCTTACCCCGATTCCCCCGGAAATCTTGGCATCCTGCGCCACTCCGCGGAAGAGTTGCAAGCGATTGGCAGTCAGGCAGCCAGCGGCGGCATCGCCCTGACCGTCCACGCCATCGGCACCAGAGCTGTCCAGACAGTGATCGACACCCTCCTGCGCTTGAATGTAAGCTTTCCCGGCCTGCCGCACCGGATCGAGCACCTGCAGTCGATTCTGCCAGAAGATCTGCCCCGCCTGAAGCGGAGCGGCGCTTACTGTGCCCTGCAGCCCATCCACTTGGCTAACGATGTGGACATGATTGAGCGGCATTGGGCTCCGATCCGCGACTGCGCCTATGTTTTTCGCTCCATCCTGGATCAGGGGATCCCGGTGGGTTTCGGTTCCGACGCGCCGATCGAATCGATCAACCCATTCCTGGGAGTTTATTCCGCCCTGGCCAGGAAAAAGGGGCTCGATCCCAAGGCCGAAACCTGGCAGCCCGCCCAGGGCATCACCGCCTGGGAAGCCCTGCATGCCTACACTCTGGGCGCGGCAAGGGGATCCCTGGCGCAGGAATGCACCGGTTCCCTGACGCCTGGCAAGTTTGCAGACCTGACCGTTTTGGACGACTTCAGCCAGGAGCCCGAAGAGTTTTGGCTCTCCGCGCAGTCCCGCCTGACGCTGGTCGACGGCCAGATCGTCTGGAGTGATGGTGTTTAACGCTCACTACCTGCTCTTCAAACAAGCAGAGTCATTACTAAAATCATTAAAACAGAGTGACAGAGGGACAGAGATTGACTTGATCAAGAGAGTTGGTTTTACTCTGAAGGCTTCCAGTCATTGTCGGGACAACTATGTCCCTCCGTCCCTCTGTTTAAAAAACTCAATTTTCTCAATTTTCTCTCCTCTGTCCCTCCATCCATCTGTTTTAACCAACTTTCTTTACATCATCGAATTTTCAAAACATACATCTAAGGAGTGATCCATGAAACTTGGATTCGATTTCCCCCCCGCCCCGCGCCAGACCTTCCTCTACGAGCTGGAGGAAAACTGGTATCTGCCGCTGCTGGCAGAGCGCAAAGGCATCCCCCTGCAGGCGATCAAACGCAACAATTTCGGCGAATACGACATGGCGGTCAACTACCTGACCTCCGTGCTGGAAGAGGCCGCGGCGATCGACAAAGTCGCGATCTACAACATCGACCACATGGCCCAGATCCGCTTTTGGGGCGCCGATGCCCCCGCGGTGTTGGACCGCGCCCTTGGCGGCAAGATGAGCGAAATGAAAGTCGGTCAGTGCAAATACACCCTGCTGTTAAATGATCAGGGCGGCGTGCAGGATGACATGATCCTGATGCGTACCGCCGACACGGAATTCATCGCCGTGATCAACGCCGGGCACGACATCACCGCCACGGTCGACGGCAGGGAACTGATCGCCGACATCGACCGCATCATGAGCCAGAAACAGCCCGCGGAAGACGTTAACGCGCAGGACATCTCCGACACCCTGGTCAAGGTCGACGTTCAGGGTCCGCTGTCCTACAAGCTGATCAAGGCCGTCTACGGCGCTGAGGTGCTCAAAAACCGCAACCAGCCGGAAAAGAACATGAACTACTTCAGCTTCAACGAGTTTGAACTGGACGGCCACAAATACTATCTCAGCCGCACCGGCTACACCAGCCGCTGGGGCTGGGAAGTCTACATCCCCGTCGCCAAAGCGGCCGAAGATTTCAAGCGGATCGTGACCCTGGCGCTGAATCTGGGCGGACTGCTGGTCGGCCTGGGCGGCAGGGATGAAAACCGCATCTCCGCCGGGGCTTTCGGCCTGCCACTGATGGGCAGCGAATACGACCCCGCCCATACCCCCATCAACGCCCCACTCTATGAAGCCGCGATCGATATCGACAAGGACTATTTCGTGGGCCAGGCCGCCCTGAAACGCGAACTGGCGGACAACCCCCGCAAAGCCCTGCTGGTCTTCATTTGCGAAGGGATCGCCTCCGGCCGCGGCGTCTATCTGAACGGCGAACGGATCGGCACCGTCACCTCCAGCATCAACAGCCCCAACCTCAGCCTGGAAAAGCGCCAGGCACTCGGTTCCGCCCGTAAAAACGTCAATGAGCCGGACGGCACCGCCGCCATCGGTCTGGCCTGGCTGAGGGTCAATCCCTACGCCAGGGACGCCGAAGGAAAATTCATCACGGAACAGGACGGGCAACCGATCCGCGTCCCGGTCCAGTTCTTCCGCGAAGACGCCGCCAAAAACCCCAGCGGCTCGCCTCTGCTGGGATATCTGACCATGGAGGGGATCACACCCGCCACTGCCCCGAAACCCCTGAAAAACATCGAAAACCTGTAATCCAGATAAGCAAAACAGCCATGGCCGCCCTCATCGGGCGGCTTTTTTGCCTGTAGGAGCCGACGCGGCCCTTACTCTGGCTCTGTCAGCCGCGGCATTACTCGCCCCAGACATCCCCAATAATGTTCGGGAAGTCCAGGGCGAGACAGGGATGGGCAAACCAGCCGGAAACAGGATTGGGAAGCGAACTGAACTGCCGGGAGGGGAAAGCCCGTAGCAAGCGATAAAAGTTGTGAGGGATTTTCCCATCGCGGTGTATAACTTGTAGAATGAATAACCCCAAGGAGGTTACCATGAAGCAGAAGATGATACTGCTGGCCTGCCTGATCCTGAGCGTCGGGGCGCTCTCCGCGTATGATCTCTATGGCGCGTTCAAGATAAAAACCGTTCCCAAGGGAGCTGACATATACGTCTATGATACCGACCAGCTATTGGGAACCACACCCACAGACATATTCCCCGTCTTCATGGACGATTACATGACGGTCCGCAACGGCATACCCGGCCGCGAGATCGAACTGGTGATCGCCCGGGACGGCTACGTGCCCAAACGGGAGAAGATCTTTGTGCCGCTGAACAAGCTGGAACTGGAAGACGCCTACGACCGGCCTACGGTGTTCAGTTTCAAGCTAAACCGTTCCTTCCGGGGATCGGTGGTGCTGAGCAGCTTTTTCTGGCCGCACTGGCGGCCCCGGCCTCACTATCCCCAGTACTTTTACCCCTACTCCCACCACGGAAACCACAATCCGCGACCCCGGCCACCGCACAACAATCCTCCCGGCGGTAACTACGGCGGCAGCGTTGCTCCCAACCCTCCCGGCGGAGGCGGCAGCCATGGAGGCGGTAACGGCGGCAGCCACGGCGGCGGTTACATCCCTCCCAACCCTCCCGGCGGGGGAAATGGCGGCGGTAATCACGGCGGCAGCGGCGGTTACACCCCTCCCAACCCTCCCGGCGGAGGAAATGGCGGCGGTAATCACGGCGGCAGCGGCGGATACATCCCTCCCAATCCTCCCGGTGGGGGTAACGGCGGAGGAGCCATAACCCCTCCCGTCAACCCTCCCGGTGGCGGCAATCACGGCTATCCGAACGATTCCGAGGACAGCGAACTGCAGTCGGAAAGTTCCAACAATAGCAAACCCAAAACACCTTTCGGCAACAGGGACAAAGCAAAAAAGGACACCAAAGCCTAGCTATAGACCTCCGTAAGCCAGAACCTGCTCAAAAGGGGAGCATCGGCCTCAACCGGCTTTGCTCCCCTTTCTTTATGCCTGGCCTGGATGCCCGGAAAAGCGATCGGTTTCCAGGCGCGAAAGGCGGCTCAGCGGTCAGACGTGGTTGCGCAGGGCGAGTTCCCAGGGGTGGGGTTGCAGGTAATATTGTTCCAAAAGGTAGCTTTTGTCGTATTTCCGGGCGTAGTGGGAAAGCAGGGTGAGGGGTACGATCAGAGGCAGCAGGTGGGATTTGTAGCTGTCGATCAGATGGATCATTTCCGCCTTTTCGTCCGCGCTTAGTTCAGCCTTGAAATAGCCGAGGATGTGTTGCATCACGTTGACCTGCTTGCTGGGGGTGGCGGCGAAGGCTGTGGCCCGCATCAGTTGCTCGATGTAGATGGCGGCGAAATCCCGGGGATTGTACTGTGATACGGTCGCGACCAGTTTGCCCATTTCTCTGTACAGTTGGGGGCTGTGGGCCATCAGCAGCAGTTTGTGGCGGGTGTGGAAGCTTACCAGCGAACCGGAGCTGAACCCCGCTTTCATCAGTTGGCGCCAGCGCTGCATGATGAAGATGCGCTCGATGAAGTTTTCCCGCAGGCCGGGATCGTGCAGGCGGCCCTCCTCTTCAAAGGGCAGCAGGGGCTGGGCTTTCATCAGTTCGCGGGCGAAGATGCCGACTCCCTTTTTGACGCCGGCGCCGCCCTGGGCCGGATACACTTTCACCCGTTCCATGCCGCTGGAGGGGGATTTGCTCTTGAAGACAAAGCCGCAGAGGTCGGCCTCGACCAGTTCGGCGATCTTGCGGGCGCAAAAATCCAGCATCCGCTTCGTTTGGTCGGTGCCGCTGTTGGTATTGACCAAACGGGGATTGTCGATGTCACCGACCAAGCGCATGGCCTCCCGCGGAATGGGCAGGCCGCACTCCACTTCCGGGCAGACGGCGACGTAGCTGACATGCCGGCCGAGGGTCTCCACCAGCCAACTGTCGTATTTGTGCTGTCCGTCGTAACGGACCTGGTTGCCCAACAGGCAACTGCTGATTCCAAGTTTCAGGGTTTCTTCCATGATCGGTCCTTTTATCTTACTATGCAAAAATCAAAATAGAGGGACGGAGGGGCAGAGAGGGAATGGTTTCGTTGGTCTATTCCCCAGTATCTCATTCAATGCGGTCACGTCCGTTACATTTCAAGCGCGGCCAGCAGTTTTTGTTTCCGTTGCTGGAGGGAAAACCGCTCTCTGACGCTGTTGGAAATCATCTGGCGGTCGGGAGCGGCGGCCAGGGCTTGATCCAGGGCTTGCTCCAACTCGGTGGAGTCCCGGCGGGTAATGAGAAAACCCAGTTCCCCGATAACCGTGGGGATACCCGAAACCTGGGAGCCAACAGGCACGCAGCCCATCAGCATGGCTTCCATCAGCGCGTTGGGCATGCCTTCGGAGATCGAGGGCTGGGCGTAGACGGCACAATCGCCCATCAATTGAAGCAGTTCGGCCTGCGCCAGCCAGGGGATGATCTCCAGGTTGGGCAAGCGGCTGAAGCTGTGTCTGGCATCCAGTTCCGCGAGCCATTCCCGCCTCAGGCCGACGAAGATGAAGTTGAGGTCCGGCCTGCGTCTGGCCACCTCGATCAACAGGTCGTATCCCTTGTTGTAAAAATCCTGAAGCCGGGGAGTCGTACCCACGGTCAGGATTTTGGGTTGGCGCTCGGAGGTGAAGGACGGGGCTGTTTCTGTCGTGGTGGCGTTGTGGACCACGCTCGCCGGGGTTTTCAGGCCCGGCACCAGGCGGAAAACCCCCTCCGGATGGCCGGCGGGGTTGTAATAGAGATTGTCCGAACTGAGCAGAGCTTCGTGGTTGGCGATGATCCCAGTGCAGTTTCGCAGGGCCAGCCTGGCACAGAACGCCCGGAGCGGCGTGCAGTAGACTCCCATGCCCAGTTCCGGGTATCTGACCGCGTCGTAGCCGCCGATTAAGATGAAGCAGCGCTTGCCCAAAAGCCGACAGAGTAGCGCCGCCGGGGCGGCATGGTAATCCGCGAACCAGACCAGCACGGTTCTGAAAGTTGGTTTTGCCAGCAGGGAGAAGCACATCCCCAGGATGCTGAACAGATAGCCCAGTCTGCTGCCGTCCTGGCGCAAACGGATGGTTTTGAGGGTGCAGGCGGAGCGCAGGATCCGCTCGTCCACGGCCATGAAGGAAGATCTGCCCGGCAGGATGAGAATGGCCTTCAGGACAGCACCTCTTCGATCAAGCCGGCCAGTTTTTCCGCCTGGCTACGGCGGGAAAAGGAGGATACATACTCCCGGTCCGGTTTGATGACCCCAAGGCCGCCCTGGCGCCAAAGTTCATAAAGATGCAGGAACGCGGCGGCGATGCCGGGAATGTCCTGATAATCGGCCACAAACCCGGTCCCCGCGCGTAAAACGATCTCCGCCGCGAGACCGCGGGGCGGTACTATAGCCAGGATGGGTTTGCCGGAGGCGAGGTAGTCGAAGATCTTGCCGGTCAGCACGGAATCGGCGTTGCGGCCGGAGGGGATGTAAAGCAGCAGCGCTTCGGCCTTGAGCATGGCGCGGATGCTCTCGCGGTGGGGCATGAAGCCGTGAAACTTCACGCAGTCCCGGATGGCGGGATCGTTGGCAAAACTGCCCAGCACGAAGGCCGGGGTGTTTTTGCCGATCACGTCCACGCAGAGCGAGCCTGCCTCGATCCTGCTGGTTTGCAGCAGGCTGCTGATGGCTGTCCACAGGCTGTCCGGTTGGCGCCGGTCGTAAAAACTGCCGCAATAGACGAGGTGAAAGCAGCCGCGGTGATTGGTGGGCTCCAGTCCGGAAAAATCAGCCGCGTCAAAGCCGTTGGGGATGATCGCGGAGGGTTTGCCTTTCAGACAACTGTGGTGTTGGACAAAATTGCGCCGCATCAGTTCGGTGAGGTAGGAAACTCCCGCGCAGGCACGTAGAACGCGCGATTCCATCAGCAGTTCGAGGCTTTGGACGCGGGCGGGGTAATCCAGGTTGATCCGTTCGGGATTGTTGGTCCATTCATCGCGAAAATCGCAGATGAAGGGAACCCTGAATTTCTCCTTCAAAATCAGGCCCAGGGATAGGGAAGAGGGCGGGCCCGACGAGATGACCGCTATCTCTGGTTTGGCGTCCGCTTTCATCAATTGGTTCAGTTTGCGGCGGGCGAAGGGGAGGCAGAGTTTTTGAGGATCGGGAAAGAACACCCGTTGGCGCAGGAACCTGACCAATCCGCCCAAACGCAGCCCATAAAGCAATTTGAACAGCCACTCCGCGTCCGGGCACCAGGCGCGCCAGACTGTAATTCCAGAGGGCAATTCTTTCTGCAGGCCGGGATCGCGGGGATGGCGCAGCAGGGTGGTTTGCGCCGTCAAAACCTGCACTTCGCATCCCAGTTCGCGCAGGTATTTGACATTCTTCAAGGCCCGGATAGAAGCGATGCCGCCGAGGGGCGGAAAGTAGTAACTGACATAGAGGACGCGGATGCCGGCAAGTTTCATCGGGCCGCCTTTGGGGATTTGAAGTTTCCCGGCAGCCGGTAGAGGGATAGCAGCCAGTAGCGGGGCTGGGTCAGCCGCACACGGTCCAGCGCGTTGACGGCCTTGGTGAGCAGAGAGCTTTTGCGGGGAAACTCGGTGTTGCCGCAATGGGGACAGGATACCGGGAAGGCGGGATGGTGCCACTGGCCCAGGCTGTGTTGGCGAAAGCGGAGCAGGGGCAGGTTGTGGCGCCGTTGCCGGGGCCCGAGGGTTTGGTGCCAGACGGCTGGAAGGCCCAACAGCCGGTCCAGCTTCCGGCGGGTGAAGCTTTGGCGGTGGCCGTAGACGTGGAACACGTTTGAGCAGTCGCCGCAGCGGATCAGGCCGGCCTCCAGCTGTTCGCGATAGGGTACCCCGACCAGCAGATGGCGGCGGGTGACCCGGATGGCTTCCGCAACGGCTTTGTGCAGGTCCGCGGTGGAGAGATGCTCCCAAACTTCGTTGCACATCACCAGGTCGAACGAGTCATCATCCAGCGGCAGGTAGGTGACCGAGGCCAACAGCTTCGGCGCTCGCACGTGTTCCAGCGCGGCCGGGGAAAAATCCACCCCCAGAACCTCGTAATCCGCTTCCAGCGCGTTGGTAATCGCGCCATTGCCGCAACCGGCGTCGAGGATCGTTTTCACATCGGAAGGTATGGCGCTTTTGATCACGTTCAGGCGTTCCGCGATCAATCCGGCGGGATCGTAGTTATCCCAGGTCTGGAGGGCGAAGAGGTCCACCTATGGCTCCTTGCGGATCAGTTTGCGGCTGCTGGCGACTAGGTCTTTGGCCAGGCCGATGTCGTAGGGCAGGATCGCCTTGAAAGCCAGTCCCGCCGCGAAGTAAACGGCGGCAAAGACCACCAAACCAATTGCCAGGCCCAGCCAACCAAGTCCCAGCCAGGTCAGGACGCCATAGGTGGCAAGTCCGGCAACGGCGGTCGCGGCAGCTGTCCGGACGATCGCCCGCAAGGGCAGCAGGGCGGCCAGATCCAGCTTCAGGAAGCGTTTGATCCAAATCAGATAAAGAGCCACCGAAAGCCAGGTCACGATCACAGTGGCGACCGCCGCTCCCATCATCCCCAGGGTTCTGACCAGCACCAGGTTCAGGATAAGGTTGAAAACCAGCACCAGAACAGCGTTGTACATGATGTAGCGGGTACGGTCGAGGGCCATGAAGATGATGCCGAAACTGGCGATCCGGAGAGGCAGAATCAGCAGATAGACCTGGAAGAAGGGGACGGAGGCGGCATATTGCCCGGTGTAGAGAAACGTGATCAGTGGCCGGGCAAAGAGGAAAAACAGCAGGCAGAGCGGAAAGACCAGCAGGGCGTTTTTGCGCACCGCGGCGCGGTAGATTTCCGCCAGGGCGGCGCGGTCCGAACTGATGTTGGGGAGCAGGATGGAATTGACGGAATTGGAGAGGATGGCGATAAAGGGGAGTTCCATCGCCCCCACAGAAAACACGGCGAAATCCTCCGGCCGGAAAAAGCCCGAGATCACAAATTTATCCAACTGGATGGACAGCATCCCGATGATGGAGGAGAGCCCCAACGGGAGGGAATAACCGAGCTGGTCGCGGTAAAACTGGGGATCGAAAGTGACCGGAACTCGAAACAGGCTGAGCTGCCACTGCGCGAAACCCCACTGCAGAAAGGCGGAAAACATCACCCCGCCCACGATCCAATACAGATTTCGGGTCAGCAGCGCCGTTCCCAAGATGAAAAGGCAATCGGTCACCACGCTGAACAGGGTGAACCCGGCGGCTTTTTGGGGCTGTTTCAGGCCCAGCATCACCGAGCTGTAGATCTGGGAGATGAACATGAACAGCGGATAAACGGCGAACAGGATCAGCAGCACGGAAAGCTGGGGATTGTGAAACTTGTCCGCGATGAAATCCTTGAAGATCAGGATGGCGGCGGAGAAAACGAAAGCCAGGACGGAAATCAACTTCACGATCTGGCTGATGTGTTCCGCTTGGGAATCCGGATGTTTGAATTTGGGCAGGAAGACCAGCAGGCTCTGAGGTATCCCCAACAGCAGCAGGGTTGAAAAAGTGGTGTAGATGAGGAACAGCTGCCGGTAGGAGCCCAGTTCCGCGGGCAGCAGCAGCCGGGCCAGGGCGATCCCGATCACGGACTTGAATCCGAACCGGACAAACTCCGTCAGGGTCAGCATTCCCGCCTGTTTACTGCGTTGGTGGCTCATCCCGCCAATCCTTCCAGGCTGGCTTGCATCAGGTAGCTAAAGCCGTCCGCTTCGCGCCAGAGGCGGATCCGGTAGTTTCCTGCCGGGATGCTGGTTCCGTCCGATAAAACGCCGTTCCAGTAATCCAGATTGATCCCCCTCAGATAGTATTTCTCCCGGCGATGCAGCACCCCGCTGTCCGGATCGCTGATCTCCAATATCCATTTGCCCTCTCGGGGTATGACCACCTCCAGCAGATAGCTGCGCGGGGCGGGGATCACCGCGAGGTCCGGCGTCAGTTTGGGGCGAAGCGCGTGGGATTGGACAACGTTCAAAGCGGCGATGTCGCTTTCAGAATAGACCGAATCGGCCAGGGCGAACAAGGCGCCATCCTGCCTCAGGGCGTCATAACTGAACAGCGCGACACCGGCATGACCGCCGGCACGGATCTGGGTGATCCTCCGGGCGACGTCTCCGATGCCGTAACCTCCGCCAGGGGTCAGCAGCGACGCATTGTCGTCCCTCCAGCCGCGAATGCCGACCACGGTCCGGTCGCCCTGCGCAAACCTTTCCATCAGTTTCAGGACCCGGCGATACTCTTTGTAATCCTGTGCGTAGGCCATCGGATAGACATAGTCCACCAAATCGCGTTCCAGCCAGTCCAGCCAGTTTTGCGCGTAATACTGGACCGCGGCGGCGTAGTCCGCGATCACGGCAGCGCTGAAGATCAGGTTTGGGGCCAGGGAATCCAGCAGGGCGCGGGCGCGTTCCACAAAGCCGGTCACCTGCAGCTGCCGCCATTGGTTGAAATCCAGGCCGGTGTCCCTCGCGCTGGCCTGGTATCTGGCCACGGAAACCGGATGCCAGCCCAGCTTTGTATCCGGATAACGGACGTAATCCAGTTGCAGCCCGTCGAGCCGTGGATAGCCGGAAACCAGGTCGCCGATCACATTCAACAGGTGATCCTGCACTTCCGGAACGCCGGGATCGAGAAAGTATCCAAACTGCGATCCGGAATTGAATTGCTTTCCGTCTTTATCGTAGGTAAGCCAGTCCCGATGGTTGTTCCAGATGTAGTTTTGGGCGATCCTCAAGGTATCCGCCGGGGTCGCGGCGAAAGCCACCAGCCAGGCGTGAACGCGCAGATTGCGCTTGTGGCCTTCGGCGATGGCCTGGCCCAGAAGGTCAAAATCGCTGCCATTGAGCAGATAACTGGCAGGTTCGGGATTGGGAAAACGGTCCGGGACCTGGTTGGTCCGGTACAAAGCGTCGGAACGGTAGCGGACCTCGACCAGCACGTCGGACTGGCGCGCAGCCACGGCATCGGCGAGGAAGGCGTCCAACTTCTTCGGAGTGTTGGTTCCCCAGGGAAGCGCCCAGACCGCCCTGATCTCCGCCGTCAGAGGCAGCGCCAGGAAGCTCAGGATCAGCCCGGCAAGCAGTTTGGCCGGTCTATGCATCACTCTTGGGGGCGGGTCCGGGCTGCAGCGATTCCACTCTCACGCCGGCCTGGCCGTCGCGCATCACCAGTTGGAGCGCGTCCTGCTGCCGCAGCTGGGCTACCGAAGCAACCACTGCTCCGTCTTTGAGGACCAGGCCATAGCCTTTGTTCAGGATCGCGAAGGGGGAGAGGTTTTGCAGTTGCAACTCCAGCTTCTCCATCTGGTTGCGTTTTGCGGTCAGATAACTGGATTTCCTGTAGCTCAGATCGGACTGCAGCCGTTCCAAAGCCTGGCGGTTGGAGAGGCAGGCGTATTGCAGCGCGGATTTGAGTGATCCGGCCGCCAGGGTGGTCCGCATTTCGTAGCGGTGCAGGCTGTCGAGCAGGCGGTTTTCTGCGCCTTTCAGGCCCAGCGAAGCCATGTCCAGCCGCTGCTGCAGGTTTTGCCAGATCCGGTCCGGATGGAAGCGTTGAAAGGTCAGTTCAGCGGCTCCCAGGCGGTTTCTTAGCTTGTTCAGCCTGGCCTCGGCGCTGCTGTCCAGGCGGTCGCCCAGGGCAGAGAGGTAACCGAGGAGGTCTTTTCTGTCCGGAACGGCCAGTTCGGCGGCAGCGGAGGGGGTGGGAGCGCGGAGGTCGGCCACGAAGTCCGCGATGGTAAAATCTATTTCGTGCCCCACGGCGGAGATCACCGGTATTTGCGAGGCAAAGATCTTCCGGGCCAGGGCTTCGTCGTTGAAGCACCAGAGGTCTTCCTGCGAGCCGCCGCCCCGGGTTATGATGATCAGGTCCACATTGTTTGCCGCGTTGAAGTAATCCAGCCCCGCGATGAGCTGGGCGGGAGCTTCGGAACCCTGCACCAGGGCCGGATAGACCAGGGCTTCGACCGGATACCGGCGTTTCAGGATGTTGCCTACATCCTGCAGGGCCGCCCCGCTGGGCGAGGTGACGATGCCGATCCGCTGCGGATAGCGGGGCAGGGGCTGTTTGGCGCCCTGCTCGAACAGGCCTTCCGCGAGCAGTTTCTTTTTCAGCAGCTCGAACCGCAGAGCCAGGTCCCCCTTGCCGGAATGGACCATCGACTGCACGTTCAGATTGTAGGTTCCGCCCTTTTCATACACGGTCAGCTGGCCGAAGCAGATCACTTCCATGCCGTTCTCAGGCTCAAAATCAAGCTTTTGGTTGGCATAGCGGAAAAAGGTGCAGCGCAGGGTCGAGTTGTCGTCCTTGAGGTTAAAATAGAGGTGTCCGGATCCGTGGCGGGTATAATTGCTGATCTCGCCGCGGATGTAGAGGGGTTCGATCTGAGTCTCGATGACCTGCTTGAGGTGCAGGGTCACTTCCTGGACGCTGAAGACCAGAAGCTCGTCCATCAGAATTCCCTATCGGAGAAATGTGTTAATGCCCGGATCAATGCAGTAACACCACTTTACGGGTTACGCTGGCATTCCCCTGCTCCAGGCGCATAAGGTAGACTCCGGCCCCGGCCGCATGGCCCTGTGAGTTGCGGCCGTCCCAGCTCAGACTGTGTTTCCCGGCGGGAAGGTCTCCGGAGGCCAGGGTGCGAACCTTCTGGCCGCGCAGATTGAAGACCGAGAGGCTGGCGCTGCCTTTGTCCGCCAGTTCAAAAGAGATGGAAGCCTGGCGGCGGATGGGATTGGGATAGACCTTCAGTTCCAACTGGCTGGATTTGCGGCTGTCCTGGCGCAGGGGCGACGCTTCGTACTTCCGCTCCGTCAGGCTGACGGTCAGCGATTTGGGGGATTCAGCCGTTTTCAATTGCATCCAGTAATAGTTGTTGGGATTCAACACCTGGTTGAGGTTGGCCAGTTCCTGCCAGGGAGTCCATTCGATCAGGCCGACGTTGTCGAACAGCGCCGTGGCGTTGGTGCCGGCGGCGCTTGTGCAGGTGAGGCGGATATCGAAATACCAGGCGTTGGAGGGGATGGTCAGTTCTTTGTAATACCAGGTCCAGTCCGTGCTGCCGTTGATGTTGGCGGTGATGCTTTCCGAACCTATGCTGCCGCCGCTGCGGGTGTTGTAGTAGCGGATCAGGATGTTGGCGCTGCCCGCGTTGATCGTCTTGATCCAACCGTGCAGGGTGAATTTTTTGGTGTTGACATACCATTTGTTGCGTTTGCTGATCGTGGCGGTTTGGGTCTGTCCGCTGTTGGGCGTCAGCATCGCGCTGCGCAGGCCGTCCAGGACGTCGGTGGTGGAGAAGTAATCCACATCCCAGAGGCTGGAACCCTCATCCTCGAAATTGCCATACCAGATCGTTTCAGCGCCCAGCCTGGCCTGTCCGTCGGAGACCGGCTCGATGGAGTTGACCGCGCTGATGCTGCCGTAGCGGGGCAGCTTGAAGGGGTCGGTGAGCCGGTCGTTGCCGCTGATCGCGGTGACGGGCTCGTTGTATGAGTAATTGAAAGCAGTGGCAGAGACCTCTGTGCTGTCTGCCAAAACTTTGGCCGAAACGTCGTTGTAATCCACCCTCAGCTTGGTGTTGAGTTCCGCGCTGCGCATGGCGAGGTAGTCCAAAATGTACTTGCCCAGTTGGCCGGTGGCCGGTTTTGGGATATAGGCGTCGATGAAAACCGGTTTCACCGTAAAGTTCGAAAAACCGGAATGGTCGGCATCCGCGTAGAGGATCATGGAGGGCATCGTTTCCGGGTAACTCAGGTCAAAGGCGAAGTTACCCAGGGAGTGGGCGATAAGTTTGCCCTGATAGACCTCCAGGCCTTGGATGATGTGGGGATGGTGGACTATCACCAGGTCCGCGCCGGCATCGACGGCGAAATGACGGATGGCGATGTCCCACAGGTGCGGAACGTCGGTGCGGTAATCGTAATCTTCATCAGCGGTGTCGCCGGAGAAGGGGTTGTTTTTGTCATAACCGGCGCCGGGAGCGAGGGAATACTCGCTGCCGCCGTGCAATTCCATGATCTTGAGGTCCGCCACGCCCTCCACCGCGTCCAGTTGGCGCAGCATGTAATAGGGCGTCATGTAGGCAAAGCCGTACTTGTCGTAGCCTGCCTGCAGATAGGGTTGGGCGTTGTTGTATTGCCCGGTGCGGTCGCAACTGGCCAAAAAGGCGAGGTTCAGGCCGCTGCGGTTGACGAAGGCGGGGGTGTAGGCTTCGTAGCTGTTGGCCCCGGCGCCGCTGTAGGCGATGCCGTTTTGGTCCAGCAGCCCGCGCATTTGGTTCATCCCTTCCAGTCCGTAATCCAAAGTGTGATTGTTGGCCAGGGTCACCTTGTCGATCCCGGCGTAGACGAGGCCGCTGATGTTGTCCGGACTCCCGCGGTAGACCACGCTTTTGGTGGGATGCGGCGTGCCCTGGTCGGTGAGCACCACTTCCAGGTTGGCCACGCTGATGTCGGCGGCGTTGCCAAACAGCGCCAGGGTGGGCTGAAAGATCGCGTTGACGCCCTGGGTGGGGATGATCCCCCCGTAGGCTTCGTATGCCCTGGCGAGCATGACATCGCCGATGAAGTTCAGCCTCAGCGGCAGGCTTTCCGGACCCTGGTCCACATTGACGATGCAGGATCCCAGGCCCCAAAGCCCGCTTGAATCCGTCACTTTCAGGGTCGCCCGGTAGGGATGCCCGTCCGTGACGGTGTAAACGTGGTAGGGATTGGCTTCAGCGCTGCCCAGGCTGTCGCCGAAATCCCATTCATAGGTGAAAGATGGGCTGTCCGGATCCGTCACTGTGGACATAAACTGCACCCCCACGTCTCGCGTGGGAACCTGCCAGGCGCTTTGAAAGCTGATCTGGTGAGAAACCGTGACGGCCGGCGCGGCTCCGAGGTCGGATGAGATATCCAGAATCGAATCGATGAAAAAGTTGCGGTTGCTGACTCCGTCGAGGTCGTTGACATAGACGAGGGAACTGATCACCGGCAGGTAGTCGAAAAAGGAATACCAGTCGTCGGCGATCGGAAACCTGAAGAGGTTCCAGGTGTTGTTGGCAAAAGCGCCCTGATAGACCGGTACCCACTCCTCGATGTCCATCACCAGGGTCCCGGAGAGGGAATAGAAGAGGACGTTGGTGCCGTCGCTGAAGCCGATGCCCTGCACCTTGGCGCCGGAACTCGTTTTCGCGGCGATCTGGAACACGGCGGCGGAATCGACCGTCACCGGGCTGATCAGTTGCTGTTTCCAGGTATTTCCGGAAAGCTGCAGCGAGTAGGCGCTGCCGTCGTAGGTGTTGGCGGTCGTAAGTTGCCAGGCCGTGGGGTTCAGATCCTGGTCCAGCCAGGACAGGAGGTTCACGCTGCCGCTTTCGAAATCTTCGATCGTCGCGAAGCGCTGTTCTCCGGTCAAACCGACGCCGGCCAGCGTGGAACAAAACACAGCGCCGAGCAGGGCGAGCGTAGCCAAAACGAAAGAGCGGGTCAGTCCAGCCATGGATTCACCTCGTCAAAATGGGGGAGAGCGGCGTCAACCGCTCCCCCGGATTGTGTTTCAGGCCCCGATACCGGCCTGCAGCGCGCGCAGGTTTGCCTCCACGATCGCTTCTCCCTTGCGTTGGAAGATCGACGTGATGGCAGTCGCGATTTCTTCCTGCGAAAAGCCGAGATGCTCGATCGCCGCGCCCAGCATCACGATGTTCATGCTCCGGTTTGCCTTCGCTTCTTTGGCGATGGTGTCGGCATCGATCATTACGTGGTTGGGGTGTTTGGCGATCTGGGCGTAGATCCCGTCTTCGGGCGGATAGTTGGGGATGTTTTTGAAGGGGGTTTTATTGGCGATGATCCAGCCGTCGGAGGCCAGGTAGGGCAGATAGCGCAGGGCTTCCATCGGTTCCACGGAGAGGATCATGTCCGCTCCGCCAAAGGGGATCAGGTCGCTCCAAATGGGGGCGTCGGAGAGGCGCAGGTGGGATTGCACGTCCCCGCCGCGCTGGCTCATTCCGTGAACTTCGGCTTGTTTGAGATGCCAACCGCGGTTGAGGGCGGCCGTCCCGATGATCGTGGCGATGGTCAGGATGCCCTGTCCGCCTACTCCGGCGAGAATTATGTCCTTTTTCATGCTGGCGTCTCCAGTTTGTTTCTTTTCTTCATGGTTTGCACGCATTCGCGCCGCGGGATCACCACGGACACGCCTTCGTAGGCGAGCTCTTCTTTATAGACCCGCACCATCTCTTCCCAGTTTTGCTTCAGGGGTTTGAACACCCTGATGTGCTCGCGCGGGACGCCCAGGCCCAGGCAGATATCTTCCAATTTGCCAAAGCCGGTGTACTCCTGGCCGCCGGTCATGCCGGTGGTGGAGTTGTCCAGGATCACGATCATCACGTTGGCGTTTTCATAGACGCAATCCAGAAGTCCGGTCATGCCGGAGTGGGAGAAGGTGGAATCCCCGATCACGGCTACGGCGGGATAGATCCCGGCGTCCGCCGCGCCCTTGGCCATGGTGATGCTGGCGCCCATGTCCACGCAGCTGTTGATGGCGTTGTAGGGGGGCATGAAGCCCAGGGTGTAGCAGCCGATGTCGCTGAACACGTGTCCGCGGCCGTAGTCCTTGAGGGCTTCGTTGAGGGCCAGATAGCTGTCCGCGTGGGGGCAGCCGACGCAGAGCGCAGGGGGGCGGGGGGTCACGTTTTCCGGCACGGGCTGGCCCATGGTGTCGGGCAGGCCCAAAGCCTGGGCGATCTTGTTGGGATTCAATTCGCCATCGCGGGGGATCGTGCCGTCCAGCCTGCCATGGATGGGTTTGGTGCCGGTCAGGTTCACGCCTTTGAGGATATCTTCCACGATCGGCATGCCCTCTTCGAAGATGTAAAGGCTGTCGCACTTGTCGTAAAGGTCGCGCAGCGCTTTGGCGGGCAGCGGATACTGGCAGAGCTTGACCACGGGATAGGGGATGGGCTTGGCGCCAAAGGCTTCGCGCAGGTAGTTGTAACCCAGGCCGGTGGTGACGATGCCGCGGCTGTAATCGCTGGCTTCCAGGTTGAAACCGTTGAAGGGGGAGCCTTCCGCTTCACGCTCAAAATCGGCCTGCAGTTCGATCAGGTGTTTGTATTTCTTGCGGGCGATCGCCGGCAGAAGCATGAACTGAAAGGGGTCCTCGGGCATCCTGGTTTCTTTTTGCGGCAGGGGGTTGCGGGGCGTCACACCGGAGCGGGAATGCGAGATGCGGGTGGTCAGGCGCAGCAGCACCGGCACGTGGTACTTTTCGCTCAGTTCGAAGCCGTGAAAGGCCATGTCGTAGCATTCCTGCTGATTGGATGGCTCCAGCACGGGGATCAGGGCGAATTTGCCGTAGTAGCGAGAGTCCTGCTCGTTTTGCGAGGAGTGCATGCTCGGATCGTCCGCCACGACCACGATCAGGCCGCCGTGGGCGCCGGTGAAGGCGCTGTTCATGAAGGGATCCGCCGCGACGTTGAGCCCGACGTGTTTCATCGTGACCAGCGTGCGTTTGCCGGCATAGCTCATGCCAATCGCGGCTTCCATCGCGGTCTTTTCGTTGGAAGACCAGGTCCGGTGGACCTTGCCGGCTTCAGCCTGTTTGCTGTGCTGGACATATTCGATGATCTCGGTTGAGGGGGTCCCGGGGTATCCGTAGAAACCCGAGATCCCGGCGTCAAGTGCGCCCTGGGCCAGAGCTTCGTCGCCCAGTAACATCATTTTTTCCATCAAGGAACTCCTTATCTATTTTTTATATGATTCCAAACTAAACTGAACTGAATAAAGAGCTGATACCGGTAGTCCGATACAAGATCCATTCCAAGTTTAACACAATCAACGCAGCCTCAAATTAGTCAAGCACAAATCTCCACTGCCGGAACGGCTGGCCAGAGTGGCTGCAAAAAATCCGTAACCCACTATATGGGGAGGGACAGGTCATGAACGCGAAATTCCGCAGCCTCGCCAGGCGATCCGTTCATGACTGGTAACCTCAGGCCCCCTGCGCCCTTATTACACCCTCAACTGATACGTTTTATACACCCGCCTGGTTCCCGGGTCTGGCCCGCGAACTCTTCGGGTGGATTTCAGGTGGCAGTTGGGAGTGTAATAAGGGCCGGGGCGGAAACCGTTAGCCGATTATCGCGTTTGGAGGTGAACCAGCCTACGTTTGGAACTCATAACAGCTTGCCGGCCAGGGAGATACTACGCGATCATGACCTCGCCTGCAAAAAACGCTTGACCGATAACAGATATCTCATCAGTTGGGATGAAACTAAACCTTTAATCCGGGCCAGTGAGCCGGAAAGGAGCGACAATGACCGATACCCCCCAATTTCTGGGCCGCAATCTGTTCGACCTGGACGATTATTCCGCGGAAGAAATCTACTACATTTTGGAAGCCGCCAAGGGCATGAAAGAGATCAATCTGCGCGAATACAAAAAAATTCCCACCCTCCGCGGCAAAACCGTCTGCACCCTGTTTGTGGAAAACAGCACCCGCACCCGCATGAGCTTCGAGCTCGCCGCCAACCGCCTCAGCGCCGACGTAGTCAGCTTCCAGGCAACGATTTCCGCCCTCCAGAAAGGCGAAAGCCTGCAGGACACCGTCTACACCCTCGACGCCATGGGCATCGACCTCTACTGCATCCGCCACAGTTCTCCCGGCAGCCCCCAACTGGTGCACAGATATTCCGGCAAACCGGTGATCAACGGCGGCGACGGACGCCACGCGCATCCGACCCAAGCCCTGCTGGACATCTTTTCCGTCTGGGAAAAACTGGGCAATCTCGACGGCCTCAAGATCACCATCGTGGGCGACATCCTCAACAGCCGCGTGGTCCGCTCCAATCTGATCGGCATGAAGAAGCTCGGAGCGCAGGTGACGGTCTGCGGCCCGCGCACCCTGATGCCCGGCGGGATGGAGGAAATCTATGGTTGCCGGGTGGAACACAATCTGCAGGAAGCGCTGCACGACGCCGACGTGGTGATGGGCCTGCGCATGCAGATGGAACGCATGACCGACGGGCTGTTTCCCAGCCTGGAGGAATACAGCAAACACTACGTGCTATCCAAAGACACCATCAAATACGCCAAAAAGGACGCGCTGATCATGCACCCCGGCCCGATGAACCGCGGGGTGGAGATCCTGCCGGAAATCGCCGACAGCAACCAAAGCATCATCGTGGAACAGGTCGCCAACGGCGTCGCCGTCAGGATGGCGCTGATGTTTCTGATCCTCGGCGGAAAAGCGTAAGGGAGGGAAAATGACCACACTCGTGAAAAACGGACTCGCCTACATCGACGGAACTTTCGTCCGCAAGGACATTCTGATCACCGACGCGGTCATCACCGAGGTCGCGGACAAGATTTCAACCAAGGCCGACAGGACCCTGGATGCCAAAGGAATGCACGTGTTTCCGGGCTTTACGGACATCCACGTCCATCTGCGCGACCCCGGCCAGACCTACAAGGAAGACATCGTATCCGGCACCAAAGCCGCCGCCAGGGGCGGATTCACCTCCGTCTGCGCCATGCCCAACACCGATCCGGTGGTGGACAACATCGCCACGGTCGACTACATCCAGCGCCGCGCCAACGACCTCGGCTTTGCCCGGGTCTACGTGATCGGAGCGATGACCAAGAAGAGTGAAGGCCTGGAGATCAGCGAGATGGCCACCATGAAGTCCGACGGCATCGTGGCGGTCTCGGACGACGGGAACTGCGTGCAAAACGCCAAGCTGATGCTAAACTGCATGCGCTACGCGACCAATTTCGGCCTGCCCCTGATCGTGCACGCGGAGGATAACAATCTGAGCGGCAAGGGCCAGATGCACGCCGGCAAAGTGGCCTCCAAGCTCGGTTTCTCCGGCATCCCCGGCCTGGCCGAGGAAGTGATCATCTCCCGCGACATCATGCTGGCGGAAAACACCGGCTCCAGGCTGCACATCGCCCACATCAGCACGGCGAGATCGGTGGAACTGGTGCGCGAAGCCAAGGCGGGGGGGATCCTGGTCACCTGCGAGGTCACGCCGCACCATCTGATCCTCACCGACGAGGCCTGCCTGGATTTTGACACCAACACCAAGATGAAACCGCCCCTGCGCAGCGAAAAGGACCGCCAGGCCTGCCTGAAAGCGCTCAAGGAGGGGATCATCGACTGCGTCGCCACCGATCACGCGCCCCACGCGGATTTTGAAAAGGTGCGCGAGTTTGACCACGCCCCCTTTGGCATCATCGGCCTGGAAACAGCGTTCCCGGCGCTCTACCACCATCTGGTGAAGCCCGGCTACCTCAGTCTGGAACGCCTCGCTGAAACTCTGACCACCGCCCCAGCCAGGCTGCTGAACCTGCCGGAACACTCTCTGGCGGCAGGCAGCGCGGCCGACCTCTGCGTGATCGACCTCAACCAAAGCAGCGCTTTCGACGCGGAGAGCATAGTCTCCAAGAGCAAAAACACGCCCTGGCTGAACCAAACCCTGGCCGGCAAGGTCATCTGGACCATCATGGACGGAAGGATCACCTGGCAGGCGGACTGATGTTTCAGCATCTCACTCTGCCCGTTGTGGCTAAAGAAAGCTGCGGCGCGAACTATGCCTTGCTGTGGATCGCCGCGTCAAAGCTGGCCGCGCTTTGCGCCCCGGGGATGTTCTTTGAATTGAAGGCGTCGGACCCGCTCCAGCGGCGCAAACTTTATAAACCGGTCAGCGTCTACGGCGTGGAGGATGGCCGCGTCGGCTTTCTGATCAAGCGGATCGGACCCGGCACTGAAGCCCTCTGCGCGCTCCAGGCGGGCGACTTGCTGCATCTGACCGGGCCCCTGGGCAACGCCTTTCCCCTAGTGGAAAATGCCAACGTACTGCTGGTGAGCGGTGGGATCGGCTATCCACCCATCGCCTACCTGAAGCAGGCTCTGCTGCCAGCCAACCGGGTCATCCATCTGCATGGCGGAGCCTGCGCCGCCGACGCCTTTCCCTGCGATGTCTTGTATACCGACGACGGCAGCGCCGGGATCCGTGGTTTGGTGACCGCGGAGATCGGCGGGATCATCGAAAACAACCGGATCGGCACAGTCTACAGCTGTGGCCCTCTGTCGATGCTAAAAGCACTCTCCGCCAAGGTCGCGGGCCTGAAGCACTACTGCTCCCTGGAGGCCTACATGGCCTGCGGGATCGGCGCCTGCCACGGTTGCGCGGTCGGAGTGGGGGAGGGCTATCAACGCGTGTGTAAGGATGGGCCGGTGTTTGACGCCGCGACCGTCCGCTGGGAGGAATTGTGACCAGACTCAAGAGCCGGCTGGGCCGGCTTGACCTGAAAACCGCCATAACAGTGGCGTCGGGCACCTTTTCGACGGATTACTTCGAGTTGTCCGATCAGGAATTGCTCGGCGCCTACGTGAGCAAGACCATTACCTGTTCGCCCCGCAAGGGGAATCCGCCGCCCCGCCTCTTCGAGACGGAAGCCGGGCTGCTCAACGCCATCGGCCTGCAAAACCCGGGCTTGGAAAGCTTTAGCCGCGAAGAACTGCCCCGGCTGCAAAACCTGCTCAAGATCCCCCTGATCGTCAGCTTTTCCGGCGCTTCCATCGATGAGTTTTGCCTGCTGCTGGAGAGCCTGGACTACCAGGAAGGCATCGCCGGTTACGAAGTGAACGTCTCTTGTCCCAACGTGGAAAAGGAAGGCCTCGCCTTTGGCGCGGACCCGGAAGTGGTGCACAGCCTGGTCTCCAGACTGGCAACTCTGACGGAGCGGGAATTGATCGTGAAACTGAGCCCCAACGTTGCTGACATCGCCGCCGTGGCCCAGGCCGCGGAAGCCGGCGGAGCCAGCTCGCTGAGCCTGATCAACACCCTCTGGGGCATGGCGGTCGATTGGCAGACCGGCAAAAGCCGGATCTCGAAGACGGTTTGCGGCTACAGCGGGACGGGGATCAAGCCCGTGGCGCTGGCTTTGGTCTACAAGGCCGCGCGGGCGGTCAACATCCCGATTTTGGCGATGGGCGGCATCCATACCTGGCAGGACGCGTTGGAGTTTTTCTACGCCGGCGCTTCCGCGATCGCCTTGGGAACAGCGTTTTACAGCGATCCCCTGGCCGCGGAAAAGCTGGTGAACGGCTTGCGCGCTTACCTCGAAAGCAAGGAAATGACTCTCGCCGACGTGATCGGCAAGGTCAGCTGACAGCGCTTTCACACCTCATTTCCGCCTGATGCGATCATGCCATTGAGGTGTGGCAGAGCAGCAGCCAAAAACGGCTGTTGCACCAGAGTTGATGATTCAAAACCAGCCCTGGCCGGAGGGACCGGCAAATCTCCGCTTGACACGGAACCCGCCTGAATTACTTTGTACTTACGTTCTTTACACAGCATATAGGGGGTGACATGGTTTCGACAGGGAACCAGGGTGAAAGCGATGCATGCCGGAGATGCTATCCACTCCGTTAACAAGTAGCAACGCAAATTAACTGCAAACACTAACTACTCCTTAGCAGCGTAAGCTGCTAACGTTCAACCTCTCCGGACCGCCGGGAGGGGATTGGGCGTCGAAACAGCGCGGACGCTCCGGCGTGGACTGCCCATAGACGCCGGCTAAGACCATGGGCTGGGCCACGGCGGGTCTGTCTGTCTTTCACTGCCGGGGCCAAGATCAAAGACGGTCAAGCTTGTAGATTCGCTGCCGGCCTGTTCTTTGGACGCGGGTTCGATACCCGCCACCTCCACCAGTTTTTTGAGTTAATGGTTAATGAGTTAATGGTTAGTAAGTTATTGAGTTAATGGTTAGTAAGTTAATGGTTAATAGGGGCGCCTCGGATGATGCATACCGATTTGGATGTGTACAAATCAAGCATGTTGTTGGTGAAAACAGTCTACACTATCACAAAAGAATTTCCCAAAGATGAATTGTGGGGATTGATATCCTAGATGAAACGGGCAGCTGTTTCAGTTCCTGCCAATATCGCTGAGGGAAGCGGCAGAAGGACTCCCAAAGAACTTACGAACTTCCTCAACATCGCGTTGGGGTCCTTGACGGAGTTGTCCACACTGATAGAGATAGCCGATATGCTGGGCTTTGTTAAGGATAATGAATCCGTTTCTGCTTGCCAATCCCTGGCTCAGAAAGTAAAGAAGCAACTGGTGGGTCTGATCCGCTCCGTATCCGATGTCCCCGGCGCGGCTCATTAACTCATTAACCACTAACTATTAACTTTCTAACCCGCTAACCCGTTAACCTGTTAACTCCAGAAAAGAATTCTCTTTACAGATTCCCGCCCTCCCAAATCATGGTCCAAAATTCATCTGGAGGATGAAATGCCCTTAACTCCTGAGGCCAAAACGGCTATCATGGCAGAGTTTAAACTCCATGAATCAGACACTGGCTCCCCGGAAGTCCAGATCGCTCTTTTAACCAAACGTATCAACGACATCACGTTGCACCTGAAAGAGCACTCCAAGGACTTCAGCACACGGCGCGGCCTGTTGAAACTGATCGGGCAGCGTCGGCGCCTCCTTGATTATCTGAAACGGGTGGAGATTCAACGCTACCGTGACGTGATCAAGGCGCTGAAGATTAGAAAATAAACTCAGTCAAGATACTATGAGGTGGATTCACCAACCCTATGGGGAGAATCCACCTCAACTTTCGATCCACGCTCCGGACCGCCGGAGCACCAAACCATCAACATCTACGGGAGCATGAGCAATAAGCTAAGGGGCGCCAACCCTCTTTGCCTATTGCTTCTTCTCCCGCGGATACAAACCAGAAGGAGAAGTTTTGCATAACTTCAACATCATCAAACGCGAGATCGATTTTTGCGGTCGCAAGCTCTATGTGGAAACCGGCCGGATGGCCAAACAAGCCAACGGCAGCGTCTTCATCAAATACGGCGACTCCTCGATCCTGGTGACCGCCACCATGAGCAAGGATGCCGTGGAAAATCAGGATTTCTTTCCCCTGACCGTGGACTACATCGAAAAGATGTACGCCAGCGGCAAGATCCCCGGAGGCTTCTTCAAGCGCGAAGCCAAGCCCACCACCGACGCCACCCTCTCCGCCCGCGTGATCGACCGCAGCATCCGCCCCCTCTTTCCGGACGGCTTTCGCAACCAGGTCCACGTGGTCCTCAACGTCCTGTCCTTCGACGGGATCAACGACCCCTCCGCCCTGGGCGTTTTCGGCGCCTCGCTGGCCCTGACCATTTCCGACATCCCCTTCAGCGGCCCTATCGCCGGCGTGACGGTTGGTTATGTCGACGGCCAGATCGTCGTCAATCCGGACATGAAGGACATCGACGAAAATTCCAGCCTCAACCTGTCCGTCGCGGCCTCCGCCACCAGCGTGGTGATGGTTGAATCCGCCGCGCAGGAACTGAGCGAAGAGATCATGCTGGACGCGGTTTACGTCGGCCACGAAGAGATCAAAAAGCTCTGCGCCCTGCAACTGGACATGGCCGCCGAAGTGGCCAAACCGAAAGTGGAAGTGAACCTGATCGGCATCCCGCAGGACATCATGGCCAGGGTCGAGGCCGACTATGGCCAGACGATCGCTGCCGCGGCGGTGATCTTTGGCAAACAGGAACGCCAGGACGCCTTTGACAACTCCGAAGCGGAAATGCTGGAAAAGTACAAAGCCGAAAACGAAGAGTACTATGCCGAGAACGAAAAGTGGTTCAAGGCAGCCCATGAAGAGCTGATCCGTCGCTACGTGCGCGATTCCATCCTCAACAAGCACCACCGCGCCGACGGACGCGGCCTGGATGACCTGCGCGACATCACCTGCGAGATCGACGTCCTGCCGATCGTGCACGGCTCCGCCCTCTTCACCCGCGGCGAAACCCAGTCCCTGGGCACCATCACCCTCGGCGGCGGCAGCGACGAACAGGTGATCGACGGCCTTGAGGTCGAATACAAAAAACGCTTTTACCTGCACTACAACTTCCCGCCCTTCAGCGTCGGCGAAGCCGGACGCATGGGCCCTGTCGGGCGTCGCGAACTGGGTCATGGCAACCTGGCCGAACGCGCGCTGACCGCCGTACTGCCGGACAAGGAAGCCTTTCCCTACACCCTGCGCATCGTGGCCGACACCCTGGAATCCAACGGTTCCTCGTCCATGGCCTCGATCTGCAGCGGCTGCCTGGCCATGATGGCCGCCGGCGTGCCGATCACCGCGCCTGTGGCAGGCATCGCCAACGGGCTGATCATGGAAGGCGACAAGTATGTGGTCCTGACGGACATCATGGGCCTGGAAGACCACCTCGGCGACATGGATTTCAAGTGCGCCGGCACCCGCAAAGGCATCACCGCCATGCAGATGGACATCAAGGTCGAAGGCATCACCAAGGACATTATGCGGATCGCGCTGGATAAAGCCAACGCCGCCCGCAACAAGATCCTGGACCTGATGCACGACTGCATCGCCGAGCCCAGGGAAGACCTGGCTCCGACCGCTCCGCGCATCGAAGCCTTCAAGGTTCCCGTAGATAAGATCGGCGAGATCATAGGCCCGAGCGGCAAGATGATCAAATCCATCATCGAAGTCTGCCAGGTCGAGATCGACATCCAGGACGACGGCACCGTCCGCATCCTGTCTCCGAACAAAGACTCCATCACCAAGGCCAAGGACATGATCAAAGGCATCGCCATCGATCCCGCGGTTGGTGACGAGTTTGAAGGCCCCGTCACCCGCATCGAGCCCTACGGCGTGTTCGTAAAGATTCTCGGCGGCGTTAAGGAAGGCATGGTCCACGTTTCCCAGATGCACACCAGCCGCATCGGCCACCCCGAAGACATGGTCAAGCTGGGCGACATCGTCCACGTGAAATCCCTGGGCATGGAAAAGGGCAAGCTGTCCCTCACCATGAAAGGCGTGGCGGGCAATCCGGAACCGGATCCCAACGCCCCCAAACATGAACGGCCGGCCTACAACCGCGACGACCGCGGCGGAGACCGGGATCGCCGTCCCCACGGACGCAACGACCGTTTCAACCGCAGATAATACTTGACACGATAAGCGCAAACCTGGGAGGTTGTTGAAAGATGGCCAACCAGGTTTGCCATTTTAATGATACAAATTTCAGGAAGGACGACATGGATTACAAAGTAGCGGATATCGCGCTGAGCGCGTTCGGACGCAAGGAAATAGCCCTGGCCGAGATCGAGATGCCGGGCCTGACCGCCCTGCGCCAAAAGTATCAGGAAACCCAGCCGCTGAAAGGCGCGCGGATCACCGGCAGCCTGCACATGACCGTGCAAACGGCGGTGCTGATCGAGACCCTGGTCCAACTTGGAGCTTCGGTGCGCTGGGCCAGCTGCAACATCTTCAGCACCCAGGACCACGCCGCCGCCGCCATCGCGGACGCGGGAGTGCCCGTCTTTGCCTGGAAGGGCGAGGACCTGGAAGAATACTGGTGGTGCACCCTGCAGGCCCTGACCTGGCCAGACGGCGAACTGCCGGACCTGATCGTCGACGACGGCGGGGACGCCACGCTGATGGTGCACGAAGGCTATCGCCTGGAAGAGGCTTACGCCGCCAGCGGGGAACTGCCCCCGGCCGATGGCGAGAGCGAGGAACTGCGCATCGTGCAGCAACTGCTGATCGCCCAACTGGCCGACAATCCGGACAAATGGCACCGCGTCGCCCAAAACCTCCGCGGGGTCAGCGAAGAGACCACCACCGGGGTCCATCGGCTCTATCAGATGCGGGACGCGGGCAAACTGCTGTTTCCGGCCATCAATGTGAACGACTCGGTCACCAAATCCAAATTTGACAATCTCTACGGCTGCCGGGAATCCCTGGCGGACGGCATCAAGCGCGGCACGGACATCATGGTGGCCGGCAAGATCGTCATGGTCTGCGGCTACGGGGATGTCGGCAAGGGCTGTGCCCAGTCCATGAGCGGTTTCGGGGCCAGGGTGATCGTCAGCGAGATCGACCCCATCTGCGCGCTGCAAGCAGCGATGGAAGGCTATGAGGTAAACACGGTGGACAATGTGTTGGACATTGCCGACATCTTTGTGACAGCGACCGGCAACTGCGACGTGATCCGAGTCGACCACATGCTCAAGATGAAGGACCGGGCGATCGTCTGCAACATCGGCCACTTCGACAACGAGATCCAGGTCGGCAAACTCTACGAATTTGAAGGCGTCCGCCGCGAAAACATCAAGCCCCAGGTGGACATGCTGCATCTGCCCAACGGCAAGGCGATCATCCTGCTGTCCGAAGGCCGCCTCGTCAATCTGGGCAACGCCACCGGGCATCCCTCCTTCGTGATGAGCTGTTCGTTCACAAACCAGGTGATGGCCCAGCTCGAACTCTGGCAAAATCCCCACGGCATCGGAGTTTCCACCCTGCCCAAGCTGCTCGACGAGGAAGTCGCCAGGCTGCATCTGGCCAAGCTGGGAGTGGAACTGACGCATCTGAGCAAACACCAGGCGCAGTACATCAACGTTCCCATCGAGGGACCCTATAAACCGGAACAATACCGCTACTAAAAGATGGCGACCCATACACCCGTTATCGTCGACGACCTGTTCGGCGAGCTGATCCTGCCGCCTGGCGAGGCGCGCTGGGCGGTGATCCACACCAAACCCCGCTGCGAAAAGAAACTGGCGGATTACGCCCGCCGGTCCGGCATCTGGTACTATCTGCCCCAGATGGACAGCCACCGGCTCTACGAAAAGCGCCAGATCACCTTCACCAAACCGATGTTTCCCAGCTACCTGTTTTGCCTGCTGGACCACCAAAGCAAACAGACCCTGGTGGTCACTGGCCACACCGTCGGCTTCATCCGCGTCCCCTCGCAGCAGGAATTGCTGGAGGACCTGATCAACATCCACCGGGTCCGCCAACCCAAGGTCGAGCTGCAATCCACCCTCTGGCTTTCCGAGGGCTTGCAGGTGCGAATCGAACGGGGCCCCCTCAAAGGCGTCACCGGCGTGGTGGAAAGCCATTCCAAGCTCCACGAGGTGCGGCTGCAGGTGGAGATCCTGCGCCAGGCGGTGCTGGTCAAGGTCGATCCCGCCGATGTCAAGATCATCGGCGATTACATACTCGAGGAAGTATAGCCATGAAGATACTGGTTACCGGGGGAGCCGGATTCATCGCTTCCCACGTGGCGGACGCCTATGTCGAGGCCGGCCACGATGTGGTGATTTTGGACAACCTGAGCACCGGCAAGCGTGAAAACCTCAATCCGGCGGCGAAATTTTACCATCTGGACATCTGCGATCCCGGCATCGCCAGCGTTTTCGCGGCGGAAAAGCCGGACCTGGTGAACCACCATGCGGCCCAGATCAGCGTTCCCCTCTCCGTCGAAGAACCGCTGCTGGATGCCGAGATCAACGTGAAGGGCATGCTCAACCTGCTGCAGAACTGCGTAAAGCATAACGTTAACAAAGTAATCTTTAGTTCCACTGGCGGAGCGATTTACGGTGAGGCGGAAGAGTACCCCACCAGCGAAGCTTACGCGCCCCGGCCGCTGTCCATCTACGCGATCGACAAACTGGCGGGCGAAAACTACCTCCATTTCTACCGGCAACACTACGGCCTGGATTACACGGTGCTCCGCTACGCCAACGTCTATGGCCCCCGCCAGGATTCCCGCGGCGAAGCGGGTGTGGTGTCGCTCTTCATCCGGCAGTTGCTGGCTGGCCAGACGCCAGTTATCAACGCCTATCCGGAAACCCCGGAGGGCATGATTCGCGACTACGTCTACATCAAAGACGTCGTGCGCGCCAACCTGCTGGCCCTGCAGGGCGGTTCCGGCGAAGCCTTCAACATCGGCACCTGCGTGGAAACCACCACCTCGCTGCTCTACAAGACCATCCTCTGGAAACTCAAGCTGGAACGTTCGCCCAATGCCGGCCCCGCCCGCAAGGGCGACCTGCGCCGCTCCATGCTGGACAGCTCCAAAGCCTTTCGGGAACTGGGCTGGAGCCCCATCTACACTTTGGAGCAGGGCGTGGGGGAGACCGTGGCATACTTTACTGAACAAGGAGCACAGCGATGAAACTGGCAATGATCGGCAGTGGCTACGTTGGCCTGGTCAGCGGAGCCTGCTTCGCGGACATGGGCAACACGGTGGTCTGCGTGGACACCGACCGCGCCAAAATCGACAAGCTAAATCGCAACGAGATACCGATTTACGAACCCGGACTGGAGAAACTGGTTCAAGTGAACCGCGCCGCCGGCAGGCTGAGCTTCACCACGGACATCGCCGACGCCGTGCGTGATGCCCGGATCATCTTCATCGCCGTAGGCACTCCGCCGGACGAAGACGGTTCCGCCGACCTGCAATACGTGCTGCAGGTGGCTTCCGACATCGCCAGGCACATCACGGAACCCAAGCTTGTGGTGAACAAATCCACCGTCCCGGTGGGCACCGCCGACCTCGTGCGAACAACCATCCAGCAAGGTTTGCACGCCCGCGGACTGAACATTCCCTTTGACGTGGTCTCGAACCCCGAGTTTCTCAAAGAAGGCGCCGCCATCGACGACTTCATGAAGCCGGACCGCGTGGTGATCGGCGCGGACAACCCCCAGGCGGGGGAGACCATGCGCGAGCTCTACAAACCCTTCAACCGCTCCAGCGACCGCGTGATCGTGATGAGCGTGCGTTCCGCCGAAATGACCAAGTACGCCGCCAACGCCATGCTGGCCACCAAGATCTCCTTCATGAACGAACTTGCCAGGCTCTGCGAGGCTTTGGGGGCTGATGTCGCCGAGGTCCGCAACGGGATCGGGTCGGACACCCGCATCGGCTACAAATTCATCTATCCCGGCGTGGGTTACGGCGGGTCCTGCTTTCCCAAGGACGTCAAGGCGCTGATCCACATGAACCGCAAAAGCGGCCTGGCACCGAGGATCATGCAGGCCGTGGAAGACACCAACGAAGAGCAGAAATTACTTTTAGTCGATAAGGTTAAAAGACACTACGGCAATGACTTGAATGGAAGAGTTTTTGCGATCTGGGGACTCTCGTTCAAACCTCAGACCGACGACATGCGCGAAGCGCCCTCCGTGGTGATTGTGAACGCCCTGCTCGCCGCCGGGGCCAGTTGCCGGGCCTATGATCCGGTGGCCATGGAAGAAGCCCGACGCGTCCTGGGCAACCCGGCGAACCTGACCTACTGCGGCGACGAATATGAAGCCCTGCAGGGAGCCGACGCCCTCTTGCTGATCACTGAATGGCATCAGTTCCGCTATCCGGATTTTGCCAAAATCAAGGCGAACCTGGCCGCCCCGATGATCTTCGACGGCAGAAACCAATACGACCCCCAACAGATGCGGGAACTGGGTTTCAGCTACCAGTCCATCGGCCGGCCTCCGGTCGGTTGATCCCAATCCCCAGATAATGATGGCGGGTAGCGCTTTTCCGGCGCTACCCGCCAAGTTGTTTTTATGTTTAGAGAAGTCCTATTTGCCGGTTGGGGGAAAGTGTTTCGCCACTTTGGCCAGTTCCTTCGGGATGTCGATCTTTTGGGGGCACTTGGGCAGGCAGGCGCCGCAGTTGACGCATTTATCCGCCCGGGATTCCTCCGGCAGCCAGATCTCATATTCCTTTTGATGCCGTTCCCGGTCGTCGAACATCACCGCCTCGTTGTAGATGCCAAAGGCGCCTGGGATGGCCACTTTGTGGGGGCAGGGCAGGCAGTAGCGGCATTCGGTGCAGGGGATGGCGATGCGGCGGAGGTATTCCAGCCGGGCTTGGCCATAGAGCTTCAGCTCGCGCTCATCGAGGCCGTTGGCCTTGGCACTGCCGGCCAGGGCGATGTTTTGCTTCAGCTGGTCCAGGTTGCTCATGCCGGACAGCAAAACGGTGCAGCCGGGCAGGTTCCAAACCCAGCGCAGGGCGCGTTCCACGGGTGCCCAGCGCTTGTTGCTCTTTGCCCAGATGGCGTTGACGGAATCCGGAATGGGGGAGACCAGTTTGCCGCCCCGCACGGGTTCCATGGCGATGATCCCCATGCCTCTGGCCACGGCCAGCTTGTAGCCGTTCATGCCCGCCTGGTAGCGGGTATCCAGAAAGTTGAACATGAACTGGCAAAAATCCCAATCGTAGCGTTCGGCAATCTTTTTGAATACGGGGTATTTGTCGTGGAAGGAAAAGCCGATGTGGCGGATCTTGCCGTCGGCCCTGGCGCGGTCCAGCCAATCCAGCGCCTTGAAGGACAGCATGGATTTCCAGCTATTGTGATTGAGGGCGTGGAGCAGGTAGTAATCGATGTAATCCGTCTGCAGGCGGTTGAGCTGCTTGTCCAGATACTCGTCCAGGTCGGAGGGGGTCTTGATCAGCCAGCAGGGCAGCTTGGTGGCGGCGAAGACCCTCTGGCGGTCGATTCCGGCGAGGAATTTGCCCAGTAGGGGCTCGCTTTCGCCGTCGTGATAACCCCAGGCGGTGTCAAAATAGTTCACCCCGTGGTCCAGGGCGTAGTGCATCATTTCCAGGCTTTGGTCCTGGTCGATCGAGCCCGAAGGCAGGGTGGGAAGGCGCATCAGGCCAAGGCCCAACGCGGAAAGCCGGTCTTTGGAATGGGGCATCTGGCGGTATTTCATTTTGCTATCCTTTCGTAGTGCTTTCCTCAATTTTTAGACGCTGTCCAAGTTGTCAAACCATTTTTCGCCGGTGCTTGGGACTTGCGGGCCTGATGCAAATTCTTCCTTTCTCCATGACAATATGCCGGGCCTGGTTTCGCCCTATACAGTCCCAAGGTTGTTGGGGATGTATTGGGCGAGTCCAGGACGGGGATATGGTTTCGGAGGAAGGGACAGATCGATTGCCCTCCAAGCTGCTGGTCATTCCGTCCAAATGATTCGAAGGGAAATCCCGCATCCGCAAAGAAGCGCCGAAAAGGGATGTCAGGCTAGGGCGCCCCGGAAGATTTACAACTTCGAGAAAAAAATGCCGGGCCAGTCAGGCCGGAGAGGGGGCCAAAAATCGAATTCAGCATGTCATTGTATCACAGAGAAATAAGTTCTGTCTATGTACAATCCGCAACAGCTTTGGGACGCAACTTTCTGCCGGGCAAGTAGTAATGGCAAGGCTTAGACAGTGAAATTGTACTTGATAGAAATGCGCCGTCCGAATCTTTTCGCAAGAGTATGGTGCCTCACAAGCCAGCAGTCGCCAATGAAATCTGCCTGGCGTGGGCCCGGGTTCCTTTTGCAATGTAGATTTTGAACGCCAAACCCTGCCCCACGCTGCAAGCGATAAAGGTTTTAAACTCACCCCCAGGGTGAACAAAAAAAGGAGAAACAAACATGGGAACTCAACAACTTCTGTTGATCGTACTCGGAGTGATCATCGTTGGCGTCGCCATCGCCGTCGGTATCACAATCTTTAACAACCAGGCCTACAACAACAACCGCCAGGCAGTCGCCACAGAACTGAACACCTACGGTAACAACGCCATGCAGTGGTGGAAGACCCCTGTCAGCCAAGGTGGAGCAGGCAGGAATTTCGTAGCAGCAACAGCTGATGATGATATTGCCAAATACATCGGTTTTGGTGCTACAGCAGATTCCGTTTATACAACTCCAACCGGTAAATTCAAAGTCGCCGACGCCACACTTGCCACTGCCGTTAAGATTTCAGGAATAGGAACAGAAAGCAAGGGTGGAGTATATCCAATGGTTGAATCCACCGTTAATCTTGTGACTGGTGGGATAACTACAAACGCTTCGTTAACTGACGCCGACGGCAACTTCTAAACTCAACGAATTCTATTATAACATCCAGGGATAGCCGCAAGGCTATTCCTGGCTGTTTGATACCTGCCCCAACGGACAATTTGGCATTAGCTGCCTGAAGGCGATACGATTTGCTTGTTTTATACACTATCTTGGGTTCAATGTGCCTGTGTTTGGGCCAGTCAGCCCATTTGGATTAGTCTGCGATGATCTTTGAGTACCGTCTCAAAGGCACCAGCCGTGATGGCAAGCCGGTCCAGGGTACTTTTACGGCCACTGGCAAGCGTGAAGCCAGACAGCACCAGGCGGAACTGGTCAAGCGTTACCAGATCGCCAACGCGAAGCTGGAGAAAAAACGGGATTTCCTCTACAAGGTAAAGGTTCCGGGCCGGGCGCCAGTGACGGGCAGGCAATCGGCTTTCAATAAGGACGAAGTGGCGGAAGCCTTGCGCCGCCTGGGCTACAGCGATTTCAAGATCAGCTCCGTCCTCTTCGATCTCCCCGGGCGGGCCTCGATCGCCGACATCCTGATGTTCATCCGCCTCAGCGCCAACATGCTGCGGGACAAGATGAATTTTGGCAAGATCCTGGAACTGCTGGCGGAGGAACAGAGCAACCGCAAGATGAAGGAAACGCTCTACCAGATCGAGAGCCAGCTCAAGGCCGGTGCCGAAGGCCGTGAAGTGTTCATGAGCTTCAGCAACGTCTTTGGCCGGTTTCCCGCCTTCATGCTGGGCCTGGCCACGCGTTCCGGCAACATGGCGGAGATCTTCGAATCCACCGCCCAGTTCATCGAGCGCGACGTGGAGATCGGCAAAACAGTCCGCAAGGCCCTGCTTTCCCCGCTCATCACCATCATCGCCACCCTGGCCGCCTTTGCCTACTATGTGCTGTCCATCTTCCCCGCGACGGCGCGGCTGTTCACCAAATACGACATGGAAACCCCCACTTTGACCAAGCTGACGCTGGATTTCAGCAACTGGCTGGGCAAAACCTGGTGGATCCTCGGCCTGGCGATGCTGGGCGTCATTTTTATCCTCTGGCGCTGGTGGTCCACCCCCAAGGGGCGGATCTGGCGCGACCGCAATATAGTCAAGATCCCCGTGCTGGGGCTGTTGATCCACAAGATGAGCATCGAAGTCTACTTTCGGGTTTTTGGCACCATCTACAGCGGCGCCGGCGACAACATCGAAACGATCCGGATGGCTGCGGAAGCCTGCCGCAACGCCTGGATGGAAGACCGGATCAAAAAGATCACGATCCCCCTGATGCTGAGCGAGGGCGAGGCCTTCGTGCCGGCGATGGAGGCGGCCGGGGTCTTTACCCGCACCACCCTGACGCGGCTCAAAACCGGCCAGGAAACCGGCAACCTGCTCTCCGCCTCGCAGCAGATCGCCAGTTTTTACCAGGCGGAGACCACCTACCGGATGGCCAACGTGATCGAACTGATCCAAACCATCGTCTGGCTCTTCGTGGCCGCGGCGATCACCTTTTTAACCCTGGTATCGGCGGAAGTGGCAAACATTTCTCCGCCCACCTATTAAGAGAGAATTATGGCTGTAATCAAACATATCAATTTTGGTAATTACCTGGTGACCAAGGCCGGTTTCCCCGGCGAGATCGTGGACAAAGCCACCCGCCGCGTGGAAGAATACGGCGACATCACCCCCGTGGCCCTGGCCAAGGTGCTGGAAACGGATTACCTGATCCCCCACGACCGCGTCTATGCCAGCCTGGCCAGCTACTACTCGTTCGAAGAGCTGGAAGTGGACCCGGAACAGCTGGGCAGCAAAGAGATCAAGGCCAACCGCGACATCCTGGCCAAATTCCCCGACGAACTGAAGAAAAAGCTGCTCTACCACCGGATTCTTCCCTTCACGCTGAACAACGGCGTGAACCGCGACGGCCTGAAGGTCTTGGCCTCGGACCCCACCAACCGGCTGATCCAGGAAATCCCGCAGAAGACGCCCTACAAGCGGATCGACGTCTACTGGTGCAAACTCTCCGTGCTGGAGGAGCTGATCGAAAAGATCGCCCCCCACAAGAACGAGTTTTTGCAGATGCTGACGGAAAGCGGGGAAGTGTTCATCAATGAGGAAGACAACCTGCCGGAACTGAACGAACAGGCCCTGGACGAAGAGATCAACAAGAGCCTGCTGGTCAACCTGTTCGAAGGCGCGCTCACGGACGCCGTGCGCTCCAACGCCAGCGACATCCACATCATCCCGGTGGACAAACGCACGGT
The DNA here is from genome assembly GCA_964583755.1 of uncultured Candidatus Cloacimonadota bacterium. Taxonomy (GTDB): domain Bacteria; phylum Cloacimonadota; class Cloacimonadia; order Cloacimonadales; family Cloacimonadaceae; genus Syntrophosphaera. Next base: position 51,422 of record CAZOVZ010000007.1, read on the forward strand.
GGACCTCTTTTTCCGCATCGACGGCAAGCTCCAGCTCTGGCTGCGCCAGGAAAACACGCCTCCGGAGGCCCTGGCGGCGGTGGTCAAGGACCGTTCTGTGGGGGTGGACCGCTTTGAGCGCGACACGGCCCAGGACGGCTTTGCGCAGAGGCTGATCGACGACCATCTGATCCGCTTTCGCGTGTCCATCCTGCCGCTGGTTTCGCCGGAATACGAACGCCGCTTTGAAAGCGTCACGATCCGCGTGGTCGACGACCGCAAGGTGATCACGGATTTTCGCCGGCTGGGATTTCAGCAACAGGCGGAGGAAGAACTGATCAAGGCGATCAACAGCCCCAAAGGCATCGTGATCCTGACCGGGCCTACCGGCAGCGGCAAGAGCACCACCCTGATGGCCGCGCTCAACCACGTGATGAAGCCCTCGATCAACGTGCTCACCTGCGAAGACCCGGTTGAATACGTGATCCGCGGCGCCCGGCAGCTCAAGATCAGCCACAAGATGGATTTTGAACAGGCCCTGCGCAGCATCCTGCGCCACGACCCGGACGTCGTGATGGTGGGCGAGATTCGCGACCGGGTCACCGCCGACATCGCCGTCAAGCTGGCCAACACGGGGCATCTGACCTTGACCACGCTGCACACCAACGACGCCCCCAGCGCCATCACCCGGCTCTACAAGATGGGCATCGAACCCTTTCTGCTGGCCTATTCGATCAACATCATCATCGCCCAGCGCCTGGTGCGCAAGCTCTGCACCCACTGCCGCCGCCCGCTCGCCAAAGAGCATTGGGACGCCGCGCTGAAGCTGGGCCTCACGCTGGAGGAACTGAAGGGCGGAGGCGTCTTCGAGCCGGTGGGCTGTTCCAAATGCCACAACGGCTATTCCGGCCGGATCAACATCGCCGAAGCGCTCTATTTCTATCCGGAAATCCGCAACCTGATCGTAAGTTCCGGCCACGAGATCGATGAAGAAGGCATCCGCGACCTGGCGGAAAAACACGGCATGCTGTCCATGCGCCAAAGCGGGATCGACCGCGTCCGCCTGGGCCTCACCGACATCACCGAAGTGCTGTTTGCCACCGCGGAGGATTGACGCCCTCAGATGACCTATCTGGAAATGTTCATCCTGGTCATGGCGGTGGTGCTCTTCACCACGGCGGCCGCCGTGCACCACAATTCCATGGCCACGGCCGCGGACCAGGTTACGAACGCTTCCCACACCGTCCAATCCATCCAGCTCGCCCACGAGATCCTGGACGAGATCGATTCCCGGCTGTTCACGCCCCAAACCTCCGGCCTGAAGTATGCCCAGATCCCCAACCAATACGACGACACCCAAAGGCAGTACGACCTCGCCCACTACGGAGCTTCCTTCACCCTGGAGATCAACGTGGAATCCTGCGACATGTATGGCCGCACCACCGGAAACAGCAATCCCAACTTTCTGGTGACCGTGGTCGTCAACGGCCCCCCCGGGCAAAGGCATCCCGTGACGCTTTCCCGCGTCTACACGCCCTACTCTGTGGAGGGGTTGTGATGCGGCGGTTTGATCCCTGTATCAGCCCAGGAGGACAGGCATGGGCGTGATCCTGGATATCCTGGGAGCCGTCGCGCTGGGCGGATTGGTGCTGATCATGCTGATCACCTTCCAGTACCAACTGAAGGAAACCGCGGACCGCCAGATGTACGCGGCGACCATGGCCTCCCACATGGAGCAGGCCAGCACCCGCCTCAATTCCGTGATCTCGCTGGCCGGGCTGGGCATCGAAGACCCCAAGGACGCGGTGGTCCTGGCCAACGACAGCGTGTTCGTGTTTCGCAGCTATTGGGATTTCCTCAGCGATACGATGGGCCCCACTTCCGGCGACCCCAACATCCTCTCGATCTCGCTGCATGCCACCAACGGAGCCCTGGGCAAGGCCATAGAGATTCGCCAGGGGACCGACGCCAACATCAACGACGACATCGTGCTGCAAAACATGGGCTACATATTTTGGGTGGATGACCTCCGCTTTCAATACTTCGACATCGACGGCAACCTATCTTCGGATGCCCCCGCCATCCGGGCCGCCAACGTGTTGCTGTCGTTCCGCCGGCCCGGTCCGCTCAGTGGTTCGCGGGATCTGACCAACCGGCTGCAGTTGAAATGTTTTCTGACCAACACCTATCTCCAGGAAGGGACTACCTGACCGATGGGCAGATCGATGCTGATCCTGGTGATCCTGATGAGCACGCTCTACGCGGGCATCGGGCTGCGGCTGCAGACCAAGATGCTGGATCTGCCGGATCTGCTGCGCGACGACCAGATCAAGCGGGAATCCGAAAACATCAGCGACTACGCCCTGCGCTATGCTATCGCCTACGCCATGCCCCAGATCAAAAACTGGGTGGGCGAAGGCTATGAGACCGTAACGGTCAAGTTTGACGGCGTCACCGTCACCAACGGCAATCTGATCGGCATGCCCCTGTTTCCCGTGGGCAACGGGATGATCCGCCAGATCACCTTCAAACACATCGGCGGCACCTTCACCGGCAACAACAAGGAAGTCCGCTTTCAGGCCATCACGGACGTCTCCGGCAGCCTGATGAGCCGCAACATCGTCTATCCCGCCGAACTGGCCTTCAACTATTTTAAAGTCGATACTCCAAACTGCTTCTACTACGAGATGGACCAGGCCCAACTGGCGGGCCAGGCGGACATGATCGACACCTCCGGCCACGACAACCACGCCTTTCCTTTTGGCGGGCTGCATACTTTCCCCACTCCAGGCGACGGCGTGGCGGGCTGGAAATGCGGCTTCTGGCACGGCGACTTCAACGATGCCGCCTACGGGCCAAATGACGATGTGAACAGCTCGATGGTGGTGGACACCACCTTCACCCTGGTCTGCTTTGCCAAGCTGGACCGGGACCTGCGCGACCGCAGTTCCACCCTGGTCTGGATGCCGTCGGTGGCTCCGGGGTCCAACCCTTCCGCCGCCCCGGCCATGGGAATCTGGTACGACGGCAGCACCGGTCATCTGCGTTTCAGCGTTGGATTGGCGGATGGCGCTCCCAACAGCTGGCTGGAAATCGCCTACCCCTTCAAGGACAGCCTGGTCGCCCAATCGCCGTCCAGCTCGACCGGATCGGGCTATCGCGACTACCCCTGGGAGTTCTTCGCCCTCAGTTTCAACAAGGGGGTGCTGAAAGCCTATTACAACGGCGTGCCGGTCACCGGCGTGGCCAATCCGGTCACCAGCGCCAGCACCAGGATTTCCCCCAGCCGTTTCGGCGTCAGCATCGGCTCCCGCATCATCAAGGTCAATGGCAACCGCACTGACGAATTTGCCGGCAGCGAATTCGACCGTTGCCTGCACGGCGTTTTGGACCAGGTTGGCTTGTTCAGCCGCACCCTCACAGACCAGGAAATCTGGGATTTCTATACCTTTACCCAGATGCCCACCAAAGTAGACTATATCAGGGATTGAGCAGGTTTGGCCCCGGCCTGGCTGCCCGCCCTCCATAAACAGGGAGAAAACAATGCCCAGGAAAGTACTGCTGATGGACGAGGACAACCAGGTCCGGACGACAGTCGGAGCCTGGCTGGAAAATCAAGGGTACGTAGCAAAACTTGCCAATAGCTGTGAGGCCGCGGAATACCTGGCCGAACGGGAATTGTTTGACATCGTGATCGTGGACATGCAGTGGCCGGGCATGACCGGGATCAAGTGCCTCACCCGCTTTCGGGAGCGGATGCCTGAGGCGCTGCTGGTGGGCCTGAGCGAGTTCGCGGACCGGGAACTCGAACAGGAGGCCCGCAAGGGCGGAGCCAGCCTCTGCCTGACCAAACCCCTGAACCTGGAAGAACTGCGCACGGTGTTGGATTCCCCCATCTCGCCAGAGCCGGCTGCCAGCGGCAACTCCTTTTTGCCCGGCAAACATATCGAGCAACTGCTGCTGCGGGGCTTCACGCCGGACCAACAGTGGGATTTCCGCATGATCGGCATCGTGAGGACCTATCAGGACGGCGAGCCCGTGCCCTTCAACGACGAGGCCAGTTCGCTGCTTTGGGTGGAACAGGGCAGGGTGGGCGTGCATCTGAACGGGATTTTGGTGGAAACCCTCGGCGAGGGCGATTGCTGGGGCGAAGAATCCTTTGTGAACCCCAATCCCCAGCAGGTCCAGCTTTTGGCCCTGGACCACTCGCTGATCCGCCAGTTCAACCGCCGCAAGATCATCGATTTCTTTGCCTATCACGATGAAACCCTGACCAAACGCTACATGATCAATCTGATCCTCTGCCTCCAAATGAGGTGCAAACGCCATTTGATCCGGCAGGTGCGGGGCAACCCGGCCGCCAGGGACCCCCAGGGATGACCTATGCCACTAAGCTTTAAAGACGAACTCCACGCCCAGGTCGACGCCTATCTGACCGGGGTCGAGCTGTGCCTCGCGGTCGAGGCCGCGATGGAAAGACATCCGGATTGGCGGGGCGAAGCCCGCGAGCTCCTGCGGGGCTGGCTCCACTCCATGAAGGGCTGTTCCGCCTCGGACATAGATTTTGGCGCCCCCGGCAGCGCCAACCAGGTCTGGATGAGGATCTTCGGCAACAAAAAGCCGGTCGAGGCCCTGGGCCACTTCAGCCATCTGGAGACCGCCGCCATCATCGGCAGCTGGCTTAGCCCGATGCAAAAGCAGAAGCTCTTCGACAACATGGTGCTGGACTTTTCCGCCACCACGCCGGACGGCGACCACGAGATCCGCTACCGCGGCACCTGCTATCTGGACCGCGGCCATCTCTGCGCGAACTTCCGCCGGGTCAACGATTTTGTCTACACCATGGACCAACTGCGCATGCCGCCCCCGATCGTCCAAAGGCTCAACCTGAAATCTGAAAAGATAGGCCTCGTCCTGGTCACCGGCATCACCGGCAGCGGCAAGAGCACCACCCTGGACGCCATCATCGACATGAACAACCGCGACAACCACGGCCACATCGTGATCATCGCCAACCCCATCGAATACGTCCACGAATCCCAAAACTGCCTGGTTCGCCACCGCGAGGTCGGCTCCGATGTGCTATCCTTTTCCCACGGCGCCATCGAAGCCCTGCGCCAGGACCCGGACATCATCATGGTGGGGGAGATGCGCGACCCCAACACCGTCTCCACCGTCCTGGAGATCACGGACAGCGGCCACAAGGCCTTCACCACGCTCCACACCAGCAGCGCGATCGACAGCATCCACCGCATCGTGGCGGAATTTCCCCCCGAAGAGCAGGAACGCATCCGCAACCGCCTGGCCGACGTCCTCAGCGTGATCATCTCCCAAAAACTGCTCCCCACCGTGGACAACAAACTGGTGATGGCCCGCGAGATACTCTCCGTGGACCCCAGCGTCCAGGCTGCCATCCGCAACAAAAACATCGGCGAAATCTATCAGATGATGGTGGAAGGCCGGCGCTACGGAATGTGTACTTTGGAACAAGATTTGCTTGAACTATTGAAAAAAGGGATCATTTCCAACAAAACAGCCATGAGTTTCGCCAACAACAAGAAGCGCATGCAACAATTGATGGCAATGTCGTAATATTATTTGAAATCGGCGCTGAGCCGATGGATTGAAGGATAAATGAAAAAGCACCCGAGGTTGGTATTTGGGATTTCCGAGGATGGGCTGGGCCTGCGCCTGGCTATGCTGGAAACGGATTCCCGGCAGTTTCGCCTGGCCCGCCTGGACCTGGTCGAACTGGATAAACCCCTCTACCGAAACCAGGAAGAACTGACTTCGTTCGACGACCAAAGCTGGGAAAGCGACGCCCCGGAAGGGGAACTGAAGCTGAATGGCTACGACGCCGGCGAGCTCGATTCCATCCGCACCCAACCCTGGGAACGCCTGTTTGGCGCGGTGAACCTCCACCGGGGGGTCATCGCCATCAATGTCAACGAGGAAAACCTCGTCCGGGGCGCGGAAGTCCCCCAGGGCAAGGTGGAGGAACGCGCCTTCGTGCGGGCCAACCTCGACGCGCTGGCGCTCAAACGGGGCGAATGGCAGAGTTCGCGCTTCCAGATCGGCGGAACCTCCCAGTTCATCCTCCACAAGGGCGTCAACCGCCTCCTCGAGATCCTCGAGCTCTATGCCTGGCGCCGCCACAAACGCTTTTACTACCAGCTTGCCGATGCCAACGACATCGCGTTGGCGGATTACTTTCGGACCAACAACCTGCAGGGCGCCGAACGTGTCCTGCTGGTCTGCCTGGGCCGCGAATACCGCAAAGCCCTGCTCTTTGACAAGGGCCAACTGGTCGACATCTATCCGCTCAACATCACACAGGACCTGCCGGAACCCGAACTGATCTACTCCCGCGTCTCGTTCGCCCTGGACAGCGCACTGCAGACGGAACCGGAAAAATACGTGATCTGCGGCGACCTCGCTTCCCTGGAAATCCTCGAACGCTTCAACCGCGGTGACGCCGACACCGCTTCCCTGCTGACCTATCCCGGCCTTGTCACCGCCGGCCTCGATGCCAACGTCTACACGCCGCTCTACCTGGCCCAGTTTGCCCTGCCCATCGCCCTCGCCCACAAGGCCATCACCACCGGCGACACCCGCTGCACCCCCAGCAATTTCCTGCCCGGCAACCTGATCGAAGCCCAAAAGCCCTTCAAAATCGCCTGGCACGGCTTTTTGATCATGGGCCTGATCTTTTTGGTCTCGCTGTTGGGCACCATCTCCTTTTTGAGCCTGCGCGAGCGTCATGACCGCGCCTTCCAGCGCAAGCGCGACCTCGATCACGAACTGGCGGTGCTCAGGATCGAGACCGCGGAGATAGCCCTGATGAAAGAGCAGATGAGCAGCTTCAACAAAAACCTGGACGCCGTGCGGATCATCCTCAAAGGTAAAAACCCCTGGTCAGCAGTATTGGAAAACCTGAACCAAACCTTCCAGTCGCGCCCCCTCAGCTGGCTCACCAATTTCAAAAAGGAAGGCAACCGCCTCCACCTCACCGGCCAGACTACCAACCGCAGCAACATCATCGCCTTTGCGGACGCCCTGCCCAACAGCCGCATCCAAAAGGTCACCACCGGCCTGATCCACAACTCCACGGTCTGGACCTTCGAGATCACAGCGGATTTCCCTCCGGTGGACTGGGTGGGCCAGATCGAAGCCGACATGGCGGAAATACTGGAGCAGAACAGGCTGTCGGAGGCGGACGCCGAGGCTTTGGAAGCTGAGCGCGCCGCCGGGGAAGAGGCCGTTGCCCAGGCCGAAGCGGAAGTTCAATCGGCCCGGGAAGCCGCTCTGGCGGAATCCGAAGCAGCGCAAGAGCCCCAACCCCCCGCCGTGGCCCCAAAGATCATTCTGGGCCCCATCACGAGCGCCTACATGCCCCGCCTCACTTCCAGCCAGATCCTCATCGGCGGGGACGCCGCCACGGACTACATCGGGTTTGTCAAAACCCTCAACCGGAGCGACCTGGCGGCCATCAAGGGCAGCGCCGCCGCCTATCTGAAAAACTACGGATCCAACCGGCTGGCCCCCCTCGTCCGCTGGCATCTGGCGAATAAGCTTTACCGCGCGGGAGACTACCGCGCCGCCATCGCCGCCCTCGATCCCCTCGTCCACGAAGTCAACGAGATCTATCCCTACGCCCTGCTGCTCTCCGCCCGCATCGACTACGCCCGCGGCCACCAGCGCTTCATCGTGGCGTATCGCGACATCCTGAAAAACTACCCCACCCACCCCGTCCGCGAGCTGGCGGTGCGTGACCTCATCCTCCTGGACCTGGGAGACCGCAAATGAGCAACAGCGGCCGCAACACCCTCGTCCTGGGCATCCTGCTCTTTTTGATCTGCGCCCTGGCCGCCTTCCAGTTCACCTCCGGCCACCGCAAAACCAGGGAGTTGGAAAAGCAAAACCTGCAGACCCAGGCCTCCGTGGATTCGCTGCGCTACCTGCTCAGCACCATCGATTCCCTGCGCCAGGAGTTCATCCTCCAGGAAGCCCTGATCGACCAGCAGAGCAAGCTGGTGCTCGGCGCGGATTCCCCTTCCGTCACCTTTGGCTACCTGCTGGGCCTGATGAACCAGATGGGCGCCAATGTGGATTTTGACTTTGCTGTGGCGGATTCCCAAAAGACAGCCGCCGATTTTCACGATTACATCATCAGCGGCAAGACCCCCTACGCCAGCCTGCTGAACTTTGCCAACCAGATCGAAAAGCAGCGCCTGGTCATGACGGTCGAGGATTTCTCCATCGGCACCGAAGGCGCCGCCAAGGCGGACACAGTGTCCTTTTCGATGATCCTGCGCACCCATTTGCTCCAGGGCGGACCGGAACTCCCCGCCATCGGGATGCTCCCCCTGGCCCGGCCCTACACCGGTTATCCGCTCTTCATGCCGCGCATTTCCGAGGAACCCCTGCCCTGGGACATCGATCCCTCCCTGCTCAATGTGGAGGATTCCCGCCTGATCGGGATCTCCCGCGGGATGGCCTTCTTCCGCGATTCCGGGGGCATCATCCGCATCCTTTCCCGCGGCAGCAGGGTCGCCTGGGGCTATCTCTACCAGGTCTCCGAATCCGCCGGCAAGGTGGTCTTCCGCCTGAACAAGCACGGCGTCGAAGAAAACTACACCGTTCAAATCAACCCCACCCCATGAGGTAACAGTGATAAACAAGATTTTCTGCCTGACGCTCATCCTCGCGGCCGCCCTCGCCCTCGCGGCGCAAACGCCCAAGGCCGTGGATGAAGGCCTGGTGACCATCAACGAAACCACCGCGCTCAACGAGGCGGTGCGCATCCTGGAACTCTCCAGCCTCAAGTTCGAAAACAAAAAGATGATCAACCAGAGCAGCTTCAACGGCCAGATCGGCATTCCCCTCAATCGCTTGCCCTGGCGCCAGGCTTTGGAACTGATCGCCCTCAAGCACGGCCTGATCTTGCTCGACCAGGCGGGCTACATCGCCCTGGCCAACCAGCCGGAGCCGGTGGTGGCGTCCGCGGAAGGCGGCGGCAGGTATGCCGGCGTGGACGTGGATTCCAAGCTGGTGCGCATCAACGCAGTGGCGCTGCTGGCAGACCGCGCCTACCTCAAGGCCCTGGGGATCGATTGGTCCACCCTCCTGGACGGCGCGGTGGACGTGAACGCGGATTTCGCCGGGGCCGGCCAGGTGCCCGGCACCCTCTTCGGAATCGGCGCGGAAGGCGCTTCGAACATCGGCAGCGTCAAGATCAAGGTCAACACCCTGCTCAACACCATCGAATCCAACCAGAAAGGCAGCGTCATCGCCAAGCCCAACATCATGGTCAGTTCCGGCAAAAAGGGCTTCATCCAGGTCGGACAGGACATCTCCGTCAAGACCATCGACGACGCCGGCAATACCACGGATAAGTTTTTCGCCACCGGCGTGATCATGAACGTCGAGCCCACCATCGTGGAGGTGGACGGCACCGAGGTCGTCCACATGAAGGTCAGCATCGAACGCAGCAGCGGCACCCCGGGCAACATCAGCACCATCATCAACAAGAGCCGCTCCGAAACCGAACTGGTGCTCTTCGACGGCGAGGAAGCCGTGATCGGCGGACTCTACGACACCGACACCGTCAAGGTCCGCGGCGGCATCCCCATCCTCAGGGACCTGCCCTGGTGGGTCCTCGGCATCCGCTATCTGACCGGCTACGACAGATATGAGGCCAAGGAACGCGAACTGGTCATCATCCTTAAAACCGACATCGAAGACAACGCCGTTCAGCGCGCCCTGAAAGCCGCCAAAACCCCGCCCGCCTCCAAACTCCCCCCGGAAGCCGGCGACTGGGGCTATCCCAAACAATAATCCCCGCAGTCATCCAGACGCGGGTCCCACCCGATAGGGGCAGAGGAGTTTCCACTGCTGGGCTCCCCTACCCCTATCACTTTTTTCTCGTTTTCTCCTTTTATCTATTTCCACCCCTTTCACCCTTCCACCATTTCACCCTTTCCACCCTTTTTCCATTCCCTTTTGAATCTCCTTATCCACCGTGAGAGTTGGCGAGCGTGGGACGGGAACTCTTCGGGTGGATTACACGATTCATTGAGGATTGCAATAAGGAGGAATGCCCTCTATTGATAGTGGGTTGCGCATTTTTTCTAACACAGAGACACGGAGAAACAGAGAAAAGAATAGATCAGGGATGAACAGGATGATCAGGATTGGTAGGGATCGTCCACGAATTGCACGAATTACGCGAATTGGAGAAGCGTAAAGATGGTTAGTGCGTAAGCAATTGCGCTTTTGTCCGCGAGCCTATGAGTGTGTCATTCCAAGCGGCCGCCTGACTGGTGACCTTCACACTTATATTTGACCCGCGGCCGCTGTGGAATCCAGGCTTGTGG